>JBBIKV010000063.1:20045-22289 GCA_037445285.1 Nevskiaceae bacterium | reverse complement strand
CCGCCCGCCGCGCCGACGCCCAAGACGGCACCGGGGCCCAAGCTCCCCGCGGCCGCTCAGCCTCACGGCGCGAATCATACGGCGGGCGCGGCGTCTGCCGCGTCAGGCCATGCGGCGAAATCCCCGGCCTCCTCGGAGCCGGGCTCCTACGGCGTTCAGCTCGGCGCGTTCAAGTCGGGTCCTGCCGCGGCCGGGCGCCGCTGGGAGGATCTGAAAAAGGAGTATCCGAAGCTGTTCGCGGGCCTCAAGTCCAAGGTGGTGCCGAAGAAATCGGCGGAGGGTCATCTGTACCGGCTGCAGGCCACGGGCCTCACCGAGAAACGCGCGCGCGCCCTTTGCCAGTCGCTGACGGCGAAATCGCAGGCCTGCGTCGTGGTGCCGCCCTCGACGGGCTAGGCACCCGGACTCGCTAGCGGGTGACGCCCAGTTGGTCGAGGATGAACGCGTATTCCATGGCGGTTTCGCGGTAGCGTTGGAAGCGGCCGGATTTTCCGCCATGCCCCGCCTCCATGTCGACGTGCAGGACGAGCGGGTTGTGGTCGGTCTTGAGCGCCCGCAGCTTGGCCACCCACTTGGCCGGTTCGTAGTATTGGACCTGGCTGTCCCACAGTCCGGTCGTCACCAACATGGCCGGGTAGGCCTGAGCATGCACGTTGTCGTAGGGTGAGTACGACAGCATGTACCGGTAGGATGCGACATCCGCCGGGTTGCCCCACTCGTCGTATTCGTTGGTGGTGAGGGGAATGCTGTCGTCCAGCATGGTCGTCACGACGTCGACGAAGGGCACTTGCGCGACGATGCCCCGATAGTCCTGGGGGCTGATGTTGGCGATGGCTCCCACCACGAGGCCGCCGGCGCTGCCGCCCATGGCGAAGACCTTGTCCCGCGCCGCATAGCCCTGGGCGACCACGAAATGCGTCACGTCGATGAAATCGTTGAAGGAATTCATCTTCTGCAGCCCGCGTCCGTCGTCATACCAGGCGCGGCCCAGCTCCTGTCCGCCGCGAATGTGCGCGATCGCGTAGACGAAACCGCGATCGATGAGGCTGAAACGCGCGGAGGAAAAGCCGGGATCCATCGACAGCCCGTAGGAGCCGTAGGCGTATTGCAGCAAGGGGCTGGACCCGTCGCGGACGAAGTCCTTGCGGTGGATCAGGGACACGGGAACACGCTTGCCGTCGCGTGCCGGTGCGAACAGCAGCTCCGTCGCATAATTCGCCGGATCGTAGCCGCCCTGCACCGGGTCGCGTTTGCGCAGCACCTTCTCGCGGGTCCGCATGTCGAAGTCGTACACGGTTGTCGGGGTGGCGAGGGAGGAATACGTGTAGCGCAGGACTTCGGAGTCGATGTCGGGATTAGCGGACAGGGACGTCGTATACGTCGGCTCGTCGGCACCGACGAAGTAGGGCTCGCCGGTGCCGGTGAGCGGTCGAACGAGGATCTTGCGCAATCCTCCGTGGCGCACGGCCAGGGCGATGTAATGCCTGAAAACGTCGAAATCTTCGAGGTAAGCGTCGTCGCGGTGCGCCACCACGTCGCGCCACTCGTCCTGCGACCCCTCCCGGCCGATGGGCACCCACATGAGGCGAAAATTGCGCGCCTGCCAGTTGGTGCGGATGACGAAGCGATCCTCAAGATGTTCGATTTCGTATTCGTGGTCCGGCTTCAGGGGCAAGAACACCTTGAAGGCCAGGTCCGGGTCGTCCGCCTCGGCATAGCGCCATTCTGAGGACAGCGTGCCTTCCATGTGGATGAAGAGGAACCGGTCCGATTTCGACTTCGACACGCCGGTGTACAGGGAGTGGTCCGATTGTTCGAACACCACGGCATCCGTCGCGGGATCCGATCCGAGCACGTGTTTCCTGACACGCAGGCCCAGCAGCGTTTCCGGATCCTTCTCGACGTAGAGGAGGGTCCGGTTGTCGTTGGCCCAGGCGACGTCCGGCTCCACGTCCCCAATCGATTCGGCGAGCAGCTCACCGGTGCGCAGATTCTTGAAACGCAGACGGTATTGGCGCCGGCCCACCGTGTCCTCGCAAAACGCGAGCCACTCGGCATCCGGTGAGACGTCGATCTCACCGACCTGGTAGTACTCGTGTTCCCGCTGCAGTTCGTTGGCGTCCAGCATGATCTGTTCGGGCGCTTCGAGGCCGGCAAGGAGCACCCGATCTTCGCGCGCCGCGCAGGCGCCCTCGAAGCGCCCGAACAGATCATGCTGGACGCCAACGAACTGCAGCGGGAACA
>JBBIKV010000063.1:0-20035 GCA_037445285.1 Nevskiaceae bacterium | reverse complement strand
TTCGAGGGCGCCTGCGCGGCGCGCGAAGATCGGGTGCTCCTTGCCGGCCTCGAAACGGATGTAGTACCAATGGCCGCCCTTGCGGTACGGAACCGTCGAATCGTCCTGTTTCAGGCGCGCGACGATCTCGGCGTAGAGCGTGTCCTCGAGCGGTTTGACGGGGGCGAGGTGCTGCGCGTGATAGGCATTTTCCGCGTGCAGATGGGCCAATACGTGCGGGTCGTTGCGCTCGTCGTCGCGCAACCAGTAATAGGGGTCGGAGCGCGTGCCGTGAGGCGACGGCACCTCGTGGGCGCGTTCTGCGGCGACGGGCGGTTCCAATTTGGTCATGGGCTACTGTTGTCCTCGAGTCAGGCCGGAGTATAGTCATTGAAGGTCGTGCTTCCGACATCGATATCTGGCTGGATCGAGGGGGTTCATATGCAAACCGTAAGTCAGCTCCTGCGGATCAAGGGGGGACAGATTTTTTCCGTCGCCCCCGAAGATTCCGTTTTGCGCGCCATCGAGATCATGGCCACCCGCCATGTGGGTGCCCTGCTCGTCATGACTCAGGCATCGCTGCTGGGTATCATTTCCGAGCGGGATTACGCCCGCAAGGTCATTTTGAAGAACCGCTCGTCGCACGATACGCCCGTGAGCGACATCATGAGTTCGCCTCCCCGGACCGTGACGCCGGACGACACGGTGCACCACTGCATGGAACTCATGACCGAGGGACGATTCCGGCACCTGCCGGTGGTGGACGGAGGGCGGGTGGTCGGGATGCTGTCGATCGGCGACCTCGTCAAGGCGGTGATCGAGGATCAGAGCAAGCAGATCGAGCAATTGGAGCGCTACATCGCCGGTTGACGATGTCGGCCGGCTAGGTATCATGACTGTCATACAGGCACCCCTCGACAGGGTTGCCCCACCTGGCGCGGCGGTGCTCCGCGCGCCGAGAACCGGTTTAAGCGATTGTTTTTCAAGAGGTTCTGCGGAACGGCCGCGGGGCGCGTTTTGGTGCGGGCTGCTGTTATGGACATCGAGCAAAATCGGGATCTCGGCGGGGAGCCGTGCGGCGGCGCACCGGGCACGAGCATCGGCGGTCGGGAGCCGCGCGTCGGCGACTGGGGCTTGTACCGCGCGGGCTACGAGAAGGACTCCTGCGGCTTCGGCCTGATCGCGAGTCTCGACGACCAGGCCAGTCATTGGGCGATTCAAACGGCGATCACCTCGCTGAACCGCTTGACCCACCGCGGCGCGATCGCCGCCGACGGCAAGACGGGGGACGGTTGCGGACTCTTGATCAAGAAGCCGACGCGGTTTCTCCGGGCGGCGGCGGTGGAGGCGGGGTTGTCGCTGACCGGCCTGTTCGCCGCGGGACTCGTGTTCCTCGACACCGATGCCGGCAAGGCCGAGCATGCCCGGCGGGTCCTGACCGGGCAGATCGAACGCGAAAAGCTGCAGGTGGCGGGATTTCGGGCGCTGCCGACGGACCCCGCCGCCTGCGGGCTGGAGGCTCTGAAGACCCTGCCCACCATCGTTCAAGTGTTCGTCAATGCGAGCCCGGACATCGACGAAGCCACGATGAACCGCAAGCTATACATGGCGCGGCGCCGCACGGAAAAGATTCTGGAGGCGAGCGACCCCGTCTTCTACATCCCCAGCTTGTCGGCGAGCACCATCGTCTACAAGGGCATGGTGATGCCGCAGTTCCTGGCTCAGTTCTATCCGGACCTCGAGGATCCGCGCATGGAGGCGTCGGTGGTCGTGTTCCACCAGCGCTTTTCGACCAACACGCTGCCGCAGTGGCGCCTCGCCCACCCCTACCGCTACCTGGCGCACAACGGCGAGATCAACACCGTCCAGGGCAATCGTTCCTGGGCGGTCGCCCGTGGCCCCTTGTTCCGTTCGCCGGTGCTGCCGGATCTGGGCGACGTGCTGCCGGTGGTCTCGCTCACCGGTTCGGACTCCCAGTCCCTGGACAACATGCTCGAGCTGCTGCTGGTGGGCGGACTCGATCCGATGCATGCGCTGCGACTCCTGGTGCCGCCGGCCTGGCAGTCGGTGGACATGATCGATCCGGATTTGAAGGCCTTCTACGAGTACTACGCCACTCACATGGAGCCATGGGACGGGCCTGCGGGAATCGTGGTGACCGACGGACGCTATGCTTGCTGCACGCTGGATCGCAACGGCCTGCGCCCCGCCCGATGGGTCATCACCAAGAACCGGCACATCACCATCGCGTCCGAGGCGGGCGTGTGGGATTACGCGCCGGAGGACGTCGTGCGCAAGGGCAAGCTCGGGCCCGGCGAGATCCTGGCGCTCGATCTGCAAACCGCCGAATTGATGGACACCCGGCAGGTCGACGATCTGCTGAAGAGCCGGCATCCCTACAAGGTCTGGTTGAAGAAGGGCGTGCGCTACCTGCAAACCGACCTGATCGATCCGCGACTCGCGGCCGAACCGTTCGATCGCGACACGTTGGCGCTGTTCCAGAAGATGTTCAACGTGTCGGCCGAGGAGCGCGACGACATCATTCGCGTGCTGGCGGAGGACGAGAGCGAAGCGGTGGGCTCCATGGGCGACGATACGCCGATGCCGGTGTTGTCGCGCAAGGTGCGTTCGCTCTACGATTATTTCCGGCAGCAGTTCGCCCAGGTCACGAATCCGCCGATCGATTCCCTGCGCGAGAGCATCGTGATGTCGCTGCAGACGCAGATCGGCGCCGAGGCCAACATCTTCGTCCCGGCGCCGCAGCATGCGGAGCAGATCGTGCTGAGTTCGCCGGTCCTGTCGCAGCGCAAGCTGCGACAGATCGTGGGGATGGAGGATCAGGGCGTCCCGAACGAATTCATCGACCTGCAGTACGATGCGAGTCTCGAACTCGAGGCGGCAATTCTCGCCGTCTGCGATCAGGCGGAGGCCGCGGTGCGCGCCGGCAAGCTCGTGCTGCTGCTGTCGGACCGCTATCTCGTCAAGGGAAAGATCCCGATCCATGCGCTGCTGGCGACCGGCGCGGTGCACCATCGCCTGGTGAAATCGGGCCTGCGCTGCAAATGCAACATCCTGGTCGAGACCGGCACGGCGCGCGACGCGCATCATTTTGCATGCCTCATCGGCTACGGCGCCACGGCCGTCTATCCCTATCTTGCCTATCAGACGCTGTTCGACCTCATGCGCAAGGGCGCGGTCAAGATGGATGCGGACACGCGTCAGGAACTCGGCCGCAGCTACCGGCGCGGCATCCGCAAGGGTTTGTTCAAGATCATGTCCAAGATGGGAATTTCAACCATCGGCAGCTACCGCGCGGCGCAGCTGTTCGAGATCGTGGGGCTGGGCGACGCGGTGGTGTCGCTGTGCTTCGAGGGTTCCGACAGCCGCATCCAGGGCGCCGACTTCGACGACCTCAAGGCCGACGCCGAATATCTCGCGCGACGCGCGTGGGATCCCGCCGAAACCGTCGAACAGGGCGGGCTGCTCAAGTACATGCACAACGGCGAGTACCACATGTACAACCCGGACGTCATAGCGACCCTGCAGGCGGCGGTGATGAGCGGCGACTACGGCCAATACAAACAGTTCGCCGCGCTGGTCAACGACCGGCCGGTGTCCTGCATCCGCGATCTGCTCAAGCTGCGGACCGGCGCGCAGCCCATTCCCCTCGACCAGGTCGAATCGGTCACCTCCATCCTGTCACGCTTCGACAGTGCGGGCATGTCGTTGGGCGCCCTCTCGCCGGAAGCCCACGAGGCCCTGGCGATCGCCATGAACCGCCTCGGCGCGCGCTCGAACTCCGGCGAGGGCGGCGAAGATCCGCTGCGTTACGGCACGGAGAAGAACTCCAAGATCAAGCAGGTGGCCTCGGGCCGTTTCGGCGTGACGCCGGAATATCTCATCAACGCGGAGGTGCTGCAGATCAAGGTGGCGCAGGGCGCCAAGCCCGGAGAGGGAGGCCAGCTGCCCGGGCACAAGGTGAACGAGATGATCGCGCGCCTGCGGTTCGCACGTCCGGGCGTCGGGCTGATTTCACCGCCGCCGCACCACGACATCTATTCCATCGAGGATCTTGCCCAGTTGATCTTCGACCTGAAACAGGTGAATCCGCAGGCGCTGGTCTCCGTCAAGCTGGTGGCGGAGCCCGGCGTGGGCACCGTCGCCGCGGGGGTGGCCAAGGCGTATGCGGATCTCATCACCATCAGCGGCTATGACGGCGGCACCGGCGCGAGCCCGCTGTCGTCCATCAAGTACGCCGGCACCCCGTGGGAACTCGGCCTCGCGGAGACGCACCAGACGCTGCGCGCCAATGAATTGCGGCATCGCATCCGCCTGCAGACCGACGGCGGGCTGAAGACCGGACTCGACGTCATCAAGGCGGCGCTCATCGGCGCCGAGAGCTTCGGCTTCGGCACGGCGCCCATGGTGGCCCTGGGCTGCAAGTATCTGCGCATCTGTCACCTCAACAACTGCGCGACGGGCGTGGCCACCCAACACAACGTCCTCAGGACCAAGTTCTTCATCGGCCTGCCCGAGATGGTCATGAACTATTTCAAGTTCGTGGCGCTCGAGTGCCGCGAGATCATGGCCGAGATGGGGGTGCAAAGCATCGCCGAGCTGATCGGACACACCGAGCTCTTGGAGATACTTCCGGGCGAAACGTCGAAGCAGCGCAAACTCGACCTGTCGCCGGTGCTCGCCAACTCGGGCCTGGTGTCGGACCGGCCGCAGTACTGCATCGATCCGCGCAACGAGCCGTTCGACAAGGGCGTGCTCGGCGAGGCGATGCTGCGCGACATGAGCGCGGCGATCCTGAACAAGACCGGGGGCGAGTTCTCCTACGAGGTGCGCAACTTCCATCGGTCGATCGGTGCCCGGGTCTCCGGCGAAATCGCCAAGCGATGGGGCAACCGGGGCATGAGCGACGCGCCCCTGGTCGTCAGGCTGAAGGGCTCGGCGGGCCAGAGCTTCGGCGTCTGGAACGCGGGAGGCCTGCACCTGCTGCTCGAAGGCGAGGCCAACGACTACGTCGGCAAGGGCATGGCGGCCGGCCGGATCGTCCTGAAGCCGCACGAGCGTTCGACCTTCGTCGCACGCGACACGGTCATCATGGGCAATACCTGCCTGTATGGGGCCACGGGCGGCGAACTGTACGCCGCCGGCACCGCCGGCGAACGCTTCGCGGTGCGCAATTCCGGCGCGCTCGCCGTGGTCGAAGGCGCGGGCGATCATTGCTGTGAATACATGACGGGAGGGGTGGTGTGCGTGCTCGGGCGTACCGGCGTGAATTTCGGCGCCGGGTTCACCGGCGGATTCGCGTACGTGCTCGACATGGAGCGCGATTTCGTGGACCGCTACAATCACCAGCTGATCGACATCCACCGGGTGTCGCCCGAGGGCATGGGCACCCATGTGCAGCATCTCCGGGGGCTGATCGAACAGCACGTCGCCGCCACCGGCAGCGTGTGGGGCACGCAGCTGCTCAATGATTTCCGTTCCTACATCGGGAAATTCTGGGTCGTGAAGCCGAAGGCGGCGGCGATCGACTCCCTGCTCGTCAATTTGCGCCGCGCCGCCTGACGCGGCGCCCGATCCAGCCCCATGACCGATAAAACGATGCAATTTTTGGACGTTCCGCGCCAGGATCCGGAGAAGCTGCCGCTGGAGGTGCGCACCACGGAGTTCCGCGAGATCTATGCGCAGTACGGCGCCGAGACGGCGGCCTCCCAGGCCGGACGCTGTCTGTCGTGCGGCAATCCGTTCTGCGAGTGGAAGTGCCCGGTGCACAATTACATTCCGAACTGGCTGGCCCTCATCAACGAGGGCAAGCTGTTCGAGGCGGCGGAGCTCTCGCATCAGACCAATTCGCTGCCCGAAATGTGCGGACGCATCTGTCCCCAGGACCGGCTGTGCGAGGGGGCGTGCACCCTGAACGACGGCATCGGCGCCGTGAGCATAGGTTCCATCGAAAAGTACATCACGGACGAGGCCTTCAAGCTCGGTTGGAAGCCGGACCTGTCGAACGTGGTGCGCACGCGAAAGCGCGTCGCGGTCGTGGGCGCGGGCCCCGCGGGACTCGCCTGCGCGGACGTGCTGGTGCGCAACGGCGTCACGCCCATCGTGTTCGACCGCTACCCGAAGATCGGCGGATTGCTGACGTTCGGCATCCCGCCCTTCAAGCTGGAAAAGAGCGTCGTGGAAAAACGCCGCGAGATCATGGAGGGCATGGGGGTGGAGTTCCGCCTGAATGTCGACGTGGGCCGCGACATCCCCTTCGAACGCCTCGCCGAGGAGTTCGATGCGGTGTTCCTCGGGATGGGCACCTATGGCTACGTCAAGGGGGGATTCGCGGGCGAGGACCTTCCGGGCGTGCACGAAGCGCTCCCGTATCTCATCTCGAACATCAACCGGGAACTGGGCCTCGAGAGCGACCCGGGCGCATTCGTCGACATGCGGGGCAAGCAGGTGGTGGTGCTCGGCGGCGGCGACACGGGGATGGATTGCAACCGCACCGCGATTCGCCAGGGCGCGGCAAGCGTCACCTGCACATACCGGCGCGACGAGGGCAACATGCCGGGTTCGCGGCGCGATTACAAGAACAGCAAGGAAGAGGGCGTCACCTTCCTGTTCAACCGCCAGCCGATCGAGATCGTCGGAACCGACCGGGTCCAGGGCGTGAAATTGGTGCAGACCCGGCTGGGAAAACCCGGTCCGCGCGGCCGCCGCGTGCCCGAGGTGATTCCGGGCACGGAGGAAACCATCGAGGCGGATGCCGTGATCGTCGCCTTCGGCTTCCTGCCGAGTCCGCCCGATTGGTTCACGCAGCACCGGATCGCGCTGCACGGCAACGGCCGGGTCCGGGTGTCGGCGGCGCCGACCGCGCCTTTTCAGACCACCAACCCGAAAATATTCGCCGGCGGCGACATGGTGCGCGGCTCCGATCTGGTGGTGACCGCCGTGTTCGAGGGACGCGAGGCCGCGCAGGGGATATTGCGGTATTTGGGCGTGCGCGGTTGAGGCCGTCCGGATTTGCGCCTAATCACCCGTTCGACGCGCGATCAGCTTTTCCAGATCGTCTATCATGTCCGGCATGGTCATGGCGGTGGCAAATTCACGAACCCAGCGCCGTACTGCCGCCAGATCGAGCTCCGCGTGGGCGGCCAACAGACCTTCGATATCCTGCAGGTCTTTCGGACGCCGCGCGACGGCCTTCATGACGATGAGGTCTTCGACCCGTGGCAATCTGACCTGAAGTCCGGCAACGTCGTGGACCTGACTTCGATCGATGGCCTCACGTTCGAATTGCAGGCCCCCGAACACGACGTCGATATCGATACGGGAGCTCTCATGCCGAAGCAAGAGCACCCGCGACCGCCGGGCGAATTCCAAGGCGCCCTCGATTCGCGGAACGATACCGAATCGCGCCGCGTTGGAAAGGGTGCTCCCCCAGTCCGATTCTGGGATCATTGCGACCGCATCGATATCCTGGGTGAGCCGCGGCCGTCCAAGAAATGAGGCCGCGACGCCGCCGATGATCATGGCCGACGCGGGCGACGTGTCCAACCACGACACCAAATCCGCGAGGGCCGACAACAGCGATGGCGGAACGCGCTCAACCACCCGACAATTGCCGTAACAGGGCCCATCGGTCCCTGACGCCTTGAACGCCTTCCTGGCGCACGGGATCCTCGCCAAACAGCGTCCGGGACTCCATGAGGGCGGCCAGCTGCCGCACCTTCGTCTCCATCGATGTCCCGCGCAATTCCCGGACCTCCGCTTGATTCACCAACAGCCAGCGATTCCGATACGCGAGCGCCTCGGCCTTTGAAATGGTCATCCGGGGATCATACTCGCGACTCCCTGGTCCGGCCATCGAGGCGCGGGGACGCCGGCCGCTTTTCGAGGTCCGAAAACGGCGAGTATTGGCGGCCGGCTTTGGCTACTCTGAGCGCCATGGTGAACCTCGACGCAGATGCCTGCTTTCGTGCGGTCCGTGCCCGCGATCGGCGATTCGACGGCCGCTTTTTCGTGGCGATTTCCTCGACACGCATCTATTGCCGTCCCATTTGCCCGGCGCGGCCGCCGAAGCGCGAGAACATGCACTTCTATTCCAGCGCCGCGGCGGCGGAGGGTGCCGGCTATCGGCCGTGTCTGCGCTGCCGGCCCGAACGCGCGCCCGGCCTGTCGAGCGTGGATGCCGTGAGCCGCCTGGTCGGCGCGGCCGTGGCGGGCATCGAGGAGCAGGCGCTGTCGAGCGGCCGGGTCGGTGACTTGGCCGCTTCGCTCGGAGTCAGCGATCGTCACCTGCGCCGCGTCACCGAAGCTCACCTCGGCGTGTCGCCCATCGAACTCGCGCAGACCCAACGGCTGCTGCTGGCCAAGCGCCTCTTGAGCGAGACCTCGCTGCACTTGACGGAAATCGCCTTCGCGAGCGGATTCGGCAGCCTGCGGCGCTTCAATGCCCTGTTCAAGTCCCGGTATGGACTCAGTCCGCGCGCCCTCCGAGGCTCACCGCGGGCCGGCCGGCCCTTGAGCTGCCGTCTGGAGTTCCGACCGCCGCTCGCATGGGAGGCTCTGCTGGCGTATCTGCGCCTGCGGGCGATCCCGGGTGTCGAGTCGGTGGATGGCACGCATTATCGGCGCACGGTCGCCATCGCCGAGCATCGCGGCTGGATCGCGGTGTCGTTGGCGCCGGGCGGCATGGCGCTCGACGTCGAACTCTCCCCGTCGCTGGCGCCGGTGATCGGCGCAGTGATCGTGCGCGTGAAGCAGCTCTTCGATCTGGGAGCGGCGCCCGATGCCGTGAGCGCCGTGCTGTCGCAGGATCCCCGGCTCGCCGACACCGTGCGCCGGCTGCCGGGATTGCGGGTACCGGGCGCCTTCGACGGCTTCGAGCTCGGCGTGCGCGCCGTCCTGGGTCAGCAGGTTTCCGTGAAGGCGGCGACCACGGTCGCGGGGCGCTGGGCTGCGGCCTACGGCGAGGGGATCGCCACCCCGTATCCGGAATTGACCCGCCTCACGCCCGGGGCGCAACGCATGGCGGGCGTGGCCGTCGATGATCTTGCGGGGCTGGGCATCGTCGGCAGCCGCGCACGGTGCATCGCGGCGCTGAGCGTGGCGGTCGCGGAGCGCCGTGTGGTCTTGAGCTTCGTCGCGAACGTCGAGGAACAGATGGAGCGTCTGCGGCGGGTGCCGGGCATCGGTCCGTGGACCGCGGAATACATCGCGATGCGCGCGCTGCATTGGCCGGACGCCTTTCCCGGCACCGATTTGATGTTGCTGAGAGCCGCCCGGACGAGCGCCAAACGACTGCTGGCGCGCGCGGAGGCATGGCGGCCGTGGCGCGCCTATGCGACCCATTACCTGTGGCAGTCATTGGGAGTCACGCCATGAGCTTCTATACGTATATCGATAGTCCGATCGGCCGGCTGTTGTTGCACTCCGACGGCAGCGCGGTGACCGGCTTGTACATGGACGTCGCGGATCAGCCGCTGCCCGTGAGGGGAGGCTGGGTGGAGGATGCGGAGGCGGGTCCGCTGCCGGAGGCCATCCGGCAATTGCGCGAATACTTTGCCGGTACGCGGCGCGAGTTCGATCTACCGCTGCGGCTCGAGGGCACGGCGTTTCAGCGCCGGGTCTGGGGCGCGCTCGGCGGCATTCCGTATGGGGCCACGTGGAGCTACGGTGAACTCGCCAAGCGCATCGACCGGCCGAAGGCGTCCCGGGCGGTGGGGCTGGCAAACGGCCGCAATCCCCTCTCCATCGTGGTGCCCTGTCATCGGGTCATCGGCGCCGATGGCTCGTTGACCGGATACGGTGGAGGATTGGAGCGCAAGCGCTGGCTGCTGGCCCACGAGGGGTTGGCCCAATTCGGACTGGCCAACGACGGGCCGCACTGACACGCGCGTTGCGCGCGCTTCGCGGCCGTTATTTCTCCCGCAGGTCCTCGAGCAGGGTGCTCATCTCGAGGATCTCCGTCTCGTGCGGTGCATCGCGGAACCGTTCCGTGAGCCCGTCGGCATACCAGCTCTTCATGGCCGGCAGATCCCGCAGGCGCGCGGCATAGTCGGCTGCGGCCGGATCGAGGGACAGTCCGTAGGTCTGGATCCGAAACGCCACCGGCGTGAAGAACGCATCCACCGCCGTGAAGGCCGTCCCGGCGAGAAACGGTCCGCCGAAACGCAGCAGACCGTAGTTCCAGAGCGCGCCGATCCTGTCGATGTCACGCTGCAACGCCGGGGGAAATTCCTTCAAGCGCAGGCGCACGCCGCAGCTCATCGAGCAGCGGCTGCGCAATTCGTTGAATCCCGAGTGCATTTCGGCCGCGGCGCTGCGGGCCCAGGCGCGCGTTTCGCGGCTCGCCGGCCAGACCCCGGCATGGCGCTCGGCGAGATATTCGGCAATGGCGAGGGAGTCCCAGACGACGGTATCACCGTCGACCAGACAGGGCACCTTGCCGTTCGGCGACAGTTTGCGGTAGGTCTCCCACCCGGACACATCCCCGAACGGCACGAGGTGTTCGACGAAGGGTATCTTCAGTTCGCGAAGCAGCACCCACGGCCGCAGCGACCACGACGAGTAATTTTTGTTGGCGATGTAGAGTGTGTACATGGAGCGGGTGCCTCGGCAACGGGGAGAGTCTCGCGGAAGATGTTACCGCGTGGCGGGATTCATGGGCGACTCGATCGTGCGAGGCGCTGCACCGCCGCCACGCGGTCTGCCTGACCCAGATCCGTGGCCGTGTAGGGCGCCAGCCGCCGCGTGCCCAGATCGACGGTGACGAAGTCATCGGGGGACTTCGAGTCCGGGCCGTCGCTGGCGGCATGGTATTCGACGTGCAACTGGGCCGCGGTTGCAACGAGGCGCAGGTACCCATAGTTCAAGTCGTCATAGTTTTCGAATACCACCTGGTCGAGACCCGGCGCGGCCGTCTGCAGAATCTGCGGTGCGCGCAGCGGCGCCTGACCCTTGCCGGTGAGCCGCTGCACGTTGTGGCCGCCGTTGCCGCAGCACAGGTAGGGAATTTGCGATCCGTCGGGGCGGGTTCGGGTGAAGCGCTGATAGTTGTGCACGTGGCCGGCCAGCACGGCATGCGGCCAGACACCGGTTTTCGCGCAAACCGCATCCATGTCCGCCAGCATCTGCACGCTCCAGCCGTGGCGTGCGCCGGCCTGCGTCGCGGTGTACGGCGGGTGATGATGGGCGAAGATCAGGGCGCCCGGATAGTTCTCGGATTTGACGCGCTCGAGCGCCGCGGTCAGGAACCGGAGCTGAGACTGGCCGATGTTCGCGTCGGCGATGACGCCCGGATCCTCGAGAGTGTTGCTGTACAGCACGAGGATGCGGACGA
This sequence comes from Nevskiaceae bacterium, assembly GCA_037445285.1. Classification (GTDB taxonomy): domain Bacteria; phylum Pseudomonadota; class Gammaproteobacteria; order Steroidobacterales; family Steroidobacteraceae; genus Bog-1198. The sequence continues at coordinate 8,706 of JBBIKV010000063.1, read as the reverse complement.
ACGGCGCCTCGAAGGTGAAGAAGACGCCGGGTTGGATTTGCGCGGTGCGCGACAGGCCTCCCGCCTCCGGCGTCACGACGAACGACTCGGCGCAAAAATTTCTCAGGAAGGCGTCGAGGCTGGCGACGTGCACGTGCGGCGCCACCATGCCGTCGTGATTTCCGGCGGCGGCGAGGATGGGAGCGGCGTAGTCGCGATAGGGATCGTAGAATTGGTCGAAATAATACTGGGCTTCGCCGAAGCTGTAGACCACGTCGCCGAGCAGCAGGTTGAACTGCGGCATCTCCTTCGGGTCCGACTCCGTGAAATCGCTCACCATCTTGTCGACGACCTCGTTCTGCGTCTTGGGTCCGCGGGTGCTGCCGCAGTCGCCGGTGGCGTGAAACACGATCTGTCCCCGGGCGGTGATCGTCTCGATGGCCGTCCGGCTTCCGCCCAGCACCTCGAGCAGCGTGAGCTGCGGCTCCGAACCGCCCCGCGGCGCGGGGAACGGCAGCGCCCGGATCTTGTGTGCCTTGTTGAGCTGGTCGATTTCCTGGTACGCGGCGGCATCGGAGGGATGCTTCACGCGGAAGGTTTGGGGATCCGGTGTCGGTTCCGGCTGCGCAAAGACAGGATGCGCGAGGGCGCGCCCCGCCGACGGCGGGGTCCGCCGGCCTGGTCGTGTCGATTTTCTTCCTGCCACGGGCGTCTCCGGAGTGGTGGACCGATCACCGGCTCAGTGGGGCTCTCAAGGATGGGCGGGGGAGGCCGGACGATTCACCCTGTCCAAAATGGCGCACAGCCCGTCACGGAGTCGCACCGCCTCGATCGCGTACTCCAGCAGCTGTTTGATTTGCGGAATCCACAGCGGCTCGGTGGCAAGGACCCCTGTCTCCGCGGCGCGCCGGCGCGACCACGGGCGGTGCGCCCGCAGAGGCGGGTCCGTGGGATGGGCGTCGCCGCCGTCTGCGCCGAGCGGAATGCGCGCCACCTCGTCGCGCAAATGGCGCAGCTTGCGCGCACGCGACAACAATTCGTCGAGTTCCGCGATCAACAGGGGTGGGATGTTCCGGGCGAGCGCAACCCGTTTGAGCAGGGTCAACCGGGCTTCCGAATCGAGGAGTTTCTCGGCGCGGTCGGCGAATTCGGCGTCCCTGGACAAGGTGTGAAGTGCAATCCGAACTCCCAGCGTCTCGAACTTCGCGAACTCATCGAGAAACGAGCCCAGTGCGGCTTTGAATGGCACGAGGGCGGAATCCAGGGCGGGTTCGTTGGGGGGCGGCGCCGGAGTGTCGGAGGTCATGCACGCGACTCTACCACGCGAATATTGCGAAGCCTTGACGCCCGCCCGTCAGATCAGCGGCAGGGTGACGGTAAACTGCGCTCCGGAGGCCTCCGTGCGGTTCTGCGCCGTTACCCTGCCGGCATGAAATTCGGCGATCAGGCGCACGATGTACAGACCCAGACCCAGGTGCGGTTTGTCGCCTTCGCCCTCGCGATGTTCGAACAAGGATTCGAACAGCCGGCCGAGCATTTCCGGCGGAATGGGCGCTCCGTCGTTGATGACGGCGATTTCGTAGTGGCCCGTCGAACGCGCCAACCGGATCTCGATCCGGCCCGACGGCGCACAGAAATCCACGGCATTCTCCACCAATTTGTCGAGCATCTGCACGATGAGGTCGGGTGCGCCCCGCATCAAACAGGCATCGGGCGGTGTGTGGAGTTCGATGCGCGCGGCGCGGAAGGCATCGCGATAACCGTCCGTCGCCGCCTGCAACAGCGCCCGCAGGTCGAAATTCACGCGGTCCGTCTGCTTGATGCTCTCCTCGACCCGGGAGGCCGCACCCAGGGCGCTCAGGATCGATTGCAGCCGCAGCACGCCCTCGCGGGCGCGGGTAACGTACACCTGTTGCCCGGCGCCCAGGCCCTCCGATTCCAAATTGTCGAGCGATGAGCGCACGATGGTCAGCGGCGTGCGCAGTTCGTGCGACAGCTTCCCGCCGAGGGTCCGCAAGTACTGGGCATGGTCGTTGAGCCGGCCGAGGAGGCGCTCGAAGCCCCTTGCCAGGGCGCCGATTTCGTCGGCGCGCTCCGATTCGGGCATCTCGAGCCGGATTCGTCCGTCGCTGCCGACGGCCTGATCGGCCGCGATGCGCAGACGGCCGATGCGCAGGCTGATCCACGTCGCGATGCCGACGGCGATGGCCACCGCCAGGGCGGTGGCCAGCAAGGTCCACTCGAACAGTCTCGCGAGCGCCCGATCGCGCAACTCGAGGAGCTCATCGCCCGCCTGTTCGAGCACCACGGCGCCCCGCGGACGGGCGTCGATCAGGATCGGCGCGGCCGCCGACAGGAGCGCCTCCTGGCCGGGCCCCGCGCGTAGCCAGGCGGCACCCGCGTGACCCGCGAGCGCCTGCGTGACGATGCGTCCCTCGAGATGATCCGGCGCGCCGGTTTGCAGCGGCCATCGCGACGTGTCGCCGGCGACGAAGCGCCGATACCACGTGTCCGCGGGAGGGCGATCCTCGTCGTCGCGCTTCGCGAACACATAGCCCGCCTCCCCCCGCTTCAGGGCATCGGCATCGATGACGGTGGCCCGCGTGCCGGGGCCAATGAAGGTGGCGAGCAAGGCGTCCAAGCCGGGCGTCTCGTGCACGAGCCGTCCGCCCCGCGACGGGTCGGTGCCCGCGGTGCCGGCGGTGGCGTCGCTGCCGCCGTCGACGGCCTGCAGCCACAGCCGACCGTCGAGCAGGCTGCGGGGAATCCTTGCTTCCAAGTGGTAGCCGCGCGAGGTTTGCAGCCAGAAGGCCTGGATTCTGGGTTCGAGCGCCGCATGGTCGATCCCGTCGCCGCCCTTCAAGGTGCGCTGGGCTTCGATCGGGCCGGGTGCGCCGGTGCCGAAGAAATCCCGCTCCACCGTGCCGTCCGGCCGCTCGAAGGCGAGGTTCACGCGATCGAAGTGGTCCCGCTCCGGGTGGACGTCGCTGGGCTCGGCATCGAAATGCGGGTCGTCGACCTCCAAGTAGAGGAACAGGTATCGGTCGGTCATGCCTCCCAGCCAGCGCGCATCCAGCCCCTGAGCCGCCAGCGGCAACGGTTCCGCGGCAAGGCCCCAATCCTCGCGATAACCGTCCAGCAGCGGTTCGTTGTGCAGCGGGAACACGTACAGATCGCCCCGGCGGGCATCGAACGGCGCCGAGTCCCCGACGCTGCCAAAGACCCGCTGCGGCTGCGCCGACAGCGCATTGGCGATCGTGTCGGCCGCCGCCTGCAGCGAACTCTCCTGCGACAGGCGCAGGGCGGTCTCGAGGTCGCGCGCGTACTGGCACCCCGCCCACGGCAGCACCAGCGTGGTCAGCGCGATCAACAGCAATTGCAGGCGGATGCTCACTCGACCCAGCGGTACCCCATTCCATAGACCGTCTGGATGGCATCGAAGGCGGGATCGACGAGCTGGAATTTACGGCGCACCCGCTTGACGTGGGAGGTGATGGTGCTGTCGTCCAAGACGACGCGGGCGGCGTCCATGAGCTGCTGGCGATTCTTGACGTGGCCGGGATTTCGCGCGAGCGCATGCACGATCCAGAATTCGGTCAACGACAGCGTCACCGGCGCGCCGTTCCAGGCTGTCTGCATCTTCTCGCCGTCGATCGACAGGGCGCCGCGCCGCAGGATCTGCGCCGCATCGTCCGGCCGGCGCAGCGCGTCGATGCGGCGGAACAGGGCCGCGACCCGGGCCGCCAGATGCGGCAGGCTCACGTCCTTGGTGAGAAAATCGTCGGCGCCGAGGCGCAGACCCGACACCGCGTCCAATTCGCTGTCACGCGCGGTGAGGAAAATGATGGGCAGCTCCGCCGACCGTGCACGCAGCTCGCGGCACAGATCGAAGCCTCCTTCCGCCTCATCCTCCAGCGAGATGTCGATGATCGCGAGATCCGGCAGATGGCTGTCGAAGGCCTGCAGGGCGGCGCGCCGGTTGGCGTAGGTCTTGATCTGGTATCCGTGCCGCGCGAGCGAGGCCGAGTAATTGTCCCGGAGCGCCGCCTCGTCCTCGACGATCGCGATTTGCTTCTTCATGCGCCGATGATAGCGGATCCCCGGCGCCCCGATCCCGGGTGCCATGATTTGCCCTCTTTGCGCCGCCATTCGGCCCGGTTCCGGCGCCGCGGCGCCCGGTTGGCGCGCGATCCTTTGCTCATCGACATCAACGACGAGGAGCACTTCATGAACACTTCGGCAATGATCGGCTTTTGCAGGACGGCGCCCTTCTGGGAGGCCCGCCGCGAGGCATCGCTCAATTGGCTGGCGCTCGGGCTGTTGCTTGCGGCTTGGAATGCGGCGGACGGCGGCTCCGATGCCGGCGTGCCGCGCAAACCCGAAGCCTTGCGCGGCTATTCCCAGGTGTCGGTGCGGGCCGCGCAGCGCTCCATGACGCGCACATGAGCGGATGAGCGCCTGCGCGCGGGAGAATAAATGAAATTTCCGTCGAAGGGTCACAAAAGCGTCAACTGACTGTAAAGGTTGCTCACTCTAATGGCGTGTCATTTATGCTCGCCACCGAAACCCACAAACAAATACTGATCGTCGATCGGGATGTCGCCACGGTGGAGCCCCTGCGTTTGAAGCTCTCGGACGCGGGCTTCGCCGTGCGTGCCATCACGGACATCGGCGCGGCCGTGTCCGCGGTGGCGGACCGTCCGCCGCACCTGGTGATCGTCGATTGGAACATGCCGGGATTCGTCGGACTCGAACTCATCAACGGCATACGGTCGATTCGCGGTCCGCAGGCCGTGAGACTCATCATCCTGTCGACCCTTGCGGGTGAACAGGACGTGGTGGCGGGCCTGAACTTCGGCGCCGATGACTACATCGCCAAACCGTTCTCGGTGCGCGAGGTCGTCGCGCGCGTCGCTTCGGTGCTGCGCTCCCGACATCGGGAAGCGCACTCGGTGCTGCTGAGGTGCGACGAACTGCTGCTCGATTCCTCCACCAACCGCGTGACCGCCGCCGGGCGGGTCATCCATCTGCGGGGCATCGAATACCGGTTGCTGGAATTCCTGATGTCCCATCCGAACAGGACCTTCAATCGCACGCAGCTGCTGACCCAGGTGTGGGGCGGGGACACCGAGGTGGACGAGCGCACGGTGGACGTCAACGTGCAGCGGCTGCGCAAAATCCTGAGCGACTGCGGCTATGAAGCGTATGTGCAGACGATCCGCGGCTTCGGCTATCGCTTCGGCACGCCCTCCACGGGCGGCGTGGGTGCCTGATCCGTCACAGTTCTACTGTTCCACGCGATGTTCCACGCCTAAGTGCCTTTTTTGTAAACAAATCTTCTTCCGCAAGTCACGCCGCCGTCACATCCGCGCGCGACCTTAGGCGACGGATCGAAAGAGATCTTGGAGGTTGACATGGTGGAGCGCAATGCCCCCCCGCCGCTGCGACTGAGAACCGTCTTCATCTCGGACATCCATCTGGGCTTCAAGGGATGCAGCGCAGACCTGTTGCTCGACTTCCTGCATCACGTCGAGATGGACTATCTCTTCCTCGTCGGCGACATCATCGACGTATGGAGCATGAAGAAGAGCATGTTCTGGCCGCAATCGCACAACAATGTCGTGCGCACCATCCTCGGCAAGGCCAAGCGCGGCACCAAGGTCATGTTCATCCCCGGCAATCACGATGAGGTGTTCCGGGAATTCGACGGCGCCGTGTTCGGCAACCTGGAAATCCACCGGGAATACGTGCATGTGGGCGCCGGCGGTCGCCGCATGCTGATCCTGCACGGCGACGAATTCGACAGCGTGGTGAAGTGCAGCCCCTGGCTGGCGAAGCTCGGCAGCGACATCTACGACCTCCTCCTGGCGATCAATCCCATCATCAACAAGGTGCGTCGCTGGTTCGACATGCCGCACTGGTCGCTGTCCTCGTATCTGAAGCACAAGGCGAAGACGGCCGTCCAGTACATCGGCAGCTTCGAGGACGCGGTCGCCCAGGCGGCGCGCAAGCGCGGCGTGGACATGGTGGTCTGCGGGCACATCCATCACGCCGAGATTCGCGACATCGACGGCATTCTTTACTGCAACGACGGCGATTGGGTCGAGAGCTGCACCTCCCTCGTCGAGGACATGAACGGACATTTCCGCATGATCGATTGGCCGCAGTTGCGCGCCCAGATCGACGTGCCGCTGATCGCGGCCGCCGCGGTACAACCGAGCGCCGCCGCGCAGGTGGCGCGGGGTGTGGGCATTTTCAAGAAGGCGGAGTCTCACACGTGAACCACCCCACGGCACTCTGGAGCACCCCCTGGCATGCGCGCCTGAAGATGCAGGCCGACGCCCTGCGCGCGGAAGGCGGGGTCAATTCGCCGGCAGCCTCGAAGAGCCTGCGGGCACGCATCGCGATGAGTCCGGCCGGATCATGGCTGGGAAGGGCGCGCAGCCGGGCGATGCCCCCGCACTCCGCCAGCCGCTGAACCGCCGCGGTGCGAGCGCCGGCCGACACGGGCCGGGCGCTCCATAAAACTGCCGCATAACTGACCGCGAATCGTCATCTGGCGCGGGCAGTATGGAGCCCTATGGCAACCATAGGAGCACGCACCTTGACCAGCCTCGATCTGGACATCGACACCCAACTCGTCAATCTCGAAAGCGAATGGCGCCAGGCCTACGAGGCCAGCATCGCCGCCCGCGCCGAATATCAGTCCCTGGCCGCGGACAGGAAGGCGCGAGCCGCCGTTCTCGACGCGGCACGCGAGCGTCTCGATAAAGTCGAGGCCATGAAGGAGCGGATCATGGCCAAGATCGAGCGGCTGGAAGACAGCCTCCTCGGCAACGACTGATTCCCGGGGGAGCCCCTCATGCTCGAATTCTACGACGATGATGACGCGGCGACGAACCCGATCGAGCGCCGCTGGTTCGCCGCATCCGCGGCGGTCGATGCCATGGAAGACGAGTGCGAGATGCTGCACCGGGTGATGCTGCTGGCCGAGGACGCGGTTCGCCGGGCGCGGATCGAACTCGCCGAGCTCACGGTGTTGCGGGATTCGCTGGGCGAGCGCCTGGCCGATCCGGAGACCGGACCGGCACGCGCGTTGTCGGCCGCGTAGCGCATGCGGGGCGCAGGTGCTGGGCCGTATCGTCATGCTTTGCGCAGCCCTCTGCGCACCCCCGGCGCTGAGCGCGGCGCCGGTGTCGGCTGCCGGCCGCGCGCTGCTCGCGGCGGGGCGGAACTTCTATGTCGTGGTCGAGGTCGATGCCCGGGCGGCGGACGCGGCGGCCACCCTGGAGCGCCGCCGCCGCGGGCTGCCGCATGACGACGCCGCCATCCTCGGCCTGCGGTCGCAGGGCTATTCCACGGCCAAGGCGGGCGTGGCGGCCAGCGCGCGCGGCGGCGACGCGGCACCCGTCCTCGATTATTCGCACCTTCCCCTGACGGTCTGGCGCCTGTCGTCTTTGGCGGCGCTGCGGCGGCTGGAGTCGAACCCGGCGGTGAGGGTGGTGCACGAGAACGTCCTGCTGCATGCCGTCGGCGTGAGCGACCTGGGATTCATCAATCAACCGCAGGCCGCCGCCGCGGGGGCGGCCGGTGCCGGAACCACGATCGCAGTGATCGACGGCGGCCTGGGGCAGAATTACACCCAGTATTCCGACTTCGGTACGTGCACGGCGGTCGACACACCGGCGGCCACCTGCCGGGTGGTTTACAACCAGGACTTCTATCCGGGGTTGTCGGGCGAGGCGGTGCACGGCACCAATGTGTCCGCGATCGCGCTCGGCGTGGCGCCGGGCGCCAAGCTCGCGATGTTCGATGTGTTCAATGGGACCGGCGCGTCGTCGGTGGACGTCTTGACCGCGATGAACACGGCGATCTCGAGCCAAGCGACCTACCACATCGCCGCCATCAGCCTGAGCCTCGGCGATGGGAGCGCCAATGCCACCCAGTGCCCCGCCAGTATATTCGCCGCGGCGGTGGCTGGCGCGAGCAATGCGGGCATCATGTCCGTGGCCGCGGCCGGCAACAGCGGCGCGAAGACCGGTGTGGGAAATCCCGCGTGCGCGCCCGGGGTCGTGTCGGTGGGCGCCGTGTATGACGCGGCCTACGGCACGGTCGGCTGGAATGCCGCAGCCGCCTCCGGCGGCGTGTGCTACGACGCCAGCGCGCCCGACCATGTCACCTGTTTCTCGCAAAGCGCCGCCTATCTGTCGATGCTTGCCCCCGGCACCTTCGTGAATGCGCCCAACGCGTCGTTTCAACAGTCCGGCACGTCGCAGGCGACGCCGCACGTGTCGGGGGCCATCGCGGTGCTGCGCGCCCGTTATCCGGCGGAGTCCCTGAGCGAGACGCTGCAGCGCTTACAGTTATCCGACAAACGCGATACGGATGCCGCCAACGGGTTGACGACGCCGCGGCTCGATCTCCTGGCCGCCGTCAATCAAGGCACGGCGCTCGCGCTGTCGGGCACAGGACCCTCGCAGTCGGTCGCCGGGACCACGTCGACGTACAGCATCCAGGTCACGAATGCGGGGCCGCTTGCGGCAACGGGAGTGGTATTGACCGACGTCCTGCCCGTCGGTGCCACGCTGGTGGCGACCCCGGCGGGTTGTACGCTCACCCTCGGCACGCTGCGCTGCGCGGTCGGGTCTCTCGGCGTGGGTGCGAGTGCGACGCTGACCCTCAACGTGACGTGGACGGTCTCGGGTGGCGTGTACGACAGCGTCTCGG
>JBBIKV010000062.1:0-22464 GCA_037445285.1 Nevskiaceae bacterium | reverse complement strand
TCGACACCCTGATCCACGAGTCCGGCGCGGCGCAGATGGAGATCAACCTGCTGCATGGGTATCCCATGAGCCTCGCCGACCAGGCGTTCCTGTTCAAGCGGACCGCGCGCGAGGCGGCGCTGCGGCACAAGATGTACGCGACGTTCATGGCGAAGCCGATGGCCAAGGAGCCGGGCAGCGCCATGCACCTGCACCAAAGCATCATCGATGCCAAGACCCGCAAGAACATCTTCAGCAACCCCGACGGCTCGCCGTCGTCGCTGTTCTTCGGTCACATCGCCGGACTGCAGAAGTATCTGCCCGCCGCGATGTCGCTGTTCTGCCCGAACGTCAACAGCTATCGGCGCATCAGCCGCTATTCCTCCGCGCCGATCAACGTTCACTGGGGCTACGACAATCGGACCGCGGGCCTGCGCGTGCCGATGTCGGGCCCGGAGGCGCGGCGGGTGGAGAATCGCGTGGGGGGCGCCGACGCCAATCCCTATCTTGCCATCGCGGCCTCCCTGGCCTGCGGCTATCTCGGCATGGTCGAGGCGCTCAAGCCCTCCGAGCCGATTTCCGGGAGTGCCTACGACCTGGCGATCGCCCTGCCGCGCACCCTGGCCGAGGCGCTGCGCCTGCTGCGCGAGTCCAAGCCGTTGGTGGACCTGTTCGGCGACCGGTTCGTGCTGGCCTATACGGCGGTCAAGGACGCCGAGTACGAGACCTTCGCGCAGGTCATCAGTTCCTGGGAGCGGGAGCACCTGCTGCTGAACGTTTGAGCCCCCGTCGGATGTTTGGCGGATCTGGCTCTGTCCCCGGGACCCCGGCTGCGATATAAAGTGACGTCGCGGGCACGGTCGCCAAGATCAAAGGGGATTCGTTTGATGTTCAGATTTCGTCGGTCGGCGATTCTTGCGCTTGGGTGCGCATTTTGGTTGGCCGCCTGCGGCGGCGGCAAGTCGGGGTCCGACAGCACCGCCGGCGGTGCCCCCACGGCGCCGGCGACGGGCGGCGGCAAGGTGCTCAACCTATACATCTGGTCCGACTACCTGGCGGCCGACACCCTGTCCAACTTCGAGAAGCAGACCGGGATCAAGGTGCACGTCGCGTATTTCGACACCAACGAGACGCTCGAGACCCGCCTGCTCGCGGGCAACAGCGGGTTCGACATCGTCGTCCCCACGGCGTCGTATTTCGAGCGCCAGATCCGCGCCGGCGTGTACCTCACGCTCGACAAGTCCAAGCTGCCGAACCTGAAGAACATGGATCCGCAGCTCATGTCCCGGGTGGCCCTGCACGACCCCGACAATGCGCACGGCGTGATCTATACCTGGGGCACCAACGGCATCGGCTACAACGAGAAGATGATCAAGGCGCTGATGCCGGATGCGCCGCTCGACAGCTGGCGGCTCGTGTTCGACCCGACCGTGGCCTCGAAATTGGCCAAATGCGGCATCAGCGTGCTCGATTCCCCGGCCGAGATGATGCGCGCCGTGCTGAATTACCTGGGCCGCGATCCCAATTCCCAGAAGGCCGAGGACCTGGCCGTGGCCGATGCCACGCTCACCAAGATCCGGCCCTACGTCCGCAACATCAACTCCTCCGAATACATCGAATCGCTCGCGAACGGGGATTTATGCGTCGCCGTCGGCTACAACGGGGACGTGATGCAGGCCCGCGACCGCGCGCGCGAAGCCAACAAGGGCGTCGAGGTCAAGTACATGGTGCCCAAGGAGGGATCGATCCTCTGGTTCGACATGCTCGCCATTCCGAAGGATGCGCCGGATCCGGACAGCGCCTATGCCTTCATGAACTACATCATGACCCCGCAGGTGATCGCCGACATCTCGAACTTCAAGCGGTACGCCAATGCCAATTCGGCGGCGCAGCCCCTGGTGCAACAGGCGGTGCGCGACGATCCCGGCATCTACCCGCCGCCGGAACTGCGCCAGAAACTGGCGGTGCAGCTGGCGGATTCCGCCGATCAGACCCGCGCCATCACGCGCATGTGGCAAAAATTCAAGACGGGCCAATAGCGATGTCCGCCTCCGGAGCCGTCAAAGCCGCGCCGTGGAAGGACCCGTCGGCGCGGGCCTACGTCGAGATCGAACGGATCAGCAAGTCCTTCGGGGATTTCAAGGCGGTGGACGAGGTCTCCCTGAAGATCTACAAGGGCGAGATATTCTGCCTGCTGGGTGCGTCGGGGTGCGGGAAGACCACGCTGCTGCGCATGCTCGGCGGGTTCGAGACGCCGAGTTCCGGGCGGATTTTCATCGACGGCGAGGACATGACCGGGGTGCCGCCCTACGAGCGGCCGGTCAACATGATGTTCCAGTCCTATGCCTTGTTTCCGCACATGACCGTCGAGCAAAACGTCGCCTTCGGCCTGAAACAGGACCGGGTGCCCAAGGGCGAGATCGCCGAGCGCGTCGCGACGATGCTGGATCTCGTCAGGCTCGGCAGCTTCGCCAGGCGCAAGCCGCATCAGTTGTCGGGCGGTCAGAAGCAGCGGGTGGCCCTCGCCCGATCGCTGGTCAAGCGGCCGAAGCTGCTGCTGCTCGATGAGCCGCTGGGCGCGCTCGACAAAAAGCTGCGGGAGCACACCCAGTTCGAACTCATCAGCCTGCAGGACCAGCTGGGGGTCACTTTCGTCGTCGTCACGCACGATCAGGAAGAGGCGATGACCCTCGCGAGCCGCATCGGGGTCATGAATCACGGGGAAATCGTCCAGGCCGGCACGCCCTCCGAGATTTACGAATTTCCGAGCTCGAAGTTCGTGGCCGATTTCGTCGGCTCGGTGAACATCTTCGAGGGCAAGCTCATCGAGGACGAACCGGAGTACGTGCGCATCGCGTCCGAGGAGCTCGGGGGCACCCTCTACGTGAGCCACGGCATCAGCGCGGCGCCGGAGGCGACCGTGTGGGCCGCCGTGAGGCCGGAAAAGGTGTTCATGTCCACCGCCCAGCCCGAGGGCACCGACAACGTCGTGCGCGGCGCCGTGCAGGACATCGCCTATCTCGGCGACCTGTCGATCTATCTGGTGAGGCTGCCCACCGGCAAGATCGTGCGCGTGACCCAGCCCAACACCTCGCGTCATGCCGAAGCGATCACCTGGGACCAGCAGGTGTATCTGACGTGGGATTCGACGAGTCCGGTGGTCGTGACCCGCTGATCCGATGAAACCCACCCCCCAATGGCGGCGATTCGGGCTGACGGGCCGCGGTCTCGTGGTGGCGCTCCCGTACCTGTGGCTGCTGCTGTTCTTCGTCGTCCCCTTCGTCATCGTGTTGAAGATTTCGTTCTCCGACGTCGACCTGGCCATTCCGCCCTACAAGCCGCTCATCGAATGGATGGGCAGGAACTCGCTCGCGATCAAGATCAACTTCAACAACTACGCGTTCCTGTTCACCGATTCGCTGTACCTGAACGCCCTGCTGAACTCGATCAAGGTGGCCTTCATCTCCACGCTGTTCTGCCTCCTCATCGGCTATCCGATGGCCTATGGCATCGCCCGCTCCAGACCGATGACGCGCAACGTGCTGCTGCTGCTCGTGATCCTGCCGTTCTGGACGTCTCTGCTGCTGCGCGTGTACGCGTGGATCGGACTGCTCAAGGCGAACGGCGTCATCAACAACGTGCTGATCTGGCTCGGCGTGATCCACGAGCCCCTGACGATGCTGTACACGCCGTTCGCGATGTACGTCGGCATCGTCTACTCGTACCTGCCGTTCATGATCCTGCCGCTGTATGCCAACCTGGAAAAGATGGACTGGCAGCTGCTCGAGGCGGCGGAGGACCTGGGATGCCGGCCCTGGCAGGCGTTCTACAAGATCACCGTCCCGCTGTCCCGGAACGGGATGCTGGCGGGCTCCATGCTGGTGTTCATCCCGGCGGTCGGTGAATTCGTGATTCCCGCGCTGCTCGGGGGGCCGAACGCTCTCATGATCGGACGCGTCCTGTGGGATGAGTTCTTCTCGAATCGCGCCTGGCCGGTGGCGAGTGCGGTGGCGATCCTGCTGCTCATCATCCTGGTGCCCTTCATGATGTGGTATCAAAGCGTCCAGGCCCGTGAATCGGCGGCCTCGCGATGACCCCCCGGCGCTCCTACTTCGTCGTCAGCTGCCTCGCGTTCGGCTTCGCGTTCCTGTACATCCCGATTCTCTCGATGGTGGTGTTCTCGTTCAATGCCTCGAAGCTGGTGACCGTCTGGGATGCGGCCAACTCGCCCACCCTGAAGTGGTATGTCTCGCTGCTGCACAACGAGGAAATCCTCGATGCCGCATGGATCTCCCTGAAAGTGGCGCTGATCAACGCCTCGGGGGCCGTGATCCTGGGCACGCTGGCCGGATTCGGACTGGCCCGGTTCGCGCAGTTCCGCGGGCGCTTCACGTTGAACGCGATGACCACCGCGCCGCTGGTCATGCCCGAGGTCATCACCGGGTTGTCGCTGCTGTTGCTGTTCGTGGCGCTGGAACAGGCGATCGGCTGGCCCGCGGGCCGCGGCATCACGACCATGACCATCGGCCACATGACCTTCTCCATGGCCTACGTCACGGTCGTCGTGCAGTCGCGGCTCGCGACGTTCGACACCGCTCTAGAGGAGGCGGCGATGGACCTGGGCGCCCGCCCGCTCAAGGTGTTCTTCGTCATCACCCTGCCGATCATCTTTCCGGCCATCTTCTCCGGCTGGCTGCTGGCGTTCATCCTGTCCTGGGACGACCTGGTGATCTCGAGCTTCACCTCCGGGCCGGGCAGCAGCACGCTGCCGATGGTGGTCTTCTCCAAGGTGCGCCTGGGCGTCAGCCCCGAGATCAACGTGCTCGCGACGATCACCATCCTGGTCGTGACCGCGATGATCGTGGCGGTGAGCCTGTGGATGGCGCGGGCCGGCCGTGCGGACGAGGCGGCGGCGTGAGGTCGGCACGATGGCTGCGCTGAACACCGAACGCGTCCTGAGCGTGCACCATTGGAACGAGACCGTGTTCAGCTTCACGACCACCCGGCACGAGAGCCTGCGCTTCGAGAACGGGCATTTCGTGATGATGGGGCTGCAGGTCGAGGGCAGGCCGCTGATGCGGGCCTACAGCATCGCCAGCGCGAATCACGAGGAATTCCTCGAGTTTCTCAGCATCAAGGTGGTGGACGGCCCCCTCACCTCGCGCCTGCGGAACATCAAGCCGGGCGACGAGGTTCTCGTCAGCCGCAAGCCCACCGGCACCCTGCTGCTGCACGACCTGAAGCCGGGCAGGCGGCTGTACCTGCTGAGCTCGGGTACGGGGCTCGCGCCCTTCATGAGCCTCATCAAGGATCCGCAGACCTACGAGCGGTTCGAGAAGATCATCCTGGTGCATGGCGTGCGCTATCGCAGCGAACTCGCGTACCGGGACTTCATCGAGTGGGAGCTCACCCATCACGAGTACCTGGGGGAACAGGTCAGGAAGCAGCTGGTGTATTTTCCCACGGTGACGCGCGAGCGCTTCCGGTATCAGGGACGCGTCACCTCGTTGATCGAGTCCGGCAAACTGTTCAGCGACATCGACATGCCCCCGCTCGATCCGGCGGACGATCGGGTGATGATTTGCGGGAGTCCCGCCATGCTGGCGGACCTGTCCGCCATGCTGGATGCCCGAGGTTTCCATATCTCGCCCCATGTGGGCGAGCCCGGCGATTATGTGATCGAGCGATCTTTCGTCGCCCGATGAGGTGGATATCATGAATGACTCGCAGCACCTGGTGCAGATGGCCAACGACATCGGCAATTTCTTCCGCGCGCAGCCCGATCGCGAGGCGGCGATCGCCGGAATCGCCAACCACATCAAGAGTTTCTGGACGCGCAGCATGCGCGAGAAGCTGGCGGAACAGGTGGGTCACGGCGTGGCAGGGCTGGACGAGCTGCCGCGCGAGGCGCTGCGGCGTCTGACCGACGAGCCGGCCGGCAAGCCCCCGGCTCCGGCCGGCAAGCCGGGGTAGGCGCGGTCGGCGCGTGCAACTCCGCATCCCGCGCCGCCGGTTCGGCGGCTACATCTTCGACTGCGATGGGACGCTGGCGGACACGATGCCGCTGCACTGCCGCGCCTGGCAACGCTTCTTCGGGGAGAATGGGCTGCCGTTTTCGGAGGAATTGTTCTACAGCTGGGGTGGCTCACCGACGGCAACCATCCTCCAAGGGTTGACGGAGCGGTACGGCCTGCGGATCCCGGACCTCGGCCGCGCCGTGGAGCTCAAGGAGTCCTATTTCCTGGAGCTGATCCGCGAAGTCAGGCCGATCGTCCCCGTGCTCGACTTCGCACGGGAGCTGCACACCGTGGCGCCGATGGCGGTTGCCTCGGGCGGACTGCGCAGGTACGTGGAAATCACCCTCGACGCGCTCGGAATCAGAGCCTGGTTCCAGGCGATCGTCTGTGCGGAGGATTGTGCGCGGGCGAAGCCGTTCCCCGATCCCTTCCTGGAAGCGGCCCGGCGGTTGAACGTCGCGCCCGATGACTGCGTGGTCTTCGAGGACAGTCCGCTGGGCATTCAGGCGGCCGCCGCGGCGGGAATGCAGAGCGTGCTGGTTCCCCGAACCTGATCCGCTCAGCCCCCCGTGCTCAGCGGGCGCCCGCCGCACGGGCGCTGCCTGGCGCCGGCGGTTTGCGGGGGACGAGCAGGGCGCCCGGTGCCGGAGCGTGAATGAACGAGAGGCTGATCCACACCGCGACGCTGAAATACAGCGACATCCACGCCACCTCGTTCTGCCAGTCCTCCCAGCGATGGGACACGGTCCGGTGGTGGATCACGTCCATCAGGCCCTGGGCGATGCTCAGATAGCGCCGGCCGTCAGCCTGGTCGGACAGCCAGCGTGCCCAGTACATCGGAACGTCGACCGTCAACATGTACCCGACATAGGCAATGCCGGCGACGCACCAACCGGCGATCAACGGCCGCCGGCCGGCGGGCAGTTTCGGCAGGAGCGTCACGGCGCTCGCGACGAGCAGCGCAGCCGTCAGCGCCCAGAGGGATTCCTCGGCCACGTGACCGATGTTCGACGTCGTCAGCACCGAGTACCACGAACAGGTCTCGGCCACCGCGATCAGGGGCACCAGGAGCGGCGCCACGATTCTGCCGGTCGAACTGCCCGTGGCCTTGGAGATCTCGCGCAGCATCAGCGCCCACTGGGCCACGAAACAGAGCTCCGCCACGGTCGCGACCGAGCGTCCGATCATCACGCTCGACAGCCACGAATCGACCAGACACAGGCGCGGGACGTCGTACACCGGCAGGGCCGAACGGAAGGCGCAGCCGAGCACGTAGGCGGCCGACAGGAACAGCTGGAGGCGGCGCGTGCGATGCGCCTCATCGGCCAGGGCCGTCCGGCGGCGGCTGAGCGCCGCGGCGGACAGCGCCCATGCGACGATGTTGAACACCCCCAACGCGGTGAGGAAATGCCACCAGGAAATGACGCCGTTTGTCATCATCCCGTCATGATGACATGGTAGGCCCGGAAGACCAATGTGCCGCGCACCGCGACGCGGACGGGAAGGCCGGCCGCACGCGACTCACCGGGCGATGGCGTGGCCCGCGTCCCGCGGCAGGCGCACGTAGCCCGCGACGGACAAGAGTATCAACGAACCGGCCGCGATGAACGCCCAGCGGAAGTCCGGCAGGGCGAAGGACTCCGCTCCGGTGCCGGCTGCTCCGGCGTGCAGCGACGCCGACAGGCGCAGGCACAGCGCGGCGAAGGCGATTCCCATGCCGATGGTCATCTGCTGGGCCACGCTCCAGAGCGTGCTCGCGCGGCCCTTCTGGTCGTCCCCGACGTCGGCGTAAGCCAGGGTGGCGAGCGTGGTGAACTGCATCGATCGGGCCGTGCCGTACAGGAACAGCACGGCGAGGATCGCGACCAGGGGGGTCGAGGGCAGCAGGCATCCATAGAGGATCACGCAGGCGGCGGCGGCCGAGCTGGCGACGATCGACACCGTGCGGAAGCCGACGCTGCGCAGGATGCGGGTGGTGAAAATTTTCATGCCGAGATTGCCGGTCGCGGTGGCGAGGAGCAGCAGACCCGCGTGGAAGGCCGAGAAGCCGAAGCCGATCTGGAACAAGAGGGGTGCCAGGTAGGGAACGGCCTCGATGCCGATGCGGGTGGCGGAACCCCACAGCACGGTGACCGAGTAGGTCGGCACGCGCAGGGTCGACAGGTCGAGCAACGGATGCCGGACTTTGCGGAACCGTCGGACGGCGAACGCGCCGACCAGGAGGCCCGCCAGCATGCATCCGGCCGCGCGGGCCGGACTTGCCTCCCGATGGCTCGCAAGCTCGGTTCCGTACAGCAGGGATATGAGCGCGGCGCCGCTCAACAGGAAGCCGGCGACGTCGAGCGGCCGGCGTCCGTCGCCCCGCTGATTCGGCACGAAGACCGCGATGGCGATCAGGGCCATGATCCCGAACGGAATGTTCACGAAGAACACCCAGCGCCAGGAGGCATACGTGGTGATGAATCCGCCGAGAGTCGGTCCGATCACCGGTGCGACGATGGCGGGCCAGGTGATGGTCGAAATGGCCTGCATCAGCCGGCGCTTGTCGGTGTTGCGCACGACGATCATGCGTCCCACGGGGACCATCATCGCCCCGCCGACGCCCTGCAGCACGCGCGCCAGGGTGAAGGACGCGACCCCGGTCGAAAACCCGCACAGCACGGAGGCGAGGGTGAAGACGACGAGCGCGCTGCCGAACACGCTGCGCGATCCGAGGCGGTCGGCGACCCAGCCGCTGATGGGGATGAACACCGCGAGCGTCAGCATGTACGCGGTCATCCCCAGGCTCACCTCGTTGGGCCCCACCCCGAAGGAGCGCGCCATCTGCGGCAGGGCCGTCGAGATGACCGTCGTGTCCAGGTATTCCATGAAAAAGGTGGCGGCGACGATGAACGGCAGCACGGCGGCGGCCGTCGACCGCGCCGTCCGGGACGGCGTCAGACGAGCACCCGTTCGATCCCGCCCTCGTTCGCCCGCTGCACGTACCGGGGCAGCCAGTCCGCGCCCAGCAGATGCCGGGCGATCTCCACCACGATGTAGTCGGCATCGGTGCCGGCGTCGTCGTCGTACCGCTTGAGACCCTGCAGGCAGGAGGGGCAGGAGGTGAGGATCTTCACCGCGCCCTCATGCCCGCCGGCGCGAAGCCGGTCGACACCGAGGCGGACCTCGCCCTCCTTGCGGAACCGCACCTGCGTCGAAATGTCGGGCCGGGTGATCGCCAGCGTGCCGGATTCGCCGCAACAGCGGCCGTTCTTTTCGATGACGCCGTTCTGCGAAGCGTTCATGAGGGCATTGACCACGGTGAGCGGGTCGTGCTTCTTGATCGGCGAATGGCAGGGATCGTGATACAGGTACCGAACGCCGGTCACGTTCTCGAGCCGCACGCCCTTTTCCATCAGGTACTCGTGAATGTCCACGATCCGGCAGCCCGGGAAAATCTTGTCGAATTCGTATCCCTGCAGCTGATCGAAACAGGTGCCGCAGCTCACCACCACGGTCTTGATGTCGAGATAGTTCAGCGTGTTCGCGACCCGGTGAAACAGCACCCGGTTGTCGGTGATGATCTTCTCGGCCTTGTCGAACTCGCCGGCGCCGCGCTGCGGATACCCGCAGCACAGATATCCCGGCGGCAGCACGGTCTGCACGCCGACATGCCAGAGCACGGCCTGGGTCGCGAGGCCCACCTGGGAGAACAACCTCTCGGAGCCGCAGCCCGGAAAGTAGAACACCGCCTCCGAGTCGCTGGTCGTGCCGGCGGGGTCGCGGATGATGGGGACGTAATTGCGGTCCTCGAGGTCGAGCAGCGCGCGCGCGGTCCTCTTCGGCAGCCCGCCCGGCATGCGCTTGTTGACGAAATGGATGATCTGTTCCCTGATCTGCGGCTTCCCGGTGGTCGACGGCGGGCGGCGGGTCTGCGCACCGGCGACGGTGTGCAACGCCCGATTGGCGAGCCGCTGGGCCTTGTAGCCCCAGTCGATCATCACCTTGCGCAAGATCTTGATCGTGCGTGGGTTGGTCGCGTTCAAGAACAGCATGGATGCCGTGGTTCCCGGGTTGAAGCGCTTCTTGCCCATGCGGCGCAGCAGGTCGCGCAGCGCCATCGACACGTCGCCGAAGTCGATGTCGACGGGGCAGGGCGTCAGGCACTTGTGGCAGACGGTGCAATGGTCGGCAACGTCGGAGAGCTCGTCCCAATGCTTGATGGAAACGCCGCGGCGCGTCTGTTCCTCGTAGAGGAACGCCTCGATCAGGAGGGACGTGGCCAGGATCTTGTCGCGCGGCGAGTAGAGCAGGTTGGCGCGCGGCACGTGGGTCGCGCACACGGGCTTGCATTTGCCGCAGCGCAGACAGTCCTTGATGGCGTCCGAAATCGTGCTGATGTCCGACTGCTGCATGATGAGCGACTCGTGCCCCAGGAGCCCGAAGCTCGGCGTGTAGGCGCGGCGCAAATCCGCACCGGGCATGAGCTTGTCCTTGTTGAAGCGTCCCTCCGGATCCACGCGCTCCTTGTACGCGCGGAAGGTCGCAAGCTCCGTCTCCGTCAGATACTCGAGCTTCGTGATGCCGATGCCGTGTTCGCCGGAGATCACGCCGTTCAGGTCGCGGGCGATCCCCATGATGCGGGCGACCGCGCGATTGGCGGTCTTCAGCATGGCGTAGTTGTCGGAATTGACCGGGATGTTGGTGTGAACGTTGCCGTCGCCGGCGTGCATGTGCAGGGCGACGAACACCCGTCCCTGCAGGATGCGCTTGTGCAGCGCATCGCAGTCGGCGAGGGTCGGCGCGAACGCCCCCCCCATGAAAATACGCGCCAGCTCGGCGCGCAATTCGGCCTTCCAGCTGATGCGGATGCTCCGATTCTGGAGCCGCTCGAACAGCGTGCCGGATGCCTCCGGCGGCAGCGCGACTGCGAATCCCACGAGGGAGTCCACGACGGTGCGCATCGGCAGGTCCATGGAATCGAGCACGAAGCGCCAGCGGGTGCGTACGCCCTCGACCAGTTCCCGGGCGGCGGCCCGCCGTTCGGCGAGGCCCGTGTCGGCCGCGTCGGCCGCCTCGGCCTCGGAGAAGTAGCGGATCAGCGCGTCCGTCAGTTCCAGCTTGTTCTGGATCGACAGCTCGATGTTGATCCGCTCGATGGCATCCGTGTATTCGCCGAGCCGCTCCAACGGAATGACGACGTCCTCATTGATCTTGAAGGCGTTGGTGTGTTTGGCGATCGCCGCGGTCTTCGCGCGGTCCAGCCAGAACTGCCTGCGCGCCTCGCCGCCGACGGCGATGAATCCCTCGCCCGATCGGGCGTTGGCGAGCCGTACGACCTCGGAGGTGGCCGCGGCCACCGCGGCGGCATCCTCGCCGACGATGTCGCCCAGCAGGACCATTTTCGGCAGGGCGCCGCGTTTCGACTTCGTGCTGTAGCCGACCGCCCGCAGATAGCGCTCGTCGAGATGTTCGAGTCCGGCGAGGATGGCGCCGCGCGTCCTGCCCTGGTCATCGAGGTAGCGCTTGATCTCGACGATGCTCGGGATGGCATCGCGCGCCTGGCCGAAGAACTCCAGGCAGACGGTGCGGGTGTGCGCCGGCATGCGATGCAACACCCAGCGTGCGGCGGTGATGAGACCGTCGCAGCCTTCCTTCTGCACGCCCGGAAGCCCGCCCAGGAATTTGTCGGTGACGTCCTTGCCGAGCCCGATCTTGCGGAACGTCGCCCCGTCGATGTCGAGCCGCTGGGTGCGCAGCACCCTGGCCCGATCCGGCGGCGAGTTGCCGTCCTTCCAGACCAGTTCGAAGCGGGCGGCCGGGACATCGTGGATCTTGCCGAGATTGTGATCCAGGCGGGTCACCTCCAGCCAGTTGGCGTCGGGATCGACCATGCGCCACCACACCAGGTTGTCGACCGCCGTCCCCCACAACACCGCCTTCTTGCCGCCCGCGTTCATCGCGATGTTGCCGCCGACACAGGAGGCGTCGGCGGACGTCGGATCGACCGCAAACACGAAGCCGGCCCGTTCCGCGGCCTCGGTGACCCGCCTGGTGACCACGCCCGCCCCGGACAGGATCGTCGCGGCCTCGACACGGGCCGCGACGCGGGCGTCCGCGTCATTCCCGTCCGCGGCGTCGGCCGGCAGCGCCGACGTCTCGACGGGTCCGAGCGTCTCGAGTTTTTCGGTGTTGATCACCGCCGCCCAGCGGGTGAGCGGCAGCGCGCCGCCGGTGTAGCCCGTGCCGCCTCCGCGCGGAATGACGGTCAGTCCCAGTTCGATGCAGTCGCGGACGAGATCGGGGATCTCCGCCTCGGAGTCCGGCGCGAGGATGGCGAAGGGCAGCTCCACCCGCCAGTCGGTGGCATCGGTGACGTGGGTGACGCGCGCATACGCGTCGAAGCGCAGGTTGTCCTCCCGTGTATGCCTCAGGAACAGGCGCCGCGCGCGCCTGCGCAGGGCGATGAACTCGGGAAAGTACTCCTCGAAGCGCCGTACCGCCGCGCGCGCCGCGCCGAGCAGGACCACCACCTTGGCGTCCCGCTGGGTGTCCGCGGGCTCGCGCCGCCTCTCCACTTCGTGCAGGCGGTGGTGCAGCGCTTCGATCAGCTGGCGGCGCCGCTTCGGATTGTCCATCAGGTCGTCCTGCAGGAAGGGATTGCGCTCCACGACCCAGATGTCGCCCAGCACCTCGTAGAGCATGCGCGCGGACCGGCCGGTGCGCCGCTCGCCGCGCAGCTCGTCGAGCAGGTCCCACGCGGCCTCGCCGAGCAGCCGGATGACGATTTCGCGGTCGGCGAGCGAGGTATAGTTGTAGGGTATTTCACGCAGCCGGCCGTCCGGCCCCGGGTCCTCGGGTTGCGCGGCGGCGGCGATGGCGATGGCGGGCACGGCGTTCATGTCGGGGGAATATAGCATCGCGGGGGTGCGGTGGGCCGCGCGTCGGATGCTAAAGTGGGCGCATGAAAAACAACACTTTCGTGAACCATCCTCCCGCGGTTGACGTGCCCGCGGACAACCGGCCGCTGGTCGCGCCCATCTACCAGTCCGTCAAGTTCACCTTCGACGATGTGGGCGAGACGCTGCGCAACCTGAAGGGCGAGCGTCCGGGTTACTTCTACTCGCGCAATGCGAACCCCTCGCTGCGTCAGCTCGAGATGACGCTCGCGCAAATGCAGGGCAGGGAGGACTGCCTGCTCGTGGGTTCGGGGGTGGCCACGATCGCCGCCACCCTGTTGTCCCTGTGCAAGCAGGGCGATCACGTGCTGGCATTCATCGAGTCCTATGGTCCCACTCGCTACATCGTGCAGCGGCTCCTGGCCAAATACGGGGTCACCCACACTCTGGTGTCGATCGAGGACCTGGCGGGCATCGAGCGCGTGCTCGCCGACACGCCGACCCGCCTGGTGATTTTCGAAAGCCCCACCAACCCGGTGACCAAGGTGGCCGACATCGCCCACCTGACCGCACAGGCGCGCCAGTCGGGGACCCTGACCGTGATGGACAACACCTTTGCCGGTTTCCACAATCACGGAAATTTCGATGTCGACGTCTTCCTGCACAGTCTGACCAAATACGCCTCCGGCCACGGCGACGTCATGGGGGGCGCGATCATCGCCGCCCCGCCGCTCATCGCCGCCCTGCGCAAGGACGTGGTGTCCCTGGGGCCGACGCTCGATCCGCATGCGGCCTACCTCATCCAGCGCGGCATGCGCACGTATTTCTTGCGCTACGAGCGCGCGTGCGTGAATGCGCTGGCGGTGAGCCGCTTCCTCGAGGCGCACCCGCGCGTCAAGCGCGTGTTCCATCCGGGCCTCGAGAGCCATCCCCAGCACCTCCTGGCGAAGCGCCAGATGAGTGACTTCGGCAGCGTCGTGAGTTTCGAACTCGACGGGGAACTGGAGAACGGCGACCGGTTCGCCGAGGCGCTCGAGTACTTTTCCATCACCCCCAGCGTCGGCTCGACCGAGTCGCTGGTGATGCCGCCACGGCTGCTGGATGGTCACGACCTGACGGCGGCGCAACGCCCCGCGTCGCTCATCAATGCGGGTACCGTCCGCCTGTCGATCGGCATCGAGGAGGCGGAGGACCTGATTGCGGATTTAGGCCGGGCCCTGGACCGCGCGTTCACTTGACATATTGACGGCGGGTCGCGCCCCAACGGCCCGGTAGGGGCCGATCCCGTTCAAGCTTCCCGGCGAGCTGCCGATCCAATGATGTCGGCACTGGCGTTGTCAGGGGTGATCCATGGGTCTCGAATCGGTCGTTGTTCTGTCCGCGCTCCACAGTCAGTCGGCGCGCGACTTTCTGAACGACGCCTTGTCGGCACCGCAGTCGATCGCGCCGTTGCCGCGCGTCTGCGCGCAGCTCGCCGAGATCACCGCACAGGAGGCCACCGATGCGGCGCGCCTGGCGCGGTTGATCGAGTCCGACGCGGTGCTGGCGGGCGAGCTCATGCGCGTGGCCAATTCGCCGGCCCTGCGGCCGCGCATCGCCGTCGTCTCGCTGCGCCAGGCGGTGTCCTGGCTGGGGCTCGCCGAAGTCCGCAACATCGCCATGGCGGTCATGCTGCGCGGCGAAGTTTTCGTCGCTCCCGGACACGAGCCGGAGTCCGAGGAGCTGTGGCGCGAGGCCTGGCTTGCCGGGCTGTGGGCCAAGGAGATCGCCCGAGAGAGGCGCAAGCACGTCGAAAGCGCGTTCCTGGCGGCGCTCATGCATCGCACCGGCGCAGCGTTGGCGCTGAAGATCCTGTCCGGCTTCGAATTGGATCGGCGCACCGTCATGGACGCGCGCAGCTTTGCGGATCTCGTCGTCGAATTCGAATCGTCGTTCGGCCGGCTGCTCATGAACAATTGGCAGCTGCCCGAGGATGTCCAGAATGGCGCGAGCGACTGGCGCCATTACCGGGAATCCGCGAATGCCGATCTGGCGGGCACGGTGAATGCGGCGCATCTGCTCGCCACGCACACGATGTATCCGCAGCTGCTCGGCGAAGAAATCGTGTTCGAAAGTCCGGTGTTCGAACAGCTGGGGGTGTTTCCCGACGACCGCCGGGTCATGCTCGCCAAGCGCGAACACGTGCGCAGCCTGGCCGGGTTCTAGGGTCATGCGACCGTCCGCCGACTTCGATCTGATCTGTCTGGGTTCCGGCCCCGCCGGCCAGCGGGCTGCCATCCAGGCCGCGAAGGCCGGTTTCCGCGCCGCGATCATCGAACGCGAGCCGCAGGTGGGCGGCGCCTGCCTGCTGTCGGGTACGATTCCGAGCAAGGCATTGCGCGAACAGGCGCTGCGCTACCGGCGCATGCGCCACGACGCGACCTCGCTCGCGGTGGAATTGCGCGGGGATGCCCCGCTGTCGGCGCTGCTGCAGGGCGTCGGCGCGGTGATCGCCTCGCAGGACCGCTACCTGCAGGCCCAGGTGGCGCGCAATCACGTCGAATTGCTGCGCGGCAGGGGCGTGCTGCTCGCGCCGGACCGCGTGGAGCTGCAACGCCTCGACGGAACCCGCCGGGTGCTGCACGCGCCGCGCATCCTCATCGCCACCGGCTCGCGTCCGCGTCATGTGAGCGCGATCGCGGTGGACCACGAACACGTGGTCGACAGCGACTCGATTCTGAGCCTGCCCTACATGCCGCGGACCCTGACCGTGCTCGGCAGCGGCGTGATCGCCTGCGAATACGCATCGATCTTCGCCGCGCTGGGCTGCGCCGTCACCCTCGTCGACAAGGCGGTCGAACCCCTGGGATTCCTGGACCCGGTGCTGCGGGCGGGGTTCCTGCGCGCCTTCGGCGCGATGGGCGGCCGGTATCGCGCCTGCGCCGAGGTCGAGTCGGCCCGCTTCGACGGCTTCTCCCGCGTGGAGGTGACGCTGAAGGGCGGCGACGTGCTCCAGTCGGATGTGGTGCTCGCCGCCTTCGGCCGGGTCGCCAACCTCGACGGCATCGGCCTCGACCGCCTCAATCTTGCCGTCAATGCGCGCGGTCACGTCGAGGTCGACGCACGGTTCGAGACCAACATCCGGGGGATCTTCGCGGCCGGGGATGCGATCGGGCCGCCGGCGCTCGCCTGTGCGGCGGCGGATCAGGGGCGGCGTGCCGCCCTGGCCGCGTTCGGGCTGCCCCCTCCCGCCGGCACGAGTCTGGTGCCGACCGGCGTCTACACGATTCCGGAGATCGCCTGCGTCGGTCTGTCGCAGACCGAGGCGGCCGCGAAGAAGATCGACGTCACCGTCGGGCGGGCCGAATTCTCCGAGGTCGCGAGGGCGCACATCGTGGGTGAACCCTCCGGCTTCCTGGCGCTCATCTGCGAACGCCGCTCGGCACGGGTCCTCGGCGTGCAGGCGATCGGCGACGACGCCACCGAACTCGTCCACCTGGGTCAGGCCGCCATCGCGATGGGCGCCACCGCGGACTACTTCGTCGAGCAGCTCTTCAACTTCCCGACCATGTCGGAGGCCTACAAAATCGCCGCGTTCGACGTCATGAAGCAGCGCGCCGCCGCGGCGCCCGTGCCGGCCGCGCAGGCTCGGGCGGCAGGCTGACACCCGCCCGCGGGGTCAGGCGAGGTTGCGGATCAGCAGGTCGCCGAACTCGCTGCACTTGACCTCCGTCGCCCCTTCCATCAAGCGTGCGAAATCGTAGGTCACGGTCTTCTGGCCGATGGTCCTGTCCATCGCGCCGATGATCGCATCGGCGGCCTCGAGCCAGCCCATGTAACGGAACATCATCTCGCCGGACAGGATCACCGAGCCGGGATTCACCTTGTCCAAATCCGCATATTTCGGGGCGGTGCCGTGGGTGGCCTCGAACACCGCGTGGCCCGTCAGATAGTTCACGTTGCCGCCCGGCGCGATGCCGATCCCGCCCACCTGCGCGGCCAGGGCGTCGGAGATGTAGTCGCCGTTCAGATTCATCGTCGCGATCACGTCGAACTCGTCGGGACGGGTCAGGATCTGCTGCAGGGTGATGTCCGCAATGGCGTCCTTGACGATGACCTTGCCCGCCTTCCTGGCCGCGTCCATCTGCTCATTGGCGGCCTTCTCGCCCTGGGCGGCCTTGATGCGGTCCCATTGTTCCCAGGTGAACACGTGCTCCGGGAATTCCCGCTCCGCGAGCTGGTAGCACCAATTGCGGAATGCGCCCTCGGTGTACTTCATGATGTTGCCCTTGTGCACGATCGTCACGCTCTTGCGCTTGTTGGCGATCGCGTACTCGACGGCCGAGCGGAACAGGCGGTCCGTTCCGTCCTTGGACGCGGGCTTGAGCCCGATGCCCGAACTGTCGGGGAAGCGGATCTTGGCGAATTGCTTGGGGAAATTCTGTTTGAACAGATCGAGGAATTTCCGGCAGTCGGCCGAGCCCGCCTCGAACTCGATGCCGGCGTAGATGTCCTCGGTGTTCTCCCGGAAAATGACCATGTCGACCTTTTCCGGGCTTTTGACGGGCGAAGGGACGCCCTTGAACCAGCGCACCGGCCGCAGGCAGACGTACAGGTCGAGCAGCTGCCGCAGCGCGACGTTGAGCGAACGGATGCCGCCGCCCACCGGCGTGGTCAACGGCCCCTTTATGGACACGAGGTAGTCGCGGCATGCCTGGACCGTCTCGTCCGGGAGCCAGGTGTTGTAGGCCTTGTTCGCCTTTTCGCCGGCAAAAATCTCCATCCAATGGATCTTGCGCCTGCCGCCATAGGCCTTCTGCACGGCGGCATCGAACACGCGCACGCTGGCGCGCCAGATGTCGCGGCCCGTGCCGTCGCCCTCGATGAAGGGGATGATGGGCTGGTCCGGAACGTGCAGTTTGCCGTTCACGATCGTGATTTTCTCGCCCCCGGCGGGGACTTGCAGGCTTGCCGGCTTCGCTTCAGACATGCGATCACTCCTATATGCGCGGGCGCAATGCTAGCATGCTCGGCCGGAGGCCCGCATTGCGTACATTGACCACCACCCCCAGCAAGGACGGATTCCGCATGCCGGCGGAATACGAGCGGCATTCCGGTTGCTGGATGCTGTGGCCCGAGCGCACCGACAATTGGCGCGACGGTGCGAAACCGGCGCAGGCCGCGTTCGCGGCGGTGGCGGCGGCGATCGCCGACGGCGAGCCGGTGACCGTGGGGGTTTCGGCGGCGCAGTTTCAGAACGCGCGCGCGCGCCTCGACCCCCGCGTGCGGGTGGTGGAGATCAGCAGCAACGATGCGTGGATCCGGGATTGCGGTCCGACGTTCGTCATCGACGCGAAGGGCCGGCGGCGCGGCGTCGACTGGACCTTCAACGCCTGGGGAGGGCTCCAGGGCGGCCTGTATTTTCCCTGGGATCGGGACGATGAGGTCGCGCAGAAAGTGATCGAGGCCGAGGGCGCGGACCGGTACCGCACGCCGTTCGTGCTGGAGGGCGGCGCGATCCACGTCGACGGCCAGGGCACCTGCCTGACGACCGAGGAATGCCTGCTGAATCCGAACCGCAACGGCGCCCTGTCGCGCGCCGACGTGGAATCGATGCTGCAGCGGTACCTCGGCGTCAAAACGGTCATCTGGCTGGGCCGGGGAGTGCATCTCGACGAAACCGGCGGCCATGTCGACGAACTGGCGTGCTTCACCGGACCGGCCCAGGTGGCGTTGACCTGGACGGAGGATCGCGAGGATCCGCAATATGCGATCTCGCGCGATGCCCTCGAGCGTCTGCGGCATGCGCGGGATGCCCGCGGCCGCCCGCTCACCGTGCACAAGCTCCACCAGCCGGGGCCCCTGTACATGACCGCCGCCGAGGCGGCCGGCATCGACCTCCGCGCCGGCAGCCGTCCGCGCCGCGCGGGCGACCGCTTGCCGGCCTCCTACGTCAACTTCTACATCGCCAACAAATGCGTCGTGATGCCGCTGTACGACAAGCGCTGGGACGGCGCGGCGCTGCGCACGCTCAAGCGGCTTTTTCCCACCCGCCGGGTGGTGGGCGTGCCGACCCGGGAGGTGCTGCTCGGCGGCGGCAATATCCACTGCATCACCCAGCAGGTCCCCCGCCCGGCCGGCCCCTGATGGGCGCAGAGGCCCCAAAAGCCGCCCGGATGGAACTTTGCTGCGCGCCCGGTCTCGAAAGTCATTATTCTACGCAGCCGAATCCGTACCCCCGATCAACCCATTGGAAGTCGTAGTGCACCCATCGCTCAAGTTCAATGCCCGGAATATTCGGGGCGCCCTCGTCTGCGCGGCCGCGATCGCGGCGGCGGGTTGTCACAATCCCAACTACAACAGCGGCTACGGCATCGCTCTCGTCACGTTGACCAGCGATCCCGGCGGCACGTCCGGCCTCGTCGCCACCCCGGGCGATTTCGCGAGCTATGTCGTGACCATCGATTCGGTGACGCTCACCCGCAACGACGGCGCGATCGTGACCGCCGTGGGGACGCCCGAGTCCGTGGATCTCACGCTGCTCAAGAACATCTCGGAGTTGTGGAACGCGGCGGGTTCGATCGCCGACGGCACGTACCTGTCGGCCAGCATCACGCTCGACTACACCAACGCGGCGATCAGCGTGTACGTGAACGGCGTGCCCACCAAGGCCACCGTGGTGGACAAGACCGGTGCCCCGGTGACCACCCTCACGGAGAACGTGACCCTCGATCCCGCGTATCCCTTGAACAGCGTGTCCACGTTCGCCACGACCAGCGCCGTGCCGCTGGCCATCGACTTCGACCTCGCGGCCTCGGGATGGGTGAACATGGCCGGCAGCGTTCCGGTGGTCACCGTCAATCCGTTCTTCACCGCCGCCGTGATTCCCGCCGACACCAACCTGATCCGGGTCCGGGGGTCGTTGGTGAACACCAGCGCACCGCTCGGCACGTATTCCATCTACGTGCGGCCGTTCTTCGACGAGCAGAGCAGTCTCGGAACGCTCACGCTGTTCGGCAACGCCAATACGATTTATTCGATCAACGGCACCATCTACACGGGCAACTCCGGCGTCACCACGCTGTCGAACCTGTCCGCCGGCTACACCACGACCGCCGCCTACACGACCTTCACGCCGGATTACAACCCGCCCAACCTGGCGTATGCCGGCACCTACAACACCGTCTACATGATCGGCGGCAGCACGCTCGAGGACACGTACACGGTGGGGCTGAGCGGCGATGTGATCGCGCGCAACGGCAACACGCTGACGCTGCGCGGCTCGACGCTCTTCTACAATGCGTACTACTCCACGCCCACGGGCTTCCTGAACTCGTACGAGGACACCGACTCGATTTTGCTGGTGGGTCCCAAAACGCTGGTGAGCGCCGACGACACGACGCTCACCGGGCTCAATGCGGACTCCATCGCCGTCGGCCAGCACATCGAGGCGCGCGGCATCTACGGCCTGCTGGGAACCGGCCAGGTGCAGCTGGACGCCACGGGCACGACCTCCGCCAACACCGGTTCGGTGCGGCTCGAATCCTCGCAATTATGGGGGCCGCTGGTGTCCTCCGCGGCGGGCAGCCTGACGATGAACGTGCAGGCCATCAACGATCTGCCGATCAGCGTCTTCAATTTTTCGGGCAACGGCGCGTCCGCCGGCCAGACGCCGGCTGCCGGCAGCTTCACCGTCAACACCGGATCGCTCACGCTGCCGGCGGATGCCAAGGCGGGCTCCAATCTGTGGGTCAACGGGCTCGTCACCGCCTTCGGCTCCGCACCGCCCGACTTCAAGGCGGGGGCGGTCAATACCGAATCGTCGGTGCAGTTGGGCGGCGGCGCCGCGGTGCCCGGCGGCAATTCGGCGCCCGCCGGTGCCCAATGGTGCGGCCTCACCAGCCAGGTCTGCGAGCCGGCCAGCCTCAGGGTCCTGTATGCCTACGGCACCGGGACGAGCACGCCGTTCGTGTCGCCGTTGACCAATGCCGGGTTCACCGTCGATCTGGCGAACCCCCAGCTGGTCTCGGCGGTGATCCGCATCGGTCCGGAGAACATCGATCTGAAGTCGCTGCCCGCGAGCCCGCAGGTGGTGCCGACCACGTCGCCGATCACGACCACGTTCGCGCCCCGCTATGCGTTCGGCAATCCCACCACCTCGACGGTGACCCCTGCCATTCCCACGGCCACCACCAGCATCAATGTGTTCAACAGCTTTCCGAGCTTCGTAACGGCGCTGAACGGAGCGGTGTCGGCGACCAACACCGTGCTGCAATTCGACGCGCGCGGTGTCTACGATCGCACCACCAACGTCTTCACCGCGACCACCGTGAACGTCGTGCTCTGAACCTTGGGAGTCTGACCCCAGCATGGGGAGACGCGCTTCACGACGGGGATGGGCATGGGCGCTGGCCGCGAGCTGCGTGTGGGGCGCGTGTGGTCCGTCGGCGGCGGCGGGGCAGCCCGCCGCCGCGCCGTCGGCGATCCGCCCGCGCATCTGCCTGGTGTTGTCGGGCGGCGGCGCGCGCGGCATGGCCCATATCGGGGTCCTCAAGGTCCTCGAAGAGCTGAAAATTCCGATCGACTGCATCGCGGGCACCAGCATGGGTGCGGTGGTCGGCGGACTGTATGCGAGCGGCATGAGCGTGCGGGACATCGACTCCACCATGCGGTCGTTGGACTGGCAGGACGCCTTCCGGGACGAGCCGCCGCGGCGCGACCTGGCGTTCCGCCGCAAGCAGGATGACCGCAATTTCCTGGTGCGACTGCCTCTCGGCCTCAAACACCACCGACTGCTGCTGCCCAAGGGGCTGATTCAAGGCCAAAAGCTGCAGGAGACGTTGCGTCAGTTGACGCTGCCCTTCGACAACGGCACGGATTTCGACCGCCTGCCCACCCCGTTTCGCGCCGTGGCGACGGATCTGGAGACCGGGGACGCCGTCATCCTCGACAAGGGCGATCTGACCATCGCGATGCGCGCGAGCATCTCCGCTCCCGGCGTGTTCGCGCCGGTGGAGTCGAACGGCCGGTTGCTGGTGGACGGCGGACTCGCGGAGAACCTGCCGGTGGACGTGGCGCGGGCGATGAACGCCGACGTGCTGATCGTCTCGGACGTCAGCTTTCCGCTGCAGGACCGGGCACAGCTGGACACCGCGCTCACCATATCCAATCAAATGCTCGCGATTCTCGTGCGCAAGGACTCCGACCGTCAGAAGAAGACCCTGGGCCCGCAGGACGTGCTGATCGAGCCGGACCTGGGAACGACCACGTCGACCGATTTCGCCATGGCCGTCGACACCATCGGTCGCGGCGAGGCGGCGGCGCGCGCGGTGCAGGACCGGCTCGCCGCGCTCGGCGTGGACGCGGCGACCTACCGCCGCTACCTCGCGCGGCGCGCCGCCCGCGAGCCGGAACTGCATCCCATCGAGTTCGTGCGCGTCGATGCGGAGTCGAAGCGCTACGAAAAGACCATCATGGCCGAGATGGAGCCGCTGGTGGGCAAGCCCTTGAACCGGGCGCAGGTCGGCGCGCGCATCACGGAGCTCTACGGCCTCGGCAATTTCGAGTCGCTCGACTACAGCCTGGTCGAGCGGCCGGCCGCCGCCGCGCCG
>JBBIKV010000061.1:0-22563 GCA_037445285.1 Nevskiaceae bacterium | reverse complement strand
CACTGGCCGGTCGATCCGGCCGGGGCGGCCGCCGGCGTCTGAGCCATGCTGCCCAGGCTCAGAAACAGTCCGGCGACGAGCGAAGTCAATGTCATCATGCGGAACATAAAAAAACCCCTTGTCATATTAGATCGTTGTTCCCAAGCCGGCGCATTCCCGCGGCGGCCACCGAAGCCGGCGCAGAGGCCGGCTGTAGGCTGCAATAGTCCGCCTAGTATTGCAGAATTTGCCTTCAGAAATCGTTACGAGCGATTCAGGTACGGCCCCCCGGGCCGACGCGCCGGCCGCACGTCGCCGACCCGGATGGCCGGTTTAACCGAGTGGCGACACGCCAAACAGCCGAAGGTGCGCCCAGCCGATGAACACGCCGTAGAACACGAGCCCCAGCACGACGGCAATCAGGTCGTTGAAGCGCCCGGGGCGCGCGGTCCGCAAGGCCTGCTGCGGTCGGCGTTTGAGGGAAATGCGGTCCACGACCGCCCACGCCAGAAAGCCGCCGAACAGGAGGACGTCGGCGGCGGTGCCGTTGGCGAGCAAATGGCCGAAGGCCCAGAATTTCACCGCGGCCAGCATCGGATGCTTGGCCGCGGTGCTGATGCGGCCCGGCAGATAGGAGGCCAGCAGCAGCGGGAACACCGGCAGCATGAACAAGAACGTGACATGGCGCATCCATGCCGGCGGCGTGTACAGGACCACGGGCGCCTGCCGCGCCAGGCCGAAGCCATGCACGATCGCCACGAAGCCGATCAGCGAAACGATGGCATACAGACCCTTCCAGGCGCCCTCGCCGAGCTGGCCGCGTGCACTGTCGCGCAGCCGCGGCGCGATGATCGCCACCGAGTGCACGCCGAGAAAAATCACCAGACCGACGATGAGGATTGCCATGTCTTGCTCCGCTTGGTTGCCCGTTACGACCTACTTCTCGTGCTTGCCACGCCTGCGGGCCGGCTTCGCCGCGGGGGATGGCGCGCAGCTCTCCGACCAGGGCGGACTCGATCTCCATCGTGCCGAGGCGGTGGCCTGCGACATTTAGCACATCGTGGATGCGCCCCATGATCCTGTAATAGCCGTCGGCATCCCGGTGCGCCGAGTCGCCGGCCACATTGAATATCCTTCCGGACCACAACTGGCTCCCTGACGTGTTGCAGCTCGCCCGCAGTTTAGAGGGTTGTCCGCGCGCCTGCGATACGTCGCGCCTGTTGGCGCAAAATATTACCGAAACCTTGTCGGTCGAAGAACTCGTCCAGGGCCGCCGCATCCTGGCCGCGCGGCCTCAGGGCGTCCAGCGTGCACTCGAGGGGCATGTCGCAGACGATCCCGGTGAGGCGCCGGGCCAAATAGGCCGCGTCCTTGTGGGCGACCAGCCGAGCCGCCACGCCGGCCGCGCCGCGCAGCTTCATCCCGGGGACGCGATTCAGGTTGGCATAGAGGTCGTCCAGCGAGCCGAAGCAGGCGAACAGCTCCGCCGCGGTCTTCTTGCCGATTCCCGGAACCCCGGGAATGTTGTCGACCGAATCGCCGGTGAGAGCCAGGAAGTCCGCGATCAGCTCGGGCGGGGCGCCGAAGCGCGGGCCTATCTCGTGGTACTGGTAGCGCGCGTTGCCGCTGTAGTCCCAGTAGACGTCACCGTCGCGGATCAACTGGGACAAATCCTTGTCCCGGGTCACGATGACGTTGCGCAGGCCGGCCGCGCGCACCCTGGCCGCCAGCGTGCCGATGATGTCGTCGGCCTCGTATTTGGCGCTCGCGAACTCCGCCAAGCCCATGTGACGGCAGAATTCCCGGCAGAGACCGAACTGCCGCTCCAGGTCCGCGGGCGGGGCCTCGCGGTTGGCCTTGTACGCTGGATAAATGTCGTTTCGAAACGATGTCTCGCTCCGCAGGCTCTGGTCGAACGCGACCCCGATGCGCTCGGGTCTGACCTGCTCGATCAGATCCGAGAGAAACCGTGCGAACCCGTATAGGGCGTGGGTGCAGTTGCCGTCAGGATCGACCATGTCGGGCGGCATCGAGTGATATGCCCTGAACACGAAATAGCTGGCGTCCACGTGATAAACGACGCCGGATTGCGCGGCCGAGGTCACATCGGCCAGCGTTGCATTCGCTCATGCAGCGGACTGGAGCGGGGGAAGTGCGCGATCAGGTATTGCATCTGATCGGCCAGCACGCGGCGACCCTTCAAAAAGATGTACTCGGCATACGTCGGGGTGAACGGCACGGCCAGCAGCTGCATGCCCGCCTGTTCGGGTGTCCGGGACGCCTTGGCATTGTTGCAGCGGCGGCAGGCGGAGACGACGTTGCTCCAGGTGTCCTTGCCGCCTCGGCTAAAGGGCGTCACATGGTCGCGCGACAACACGCCGTAGGGAAAGCGCGCTCCGCAGTACAGGCACAGATAGGCGTCCCTGCGGAACAGCGTCTGGTTGTTGAGGGGTGGCGTATAGGCCGCTCCGCGCAGATTGCCGGGATTGCCGGTATGACCGTGGGTCGCGATGATCGAATTCACATCGACGATCGTACGCAAGCCGGTCCGTGCGCAGGTCCCCCCGTACAGCCGGTAGAGCAGGGTTCCGCACGTGTAAGCCACCTGTTCCGTGTGGTAGAGGCGCGCCGCCTCGCGATAATCGACCCACTCCAGCGGCATCCCGGAGACATCGGTGCGCAGGATTTGCTGGGACAGCGGGTGGCCCTGGGGAACGACCGCCAGGTCGTCCGCCCAGTCCACGGAATGAGACTTGCCTTGGTTCATCTGCTCCATCACCGCGCAACGATAGTCGAGTTACGTGCCAGAGTTCAATGTTTGGGGGGGGGGAATCGCCGGGCGCTGCGTTCAGATCCGGGCCGGCGACATGGCTTGTGGATCGACTCCGAAGGAACCGAACCTCGGGTCGATCGCCCGTTCCAGAACCAGCGCAGCCGCCAGGGCGCTCAGTGCGGGCGACGTTTGAATGCCGTAGCCGCCGAGCGCCGCCAGCCAGAAGAACCCGGGCTGCGACGGATCGTATCCCACCACGGGCGAACGATCGCGAACGAAGGATCGAAGACCGGCCCACTTGCGCCGGATCCGCTTGACCTCCAGCGTGGTCGCTCGCTCCAGGTGATCCACCGCCAGGGCGATGTCGAGTTCCTCGGGCTGCGCATCGCACGGGTCGGAGGCGGTTTCATCCGCCGGCGACACGAGCAGCTGGCCGGCGTCCGGCTTGAAGTAGAAATTTTCATCGACGTCGCTGATCATGGGCCATCCGCCGACGTCGATGCCGGCGGGGGGATCGACGAGGAACGCGGTGCGCCGCAGCGGCTGCAGGCCGATCTCATGGGCCCCTGCCAGCCTTCCGATCTGACCCGCCCAGGCTCCGGCGGCATTCACGACGATGGCGGCGCGCAACTGTTGATTCGACGCATCGACCAGCCAGCCGTCGGAGCACCGGGTGAGTCCCAGGACACGGGCGTCGGTGCTCACCGAACCGCCGCGTGCCTTGAGCAATCTCAGGTAACCCTGATGCAGTTCATGCACCTCGACATCGGCGGGCCCATGTTCCAGAACGGCGCCGATCAGGCGATCCCGCTTCAGAACGGGACATAGCTCGAGGGCGCGAGTCAACGAAAGCCTTTCGATGGGATCGCCGCAGGCCGCCGTCAGTGCGAGCTTTTCGAGGGACTCGCGCTGTGCCTCCGTGGCAATCATCAGCACCGGCCGGGGCGTCACCAGACGGGCCGAACAGAAGCCGGCGGGCGGCGAATAAAAGAACTCTCGACTGGCGCGGGACAGCCCACGAATCACGGCGTTGCCGTAGAACTCGGAAAACTGGGCCGCAGAACGACCGGTCGAGTGGTACCCCGGTTGACCCTCCATCTCGAGGACTCGCACGCTCGCGTGCTCAGCCAGATGCGCGGCGATCGATGCGCCAGCAATGCCGCCGCCGATGATCACCACATCGAATTCATTGCCGCCCATGGGACTCCCGGCAGGTTGCTGTGGAATGGATCGTCATGGATCCACATCCGGCATGCCGATCGCGCGCAGCACGTCGGCGAACGGCGTCTCGATTTTCAGGAACGGAACACGGTCGGCATCGCCGATGAGGGCTATTTTCGCCCGCGCCTTGTCCGCGTGGGCAACCAAGCGTTCGAGCTGTTTGAGACCCAGCGCTTCGGGGCCGTCGATCAGCAGCACACTCTGGCGGACGAGGGTGTCGCGGCCCGCGAACCACTCCTCCTCCCAGCCGGCAGCGGTCCGCGACTTGACACCCGACAGCGGGTCGAGGCCGGCGACCGCGCCGATGGAGGCGGCGGCAACGGCGATTTGAAAGCCTTCCGCCTGCCAGGCTCGACGCGCCGCTTCGAGCACCGCCGCCTTGTCGTCGTCGCTCAGGACGAGCGCCTTTGCATCGCCGTCGCTCACCAGGTATTCGTACGCACGGCGATGCGCATCGCGGAGCGAAGACTGCGATTGAGGACTCAGGCGCTCGGGCGCGACGCCGTGGCCCCGACGGCCCGCCATCGACGTCGCGCGGTGCCGGAGGGACTTGGCGGCTTCCAGCATGTCGCGGGACGTGAAACGTCCGCGAAGACCCCCGAGGTCATCCAAGGCCACCATTTCCGCGGAACCGGTGACGGCGAGACAGGCCGCGTCGAATTGGTCGGGGCCGTCGGTACGCGGCCGCAGGAACCGCTCCAGGTCCTCGAGAGTGAACGTCGCGCGCTGCTGCGTGAGCGCACGCAGGGCCACCGTCGGATCTTCCCGGATCAGCTCGCCGTTGGCATGGGCGATGCGCCGCTGCTCGGCGATTCGCTCCTGCAGGTGGGTCGGCAGGCTCTCGATTCCTCCATGCGGCCGGCTCACACCCACCCGGCGCGCGGGCGTCAGTTCGATTTGCTGTGCGGCGAGCGTGCGGTGATCGATGCGCACCGCATGACCCGCGCGGGCGAGGTGCTCGTTCGCCCGGTCCGCCCATGCGCAACGCCATCCGAGCAGCGCGGATTTGCCGTTCCAACGCCGCTCCTTGGGCCCAAAGCCGGCCGCCGTCACCGTGCGCAGGGTGAGCAGGATATGGGCCTGCGGGTTGTGATGGTCCGTCCGGACGCAGAGGTCGGCGATCATGCCGTTGGCGACGAACTCCTTCCCGACGTACTCCCGGACCAGGTCCGCACTGGCCTTGCCCGACAATTCGACCGGAAGACCGATTTCGATCAACCGCGCCAGTTGCGAGTCCTTGCGCGACTCGGCAGCCTCGACTCGATTCCATAGCAGTTCCCGGTCGTGTGCCCAGGCCGGAGCGTCGGCAGGCGCCATGATTTCCGAGTGCAGAATGGATCGCTTGCGGGATTGGTAATGGGTGATCCCGTAGCGCTCATCGCGCAACGCCATCCCCGAACGGTAGGCGGCCGCAGCGACGACGCTCTGACCCCGCGCCCGGGAGATGATGGTCGCCGTCAGATGATAGATTGCCAAGGCACCGACCCCCTCGTCACCTCGCCGTATCGAGGGCGCATAGCTTACCGGAATGCAAGGGGGAAATCCCGCCCAATGTATAAGTGCTGAAGTGGATCAAGGGGTGAGCAGGTCGCCGCCCCCCCGGGGCCTCGCGTAGCGCTCGTCAGCGCAGGTGCGGACGCGCCGAGGGGGAACGCTGGATGGCGTTTCGCCGCTGCTCGGGGCTCATCTGACGCCATTGTCGCCGCAATTCCTGGCGCCGTTCCGGGGCCATGCGGCGGAATCGTTGGAAGGATTCGCGTATTCGTTGTTGCTGTTCGGGCGGCAGACTCTTGAACTGCTGCCAGCGCTGGCGCAATACCTGGCGCTGTTCCGGCGGCATCGACCGCCACTGACCGAAGCGTTGCTGCGCGCCGGCGCGCTGCTCGGGCGTCATCGAGAGCCAGCGACGGCTCCCGCGCGCCAGCGCCTGCTGGCGCGCGGCGGGGAGGCTGCTCCATTTGTCCTGGTAGCTTTGAAGCAGATGCTGCTGCTCGGACGACAGGGACTGCCAGGCCCGGGGGGCGGGTGCCGATTCTGCGGGTGCCGGTTCCGCTGAGGGCGGTGTTTGTGCAACGGCCAGGTTCGCCGCGGCGGCGAACAGAACGGCACAGAGAATCGAGGCCCTCATCATGGCTTTGCATCCTGCGGCGCTTCGGGACCGGCGTCCTTACGCGGCGCTGACTTCTTCAAGAATTCCCACCAAGCGGCATCCCCCACATCGTCGGCTCCCAAAAATTCGATGAAATCGCCGTCGGGAGCCGCCTCACCCGCCGTGGCGACGTCCGCACCCTCCCGCGGCGCATCCGGCGCGGGTGGCGGCTCGTTCGCGACCGCGCCGCCGGCCGACGCCGCGATCCACAACACGCCCAAAGCCAGCCGGTAGCGCACAACATTCAATCGGTGTTCAACTCAAGCGGCCGGTTCCGGGTTCGCCACTTTGTCCGCGTAAGCATAAAATTCGATGTCGTTCTGCAGCATCTCCATCGCATCGCCCGAGCCCTCATCGCTGGATGCGACGATGTCCAGATCCTCCAGACTCGGCTGGTTGTCGGCGGACGACAGGCCATGCTGGACCGAAGGCAGGCCCAGCCAGAGGGCCGCTCCCAGCAGGACGGCGGCGGTGACCCCCGCCGCCGGTGTCCACGTGCGCACGCGCAGGAACCATGGTCGACCGTTGGCGGCTGCCGCCGCCTCCAACGCCGCGTGGCGGGCCTGCGTCAGGCGGGAGCGGACACGCATGTCGATGCCCTCGACACTTTCCTGAAACAGCGCGCAGCTGCGCTCTTCGAACGACTGCGACTCGGTATCCTTCGTATGCTGGTTCATCACCAAACCTCGCCGAGACCCTCGCGCAGCGCATGCACGGCGCGAGAATAGTGTGTTTTGACGCTGCCCTCGGAGCAACCCATGGCCTTCGCGGTATCCGCCACGTCCAATCCCTCGAAAGTGCGCAGCATGAACGCTTCGCGCTGCCGCGCCGGCAGCCCACGCAGCCCTTCCTCGAGCCGTTGCATGGCCTCGCCCTGCATCAATATATCCGCGATGGCCGGGCCGCCGTCCGCCACATTGTCGAGGGGATCCTGCGCCTCGCCGTCCGGATCATCCTTCAATCCCGGCAACCAGACCATGAACTTCTTGCGGACGGTGCGGCGCCGCTGCAGGTCGCGGATTCCATTCTCGAGAATCCGGTAAAACAGCGGGCGCCACTCAGCGCTCGGTCTGGCGGAATAATTCCGCGCCAGCTTCAGCATGGCATCCTGGACGACGTCCATCGCATCGTCGGGATCACGCAGCGCGATCTCAGCCATGCGAAACGCACGACGCTCGATCTCGGCCAAAAATTTATCGAGTTCACGCGTTTGGTCCAGAACCTCTCCCCTGAGCGCTGGGGCGGGCGCATCCCAGACCATCCAAGCGGTGCGAAGCGTATCAAAGCGCGGCATACCTCGTCCTCTCGGCGTCGACGGCTTATTCCATTCACTGTATAAACGCCTGACCGGCGCTGCCGTTGACCATCCGCGTAACGATGTGGACTACGCCAGATCAGCGACTTACGCACACCGCGCGCGACCTTCATTGCAACATTTGCAACCGAAACCTCAGATTGCAATCCAGAGGGTTCTATAACATCATGATTTACATATAGTAATTGGCTTTTAGAGCAGATTTCCACCAATTTGTACCGACCTCGAAACAGAACGGGCACTTAGGGTCAATGATCCCGGCTTCTCAACAGACTTATCCACAGGAAATGTGGACAACGGGATCACCTTGATCCTGCAAATCGCACTCGACACCCCATTGCGCCGAGTGTTCGACTATTTGCCTCCGCCGGGCCCCGACACTCCCACGACGGCCTGCGGCATCCGCGTGAAAGTGCCGTTCGGTCGCCGGCAATTGATCGGAGTCCTGGTCGGAATCGTACGACACTCGACGGTCCCCGCCGACAAGCTCAAAGCCGCGGTCGAAATCCTGGACCGGGTGCCCGTGTTCGACCGCGTGACATGGGAACTGCTGCGCTGGGCGTCCGATTACTACCACCATCCCCTCGGCGAGGTGATCGCCGCGGCGCTGCCGGCCGCCCTGCGCACCGGCCAGCCGGCCGACGAGCCGCGCGAGGAATGGTCGCTCACGGCGGCCGGCAGGGAGGAGTTGCACGGTTCGACCGGCCGGCGGGCGCCGCAACAGCGCGCGCTGCTGGCGTGGTTGGCCGAGCGCGGCCCCGCCACGACCGACGAGGCGACCACCACTTTCAAGCCGGCGCTGCTGCGCACGCTCGCCGCCAAAGGCTGGGTGGAATCCGCGACCGCCGCCCCGGTCCCCGCGCCCTGCGAGGCCCGTCCCAGCGAATGGACCCTGACCGCGGCGCAGGCGCAGGTCGTGGAGGCGATCGTCGCATCTCTGGGCGGCTTTGCTCCGCACCTGTTGTATGGCGTCACGGGAAGCGGCAAGACCGAGGTGTACCTGCGCGCGATCGCCGCGGCCATTGGCGGCGGCGGCCAAGCCTTGGTGCTGGTCCCGGAGATTGCCCTGACACCCCAACTGGTCCAGCGGTTCCGGCAGCGCTTCGCAGGAGCCGTCGTCGTGCTGCATTCAGCCCTCACGGGCAACGAGCGGCGGGATGCCTGGCGGGCCGCGCACGCCGGCCAGGCCCGCATCGTGATCGGCACCCGCTCGGCGATATTCACGTCTCTGCCCCGGTTGGCCTTGATCGTGATCGATGAAGAGCACGACGCCTCTTACAAGCAGCAGGAGGGATTTCGCTATTCTGCGCGGGATCTCGCGGTGTGGCGCGCACAACGGGCAGGGGTGCCCATCCTGCTCGGCTCGGCCACGCCGTCCCTCGAAACGTTGGAGAACGCGGCCCAATCGAGATATTCGAAGCTGCTGCTGCCGCAACGCCCGGGCGCCGCGCGTGCGCCCCTCATGGCGTTGGTGGATTTGCGCAAACACGCCAGCGAGCAAGGCCTGTCCCAGCCGGCGATGCAGGCCATCCAGCGGCATCTGTCCGACGGCGGCCAGGTCATCGTGTTCCTGAATCGCCGCGGCTATGCTCCCTCGTTGTTCTGCAACGGCTGCGGCTGGGTGGCGCCCTGTGCACATTGCGATGCCCGCATGACCCTGCACCGGCGCGCGGCGCAGCTCCGCTGCCATCACTGCGGCGCCCAGGCTCCGGTACCGTTGACCTGCGGCCAATGCGGCCAGCCGTTGAATCCCGTGGGGCAGGGCACGGAACGGGTGGAGGAGACGCTGGCGCGCCTCTTCCCGCAGGCGCCGCTCGCGCGCCTGGACCGGGATACGGCGTCGGGCCGAGGATCCGTGGAGGCGGTGCTCGCCCGCGTGCACAGCGGCGAGGCCCGCATCCTGGTGGGCACGCAGATGCTGACGAAGGGACATCATTTCCCGGACGTGAGCCTGGTGGTCATCCTGGATGCCGATCAGGGTCTGTTCGCGAGCGACTTCCGGGCCACCGAACGCCTGGCACAGACCATCACCCAGGTCGCCGGACGCGCAGGACGCGCCACGCGTCCGGGCGAGGTGCTGATTCAAACCGAGTTTCCCGAACATCCGCTGCTCAACCGCCTCATCACCGAAGGCTACGAAGGCTTCGCCACAAGCGCGCTCGAGGAGCGGCGGGACGCCGAATGGCCGCCCTTTTCCCGACTGGCATTGCTGCGGGCGGAGACGAGGGACAGCACCTCTCTCGATGCCTATCTGCGTTCCGCCGCTGCCGCCGGCCGGGCCCTGGCGAACCGCGCAGGGACCGCGGGCGCAGTGAAGATCCTCGGGCCGGCGACCGCCCTCATGGCTCGCCGGGCCGATCACTTCCGAGCGCATCTGCTGATCGAGGCGGCCGCACGGTCGACCTTGCAGCGCTTCCTGGCCCAGTGGCTTGCGCAGGTCGAGGCGCTGCCCTCCCCCCCGGGCCTGCGATGGTCCATCGACGTGGATCCGCTCGAGATAGATTGAGAGGCCTGCACGC
This sequence comes from Nevskiaceae bacterium, assembly GCA_037445285.1. Taxonomy (GTDB): domain Bacteria; phylum Pseudomonadota; class Gammaproteobacteria; order Steroidobacterales; family Steroidobacteraceae; genus Bog-1198. The sequence goes on along the minus strand of JBBIKV010000061.1, from coordinate 12,607 downwards.
GGGCATAGCGGTAAACTGCCCGCCCCTTGAGTCAATACAGCGAGCGTGGATCCGCCTTGAAGACCCTGATCGACACCCTATTGCGCCAGGCGCTCGCGGCCCTGCCGGACTCCCTGGTGCCGGCTGCCCAACGCGATCTCAGCGTCGAGATAGAGCGCACGCGTGGTCCCCAGCATGGCGATTTCGCCAGCAATATCGCCATGCAGCTTGCAAAGGCCACGCGCCAGAATCCGCGCAAACTGGCCGAGGCCCTGGTGGCCGCCCTGCCGCCCTCCGCGGCCATCGCCAAGGTGCAGGTGGCGGGCGCCGGCTTCATCAATTTCTTCCTGCAGGAAAGCGCCTATCACGCGGAACTCATGAAGGTGCTCGAGCAGGGCCGGGCATACGGCACGTCGCAGGCGGGTGCCGGCCGTTCCGTGCTGGTGGAGTTCGTGTCGGCCAACCCGACCGGACCGCTGCACGTCGGTCACGGCCGGCATGCGGCGTATGGCGCCACCGTCGCCAATCTGCTGCAGGCCACCGGGTACCGGGTCGGCCGCGAGTACTACATCAACGACGCCGGACGTCAGATGGAGATCCTTGCCGTGAGCACCTGGCTGCGCTACCTCGAACAATGCGGCGAGAGTTTCACCTTTCCGGCCAACGGCTACCGCGGCGACTACATCGTCGAAATCGCACGACACCTGCATGCGAGCGATGGGAGCGCACTGCACCACGCGGCCGCGGCGGTATTCAGGGATCTGCCGCCCGACGAACCCCAGGGCGGCGACAAGGACGTCCACATCGACGCCGTGATCGTGCGCGCCCGCTCGCTGCTGGGCGACGCCGCCTTCCGGCGCGTGCTCGACCTGGCGCTCCGCGGCATCCTCGGCGACATCCGCGAGGACCTGGCGGAATTCGGTGTGATCTTCGACACCTGGTATTCGGAACGGACGCTGACGGAGACCGGCGCCGTCGACCGGGCGGTCGATGCGTTGGAGGCGGCGGGTCACGCCTACCGCAAGGATGGCGCGCTGTGGTTCAAGAGCACGGACTACGGTGACGAGAAGGATCGGGTGATGGTCCGCGAGAACGGGATCAAGACCTATTTCGCCTCCGACATCGCCTTCGTGTTCAACAAGCTCGAGCGCGGTTTCGAACACCTGATCTACATCTGGGGCGCGGACCACCACGGCTACATCACCCGCCTGCGCGCCGGTTTGACCGCGCTCGGCGGTTCTCCCGAGTGTTTCGAAGTGCGCTTGGTGCAGTTCGTGTCGTTGTTCCGCGGCGGCGAGAAGGCGCAGATGTCGACCCGCTCCGGGGAATTCGTGACCTTGCGCGACCTGCGCCGCGAGGTCGGCAACGATGCGGCGCGGCTTTTCTACGTCATGCGCAGCAACGACCAGCATCTGGATTTCGATCTGGAACTTGCGAAGGCCCGCTCCAACGACAATCCGGTCTATTACATACAGTATGCGCATGCCCGGGTTTCCAGCGTGACCCGGCAGCTGCACGAACGCGGGATCCTGCATGACGCCGCGCGCGGCGCGGCCTCCCTCGGCCGGTTGACGGAGATCCAGGAGCTGCAGCTCATCAAGCGCCTCGCCTCCTATCCCGAGATCGTCCACCAGGCCGCCCTGCAGCGCGCGCCGCATACGCTGGTACATCACCTGCGCGATCTCGCGAACGACTTTCACAGCTACTACAGCGCGCATCAGTTCATCGTCGAGGATGCGGCGCTGCGCGATGCGCGCCTGACGCTTGCCCGGGCGACGCAGGTCGTGATTCGCAACGGACTCGATTTGTTGGGTGTTTCCGCGCCCGACTCGATGTAGGCGTCGGGGAATGGCTCGCGACTACAAGACCAAGCGCAAGGCGGCGGCCGGTTTTCCCGGGTGGCTCGGGCTGGTGTGCGGGCTCGCCGTCGGTTTGGCCGTCGCTGGACTGATCTATTTCAAGGACCGGCATTCCGACACGCCGACCGCGCAGTCGCCGAAGCCGGGCGGGAAGAAGCCCCACGTCAACGAGCCCCCGGATGCCGAGGCCGGCGATTCCGGCGCGCCGGAGGAGCCGGCGCAATCCTATGATTTTTACAGCATGCTGCCGAAATTCGAGGTGGTGGTCCCGGAGAGGGAAAAGGACGTCAAACCGGACATTCGCGCGGTGCCCGAAACCCGTCGCGGGACCTACGTCCTGCAGGCGGGATCGTACAAGAATTTCGCCGACGCGGATCGCGTCCGCGCGCAACTCGCGCTGCAGGGCATCGAATCGAAGGTGCAAAAGGTGTCGGTCGACAACGATACCTGGCACCGCATCCGGATCGGGCCGATTTCGAAGCTGGACGAACTGAATCGGCTGCGGACCATCCTGCGCAAGGCCGATGTCGACGTGCTGGTGATCCGCGTCGGGGACTGAGCGGACCGGTCGGCCCGGGTCCTGCGAATCGCGCCTTGGAATCCCTTCCGGCCGGCCCTGCTAAGGCCACCGTTGCGGCACTTTCCGCAGCTTGTCGACGTCATAGCCGAGATCGCGCACCGTCCCGACCAGGCTCCGATAACGTTCGGGGGATACTTCCGCCGTGCGCGCCATGATCCAAACATAGTCACGGGCGCTGCGTGCGATGATCACCTCGGAATAGGCGTCGTCGAGATGGGCAATCCGATATTCCGCTTTGAACGGCCATAGAAACTGCATGCCCCAAAGCGCATTCGATGCATCGCGAACGAAGCCGCGCGGATGCATGACCTTGAGGGGTCCGTCGAACGACCCCTTGTGAAAGGCGAAGGTCACCCCGACCGTGCCATCCGGCCCGCGCTCGTACGACTCGGTGGCGTTGTATGCATCCCTTTCGAGAAAAGTCGGGATGCTTGCAATGACGTACCATCGCCCCATGAAACGTGCCAGATCCACGTGCGCCGCAGTCCTCATGGGGACCTCCTTCGATGCCGCGCAGGCAAACATGCACACCGCGAAAACTGCGCACAGGGCGGACCTCCACCACGACATGCCCGGCCTCAGCCCTTCAACGAGGTCAGCACCTCATCCAGCATCTTCTTCGCGTCGCCGAACAGCATCCGGTTGTTCTCCTTGTAGAACAGCGGATTGTCCACGCCCGCATAGCCCGATGCCATGCTGCGTTTCATCACTATGGTCGTCTGGGCCTTCCAGACCTCGAGCACGGGCATGCCGGCGATCGGGCTCGACGGGTCATCCTGAGCGCTCGGATTGACGATGTCGTTGGCGCCGATGACCATCGCCACGGCGGTGTCGGGAAAGTCCGCATTGATCTCGTCCATCTCGAAGACGATGTCGTACGGCACCTTCGCCTCCGCGAGCAGCACGTTCATGTGGCCCGGCATCCGACCCGCCACCGGGTGAATCGCGAACCGAACGTTCTTGCCCTTCTCCCGCAGATACTTGGTGATTTCGTAGACGGTGTGCTGCGCCTGGGCCACGGCCATGCCGTATCCCGGCACGATGATGATGCTGCCGGCCTCCTTGAGGAGTTCAGCCGTCTCCTGGGGACTGACGGCGATCACCTCGCCCACCGGCTGTTGCGCATCCCCGGCCTTCTTCGGGGCCGCAGCGCCGCCGCCGAAGCCGCCGGCGATCACGCTGAGGAAATGGCGGTTCATGGCCCTGCACATGATGTACGACAGGATCGCGCCGCTCGAGCCGACCAGCGCGCCGGTGACGATCAGGAGATCGTTCGACAGCATGAATCCCGTGGCGGCTGCGGCCCATCCGGAATAGCTGTTCAGCATCGATACCACGACCGGCATGTCGGCTCCGCCGATCGCCATGACCATGTGCACGCCGAACAACAGCGCGATGAGCGTCATCGCGCCGAGCGGCATCATGCCCCGATCGATGGACGGCGCACTCAGGAAGACGTATCCCAGGACGATCACGGCGATCAACAGGCACAGATTCAGCCAGTGGCGGGCGGGCAGGAGCAGCGGCTTGCCGCCGATGCGCGCCGACAGCTTGCCGAAGGCGATGACCGATCCCGACAGCGTGACCGCGCCGATCAGCACACCGAGGTAAACCTCGACGTGGTGAATGCCGATTTCGGCGGGCGTCATGCCCGCGGAGGCCGTCGGATCAATGAAACTCGCATAGCCGACGACCACCGCGACGAGGCCGACCAGACTGTGCATGAATGCCACCAGTTCCGGCATCTGCGTCATCTGCACGGTGCGCGCGAGGTAAAGGCCCAGAGCGCCGCCGACGACGAGCGCCGCGGCGATCCAGGCGATTCCGCCCGCGCCCACCCGCGGTCCGAGGATGGTGGCCAGCACCGCGATCGTCATGCCGATCATCCCGTAAAGATTCCCGCGGCGGGAGGTCTCCGGATTCGACAGGCCGCCGAGGCTCAGGATGAAGAGGATGGTCGCGGCAATGTAGGCGACCGAGGTCAGACTCCCGGACATTCGTCGTTCTCCCTTACTTGCGGAACATCGACAGCATGCGGCGGGTGACCGCAAAGCCGCCGAACATGTTGACGGCGGTCAGCGCGATGCCGACGACCGCGAGCCGGCGGATCATCACATCGGGCCGGGCGCCCTCGGAAGTCAGGGCCAGCACGGCGGGCGGCGCTATCTGCACGAGCGCGCCGATGATGATGATGCTGCTGATCGCGTTGGTGACACTCATCAACGGGGTATGCAGCGAGGGGGTGACGTTCCAGACGACCATGTAGCCGACGAAGCACGCCAGCACGAACACCGTGAAATGTCCGAGGAAGGCCGCAGGCGCATAGATGCCGACCAGGGCGAACAGCACCGCGGCGGCGCCGAAAACCGACACGGTCGCGGCCGCCGACATCGGTTCGCCCCCGCCGTGTCCCTTCTTGCCATGTGCGGGTGCGGGCGCCTGGACGGCGGGCTTGGGCGGCACCGTCGCGGCGGGACCGGAGGACGGCTTCGCCGCCGGCGGCGGCCAGGTGACGGCACCCTCCTTGACAACGGTGGTGCCGCGGATGACCTCGTCGTCCATGTTGACGTGGAACAGGCCGTCCTTCGCCTTGCACAGTTCCTCGGAGAGGCGGAACAGATTCGTCGAATAGAGGTTGCTCGCCTGCGTCGGCAGGCGGCTCGGCAGATCCGCGTAGCCGATGATGGTCACGCCGTGTTTTACGGCAACCTTGCCGGGTTCGGTCAATTCGCAGTTGCCGCCCTGTTCCGAGGCCATGTCGACGATCACGCTGCCGGGCTTCATCGACCTCACCATCTCCGCCGTGATGAGCTTCGGCGCCGGCTTGCCTGGAATCAGTGCCGTCGTGATGATGATGTCGACCTCCCTGGCCTGCTTCGCGAACAGTTCGCGTTGCGCCTTCTGGAAGCCCTCGCTCATCACTTTGGCGTAGCCGCCGCCACCGCTGCCTTCCTCGACGTAATCGACCGGCACGAACTCTGCGCCCAACGACCTGATCTGATCGCCGACTTCCGCCCGCGTGTCGTTGGCGCGCACGATGGCCCCGAGTCCGGAGGCGGTGCCGATTGCGGCGAGTCCCGCGACGCCCGCGCCGATCACGAACACCTTTGCCGGCGGAACCTTGCCGGCCGCCGTGATCTGGCCGGTGAAGAACCGGCCGAATTCGTGCGCGGCCTCGATGACCGCACGGTAGCCGCCGATGTTGGCCATCGACGAGAGGGCATCGAGTTTTTGTGCGCGCGAAATGCGCGGCACGCTGTCCATCGCGAGGACCGTGGCTTTTTTGGCGGCCAGCGCCTGGAGCAGTTCCGGATTCTGCGCGGGCCAGATGAAGCTCACCAGTGTCGCGCCCTCGCGCATGAGATTCACCTCGTCCCGGGTGGGGGCGCGGACCTTGAAGACGATGTCCGAGCCCGACCAAAGGCTCGCCGCATCGGGGAGGATGGTCGCACCGGCCGCACGGTAGGCATCATCGCCGAGGCTCGCCGCATCGCCGGCGCCCGATTGCACGGCGACGGAAAATCCCAGCTTCATGAGCTTCTGCACGACGTCGGGCACCGTCGCCACCCGCCTCTCGCCTGGAAAAATCTCCTTCGGAATCCCGATCGCCTGCGGCATGCCCACCCTCCCGGTTGAATGTCCTGCGCAACAGTACAGACCGGGCGTGCGCCCGCCGACTGTCGCCGATTTCAGCCAGTCATCTTACCCCGGAATGCGGCCGGCGCGTGCGGCCGCACCACGAACGGCAACGAAGCGGCCACGGGGTGCGGGCTCGATGCCCGCACCGGCGGCGTCATCCGGACGACACTATGCGGGAGCTATTCCGCGGCGAAACAATATGCGCAAAGCTTGTTGCCATCCAGATCGCGCACATAGGCGCCGTAGGCCGTGGGCGTGAAGGTGCGCGGCCCGGGTGCTCCCTCGTCGGTGCCGCCGCTGGCGAGCGCGGCGGCGTGAAATGCGCGCACCGCGGCCCGAGTCGAGGCGCCGAAGCCGATCGTGCCGCCATTGGCAAAGGTCGCCTTATTGCCATCGCGCGGTTTGGTGACCAGGAATTCCGGCGCCTCGGCACCGTAGAGGAAGCCCGCCTCGCCCATGGCACCCAGATTTTTGATGCCGAGCGGGGCAAGCGTCGCGTCATAGAACTTGCAACTCTTCGTCAGGTCATTCGCGCCGACGCAGACATGCGTAAAAATCGCCATCATCAACTCTCCTTCTGATTGAAACGATGCCCGGGCCGGCGCGGCAGGCGCCGCGACGGGGTCGGGTAACGTCGCCAAGTATATGCCGGTTCATTCTGTGATCCCCATCGCTGCTTCGACCCGCCGTACCGGGAAACAATGGCGCATGGCTGACCGGTCTGACACCCTCTACGTTCCGTGGATCTTGTGCGGGCTGATTCTGATCATTGGTTCGGTGGCGGTCATGATGGGGCCGTCGGACGACCCGAAAACGCCCCCGTCGACGTCCACTCGGCAAGGCGGGCGCCACACAACAGGCGCAGAAGCCGGAATCGTCGCACACCGGCCGGCCCCGCGGCGCTGACGCTGCCGGCCGGCGGCCGGCCGCCGGCGCGGGTCTTCGGGCACGCCAGTCTCCGTCACGGGGTTGGGCCCGATCTCTCCCAAATTCCCGCCCGTTGGCGGCTTTTCGCACGTATGCCATCCACCGCGGCCCGGCCTGCGGAGGCCGGCCGCGTGCGTCTTCGTTCGGGAGCGCCGCTTCCCGGGGTACGGCCGGGTTTGGCGCCGAACCCGAGCGCAAGGTTCAGCGCTCGAAGCCTCGAGGTTTTTTTCGATTGATGCGGATCCATCCGCTTCAATATGTGGTCGAGGACCCGCAGGGCATCCGTGATGTACGGGCCCTTGTTCAACATGACACATTCCGCCCGTTGGCTCATTGCGGCGTCCGTGATTTCGGCGCGTGACGGAACTCCGTTCTTGGCCATCGACTCCAATACTTGGGTGGCCCAAACAGCGGGGCAGTGGGCGGCCTCGCACATCCAAAGGATCTCCTCCTGAAGCTCTGCGAGTCTTTCGTAGCCGCATTCCACGGCCAGGTCACCCCTTGCGATCATGACGCCGGAGCGCGGATGGCGCATGGCGGTCAGCAGGATCGCGGGCAGCCTTTCGAAGCCGCGTTTGGTCTCGATCTTGACGATGATTCCCGGCGGACGGGGCGTCAGTGCCTTGAAGCGCTCGATCAGTTCCAGAACGTCGCGCTCGTGATTGACGAAGGACAGCCCGACGAGGTCCGCGTGCTGCGCGATGAACTCGAGGTCGTTAGCGTCGGCCGCGGAAATTGCCGGAAGATCAAGATCGGTATCCGGCAGGTTGATGCCCTTGTCCGACTTGAGCCGTGCGCCGCCGGGCGGGGTTTGTTCGATCCTGACCAATATGCTCCCAGCCCCGGTCGACTCGACGAATCCGGAAAACCGCCCATCGTCCAAACTGACGCGATGGCCGGCCGCCACCCTGACCAGCGCCTCCGGCAGCGTACACGGAATCGTTGCCGGGACGAGAACCTTGCCGGTCGAATCCATCTGCGCAGGCCTGCCGCCGCGGGCGTCCGAGGACAGGATCAATGCATCGCCGGGGGACAGCGGAATGCTCCCCTCACCCGGGGATATTCCGTGGATCTGGGTCTTGGTCGGCGCCTGTTTGTGTTCGGCAAGGTGCGTCAGCACCGTGCCGTTGGTGAAGTAGGCCGTGCGATCGAGTTCGGCCCATACCCCGCCGCGGGCGACCTCCGCCACCTTCAGGCGGCGGCGCCGGCCGCGGATATCGACGAGGAGTATCCTGCTCTTGCGCTTGATGCCCGCCAGCCATTTCGGGTCGACATACAGGCAGCCGTCGGCATGCTGCCGAGGAGGGGGGCGCGCACCGGGGTCCGCGCTGATCCAAACCCAGGCGGCTCGCGTCACCCGACCGTACACGTCCTTCGAAGGGCGAATCCTGCTGACTGCAGGCGTCGATCCGATCCTGCCCGTTTGCAGCTTTGGACCGGGCAGATCCATGAGCACGCGGCACTCGCGTTTCAGGATGGTTCGCGCCTTGCGCCAGTGCAGAATCATCGCCCCGCATGCCGCGCGGTCGTCGTGGGCACAATTGATTCTCATGCAATCCATGCCGTTCGCGAGGAGAGCGTGGATCAAGCGATGGTCGTGCGCGGCCTCGGACGGCATCGTCACCATGATTCGCACCGCACGCTCGCTCCGGGGGGCACCCAACAAGTTCCGGGCGTGCTTGGCAAGCAACTTGGTGCCGCCTGAGTGATTGCAAGGTACCGGGACGGGAGGCACCGCGGGTTTGCCGAGGAGGCGGTCGATCAGGTTTACCAATTGTGTGACCGCCGACAATGCATACGCTTCCGATCGACCGATCGATGACATGCCGATGTCCGCGAGCCTCGTCTGCAAGTCCCGCAAATCCCGCCGTCGCATCGCCACATAATGCACGAGGTTGCGCGCGCTCGAACGGTGTTCCCGGGCCAGCTGCCGCCGTGACATTGCCTGGGCGGTGGGGCACTGTAAGCCCGGTGTCATGAACCTTTTGTGATGGTCGGGGCCGGATTTGCCGGCGAGGCCTCAGGCGTTCACCTTACGGACGGTGTGGCGCCCCGCCCTTAGTTCGCGTCGGCCTTGCAGGTCTCTCGCAGGATGCGCCGCGTGTTGCGCATCGCCAGGACGCCGAGATAGGTCTCGATCCGGGATTGCGCGGCAAGGCGCTTGAATTCGGTGCGATAAACTTCGATGACTTTGAGCGCGGGCAACTTCAGCTTCTCCGAGAGTGCCTGGATCGCCCCGTCGTCCCTGTCGATCTCCACATCGGATTGCGTCACCGCGAGTCCCTCCATGGGCGTCACCAAGCGCTCATCGGTCATGATGCCGTCGCCGGACCGGTGTTCGATGTCGTTGAAATTCGCATCCCACAAGGATAACACCGCGCGGCCGATTGCACAGGGGCACGATGCGGAAGTGCCTGCTTTGCATAATCGACAAACGTGCCTCGGATTCAACGAATTCAAATGGTTGGCACAATATGGTGAAAATTTTCTTGTAAATCCCGCGTCCCATGGAGGTCCTTGTAGGTGGTTTTCCTTAGCGGTCGACGGATACGGTCGCCGACGGCGGCTTCAATCGATGCGCCCGCGGCGGCCACCGTTCAGGAAATCGCGGACGTTGGCCGCGACCTCGTCGAGAATGCGCTGCCGGGCTTCGCGTGCCGCCCAGGCCACGTGCGGCGTCACCAGCAAACGGGGAATGGCCGGATCGAGAAGCGGGGCGCCATCGACGGGAGGCTCCTGCGCCAGCACGTCGATGCCGGCGCCCCCCAGGCGGCCGGCCTTCAGCGCCGCGGCGAGAGCGGCGCCATCGACGAGCCCCCCGCGCGCCGTGTTGATGAGCAGCGCGTCGGGCTTCATCAGCGCGAGTTCGGCGGCACCGATCAAGCCGCGTGTGTCGGGTGTCAGCGGGCAATGCAGGGAAACGATGTCCGCGGCCGCCAGCAATTCGCGGAGCCCGAGCCGACCGGCAACCGGGGCGGTCCCAGGACGGTTCGCGACCAGCACCGTCATGCCGAAGCACTCGCCCGCCCGCGCGACGGCGCGGCCGAGATCGCCCCATCCGACGATGCCGAGACGGCGGCCCGAGAGCTCGCGGATGCAGTTCGCCCGGACGTCGATGGGCGCCCCGGAGGCCCATGTGCCGCCCATTGCCAGGGCGCGGTATTCGGCCAGGTGCTGAGTGAGACCGAGGATCATGCCCCACACATGCTGCATCACCGACTGCGCACAGTAGTCGCGCACGTTGCACACGGCGATGCCGATCTCCCGCGCGGCCGGCAGGTCGACGTTGTCGTAGCCGGTCGCCGCCAACGCGATCAACCGCAGTCGCGGGGCGGCCAGCAGCGCCTCTCGCGGCAACGCTGTTTGGTCCAGCAGGATGATCTCGGCGTCGCGGATGCGTTCCACGAGCTGAGCGTCCGGGGTTCGATCATGCAGCCGAAGTTCGGGCAGCACCGCCTTCAGGCCCTCGAGATTCAGGTCTGCGCCCACGGCCGAATCGTAGTCGAGAAACGCCGCGTTCATGGGACCGCCATCGACTCAGTCTTCGCCCAATTGCCGGAAATCGACTCCCAATGCGCGCAATTTGCGGTACAAATGCGTCCTTTCCATCCCCACCCGCTTCGCCAACTGGCCCACCTTGCCGTTGCAGAGCAGGAGTTGCTGCTGCAGGTAGGCGCGCTCGAATTGCTCCCGCGCCTCGCGCAGCGGCAACGCCAGCAAATCCTGCTTCACGAGGGGTTCGTCGACGGCGAGCTTCACCGCGAGTTCCCTCTCGATCTCCTCCAGGCGAATCTCCTCGCCGGCGCCCAACACCAGCACCCGCTGCACGAGATTCTTCAGCTCCCCGACGTTGCCGGGCCAGGGATAGTTGCGCAGCCGATTTTGCGCCGCGACGCTGAATCGCCGCAGCGGCAGGTGCTGGTCGTCGACCAGGCGGTCCACGTAGTACCTCAATAGATCCGGGACATCCTCCGCGTATTCGCGCAGCGGCGGCACGCGCAGCGTGATGACGTTCAGATGCGCCAGCAGATCCCTGCGGAAGGGCTCGGGGCCCGACCGCTGCTCGAACCCCTCCTGGGCGGAACTCACCCAGCGTACGTTGATGGTCAGCCGCTCGCGGCCGCCGACCCGCGTGTACGCGTTCTGTTCGATGGCGCCGACCAGCGCCCGCTGGGCATCGCCGCTCAGGTCCTCGAGGCCGCTGATGTACAGGGTTCCGCCGGCGGCGTTGTCGAACACGCCGGGTTCGACGCGACCGTCGCGTTCGCTGCCGAACAGCGCGGGCGCAGGGTCGCCGCCCAGGCTGGCGGCCACCACCATGAAAAACGGCTTCGCCGAGCGGGCGCTCAGCGAGTGCAGGTACCGCGCATACGCTTCGCGGCCTGAACCCAGCTCGCCGACCAGCAGCACCGGCGAGGAGCTCGAGGCACTTTGCTGAATCTGTTCCCGCAGCGCCTGCGTGACCCGGCTCTTGCCGATGGGCGCCGCCAGGCTCGACGCCTGGGTGCGCTCCGACAGGCGCTTGCGCCGGCCGGCATCCAGTGCCCGTTCCACGGTCCGCAGCAGCTTGGTGAGCGACAGGGGCTTCTCGACGAAATCGAAGGCGCCGAGGCGCGTCGCCTCGACCGCGGTCTCCACCGTGCCATGGCCGGACATCATGACCACCGGGCAGTCGTAGCCATCGGTGGTCGACCATTCTCGCAGCAGCGTTATACCGTCCGTGTCCGGCATCCAAATGTCGAGCAGCACGAGATCGGGCACCTGGGCCGCCCGTGAACTGCGCGCCTGGCCTGCGTTCGCCGCCACCTCGACGTCGTAGCCCTCTTCGGACAGTATTTCCTTCAAAAGGCCGCGGATGTCCGCCTCATCGTCGACTACCAATATTCTCGAAGCGGTCATACCCGTTCTCTCCTGTGTTCGCCCTTCCGCGGCTCGCGGCCGCCCGGAACCCGGGCGGTTTCGCCCAGCGGCAGCAAAATCCGCACGCGGGCGCCGCCCGTGCGCTGATTATCCGCTTCAATGCGACCGCCGTGCTCTTCCACGATCTTCTTCACGATCGCGAGCCCCAACCCGGTACCCTTCGGCTTGCTGGTGACATAGGGATCGAAGACGGTACCGATCAAGTCGCGCTGAAAACCCGGCCCATTATCCGTCACCACGATCTCCGCCACCTGCCTTGGACCGTCCTCGGCCATATGAGTTTCGATTTCCACACAGGCCCCGGACCTGCCCTCGAGGGCCTCGAGCGAGTTGGTGACCAAATTATTGAGGATCTGCCGGATGCGGATCCGATCCGCATTCAGCTGCGGCAGGTTGGGCTGCAGCGTGAGCCGCAGTTCCGCCGAGCTCGCCTGCACGCGGTACAGATCGACGACCTCGGTGATGAGCTGGTTGAGATCGAAGCGCGAGAAGTGCATGTCGGGCGCGCGCGCATACTCGCTGAACGCGTTCACCATCTGTTTCATGGCCTCGACCTGCGCCACGATGGTGTGCGTGGCGCGCTCGAGCACCTGCGCGTCCTCGGGATTCATGCTGCCCGAGAATTTTCGCTGGATGCGTTCGGCGCAAAGCTGGATCGGCGTCAACGGATTCTTGATCTCGTGCGCCAGCCGCCGCGCGACCT
>JBBIKV010000060.1:11916-22758 GCA_037445285.1 Nevskiaceae bacterium | reverse complement strand
GGCGAGGCGCTGGACGCGCGGCGTGCCCGCGATCTGGCGGCCCGGCGCGCGGGCGGGCCATGACCGCGGGCGCCAATCGCCTACAATGACGGGCTTTCAGGTTCCCAAAGGAATTCATCGTGCTCGACCCCAAGCTGCTGCGCAGCGATCTGTCCGGAGTGGCCGCCCAATTGGCGCGGCGCGGCTTCATCCTCGATGTGGGCGGTTTTGCGGCGCTCGAAGAACGCCGCAAGGCGGTGCAGATCGATGCCGACCGCCTGCGTGCCGAGCGCAATGCGGGTGCCAAGGCCGTGGGTCAGGCAAAAGCAAAGGGGCAGGACGCCTCGGCCCTGCTGGCCCGGGGCGAGGCGTTGGGCGCCGAGCTCGCGGGCGTCGAGAAGCAGCTCGAGGCGATTCAGGCGGAGCTCAACGCGCTTCAACTGGGGCTGCCCAACCTGTTGCATGCCAGCGTACCCGACGGCCGCGACGAGTCGGCCAATGTCGAAGTGCGCCGCTGGGGCGTGCCGCGCGAGTTCCCGTTCGAACCGCAGGACCATGTCGCCGTCGGTGAGCGCTTCGGGATGGATTTCGAGGCGGCGGGCCGCATTTCCGGGGCGCGCTTCGTGGTCATGACGGGCATGTTGGCGAAGCTGCATCGCGCCCTCGTGCAGTTCATGCTCGATTTTCATACCGGCCGCCACGGCTATCGTGAGGCCTACGTTCCCTATCTCGTGCACGCCGCCGCATTGGAGGGAACCGGCCAGTTGCCGAAGTTCGAGCAGGATTTGTTCGCCGTGCGCGGCGACCCCGGTTTCTACCTCATCCCGACCGCGGAAGTGCCGGTCACGAACCTGGTGCGCGATCAGATAGTGGCGCCGGAGCGGCTGCCCCTGAAGTATGTGGCCCACACCCCATGCTTCCGCTCGGAGGCGGGAGCTTCCGGCAAGGACACCCGCGGCATGATCCGCCAGCATCAATTCGAGAAGGTGGAACTCGTACAGATCGTGCGGCCGGAGGAATCGCAGGCCGCCCTCGAGGAATTGACCGGCCACGCCGAGGCGGTGCTCAGGGCTCTCGAATTGCCGCATCGAACCGTGGCGTTGTGCAGCGGCGACGTGGGGTTTTCGAGTGCCAAGACCTACGATCTCGAAGTCTGGCTGCCGTCGCAGAAGCGGTATCGGGAGATCTCCTCCTGCAGCAACTGCGAATCCTTCCAAGCCCGGCGCCTACAGGCCCGATGGCGCAATCCCACGACGGGCAAACCCGAACTGGTCCACACCCTGAACGGTTCGGGCGTCGCGGTGGGCCGGGCGTTGGTCGCGATCCTGGAAAATTATCAGCAGGCAGACGGCAGCGTCGTCATTCCGACCGTACTCGTGTCCTATATGGGCGGGGCGTCCACATTGGGGGGGTGAGACCGCGGACGCCCGACCAGCTCAAGCCTGCGGCCATCAGGCGGAGAAGGGGACGCGACTGACGGCGCCGTGAATCGTCCTCCGATCGAAGATCGGACCGGTCGTATGACCGGTCCGGCAGGTCACGCTTCTAGTTGCGATTGCCCATCAGCAGCCGCAGCACATACCAGAACATGAGCGCGATCGACGCGAACAACTGCATCGCCGCCGACACGTACCGATCCTCGGGATACTGGTGGATGATGTTCGAGGTATCGTACAGCACGGCAGCGCCGGCGAAGCCGATCATCAGCACCGAGAACCACGTGCCCAACTGGAAGCCGAAGATGGCGCCGCCGATGATGGCCACCAGCGCGAGGACACCGCCCCACATGAGAATGGCGCGCAGGAACGAAAAGTCCCTGCGGGTGCGATGCGCGACGAACATCAGTCCCCCCGCACCCAGCGCCGTGACCAGAACGGCGCTGTCGATCGTGCCCGGTGCTTTCGCATCGGCGATGTAGAGCAGCGGCACGAAGATGAGCGCTTCGGCGACGACATACACCGCATAGGCGAAGTATTGCATGGGAATCGAAGTGCTGGTCTGCGCCGTCCGAGTCGCCAACCACCCGGTCAGCATGAAGGCGCCCAAGATCAGCATCCAGTTGAAGCTGAACATGAACCGGGCGACCTGTTCGGCCAGTCCCGACTCGAACAGGCCCAACTCGACGAGGATGAATCCCAGGATTCCCCCTACCAGATGGGTGTAGGTCCGCGTGATGAAGAGGCTGCGGCTGTCGATTCCGCTCCGCGGGAATGCAGCGTTGCTCGGGATATTAGCCATGGTCACAAATCCTCTTGAGGTCAGATGGGCGAATTTTACCACCCTCGGGGGAAGCGTGCCGAAACCCCCGGGCTGCAAGCCTCCATATGAGGGACATCATTCCAGAATCAATGCCCGGGCCTACGCACCGGCTGTTGCGTCCACGCCGCATCCCGGTTGGCTCGGGCGGGCTCTCCCAGCCTCCACCCGGGGTGTTCCCGTCGTGCCCCTGAAACGCGACTCGAACTAGGGCAGAATATCGCCCCGTCGTGTACCCGCAACACGCCGGAGAGGTGGCAGAGCGGTTTAATGCTCCAGTCTTGAAAACTGGCGTGCCTTCACGGGCACCGTGAGTTCGAATCTCACCCTCTCCGCCATTGCTCAAGAAAAAAGGGCCCTTGCTGGGCCCTTTTTTCTTGAGCGGAGCCAGTGGCTCCGGCACCGCCCACGGTCACGCCGCCGCCTTGTCGTCGATGAGCGCGTGAGCGGTGAAGGCCCGTCCGCAGACATCGCATAGAAACACGCCGTGATAAATCCCGCGTCCGATGGTGCGGCCGTCGGGCATGATCGCCCAGTTGCCGAATCCCTTGACGCCGCTGTCGCCCGCCCGCACGTGCAGCAGGCAATCCGGGTTGGCGCAAAAAGGGTAGGAGCACTCGAAGCCGACCATGGGTGAACCCGCCTGAGTTCATATCATCACCGTGGACTGGCATTATATACAGTATCGTCGGCAGTGCTGCAATTCAAGGGTCTTTCTGGCATCCCCCGCCGCGGAGCGCGGACCCCCCCTGCGGCGCCGCGTCGCGGGCTGCCTGATCCGGACCGAGAAACGCCTCAAACCAAAACTCGGGGGATGAGTCCGTGTTCGCGCGCCTGGCGCTCCAATCCCTCGCGAAAATCGGGATGGGCGAGGGAGATCATCGCCCTGGCGCGCTCGGGGACGGATTTGCCCTTGAGGTTCACCATGCCGAATTCGGTGACGACGTACATCATGTCGGACCGCGGCGTCGTCACCACATTCCCGGGGGTCAGATCGAGCACGACGCGACTCTTGCGAATACCGTGACGTTCGTAGGTCGAGGAGAGGCAGATGAAAGACTTTCCGCCCTGCGATGCGTAGGCGCCGCGGACGAACTGTAGCTGCCCGCCGGTGCCGCTGATGTGACGGTGACCCGACGATTCAGAGGATGCCTGTCCCTGCAGATCCATTTCGGTCGTGTTGTTGATCGCCACGACCCGGTCGTTGCGCATGATCAAATGCGGCAGGTTCGTGTATTCGACGGGGCAGCACAGAAAATCGCGGTTGCGGTCCAGGGTGCGATACAGCTCCGACGAGCCGAGCGCGAAGGTGCAGACGATCCTGCCGGGGTCGACCGCCTTGTGCGCGCCGGTGATGAATCCGCCCTTGTAAAGATCCATCAGGCCGTCGGTCATCATCTCGGTATGCACTCCGAGATTGCGCACCCCGCTCTTCAGCAGCAACGAGCAAACCGCATTCGGCATCCCGCCGATGCCGACCTGCAAGCAGGCTCCGTCGCTCACTTCGGCGGCGATCAATTCGGCGACCGCGCGGTCGGCATCGCCGGGCGGCGGATTGGGGAGCTCTGGCGGCGGGCCCGAGCCGCCGTCGATGACGTAATCGACTTCGCTGACGTGGATGCCGTTGGCGTCGCCGTGCAGGTAGGGCAGACCGGCGGAGACCTCGACCACGACGACCCGCGCACGCGACGCGATCGCCCGGTGCCACAGATTCGCGCCGCTGAGATTGAAGTAGCCGTTGGCGTCGATGGGACAGGTTTTGATGACCGCGACGTCCGGCGGCTCGATGAATCGCCGGTAATAGTCGGGAATCTCACCGAGGTTGCACGGGATGTAATGACACAATCCGGAGTCGTGCTTCTTGCGGTCGTAGCCGCCGAAATGCCAGTTGTACCACTGAAAATGTTCGCGTCGCGGGTCCGCCTCGATGACCGCGCGCGGGCGCATGCTGATGCACGCGCGGATCTTGACGTTCCGCAACTCCGCCTTGCGGGCGGCGAGCGCGTGGTCGAAGACATCCGGCTGGCCGAGCGCCGCACCGTAGTCGACCCAGTCCCCCGATTTGACGAGTCCGGCTGCCTCGGCGGCGGTGATTCGGCGTGCCGATTTTCCGTGCATCGCAGGTTTCATGGCATCCCCGTGTCACGATCGTTGTACTTCTGGCGGCCCCGCACGATCGACAAGGCACGCAGGGAGCGACGACGACGGGAGGGAATGGTAACGCATTTCGACTACGACTTTGATAGAGTCGGCGAACGGCTTTCGACGCAAGCCCGGGGATCGGCGGCTTCCACGAGAGGGGACCCTCATGACGGATACTCCATACGTTTTGCGTGCCGACACCTCGGGCATCGCGACGCTGACCTTGAACCGACCGGAGGCGCGCAACGCGCTTTCGCTCGGAATGTTGAGCTCCTTGCTGGCGGAGTTGCAGACCGCCGCCGTCGATGCAACCGTCCGCGTGGTCGTCCTCGCGGGGGCGGGACCGGCCTTCTGCGCCGGCCACGACCTGAAGGAGATGCGCGCCCGGGATTTCGACGGCGGCTACACCGAGGCGTTGTTCGCAGAGTGCACGAAGGTCATGATGGCGATCGTCCATCTGCCGAAGCCGGTCGTTGCCCGGGTCCACGGCATCGCCACCGCCGCCGGATGCCAGTTGGTGGCAACCTGTGATCTGGCGGTGGCTGCCGCCGATGCCCGCTTCGCGACGCCCGGCGTCAATCTCGGCCTGTTCTGTTCGACCCCCATGGTGGCTCTGTCGCGCAACGTCGGTCACAAGGCGGCGATGCGGATGCTGCTGACGGGCGATATGGTCGATGCCGAGACCGCCCTGCGCTTCGGCCTGGTCAGCGACGTCGTGCCGCCGGGTGACCTGATCGGCGAAACGGACGCGCTCGCGGCAAAAATCGCGTCCAAGTCCGCGTTGACGCTGTCGATCGGCAAGGAGGCCTTCTATCGACAGGCGGAATTGCCCCTGGCGGAGGCTTACGCCTACGCCGCCGACGTGATGGTCGCCAACATGGCGAAGCGGGACGCCCAGGAAGGCATCGCCGCATTCATCGAAAAGCGGCGCGCGGTGTGGTGCGGACGGTAAGGCCCTGACCCGAGGTTTCCGTCCCGCGTCTTCGTGACCTCGGACTGGCGCGACGCGCCTCGACCCGGCCGGGCGTTCAAGAATTCATCCTCGGCGCCGATACGGACGCATGGTCGCCGTGTGCCGAGGCGTCGGAGTCTTCAACGCCCCCCCTCTGGAGCGGTGTCTGCCGTGAATTCAGGTAAGCCCACCCATTGCCCGGAGGAGGCGCCGCCGGCCGCGCCGGGCGCAGCCCCCATCGGGGCAATCACCTCCGATTCGGTGGGGCAGTGGCTTGCGGTGGCGATGCGCGGCACGGGCTACGGCGTCACCATCAGCGACGCGGCGCGCCGTCTGGTCTGGGTCAATGACAGCTTCACGCGCATGACCGGCTTCCGTTGCGATGAAATCGTCGGACGGAGGACCAGCGATCTTATCTATTTCGAGGGCACCGACGCGGCGACGGTGCGGCACGTGCGTGAGGCTTTTGCGGCCATTCGCGGCATCCGTTTCGAGATTCTCGTCCGCAGCAAGAACGGCCGCGAGTGGTGGCTGGATACCGACGCACAGCCGCTGTTGGATGCTCATGGCATTCTGCGCGGCTGGGCATGCATTCAGACCGACGTCACCGGTGAGGTGGCGAAGCGCGAGGCGACGCGGCGAAACCAGTACCGGCTGCTGACGATGATCGAGGGCGGACGGGTCGGCACGTTGGAGTGGGATTACGCGGCCAGTCCGATGGAGGCGAACTCCGTGTTCCTCGACTCGCTGGGATACCCGGCACGGGCGGACGGCTTCGATCGGGAATGGATGCGCGCCTTGCTGCATCCGGACGACCGTGCGGGGCATGATGCGGGCATCGGTGAGATCGTGGCGGGACGGCGCGATCTCTACCGGAGCGAGCATCGAATGCGCGCGGTCGATGGCTCTTGGAAATGGTTCCTGAGCGCGGTGGGGGTGGTCGATCGCGCCGCCGACGGCAGTCCGCGGCGCATGTTCGGCGTGCAATTCGACATCACCGACCAAAAGCGCGCGGAGGAACAGTGGCGGGCGGCCAAGGACACGGCGGAGGCGACGAACCGCGCGAAAAGTGAATTCCTCGCGAATATGAGCCACGAAATTCGCACGCCGCTCAACGGCGTGATCGGCATGACGGGGCTCCTGCTCGATACGCCGCTCCGCGATGATCAGAGGGAACTTGCCGAGATTGCGCGCTCGAGCGGCGAGGCACTGCTGGCGGTGCTCAACGATGTGCTGGATTTCTCCAAGATCGAGGCCGGGCAGATGAGCCTCGAACACATCCATTTTGATTTTTCAGAATTGGTCTGGCAGTCGGTCGATGCGGTCGCGTTGCGCGCCGCCGAGAAACGCCTCGATCTGCTGGTGGAAATAGATCCGGCGTTGCCGCGCGGTCTGCGGGGTGATCCCACCCGGCTGCGCCAGGTCCTGCTCAACCTGTTGAGCAATGCCGTCAAATTCACGGAGTCCGGAGACGTCCGTCTCGCCGTGCGCCTCCTGGATGCGGGTGTCGACCGCGTCCGGGTGCGGGTCGAGGTCGCCGACACCGGGGTCGGCCTTACGCCCGAACAGTGCACGCGATTGTTCATGCCGTTCATGCAGGCGGATCGTTCCATGACCCGGCGCTTCGGCGGCACCGGTTTGGGGCTCTCGATTTGCCGCCGACTGGTCGAATTGATGCAGGGTTGCATCGGAGTCGCCAGCACGCCGGGCGCCGGCTCGTGCTTTTGGTTCGAACTCGCCCTTCCGGTGGCGCCGGCCCTCGCGGCCCCGGCCCCGGCCGACGCGATGGAACCGTCGGGATGCGACGTGCTGCTGGTCGAAGATCATCCCGTCGTCAGGGAGCGGCTCGCCGCGGACATGACCGCTCTGGGGTGCCGGGTGACGAGCGCCGCCACGGCGGCCGAAGGTGAGGCGGCGTGGCGGCGGCTGTCGGCCTCCGAAAGCGGTCCTGCGGTGGTGCTGCTCGACCATGACGTATTGGCCCACGCATCGCAATCTTTTGTGGGACAGATGAGCGCCGGCGGTACCGGTGAGCGGGCGTTCGTCGTCCTGATGACCTCGCTCAAGGATCGCGTCGGCGCCCGAAGGGCCGACCTCGACATCGACCGCATCATCACGAAGCCGGTGAAGCGGCGTACGCTCATACATTGCCTCCACGAGGCGGAGGGCCGGGAAGGCACGGCGCCCGCGCCGGTCCCCGTCATCGAGGACGGCGGGTTGTCCGGCGTCCGGGTGCTGCTGGCCGAGGACAATCTCGTCAATCAGAAGCTGGCCTGCCGGCTCATCGAGAGGCTTGGCGCGCAGGTGACGGTGGCCGAGAACGGCGAATCGGCGATCGCCGTGCTGGCCGGGGGGGCCTTCGATCTGGTGCTGATGGACTGTCAGATGCCGCTGATGGATGGCTACGAGGCGGCGCGCCTCATCCGTGCGGGGGCCGCCGGCGCCGCGGCCGCGTCCTTGCCGATCATCGCGCTGACGGCGCATGCGCTCGGAGGCGACCGGGAGCGCTGTCTGGCGGCCGGCATGGATGACTATTTGATGAAGCCGATAGATCCGGCCGTGCTGCGGAATCGGTTGGAATCCGCGCTCGGCGGCACATCGAGGACCGCACCCACCGGGGCGCACGCCGGCGCCGCGTGTTTGCCGCTCGATGTCGCGGCGCTGCAAGACCGGATCGGTGACGACGAGGATTTTCTCGCCGAATTGCTGGGCGTGTTCGTCAGCACCATCGACGAGCAGGTCGTGGCGTTGCTGGCGGCGGCCGCGCGCGGCGATCCGACGGCGGTCGCCCGACACGCTCATGTCATCAAGGGCGCGGCCGGCAACGTCTCGGCCGATGCCTTGATGCAGGCCGCGGCGTCCATCGAAGCCCGCGCCCGGGCGGGTGCGGCCGGCCCCGAGGATTTTGCAGCGCTGCACTCGGCGTGGCGTGACTTGCAACGCCACCCGCGGATCCGGTCGTTGGTGGAGGCGGGCCGGCAGACCGGTTGATCCGCCGTCCGCCGCGCCCACGGACCGGCCGTCCTCCCGGCAGAGAGTTCGATTCCGGCGCGTGAAATGTCATATCTTCCTCGCAGTCCGTGCATGAATGGTTCAACTTGGCATCAACCCCCTCCCGAAGGACAATCAAATGGCAGGAAAAATCCCCCCTGGGGTAGGTCCGGAGCATCCTCAAGTCGTCGTCCTCGTGGGCGCCACGGGGGATCTGGCGCAACGCAAGCTTTTGCCGGGGCTGTTTCATCTGGCGAGTGCGGGCTTCATCCCCAGTTGCCGGATCATCGGCATGTCGTTGGACGACATCGACGCCGAGGGGTTTCGCAGGATTGCCAGGGCGGCGCTCGCGGAGTTCTCCACCCGCAAGGTGTCCGACGAGGACTGGGCCAGGTTTTCCAGCGGGCTGCAATACGTGCCGATGGCTGCCGGCGCCGAAGCGCTCAGGGCGGCGGTGTTGTCCGCCGAAGCCGGATTCAACGGCAACTGCCGCCGCATGCACTATCTCAGCGTGCCGCCGAATGCGGCGCTGTCCGCCGTGCGCCTGCTCGGCGACGCCAACCTGGTCGAGAGGTCGCGAATCATCATGGAGAAGCCTTTCGGCACCAATCTGGCGAGCGCGGTGGCGTTGAACGCGCGGCTGCACGAGGTGTTCGACGAGGACCGGATTTTCCGCATCGACCATTTTCTTGGCAAGGAGGCGGCGCAGAACATTCTCGCCTTCCGGTTCGCCAACGGGCTCTTCGAGCCGATCTGGAACCGGAACTTCATCGATCATGTGCAGATCGACGTGCCTGAAAAACTCGCGCTGGGCAAGCGTTCTGGCTTCTACGAACAGACCGGCGCCTATCGGGACATGGTGGTCACCCATCTGTTTCAGATCCTCGGCTTCATGGCGATGGAGGCGCCGACGTCCCTCGAGCCGAAGCCCATCAGCGAGGAAAAGAACAAGGTCTTTCGCAGCATGCTGCCCATCCGGCCGGACGACGTGGTGCGCGGCCAGTACACGGGCTATCGAGGCGAGGCGGGAGTCTCCAGCGACTCGGACACCGAGACCTTCATCGCCCTGAAATGCTACATCGACAATTGGCGCTGGGCCGGCGTCCCATTCTATCTGCGCACCGGCAAGCGGCTCGCCGAGGGGCAACGCATCATTTCGATCGCATTCCGGGAACCGCCGAAGAGCATGTTCCCCGCCGGGTCGGGCGTGGGCATCCAGGGGCCGGATCATCTGACGTTCGATCTGGCCGATGCCTCCCGGATGTCGCTGTCGTTCTACGGCAAGCGCCCGGGCCCCGGCATGCGCCTCGACAAGTTGAGCATGCAGTTCGCGATGCACGATTCCGGACACATCGGCGACGTCCTTGAGGCCTACGAACGGCTGATTCTCGATGCCATGCGGGGCGATCGGGGAGGGCATCGAGCGGTTGTGGGAGGTGTCGCAACCGCTGTTGGAGGGGGGGCCGCCGGTGCGTTTCTACGAGCCGGGCTCCTGGGGGCCGAATGCCATGCACCAACTCATCGCGCCCCATGCCTGGCGGCTGCCCTTCGAGCGCGTGTGGCGCGATCCGAATGCCGTCGGCAGCTGAGGGGCGGTGGCAGCGGCGATCACCTCACGCACCAAGCACGCACACCCTCGGCCTTCAGGAAATCCTCGGCCGCGGCGCCGCGCAGCAGCGCGAGTTTCGCCAGGAGCCCAGCCTCGGTACAGGTGGCGGCGTGCACCGTAACCGACCTCGGCGCGGCGGTGACCGGCCAGCCGGTCCGCGGATCGAGGACGTGGCCGTATCGCCGTCCATCCTTGACGACATGCCGATAGGTATCGCCGCTGGTGGCTAGTGCGCCCTGCGCCAGTTCCAGGAGTCCCACCGATGCACCGGCGCGATCCGTGTCCTCGATGGCCACCCGCCACGAGGCGCCATCCCGTCGCGGTCCCGAGACGCGCAGATCGCCCCCGAAATTCACGAGCATCGGTTCGCTGGATCGTCGCCGGGCAAGCGTCAGGGCGCGATCGACGGCGTACTCCTTGCCGATGCCGCCGAAATCCAACTCCATCCCGCGAGCCAGCGTGAGCACGGGCCTGTTCCATGTCACCCGATGCCAGCCGACATACTCGAGCACCTCGCTCAACCGCGCCTCGGTGGGAACCGAGCCGGCGCCGGACCCGTCGAAGGTCCAAACCCGCCGCAGCGCGCCGGAGGTGATGTCGAACAGGCCCTCGCTCAGGTCATGACATTGCACTGCATAGTCGATGAGATCCGCCGTCTCTGCGTCGACTTCGATGGGCGTGCCGGCGGTCCGATTGATGTCGGTGACGACGCTGGGGCGATAGCGGGAGTACTTCGCCTCGATGCGCAGCGCCTCCGACCTGACGATCTCACCGACCTCGATGCCGGTCTGCGCTTCGACGGTGTCGACGAGCACGACGCAGGGACCCGCCATCGCGGTGAAATGCGTCGCCTTGTCATGATGTTCCGCGGTGGCGGCCGCCCGCGTCGATCTCGTCGATGAAGATGATGCAC
>JBBIKV010000060.1:0-11906 GCA_037445285.1 Nevskiaceae bacterium | reverse complement strand
CGCATACGTGTAGCCGAGCAGCAGCGTGTACGCCTTCAGGTCCGGGAAGAGATTTTGTTGCTGCAGCTGGCCGATCGCGCCGCCCGGTGAGCCGTTGCCATGTTGGTCGTAATACTCGACCCGCACATTGACCTCCGAAGTTTCGTCGATGGCCATGCCCATTTTGAGCCCGTAGGTCAGCGCGCGGAACTTGGCGAGACGGGTGTCTCCCGAGGCGTATTCGGGCAGCGCTTGCCCGCTCACGAGGTAGTAGTGAAAGAAGTCCGCCGCCCCCTGATTATAATATCTCAGATGGGGCTCGAGGTAATAATCCGGCCCCATCTGCCACCGGTAGCGCAGGTCGGCCGTCATCGATTTGATGCCCCAGTCGTCCCTGTAGCCGCGCAGCGACACCGCGACGATGTCGCTGTTCAGATGGATCTTGTTGTCGAAGAACACGCTTTGCTTGCGCCGCGAGTTCGGCCGATTTTCGTACAGCTGGGCGGTCGGCTGACCGCTGACCGGATCGACCACGGAGATGATCTTGTACGGGTCCGTCTGGTAGCCGTGAGCGTCGCTGTAGGAATAGCTCAAGGTGGTCAACCACCGGCGGCTCATGACCTGCGTGAGCCCGACCACGGCGTCGATTTCATGCATCGTGGCATCCGGTCCCTTCCACTCGGCGCTCATGACCGTGAGCGGTGTCGGCGTTCCTCCCAGCGGGAAGGAGAGGTTGGATTCGTAGTTGACCGCAGCGCTCACGGTGGTGTTGTGGGCGTTGAAGTCCTGCGAGAGACCCATATGGGCGCTTTCCGAGCGATAGTCGTGCTCCTTCGAGTACGCTACGCCCCCGTCCACCTTCAGGTTCTGGGTCAGCGATTGTTCCCAGCCCGCGTGCGCCGCGATCCGGCGGTCGTAGAAGCCGCGATCGAGCGGATAGGTGTTCGGCGGAACCGTCGTGGTCGCGCCCAAAGTCTGGGTTTTGGCACCCGTGGGGGGAGGAATGATCACGACCGTCGATCCGCCGGACGCCGAGGTCACGGTCACGGGGGTCCCGAGCGGTATCACCTTGTACGGTCGAACGTAGGTCTGGGTCAGCGTGGACGGCACCGAGCCCAACGGGGTGGCACCCGTGAGTGAGTCGGCCGCGACGCCGAAGGAAAACGTGCGGTCGTCGTCGAGTTTGTGACTGAGGTTGACCTCGGGCTCGATGGCCTGCACCCGGTTCATCTCGTGATAGACGAGCAGCGCCGAATCGATGGTGGTCATCGGCACTTCGGAGGGTATTTCTTCCTGGGCGCCCGCGTGGCCGCCGGCGAGCAGGCCGACGGCCGCGGCCGCCAGTGCTCGCCGCACGCTGGGAGGGGAGGTCCCGGTCGTTGGCTTCAGTTGCACCCGCAACCCCCGCCGGCAAAGCTGCGGCCGCCGCTGGAGGCTTCCTTGCTGAAATAGATATGGTCATCCATCGTCGTCTGCAGCGGATAGGCGTCGACCTGCATGGCGTGTTCGGCCATGAGGTCGTGTTCCCAGGGTTTCGCGCCGATCGTGGAGCATCCGCCGCAGCCTGCGATCAGGATCAACGACAGCGGGGCGACCCAGCGCCTCGTCCGCTGTGTGCCGGGGTCGTCGCGCACCTCAGCGGGCAGGTTCGGCGAGCAGGGATTGCAGTTGTTCTTCATAGGGGCCCTTTTGCTTGTCAGAGAATCCAGCGTGTTGGAAACGCACATGACCTGTGCGATCGATGAGTATCCCGCTCGGCATGCCGGAGACCTTGTAGGTGCTCGCCAGTTCGCCCTTCGGGTCGTAGACGATGGGGAAGACGGCGGGGAAGTCGTTGAGGAAGCGATCCGCCCGCTCCCGGTCCTTGTCGACGTTGACGCCGATCACGACGAAGTTTTGCGAGCCGTACGATTGCATCAGCCCGTCCAACCAGGGAAAGGATTGCTTGCACGGTCCGCACCAGGAGGCCCAAAAATCGATGTAGACCACCTTGCCGCGATAGGCGCTCAAATCGAGACCGGCCGCGCCGGCGGCGGTGCAGAGAACGAGTTGGAGGCTGAGCAGGCCGGTGGCCCATCCCAGGCGGTGAAGGGACCGATTCAGAAGCGTGGCAGGCAACGTGAGTCTCCGTAATGGCGTCGGCACTAATGTAAGCGAAGTGACTTTGTACTGCAAAGTTAACGGAATCTTCATCTGTTGTCGTTCACCGACGACAAGTTGCCGCGCCGGCCCAATGTGATGCAATCCCCGGCGCGGAATGATGAAATCGTCGATCCATGACGCGGATTCCCGCCGAACAGAGGAGTGACCAAGATGAAGGCGAGCCCGGATTTTACCCGTAGGATGCCGATCTGTGTGGCATTCGTGCGTGCAACCCTGCTGATGCTCGGAGGCGTGGTACTTGCCGCCTGCGGCTCGGGAGGCGGCGCGTCGAGCGGCAGCCTGGCGAACGGGGCGCCGGTCGCCACCAGTTCCGGCACGCCGGCCCAGGCGTGCAACGGCTGTGGTGCGGCCATCGTGTCCCTGACCGATGCGCCCGGCGATTTTCTGAGTTATGTCGTCAACGTCGTGTCGTTGCAGCTGACGCGTTCGGACGGCACCGTCGTGCAGGCGGTGCCCGTCACCACCAAAGTGGATTTTGCGCAGTTGGTGAACCTCGCGGAGATCATCAGCACCTCGCAAATTCCTGCGGGACAGTATGTGTCCGCCGCGATCACACTCGATTACGGCGGCGCCACGATCGTCGTCGACAACGGCGGCGGCGGTGTGACCATCGCCCCGGGCAACATCATCGACGGCGCCACGTCGGCGCCGCTCACTGCCCCCAATCCCACCCAGATGACGCTGACGGTGGCTTTGACGTCGAATGCGCCGTTCGACGTGAAGTCCGGAGCGGTGGCCAATCTGGCGTTGGATTTCAATCTGGCCGCGTCCAACGCGGTCGCCCCGTCGCCCACGATTCCGACGACGGTGACGGTCAACCCGGTGCTCACCGCCACCCTGGTCCCCGATGCCACCAAGCAGCTGCGCGTGCGCGGCAGCCTGGTCAGCACCAGTGCGAGCGGTTTCGTCGTGAACGTCCTGCCGTTCGACAACGATCATGGCGACAGCGGACAGATCACCGTACAGACCACCAGTGCCACGACCTTCACGATCAACGGCGTCTCCCTGGCCGGATCCGCCGGATTGGCTCAGCTCGCCTCGCAAAGCGCGGGGACGATGACGGCGGCCTATGGCTCCTATGACGTGACGACCGGAACCTTCACGGCCGGCAGCGTCCTGGCCGGCTCCAGCGTTGCGGGCACCCGGCTCGACAGCGTCACCGGCACGGTGGTCTCGCGCAGCGGGAATAACTTGATGCTGGCCGACGGGATGGCGATGCATGCGGGTTTGGACGATCCATCGTTCGCGCACGAGATTTCAGCCACCGTCGGCGCCGCCACGGCCGTCAGCGAACAGGGCGTGCCGGGAACCTTCACGGTCCAGGACATCTCGGTGGGACAGAGGCTCCAGTTGTCGGGGCACCTGGCCACCGGCGGCTCCGGCACGGTCAGCCTGGATGCGACCGCCGGCAACGCGTTGTTGATGCCGACCCGCCTCCAGGGAACCGTCACTGCGTTGGCGCCCGATCTCGTGACCGTGAATCTGCAGTCGCTGGACGGGCAGGCCGCGGCCGGTCTGCTATTTGCCGGTACGGGAGCGACGAGCGCGCAGGACGCCAGCGCGGCGTCATACGCGGTGTCGGTGCCGGCGGCGCTGGACATCGCGTCATTGAGTATCGGCACACCCGTGAGTTTCGTGGGGTTCGTCTCGCCATTCGGCGCCGCACCGCCGGATTTTGCGGCATCCGCACTGGCGGACTACGGAAATACCAGGGCGGAATTCAACGTGCGCTGGACCGCAGGCATCACCGCGCCCTTCGCGTCGCTGACCAGTTCGGGGCTGTCGGTGAGCCAGACTGCGCTGGCGGCGAGCGCGGCGCATTTCGTTGAAATCGCGTTCGAGCGGATCGATTTGTCGACCTTGACCGGCGGCGTGCAACTCGTCCCCGATGCGGCGGCCACCAACACGAGCTTCACGATCGGCCATCGGTCGTCGTGGAAGGGCGACTCCTATTCGACGTTCGGCGATTTCGTGACGGCGCTGACGGCCGACTTGAACGGCACCACCGCGGTCCTCGGCGTCGCGGCCAGCGGCCCCTACGATGCGGCCAAGGGCGTCCTGTCCGTCGACAAGATCGTCGTCATGCTGAACGACTGACCGACTGCGGAAAGACGGACCGCCGGAAGCGATTGTTTTCCGCCGGCTCCATCGACTCGGGGATCTCAGGCCTTGACGTTGATCCGGCTGCTGCCGTCGCTGTCGCCATCGGTGTCCGCGGCCTTGGGGGCGGGAGCCGCGGGCGCGGCCGCCTTCACGGGGGCCGACGGGGCCCTGCTGACGACCGGCGCGGGACGAACCGCGACCGCGGCGGCAGAAACGCTCGTTATTGACATAATTTGTCTTCCTTGTGAAAAATGCATGGGCTTTGCACTGCAAAGTAACGGCGACCGCGCCGATAACTTGAGCTCGCGGCGGGATTGACGGCCGATCTTGCGGCCCGGGGGGGTTCCCGATACTCTGCGGCGCAAAGTAACGGATGGGGATGGCGCGATGCTTGAAACACGATGTGCCGGCCGCTCGCGGCGCCTGCTGGGCCTGTTCCTGGTGCTGGCCTCCATTCGTGCGCATGCGGGTCTCGACCATGAGCTGCCTCTCGATCAAAGCGGCATCTGGGCGCGAAAGTATCAGACCGGATTGCAATTTGGGGTGATCGCGATCGAAGCGGCGGGGAGCCTGTGGTTCGGGAACGACAATGAACTGGGTCATACGTTCTGGCAGACGGTCGACTCGTCGGTGATATCGGGAGTGGGCAGCGCCCTGCTCAAACGCGCGATCGGCCGGCCCCGCCCCTATCAAGGCGACAATCCCAACCTGTGGTTCAAAGGCAGTCGCTATGAGAGTTTTCCGAGCGGCGAAGTTACTTTGCAGGCGAGTTTCGTGACGCCGTTCATCACGAACTATGCCCGCAAGGATCCCTGGGTCTGGGGTCTCGAGGTTTTGCCGATATACGACGCCGTCGCGCGCATGAAGAGTCAGGCGCACTGGCAGACCGACGTGATTGCCGGTTGGGTACTCGGCACCGGAGTCGGTTACTGGAGTACGCGGTGGACAACGCCGCTCTCGGTGCAGATACTGCCCGGCGGTCTGTCGGTCGGCTTCTCGAAGCGATTCTAGGCCTTGGGACTCCGGCTGCCGGCGTGAGGGTTGCGTGGCGGATCCCGGCGAGGCATGCGTGGGCGAGAAAAGTGAAATCCGGAGTGTAGCCGACACCGCGCTGTGGGTGGCGGGTCTGCGGGCGCAGGAGACGAACCGGAGCGATGCCGTGCTCCACGACGAGTGGGCGGAACTGCTCGCGGGTGAGCGCGGCCGCGAGATCGCGCGTTCGATGCCCCTCGCGGCGCTGGTGGCCTGGGGCGTCGTCGTCCGCACCTCGGCCATCGATCGACTGGTCGCGGATGTGCTTACCAGTGGATTCGACATGGTCATCAATCTCGGCGCGGGCATGGACACCCGGCCCTATCGATTGGGCCTGCAATCGACGCTTCGTTGGATTGAAATCGATTTTCCGAACCTCGTCGCAGCCAAGGACTCCCTGTTGAGCGGCGCGTCCTGCACCTGTCCGGTCGAGCGCGTGGGCCTGGATCTTCTGGACCGGGAAGCACGCCGTGCGACCCTGGAGCGCTACGGCTCGCAGTGCCACAAGGCATTGATCATCACGGAGGGCGTCATTCCCTATCTGTCGAACGAGGAGGTCGCCAACCTGGCGGGCGAGATCCTCGCGATCCCGGCATTCGGCCACTGGCTGCTGGATTTCGACAATGCAGGCAAGCGCCCACCGCCGCGCCGTTGGGTGGGGCGGTTGAAGTCCGCGCCGTTGCTGTTCCAAACCGACGATTGGTTCGAATTCTTCAAGCGCTGCGGTTGGCAACCGGAGCGGACCATCACGAGTGGGGAGGAATCCTTGCGCCTCGACAGGCCCTACCCACTGGTCTTTCCGCGGGGCGTCCTCATGCGCTTGCTGCCCAACGAGGTGCGGCAGAGAATACTCGGGGCCAGCGGTGCCGTGCTGCTGGCGAGGCGCGCGCCCCCGAAGCTGGAATAGCCCGTTGACGGCGGGAGCGGTTTACGCTGTTGCGTGGGCGCGAAAGCTGTTGTTTTTCTCGACATATCCGTAATACAGGTGGGAAGTACGGATCTCGCTTTGCATCCATCGCGCATAAGATTCCTCCGTGCTCAATGGAACGACAGAGGAAAGATCATGAAGAATGCATGGCGAGTCGCAGCGGCTGCTGCGGGATTGGCAGGTGTTTTGACCACAGTCGCGGCACATGCGGACGACCAGGGTCCCTGGGAGGTGCGTCTGCGCGCCGTGTATCTGGACCCCGCGAACCGGTCCGATGCGATCCCGGCACTGTCGGTGCCGCCGGATGCGATTCACATCAACAGCAAGGTGCTGCCGGATTTTAATTTCGAATACTTCTTTCTGCCCAATTGGTCCGCCGAACTGGTGCTCACGTATCCGCAGAAACAAACCGTCACCGTCGAGAAGAGCGCCTTGGGGGGTCCCACCCAGATAGGCACATTCAACCATCTGCCGCCGATCCTGACGGCGAAGTACAACTTCGCGCCCGATGCCGATTTCCGGCCCTACCTCGGTGCGGGCGTGAACATCACCTATATCTCCAGCGTCAATTTGGCCGTGCCCACGGTGGGGCAGCTCAATCTGAAGCGATGGAGCGTGGGTCCCGCCGTGCAGGCCGGATTCGACTACAAGGTGGCCGATCATTGGTTCCTCAACGCGGATCTGAAATGGGCCATGTTGCAAACCGACATCTCGCTCGGCGGCACGAAGATCTCGCAGGCGCGGGTTGATCCGCTGCTGGTCGGCATCGGCATCGGTTACCGGTTTGGAGCTCGCGCCCCGTAATCGCCTGCGGTTTCAACCGCCGGCCACCTCGCCGCCCGGTTCGCGCCCGGCGTCCGTGCGGTCCGGGGCATTGCTCCGGGCCGCTCCGGCCATCCGCAGCCTTGCGGGCACGGGAGCGCACCAGACGTCGAGCGGTACGCTGCGTCCGCGCAGTTGAATCCGCGGCAGGCACAGGAAATCCGGCCCGCCCGGTCGTGGCGCGGCGGCCAGTTCGTGAGTGCCATGCACGGCATTCGAGACGAGTACTTCGCCGGCGCGCGCCCGGCGGCACAGGGCACCCGCCAGATTGACCGTATCACCCACGACGAGCAGCGTCGGCTCGGTCGGCGAACCCAGGGCGCAGATCGCGAATTCCCCCCGATGGATGCCGATACCGATACCGGTGTCGATCGAGAAGCGTGCCTGCCATGCGTGTCGGATGCGCGCAAATCGCCGCTGAATCGACCGCGCCGCGGAGAGGGCTTCGAGGATCTGCGTGTGTCGACAGTCCCCCAGTCCGAAGCCCGCCAGGGAGTCGGCCTCCGCCAGGTGAATGATCTGTCCCCCGAACTCCAGAACCGCGTCCGTCAGAAGCGAAAAGTACTCCTCCAGCAGCGCCACCACTTGCGCGGGCGGCAGCACCTCGGCCAGGGCGTCATAGCCATGCAAATTGGCGCACAGCACGGTCGCGAAGGTCGTGGGCACGCCGGCAGCGGGCGCGACTGCCTGGATGAGCGGTACGCCGAGGGGGGGGAATGTCGGTGGCTTCAGCATGCGCACCTCACGAGTGTGAGCCGTGTCGCGGATTTCATGCCGGACGGTCGGGGAATGCAAGCGGGGCTTCCCTGTTTTTCGGCGGACCGGAATGGTGCAACGCGTCATCGCCCCCATTGCGGAACGCTTTCACATCCTGAGCGATGAGCGAGCGGAACTCTGCGGCAAAAGCGGCGACAATGATCTCCGTCACGCCTCGTGAATGTCCGCCGGACAAGAATGTTTCATTTGCGGGGCGGCCCGGCAGTTTCCGCATTCAGTACCGACTATGGATCGAGTCAAACAAGTTGCCCTGGCCTGCCTCGTCGGATGGATCATCGCGACGGCAGCCGTCGCCCCTGCCGCACGGGCGGCTGCACCTCGGGTTTCCCGCGCCGCCCAAACCCTGGTGGATCGCGTCGAAATGCTCGACTGGTCGGATCCGGAACGAGCCGCTCAGGTCATCGACGCGATGCCGCCTCCGCCGCAGGGTGGCGCACCCGACACCGAGATGCTCGAGGTGCGGGCCATGGTCTTCGCCGACGTGCGCCGCGATGCGTCCGTGAATGCGATGATCGAGGAACTCGGGCGCAGGGCGCGTGCCGGCGACGCCGCAGCGGTCATCGCGGCGAAGTACGTGAGCGCCTACGCGCTCTACCAGCGGGACCAATACGCCGCCGCCGGCAGCGTGCTCGACGCGGTTGCCATGGATGCGATTCCGTCGCCGACCGAGCGGTACCGCATCTCCATTCTCCGGGGCAACACGCTGCGAATGGTGGGTCAGGCGGAGGCGGCATTGCCGTTTCTCGAGAAGGCGCTGGATATCGCACGTGATCTGCACGATGACCAGCGCACCCTGCACGCGATGCTCTGGCTGGCCCATATCTACTCGAATACCGGAAACCTCGACCGGGCCGCCGAGCGGCTGGAGAGCGCACGCCGGCTGGCGATGACGCTCGACGATCAAGCGGCGCTCGTCGAGGTCGAGGTGGGTGTTTCCGACGTGGCCGATCGCCGCGGGGATCATGTCGCGGAACGGCAGGCAAGCCTCTCCGCGCTCGAGCATGCGCGGCGTTCGGGAAGCAGCAAATGGCTCGCCCGTGCACTCGCCAATCTGGGCGATTCCTATCTGAAGTCGCACGACTTCAACGAGTCGCTCAAGTATTCGAGGCAGGCGCTGCCGATCGTGACGCGTTTGAGGGTCACCGGCGAGGAACCGATCGTCCAATTCAACGAGGGGCTGGCCTACATCGGTCTCGGCAACATCAAGACCGGCGAGAAGCTCGCCGAGGGCGCGATCGCCGCGTCCCTGGCGGGCGACAATCTCCTCGACGCCGAGGAGCTGCTGCGCGAATACGCCGATGCGCTGGAGCACGCGGGTTATCTGATGATGGCGATTCAGATCTTTCATCGCTACGATGCCGTGGGCGACCGCATCATGAACAGCACGCGGCAGCGCGCCTTCCTGGAGCTCTCGGCCAAATTCGACGACGAGCGCAGGGCGCGCGAGCTCGAGCTGCTGCGGCGCGAGCAGGCGCTGACCGCCTCGGAGATGCGCGGCCAGCGGCTGCGGCAGCAGCTCATCATCGCGGCGGCCTTGTTCGTCACCTGCATTTGCGCGGCGCTCGTGTGGGCGTTCGCGCGCGTCCGGCGTGCGAACGACCGCCTGCGCATCAGCAGCGAGCGCGACCCGCTCACCGGCCTGCGCAACCGCCGCTACTTCAACGAATACGTCCTCACCATCGAGGGTTCACGGCCGGTGAGCGGCTGCGTGCTGCTCGCGGATCTCGACCACTTCAAGCGCATCAACGACACGCTCGGCCATCCGGCCGGCGACGCGGTGCTGGCGACGGTGAGTCACAGGCTTTCGGCGGCATTGCGTGAGCGGGACAAGCTCGTCCGATGGGGCGGGGAGGAATTTCTCGCCGTGCTCGATCCGATCACTCACGACCAGGCCCGGCTCACCGTGGAACGACTGCTGCACGCGGTGCGGCGCGATCCCGTCCTGTGGAACGGTCAGCCCATTCAGTGCACGATCTCCATCGGTTATGCGTGCTTCCCGATGCAGGGATCGAGCGCGCCGATCTCATTGGAGAGCGCCATCAGCCTGGTGGACAAGGCGCTCTACGAGGCGAAGCGCCGCGGCCGAAACCGGGCCTGCCTGGTCAGCGCGGTGGGCGTCGACTATGTGCACGAAGTGACCATCGTCAGTTCCGAGCGGGAGTGCGTCGAGTCCGTCGAGGGTGCGCATCTGGCCGAAACCGGCTCGTGATTCAGTGGTTGCCCGTCGTGCTCCTGCCCTTCAAATAGCGGACCACCAGCCGGCTGACGACGCTTTCCAGGGGTATCGCCGATTGTGTGGACGCGAATCGGTCCTGATCCTTGAGAAAGATCGCGGATGATCCGTGCGTGACGCTGATGAACTTGCCGCCGAGCACGCCCTGGGTGGTGATGTTGGCGGAACTGTCGTTCGGGATCCGGTTGAACGCGGTATCGAGCCGCAGTTCGACCACCGCGTCGTGATTCTGGGCGTCGAAGGCGATGGCGGCCACCCGGCCGATGTCGACACCGGACATGGCCACGTGTGCACCGACCTTGAGGTCGGCGATATTGTCGAAAAGTGCCGTGACGCGATACGTGGGTTGCGGTACCAGGGAGGGACGGTTCTTCGTGATCTGGGTCACCAGAAAAAGCACGGCCGCGGCACCCAGCAGGACGAACCCCGCCGCACCCGCCGTGACACCATTCGACCGAGCCATGCGCCATCCTCGTATGTATTGCGGCGCCCGCGGGGCGCGGTTCGATTATGCCACAGGTTCGCCACCGCGCCGGTCGTGCCGGTATAGTGTCGGTCGGGAGGAGGCGGCGATGCACTTGAACGAGATCATGACCGCAGCGGTCGTCACGGTCGAGTTGGATGATCGACTGAGCGTGGTCAAGAAGATCTTCGACTCGAGGCATTTTCATCATCTGCTCGTCGTCGGCGAGGATGGCACGCTGCGCGGGGTCATTTCCGACCGCGATCTGCTGCGGGCGTTGAGTCCCCACGTGGGATCCATGAACGAGACCGCCCGCGACAGCGCGTCGCTCAACAAGCGGGTACATCAGATCATGACGCGCAAGCCGATCAGTCTGAAACCGGATGACGCGGTCGCCGATGCCGTCGCGCTGCTGTTGCAACACCGGATTTCCTGCCTTCCCATCGTGGACGACGACTCCAAGCCCGTCGGCATCGTCAGCTGGCGGGATGTCCTCGAGGCGGTCTCGATCCCGTGAGCCGGAGGGCCTACGCGGGACGTCATCGATGGAGATAGGCTTTCGGCAATCCGAGACGCTGACACGACAGGGACGGTGGACTGTCGGGGAGCAGGATGCGCTCCGCGAGGGCCCCTGCGGCCCGCACCAGCAGGCGCTCGCCCGGCCGCAGTCCGAACTCCGCCGTCAGACCCAGCCGTTCGCGAATCCAATCCGGAACGAGTTCCACCGCGGCGCGGACCACCACCCGTTGCATGAGCCGCAAGGGCGGCGGGAACGCGGCCTTGCGGCTCATGATCTCGAGGAACTCGAAGAGGATGTCGGAGGGCTCGAGAGTGCCACGCATCGAGTCGAACTGGGTGCGCATTTCGGCCGCGGAGGCGGGGGAGTCGAGTGCGCCATACAGCCTGGAGGCGGGCGCGCCTTCCCGATGCAGTGCGTCGAGTTCCTCCGCGGCGAGGGTCGCGACGTAGCGGCTGTAGGCTTCGCCGAATCCAAAGCTGGCCGTGGCCTGGACCCAGGTGAGGAGCCGTACGTCGTTGGCGTGATAGGCCACGCCGCCCGGCGTCACCCCGCGAACCCTGCCGTGCATGCGGACGACGCCGGCGATCATCGGTTCGGCGACGCTGCGCGCGCCGTAGACGGTGACCATGGCGGCGAGACCCGTGCGGCGCAGGCGTCCCATCGGGTCCTGCCGAAAGGAGGAGTGATTCCACACCCCGGTCCGTACCGCGGGCTCGGCGAGTTCCAGGATGACGGCGGCGATGCCGCCGATCAGCAACGCCACAGGATTCTTGAATATCCGCCATGAAACCGAGTCTGGCGGGGCCAGTGCCGCCTCGCCGAGGGGCCGTCCGAAGTCGATTCGTCGGCCTTCCTGGGGGCGAAGCAGCGCATCGGAGGTCCGTTC
>JBBIKV010000059.1:19292-24470 GCA_037445285.1 Nevskiaceae bacterium | reverse complement strand
GTGGTCAAGCGCCCCGGAGAGCTGGGCACCGTCATCATCGCCCACAAGGTGCCGGATGGCCGCGACGCCGACCAGCCCGCGTTGGAAGTGCTCGATGCCATCCTGAGTTCGGGCAAGAACGCCCGGCTGTACCGCGCCCTGGTCGACAGGGGGCTGGCATTGAATGCCGGGGCCGGCGCGGACCTGCACCGGGACTTGTCCCTGCACACCGTGTATGCGTCGCTGGCGCCCGGCGTCAGCCATGAACAGGCCGAGGAGGCCCTTTTGGAGGAGATCGGCAGGATCCAGAAGGATGGCGTCACACCTGCGGAGGTGGCCCGTGTGAAGCAACAGTTCGTCGCGGCCGACGCCTACAAGCGGGATGGCACCGCCGCGGTGGCCAGTGAGTTGAACGAATGGATCGGCGTGGGCGACTGGACCCTGTACGTGACGTTTCCACAGCGGGTGGCGGAGATTTCGGCCGCGGACGTGCAGCGCGTGGCCCGTCAGTATCTCGTCGAGGATCAGAGCACGACGGGTTGGTTCGTGCCGGTGCATGCGCAGGCGGAGAATACCCAGTGAGCGTCAGCAGCAAATTGGCGGGGTGGACGTTGCCCCTAATGTGCCTCGCCTGTGGCGGCGCGGCGGCGGGGATGGCGGAGCAGAGTCATCGGTCCCAGACGGCAGGCATCGACGTCATCACCTATCCGACCGGCGTCAAGGATGTGGTCGTCATCCTCGGCGTGCTGCCGGCCGGAGATGCGATGGGCGAGTCCGGCAACATTGCGATTCCTTCGCTGGCCGGCATGATGCTCGACCGGGGCACCAAGGCGCTCGACAAGTTCGCCATCGCGGAGCGGCTGGATTCCGTCGGGGCCGAGATCTCGTTCAGCGTGGGCACGCAGAGCCTGGAAATTCACGGCAAGTGCCTGACGAAGGATCTGCCGCTGGTGATGGACTTGATCGGCGCGGACCTGCGCACCCCCGCCCTGCAATCGCAGGAGTTTTCCAAGGCGAAACAGCAGTTCATCGGTTCGCTCGAGGCATCGATGCAGAACACCGAGGGGCGTGCGCACGAAGCATTCGGCCGCGCGGTGTTCCCGCAGGGCCATCCGAACCGGCCGCATGCGATCGCCGAATACACGGCGGCGGCGAAGGCCGCCACCCTCGATGAGGTGAAGTCGTTCATCGCCCGGTACTACGGCCCGGCGCACATGACGCTCGCCGTCGTGGGCGATGTCACGGCGCCGCTCGTCGAGGCCGGCGTCAACCATGCCTTCGCGGGCTGGAGCGGCGGGCAGGACTACGTCCGTCCCGCGAAGCCGGCCGCGGCGTCGGGTCCGGGCGAGATCACCGTGCCTCTGGCGGACAAGCCCAGCGTGTCGATCGTGCTGGGTCAGGCCACGGGACTCAGGTATCGGGACCCCGACGCGCTGGCGCTGCGGGTCGGCACGGCGATCCTCGGACACGGCTTCACCGGCCGCCTGATGGGGACGGTGCGCGACAAGGAGGGCCTGACATACAACATTGGCGCGGGCACCGCCGAGGATTCGATAGCGGACGGCCTCTGGGAGATCTCCGCGAGCTTCGCGCCTGCGCTCCTCGACAAGGGACTCGCATCGACGCGTCGCGTGCTGCAACAGTGGTGGTCCGGCGGTGTGACCGAGAGCGAGGTTGCCGACCACAAACAAGGCTTGATCGGCGGCTACTTCGTGAGCCTGGCGACCACCGGGGGCCTGGCGGTCACCATCATATCGTCGGTTCAGCGCGGCTACGACATGAACTGGCTGGACGAATATCCCGCGGCGGTCAGGGCCCTCACCCGGGACCAGATCAACAGCGCCATCAAGAATCACCTCGATCCGGGCGCCATGGTGTTGGTGGAGGCGGGAAGCGTAAAGACGGGGAGCGCCGCTCCGCTCCCCGTGAGATAGGGCACGATCCCGGCCCCGGCGGGTTTGCGCCGGGGCCGGGCATTCAGGCCGCCTTGCCGGCGGCCGCGAGCTGGCGCAGCACGTAGTGCAGAATTCCGCCGTGCTGGTAATAATCGAGCTCCTTGGGGGTGTCGATTCTGAGCCGCGCCTCGAACTCGGTCCTTTTGCCGTCGTCGGCGGTCGCGATGACCTTCACGACCTTCGCCGCACCGCGGTTCAATCCCGCGATCTCGAAGCGCTCCCTGCCCGTGAGACCCAGGGACAGGGTGCTCTGGCCGTCCTTGTACTGCAGCGGTAGGACCCCCATTCCGATCAAGTTCGATCGATGAATGCGCTCGAAGCTCTCGGCAATCACCGCCTTCACGCCCAACAACATCGTCCCCTTGGCCGCCCAGTCGCGCGAGCTGCCGGTGCCGTATTCCTTGCCGGCCAGGATCACCAACGGCGTTCCGGCCGCCTTGTACTTGACCGACGCGTCGAAGATCGACATGGATTCGCCGCTGGGGATGTGCAGGGTCACGCCCCCTTCGGTCCCGGGCAGCAGCAGATTGCGCAGGCGGATGTTGGCGAACGTGCCGCGCATCATGACCTCGTGGTTGCCGCGCCGGGCTCCGTAGGAGTTGAAGTCGCCCGCCTGCACGCCCTGCGAGAGCAGATATTTGGCCGCCGGGCTGGACTTCGAGATGTTGCCCGCCGGCGAGATGTGGTCGGTGGTCACCGAATCACCCAGCACCGCCAGGGCGCGGGCATCCTTGATGTCCGCCACCCCCGCCGGCGTCATAGTCATGCCCTCGAAGTAGGGCGGGTTCTTGACGTAGGTGGATTTGCCGTCCCATTCATAGATCCTGCCCGCCGGTGTCTTGATGCCGCTCCAATTGGCGTCGCCGGTGAATACGTTGGCATAG
Organism: Nevskiaceae bacterium; assembly: GCA_037445285.1. Taxonomy (GTDB): domain Bacteria; phylum Pseudomonadota; class Gammaproteobacteria; order Steroidobacterales; family Steroidobacteraceae; genus Bog-1198. The sequence continues at coordinate 21,652 of JBBIKV010000059.1, read as the reverse complement.
CCCTTCCGGAACATCGCCGAATCCACCGAGGCGGCCACGGTTTTGGCGACGTCGGCCGCGCTCGGCCAGATGTCCTTGAGGTGGACGGGCCTGCCGTCCCTGCCGATGCCCAGGGGCTCGGTGGTGATGTCGATGTCGAGGCTGCCGGCCAGCGCGTAGGCGACCACCAGCGGAGGCGACGCCAGGAAATTCATTTTGATCTCCGGATGCACGCGGCCCTCGAAATTCCGATTGCCCGACAACACCGAACAGGCGATGACGTCGCCCGTTCTGACGGCCTCGGAGATCTCCGGTTTCAGGGGTCCCGAGTTGCCTATGCAGGTGGTGCACCCGTAGCCGACGGTGTAGAAGCCCAGGGCCTCCAGATCGCCGAGCAGGCCGGCCTTCTGCAGATAGTCGGTGACCACGCGCGAACCCGGCGCCAAAGAGGTCTTCACCCAGGGTTTCGAGGTGAGTCCACGGGCGTGCGCGTTGCGGGCCAGCAGGCCCGCCGCCACGAGCACGGCCGGGTTCGAGGTGTTGGTGCAGCTGGTGATGGCTGCGATCAGCACGGCGCCATCCCGTACGTCGAAACTGGCGCCCCCGAGCGTCGCGGTGCCCGAACCCGAGGCTTTCGGATTCTTCTGGGTGCGTTCCTCCGCCATCTTGACCAGGCTGTGCCGATAGGCGGATTTGGCCGTTCGCAGCGGCACCCGGTCCTGGGGACGCTTCGGTCCCGCAAGCGACGGCTCGACGGTGGCGAGGTCGAGTTCGACGACGTCGGTATAATCCGCCGCGGGCGCGCCCTGGACCCGCCAGAGGCCCTGCGCCCTGGCATAGGCTTCGACCAGTGCGATCTGGTCGGGATCGCGGCCGGTCAGTTCCAGATAGCGGATCGTCTCCTCGTCGATCGGAAAGATGGCGCAGGTGGAACCGAATTCGGGCGACATGTTCGCGATGGTCGCGCGGTCGGCGAGCGGCAGTCCCTTCAGCCCGTCGCCGAAGAACTCCACGAATTTGTCGACGACGCCCTTTTTGCGCAGGATCTCCGTGACGGTCAGAACCAGATCCGTGGCCGTGGTGCCGGCGGGCAGCGCGCCGCTGAGCTTGAAGCCGATCACCTGGGGGATCAGCATGGTCACCGGCTGACCCAACATCGCGGCCTCCGCCTCGATGCCGCCGACTCCCCAGCCGAGCACGCCGAGTCCGTTCACCATGGTGGTGTGCGAGTCGGTGCCGACCAGCGTGTCCGGATACGCTACGTTTCCGCCGGCGCCGTCGCCCGCAAACACGACGCGGGCCAGCCGCTCGATGTTGACCTGATGCACGATGCCGGTGTTGGGCGGAACGACCTTGAAGTTGCTGAAGGCGGTCTGACCCCAGCGCAGGAACATGTAGCGCTCGCCGTTGCGGCTGAATTCGATTTCGTTGTTGTGCTTCAAGGAGTCGGCGGCGCCGTACTCGTCGACCTGCACGGAGTGATCGATGACGAGTTCTGCCGGCGCCAGCGGATTGACTCGCTGCGGATCGCCGCCGAGGCGCACGATCGCTTCGCGCATCGCCGCCAGATCGACGATGCACGGTACACCGGTGAAGTCCTGCATGATGACCCGCGCCGGGGTGAAGGCGATCTCGTGGTTCGGCGCGGCCTTCGGGTCCCAGTCGAGCAGCGCCTCGATGTCCTTCCTGGTGACGTTCACGCCGTCCTCGAAGCGCAGCAGGTTTTCCAGCAGGATCTTCAAGGAAAAGGGCAGACGGTCCACCTTCAGCCCCTTGAGCGCATTCAAACTCAAAATCTCGTAATTCTTGGGGCCAACGCTGAGCGTCGTTCTAGCCTTGAAACTGTCCGTCATGATCCCTCCGCTGAAATGGTGATGAGTATAGGCGATTAGGGGGCGGCGCCGGCCCGTGCGACTCCGGTCGCCGACCGGCCTTCTGGGGCGCCGGCGCGCGGCAGCCGCGAATTCGAGCGCCGTGCGATCACGCCTCCGCCCAGGCACACCTCGCCCCGGTAGAACACGGCGTATTGCCCCGGCGTGACCGCCCTGGCCGGCGCGTCGAGCAGCACTTGCGCGGTGCCCCTGCGCGCGCCGTCGCCGATCCGCACCCGGCAGGCCAGGTCGGCCTGGCGGTAGCGCGTCTTGACACCGCAGCGAAGGTCGCTTGCGGCATCCTGCCAATGCACGTCGTCGACGTCGAAGGCGTCCGAGAGGAGCAGTGGATGATCCGGGTCCTGCACCACGATCAGCGTATTGCGCGAGGTGTCCTTCACCGCGACGTACCAGGGCGCCGCGGCGGCGCCGGAGCGGCCGCCGATGTGCAGTCCCGAGCGCTGGCCGAGCGTGTAGAAGGCGAGCCCGCGGTGTTCGCCGAGCAGCCGT
>JBBIKV010000059.1:0-19282 GCA_037445285.1 Nevskiaceae bacterium | reverse complement strand
CTCGGGGGTCTCGATCGGGCCCGCCGCCTGGCGCAGATGGCGGCCCAGGAACTCCTCGAAGGGGCGTTCGCCGATGAAACAGATTCCCGTGCTGTCCGGCTTGTCGAACACCGGCAGACCGGCGCTGTGCGCGAGCCTGCGCACCTCGTACTTGCAGAGGCCGCCGATGGGAAACACGGTTCTGTTCAACGCGGCCGGAGCGACCTGATGCAGGAAGTAGCTTTGGTCCTTCGCCGCATCCACCGCCTTCAGCAACCGCACTCCGTGGGCGTCCCGCCGCACCCGCGCGTAATGCCCGGTGGCGATGGCCGACGCGCCCAGGCGCAGCATGTAGTCGAGACAGACGCCGAATTTGATCTCGCGGTTGCAAAGCACGTCCGGATTCGGGGTGCGACCCGCGGCGTACTCACGCAGAAAATGCGCGAAGACCCGCTCGCGATACTCGGCCGCAAAACTGACGCGGTGCAGCGGGATGTCCAGGGCGTCGCACACCCGCCGCGCATCCTGGAAGTCGGCGGCGCTTGTGCAGTACGCATCGTCGTCGTCCCAGTTGGACATGTAGAGACCCTCGACGGCGTGTCCCGCCTCCTTCAGGAGCAGGGCGGACACCGCGGAGTCGACGCCTCCGGACATGCCGACGATGGTGGTGCCGGCGTCCTCGAGGGCGGGTAGGGAATGCATCCGGCGATTATACCGGCGTTGGCGGAATTTTGCGGGCCGGGGCCGGCGGCGGGGATCGCGCGGGGGGCGCGAGCCCGGAGGGGGAATTCACATGAGCATCTGGCGCATCTGCGATTCCTGCATGCCGGTCTGCCACACCTCGTCGAAAAAATTGAGGTAGCGCCGGGCGTTCGGTGGGTCGTTCATGTCGAAGATCCCGTCCCAGCGGTCGGCCTGCAGACGATAGACCAGCGCGCGGTCGTCGGCGATGATGAAGGCCCCTGCGCTGGCCGGGAATTCGGAGCTCATCGAGCGCAGGTCGATGCAGCTGGTGAGGCGGCGGGCAAGGGCCAGAAAGCGGTTGTTGTCCACCATGGCGCGTGATGGATCGGCGAGCAGCACGCGCACCTTCGCGTAGGAGCGCGCCAGGACCAGCCGCTTGATCGCCTCGAGGAACGGCTCTTCACCGTAGATGAGCGGCTCCAGGTCCTGTGTGAAGATCGACAACAGACGCTGGGCCGATCTGGCCACCTTGAGGCTCGATTCACGGACCTCGGGCATGGTGCTCAGTATCATGCGTGTGCCTGACCCCGATCCCGGGCCCGCGACCGGCCGCGATCCGTCCTCGACATTACCCGCCATATTGACTCGCCTCACGCAGGTGACCGGCAACGCGCCCAGAGCCTCGCCTACGGGGCCGATACTACCGTTTGCGTTGCATACCATCGTGCCAACTGCGTCACGTTTCCCGAGGAAGCCGTGCCAGTTCGGCGGCGAGGCCGAGATACCGGCCCGGAGTCAGATCCATCAGGCGCTGTTTGTCCGAGGCGGGCAGTTCGAGCGTTGCGATGAAATCCCGCATCGCCTGTCGATCCATCGGACGGCCGCGCGTGAAGGACTTCAGCCGGTCGTAGGCGTCGGGGATTCCCCGGGCGCGCATCACGGTCTGCACGGCCTCGGCCAGAACCTCCCAGGCGCGATCGAGGTCGTCGGCCAGGCGTCCGGCATCGAGTTCGAGCTTGCCGAGACCTGCAGCCAGCGACTGATAGGCGAGCACGGCGTGGCCGACGGCCACGCCCAGGTTGCGCAGCACGGTCGAGTCGGTGAGGTCCCGCTGCAGGCGGGAGATGGGCAGCTTTTCGGCGAAGTGGCCGAACAGAGCGTTCGCGAGTCCGAGGTTGCCCTCGGCATTTTCGAAGTCGATGGGGTTCACCTTGTGCGGCATGGTCGAGGAGCCAACCTCTCCCGGGACGATGCGCTGCTTGAAATAGCCGATGGAGATGTAGCTCCACATGTCGCGCGCGAAGTCGATCAGCACCGTGTCGATGCGCATCAGGGCGTGACAGTATTCGGCAATCCAGTCGTGGGGCTCGATCTGCGTGGTGAGGGCGTTCGACTCGAGTCCGAGCGAGGCGACGAAGGCGGCGCTGAAAGCCGGCCAGTCGACCTCCGGCATCGACACCACGTGCGCGTTGAAATTGCCCACGGCGCCGTTCATCTTTCCGAGTATGACCACCCGCGCGAGGCTTCGCCGCTGGCTGAGCAGACGCGCCGCGACATTCGCGACCTCCTTGCCCACCGTGGTCGGCGTCGCCGTCTGTCCATGAGTGCGCGCCAGCATTCCATCCGCGGCGTGCCGTACCGCCAGCGCGTCGAGCAATGCGCCGAGGGCATCGAGCGCCGGCAGCAGGACGTCACGCCGCGCCGCCTGCAGCATGAGCGCATAGGCGAGGTTGTTCACGTCTTCGGACGTGCATCCGAAGTGGATCCACTCCATCTGGGCCGGCGACGCGCCGCGGGATTGCAGCCCGGACCTGATCCACAGCTCGACGGCCTTGACGTCGTGATTGGTGCGGGCCTCGAGCGCCTTGATCGCGGCGACGTCGGTGCCGGCCGGATCGGACGCGAGAGTCTCGACCCATGTTCGCGCGGCGTCGGGCAGTGCGCCCGAGGCGCCGGCCGCGGGCCCTGCGGCGAGCGCAAGGAACCACGCGCATTCGACCCGGACGCGCGCGCGCATCAGACCCGCTTCGCTGAACAGCGAGCGCACGGCGGACATCTTTCGCGCGTAACGGCCGTCGAGCGGCGACAACGCATCAATGACGGGAACGGACATCGGAGTAGGATCGCTCGGTGTTAGAATGCGCCTGATATTACCGGAATCCCGCATGACCACCGCATCCTATCGCGTCGAATATGACACCATGGGCGCACTCGACGTGCCGGCGGGCGCCCTATGGGGCGCCCAGACCCAGCGGGCCCTGCAAAATTTCCCCGCGGGCGGCCAGAGGAAGCCGCGCGCCTTCATCCGGGCGCTCGGCCTCATCAAGCATGCCGCCGCGGCCGCGAATGGCGAGTTGGGTGATCTGCCCGAGCCGGTCGCGGCGGCCGTGCAGGCCGCGGCACTCGAAGTGGCCGCTGGACGCCACGACGACCAGTTTCCGGTCGATGTGTTCCAGACCGGTTCCGGCATCAACGCGCGACCACGATTCGCGGTCCTGTTCGCGCGCCATCTGGCGTCGAGGACCGGCATCGGATTCCTCCCCAGCGAGAATTTCTTCGAGGCGCTGTCCTGCCAGGACACCGCGGTGGAGCTGTCCGGGCAGCTCAAGGTGCTGGGTGTCGGGCTCCTGAAGATTGCGAACGACCAGCGATGGAAGAGTGCGGCGATCGCCAAGAAGGCCGTGGCGGACGGACGTCCCATGATAGAGGTGGCGGCGGAGATGACGGGCCTTGCCGTCGAGGATCTTGCGCTGCTGCTCGATCCCATGATCCTCACGCAGGGGGGGATTCGAGACCCGGAGTCGTCCGGTTGACCGGCCCTTTCCAGGACAGGGAGCGCATCCGCGCCGCGCTCTCGCCGCAGGCGGCGCCCCCGGACGAGGAGATGCACTGGCTGGTGGGTTCTTCGGCCGAGTCGGTCGCGCGCATACGCGCCGGCTTCCCTCCCACGCAGAAGCCGGCCGCCGTGCTGGTGCCGCTGGTCGAGCGCGCCGGTGGACTGACGGTGCTGCTCACGCAGCGGGCGGCGACTTTGAAGGACCACGCGGGCCAGATCAGTTTTCCGGGCGGGCGCATCGACCCCAGCGACGCCGACGCCTGGCGCGCGGCGCTGCGCGAAGCCCACGAGGAAATCGGTCTCGCGGAAAGCTTCGTCGAATTCGCCGGATACCTGCCCGATCATTGGGTGGGCACGGGCTTTCGCGTCACCCCGGTGGTCGCCTTCGTCAACCCGGGGTACGAACTGCGTATTGCGACGGCGGAGGTCCACGACGTGTTCGAGGTGCCCCTCGACTACATTCTCGACGCCGCGAATCATGAGATCCGCCAGCGCCGGCTGGGCGGCGAGCTTCTGGAGGTCTACGACATTCCCTATGACGGTCGCATTATCTGGGGGGCGACGGCCGGCATGCTGCTGGCGCTGCGCCGGTCGTTGCTCGCACGGCCGAGCCGCGATCGATGAGCGGGCAGCCGCCGCCGTCCGCGCTGCAGCGCCTGCTCGGCATCATGCAGCGTCTGCGCGGACCCGATGGGTGTCCCTGGGATCTGCAGCAGACCTTCGCGAGCGTCGCACCGTACACCATCGAGGAGGCTTACGAGGTTGCCGATGCCGCGGAGCGCGGCAACATGGCGCATTTGCAGGACGAGTTGGGGGATCTGCTCTTTCAAGTGGTCTTTCACGCGCAAATCGCCGCGGAGGCGGGCCATTTCGATTTCGATGCCGTCGCGACCTCGATCGGGGACAAACTGGAGCGTCGCCATCCTCATGTCTTCGATGCGGAGCGGTCGGGGATGCCGCGCGAAGGCGTAACCGCCGCGGCGCAGAGCGTCGCGTGGGATGACATCAAGGCGCGCGAGCGCGCGGCCGCAGGCGCGTTGGACGGCATCCCGCCGGCGCTGCCGGCGCTGATGCGCGCCTTCAAATTGAGCAAACGGGCGGCGCGCGTCGGCTTCGACTTCGAACATGCCTCGCAAACGGCGGACAAGGTGGCCGAGGAGCTGGCCGAGGTGCGCGAGGCGGCGGCCCACAACCGGGGCGCAACCGCGTCGCCGCAGGTCGTCGAGGAGATCGGCGATCTGTTGTTCGCGGCGGCCAATCTGGCGCGCAAGCTCGATGTCGATGCCGAAGCGGCGCTGCGCGCCGCCAACGGCAAGTTCGAGCGGCGCTTCCAGGGCATGGAGCGCCTGGCCGCGCAGCGGGGCGAGAGCTTCGGGAGTCTGAGTCTCGCGGCGCAGGAGGCATTATGGCAAGAAGTGAAGCGTGCCGAATGACCCGCGGCCGGCCGATGTGCGCGGCGCCGCCAGGCTGGTGTTCAAACAGGATCCGCAGCTGCCGATCTCCGGGCGCCGTCAGGAGCTCATGGAGGCGCTGCGACACCACCAGGTCCTGATAGTCGCCGGCGACACGGGTTCGGGCAAGAGCACCCAGCTGCCGCAATACTGCCTCGAACTGGGACGCGGCATCGAGGGGTTGATCGCCCACACCCAGCCGCGACGGCTGGCGGCGCGGGCGCTGGCGGCGCGCATCGCCGATGAACTCTCCCAGTCCGTCGGCGCGACGGTCGGGTTTCGCGTGCGCTTCGCCGACCAGGTTTCCGCAGCCACCCGTCTGGTGCTCATGACCGACGGGCTGCTCCTCGCCGAACTCGGGTCCGATCCGCTTCTGCGGCGCTACGACACGTTGATCGTCGATGAGGCGCACGAACGCACGCTCAACATCGATCTGCTGCTCGGTGTGCTGCGGCGCCTGCTGCCGCGCCGCCCCGACCTGAAGCTCATCGTGACCTCGGCCACACTCGATGTGGAGAGGGTGTCGCGGTTCTTCGGTGACGCCCCCATCCTCGCGGTCGGCGGCCGCGGCCATCCCATCGAGGTGCGCTACGCCGCGGCGGACGACGATGCGGACGATCCGGACCTTCCTCAGGCCGTGCTCGCGGCCTTTCGCGAGATCGCCGCCACCCCCGGCTTCACCACCAAGGGGGATGTGCTCACGTTCCTGCCCGGGGAACGGGAGATCCGCGACGTCGGTGATTTACTAGAGCGCGAACTCGGCACGGAGATCGACGTGCTCGCGTTGTATTCGCGCATGTCGTGGGATCAGCAAAGCCGCATATTCCACCCGGGGGCGCGCCGACGGATCGTGCTCGCCACCAACGTCGCCGAGACCTCGATCACGGTGCCGGGCATCCGCGCGGTGATCGATTCGGGGCTCGCCCGCATCAGCCGCTACAGCCCCCGCAACCGGCTGCAGCGGCTGCCGATCGAACCGGTGTCGCGCGCCAGCGCCGAACAACGCAAGGGGCGGTGCGGCAGGCTCGGCCCGGGGCTGTGCGTGCGGCTCTACACGGAGGCGGACTTCGAGGAGCGTGATGCGTTCACCGAGCCGGAGGTGCTGCGGACCAATCTGGCCGCGCTGTTGCTGCGGCTGGCCGCCGATGGCCTCGGCGAGGCGGAGAATTTCCCGTTCATCGACGCCCCGGATCCGCGTGCGCTCGGCGACGGCTACCGGCTCCTGCAGGAACTGGAGGCCTTGGACGACGGTCGGCGGATCACGCGTCTCGGGCGGGCCATGGCGCGGCTGCCCCTGGACCCGCGGCTGGCGCGGGCGCTGCTGGAAAGCACGCGCTTCCACGCCGAGGCGGAACTCCTGGCGATCGTCGCGGGACTCAGCGTCCCGGACGCGCGGCTGGCTCAGACGGACGCCGGCGAGGGCCCCGATGCGGCCGCGGTGTTCGAGGACAGCAAGTCCGAATTCTCCGCCCTGGTGAAATTGTGGCGGGCGTACAAGAAGGCGCGTGAGGGTCCGCGGCGTGAACTGCGCCGCTGGTGCAAGGAGCGCGGCCTGTCGTTGCTGCGCCTGTCCGAATGGGAGGACGTCCACGGTCAGGTGGCGGATCGGGCACGGGAACTCGGCATCGTGGCGCAGCGCAGGCCCGCCAGCTACACCGGAGTTCATCGTGCCTTGCTGGCGGGCTTCACCACCATGGTCGGGGTGCGCGGGGAGGAGGGCGTCTACCTGGGAACGCGCGGCGTCCGCTTCCACATCTTCCCCGGGTCGCCGCTGAAGCGACGCAAGGCGCGTTGGATCATGGCGGCGAACCTCGTCGAAACCTCGCGGGTGTTCGCGCGGCGGGTGGCGGAGATCGAACCGATGTGGATCGAGGCGGCGGCGCACCACCTGCTCAAGAGGGAGTTCTTGGAGCCCGATTGGGATGAAGGGCGTGAGGAGGTGGTGGCGCGCGAGCGCATCGGTTTCCTGGGGCTGGTCCTGAGCGCGAACCGCATGGTCAACTATGGTCCCATCGCGCCGGAGGCGTCGCGGCTGATATTTGCGCGCGAGGCGCTCGCGCATCACCGGCTTCAGCGTCGCCCGGACTGGGTGCGGCAGAACGACGACGCCATCCTCGAGGCGCAACGCCTGGAGGAGCGCCTGCGGTCGCGCGACTTGGTGCACGCGCCGGAGCACTTCGTCGAATTCTACGAGCGGGCGCTGCCACGGCAGGTATCGAGCGGTGCCACCTTGGAATATTTCACACGGCATCTTTCCGCGGCGCAGCGGGTGGCGCTCACCCTCCAACCGAACGATATCTTTGCGCGCCTGCCGGACCCGCAATTGCTGGCGCAGTTTCCGGAGCGCGTGACACTGCGTGGTCTTGAAGTGCCGGTGAAGTACCGCTTCGCGCCCGGCGAGGAGCGCGACGGCGCGACTCTGCAGATTCCCCTGCTGGCGTTGCCGTGCCTGACGCGCGCCGACGTGGATGCCGCACTCCCGGGCCTCGCGGCGCCGCGCATCGAGGCGCTGCTGCGCACCCTGCCCAAGGAAGCGCGGCGCACGCTGATCCCCATCCCGGCCTCGGTGCAGAAATTCCTGCAATCGACGGGGGCGCCATCGACCAGTGTCACCCGGTTGGGTGCGTGGCTTCGGGACGCGCTCGGCATGCCGGCCTCGCTGATCCGCTTCGACGTCGCTGCGGTACCCGCCCACCTCACCGCCGGATTGGAAGTGGCGATGCCCGACGGGGAGCCGGCTCTGGGCGTGGACCTGGGCATCCTGCGTCGCCGCTGTGCCGCCCAGGCGCGGTCGGAATTGGATCGACGGGCGCGGATGGGGCATCGGGCGCCGTGGCGGCGGTTCGCGGAGGAGGACCTCCCAACCACGGTGGCGCTCGACATCGGGCGGGGGTCGATGCAGGTGTTTCCGACCCTGGTGCGGCGCGGGTCCGCGGTGGAAATCGGCTTCGAGTGGTCCGCGGAAGAAGCGCTGCGCCGGTGGCGGGAGGGCGCGGCGTATCTGGCGCGCCTGATGCTCGAGCGACAGGCCCGGGACCTCGCCAAGCGAGTTGCCGGCGACACGACGCTGGTGCTCTCGGCGAGTCCGCATCTCACCGGCGATGCCCTGGTCGACGGGGTGCTGCAGTGGGCGTTCGATCGCGCCTGCTTTGCCGAGGCCCGACACCGGGGCGATCCGGCGCCGCGCTCGCGGGCGGCGTTCGAGGCGGCGGTGGACGGCGGCCGCGCGCGCCTGCAGGAGGCCGTCGCGGACGTGAGCGGGACCGTGGCAGCGTGGTTTGCGCAGGCGCGGGCCGTGCGCCGCTGCATGGAGGATCCCCGCTCCGGCTCTCATGCCGCCCTCGCGCAGGAAAGTCGGCGGCACCTCGATCGACTATTCGCCGAGGATGCCATTTCATCCATGTCGGAGGATTGGGCTCGCCAGCTGCCGCGCTACCTGAAAGCGGAGGAACGCCGTTGGCAGCGCCTGCTGGCGCGTGGCCACGAGCCTCCCGGAGTGCTCGAGGAACTGCTCGATTGGAGCCGGCGACTGCAGCATCTCGAGGGGCAGGTCGCCGCCGAGTTGCGCTGGACGCCGCTGCTCGATGGCCTGCGCAGCGGCATCGAGGAATACCGGGTATCGCTCTACTCTCAGGAGCTCAAGACCCAGGGTCCGATCTCCGCGGCGCGCCTGGGGGCGCGCGCCGCAGAAATCGAGGCGTGGGTCACACGTTGAACTGAATGTCCTGCGCGAGGGGCAGTTGCGAGCTCCAGTTGATGGTCGTCGTCTGCCGGCGCATGTACGCCTTCCACGAGTCCGAGCCTGCCTCCCGGCCGCCTCCGGTATCCTTCTCGCCGCCGAAGGCGCCGCCGATCTCCGCGCCGGAAGTCCCGAGGTTGACGTTGGCGATCCCGCAGTCGCTGCCCTCGGCCGACAGAAACCGCTCCGCGACCTGCAGCCGATCCGTGAACACGGCCGACGAGAGGCCGTAGGGCACGGCGTTTTGCAGATCGATGGCTTCCTCGAAGCTGTCGTAGCCGATGAGGTAGAGGATGGGCGCGAAGGTCTCCGTGCCGACGATGGGCATGTCGGCCGAGGCGCGCACGATAGCCGGTTCGACGAAGTGTCCGGGTCGCGCGAGTACGCTGCCGCCGCAGAGCAACTCCCCGCCTTGCTTGCGGGCGGCCGCAATGGCGGCTTCATAGCGCGACACGGCATGCGCATCGATCAGCGGCCCCATCAGCGTCGCCGGATCGAGCGGATCGCCGATGCGCACCTGGTCGTACGCACCGACCAGCCGGCGTTCCAACTCCGCCGCTCGCGATCGGTGCACGAACACGCGACGAGTCGTCGTGCAGCGCTGTCCGGCCGTGCCGACGGCGCCGAAGACGATGGCCGGCACCGCAAGGTCGAGATTCGCGGTCTCGTCCACGATGATGGCGTTGTTGCCCCCGAGTTCCAGGAGGCTCTTGCCCAAGCGCTCCGCCACGCGTACGGCGATGTGGCGTCCCACGTGGGTCGAACCGGTGAAGGAAACCAGCGCCACGCGGCGGTCGTCGACGAAACGTGTCGCAAGATGGGTGCCTGCGTCGATGAACAATTGAAAAATGGGCGGCAACGAGTGGCGTTCGAGCACGCGGTTGCAGATGTGCTGCACCGCCAGCGAACACAGCGCGGTTTTCGGCGACGGTTTCCATACCACCGAGTTGCCGGCGATGACCGCCAGAAACGCGTTCCAGGACCACACGGCCACCGGAAAGTTGAAGGCCGAAATCACCCCCACGACGCCCAGCGGGTGCCATTGCTCGTACATGCGGTGCTGCACGCGTTCGGAATGCATCGTGAGGCCGTACAGCATGCGCGACTGGCCGACCGCAAAATCGGCGATGTCGATCATTTCCTGAACTTCGCCGTCCCCTTCGGCCTTGATCTTGCCGCTCTCGAGCGACACCAGGCTGCCGAGCGCGTCCTTGTGCAGCCGCAACTCCTCCGCCATCAACCTGACGGCTTCGCCGCGTTTCGGTGCCGGAACCCGGCGCCACTCGACCGCGGCGTCGACCGCTGCGCTCATGACGTGTTCGTAGTCCTCCTCCGTTGCGCCGCGCACCTGGGCGAGGCGTTGTCCGGTGGCCGGGTTCATCGAGTCGATCAGTTGTCCGGACTGCTGTTCGCTCCACCCGCGGATGCCGGACCAGGTGCCTGGATTGAGGTCGCGAAGGCCCAATGCCTTCAGCGTGTCGGTGATCTTGTGCATGTTGGTAATCTCGGGCGGGATATTGGTCGGGGGCGCATTTTGACGTAGCATCGCCGCCATGTCCAAAAGCCCCGTCCTGACCCATTGGCATCCCGCGAGCTGGCACGGTCTTCCCGCGACCCAGCAGCCGACCTACGCCGATCCGCGCGCCCTGGAGCGTGCGGTCGCGGCGCTTGGCCGGTTGCCGCCCCTGGTCGTTTCCTGGGAGGTCGAGGCGCTGCGGGACAAGCTGGCCAAGGCCCAGCGCGGGGAACAATTCCTGTTGCAGGGCGGCGACTGCGCCGAGAGCTTCGAGGATTGCGAGTCGGACAACATCGCCCGCCGGCTGAAGATCCTTCTGCAGATGAGTCTGGTGCTGCTGCAGGGCTTGAAAAAGCCCGTGATTCGCGTCGGACGGTTCGCGGGCCAATATGCGAAGCCGCGGTCTGCGGATACGGAGACCCGTGATGGGGTCACGTTGCCGTGCTACCGCGGCGACAACGTGAACCGTCCCGGGTTCACCGCGGCCGAACGCGAACCCGATCCGGAGTTGCTTCTGCGGGGCTACGAGCGCGCCGCGCTGACGCTCAACTTCGTCCGGGCCTTGATCGACGGCGGGTTTGCGGACCTGCATCATCCCGAATACTGGGACTTGAGTTTCTTGCGGCACGCGCCGCTGCGCGACGCCTACCAAAAGATCGTCGATTCCATCGGGGAGTCGCTTGATTTCTTCGAATCGATGAGCGGACTGCGGGTGCATTCCGCGACCCGGGGGGACTTCTACACCAGTCACGAGGGCCTTCACCTGCTGTCGGAGCAGGCGCAGACCCGCTATATCGACCGTCAGAAGAAATGGTACAACCTGTCCACCCACATGCCGTGGATCGGCATGCGCACGGCCAAGATGAACGGTGCGCACATGGAGTACTTCCGCGGCATCGCGAATCCCGTCGGCGTCAAGGTGGGGGCGGCGATGAGCCCCGAGTGGCTGCAGGAGATCGTCGAGGTGCTGAACCCGCAGAATCAGCCCGGCCGGCTGACCTTCATCCACCGTTTCGGGGTCAAGGACATCGAACAGCGGCTGCCGGAAATGATCCGGGCGGTGCGCGCCACGGGCTCCGAGGTGCTGTGGGTCTGCGACCCGATGCATGGCAACACCGAGACGACGTCGGGGGGTGTGAAGACGCGCCGCTTCGACAACATCCTCGGCGAGGCGGAGGCCGCATTCCGCATCCACGAGGCGTGCGGCTCGATGCTCGGCGGCGTGCACATCGAGCTGACGGGAGAGGACGTGACGGAGTGTATCGGCGGAGCGCGCGGCCTGGCGGAGGCCGATTTGGCGCGCGCCTACAAGACGCCGGTCGATCCGCGGTTGAATGCCGAACAGGCGTTGGAACTTGCCATGCTCATTGCCAGCCGTGCGGGCACCAACAGGCGGTCGGGAAAACCCCCGCGGGGCACGTAAGGCTGAGCCTGGTATTTGAATGTAATAGTATATTAATCAATTGATTATCGGGTTTATCTAGATTATTTATCAAAATCCGGGCCTCGGTTTTGTAAAAACCGGGTTGCCACCCTGCCCGCAGGTGATATTCTGCATCCGACCTTTCCCACCCGAGAGACGGGGTTGTGGAGGCCGCGGGTCCAACTCACGGCGACAAGGCTCACTCTGCTGAGGACTGCTCGCAAAGATCGAGACCGTTGGGAATCATTGGCGCCCAGGTGGTCCAAGACCTTCGGAGCGAGTTTGCGGTGGAGTCGGCGAATTCACGGCCAATAAGTGGCGAAGTTTGGGTTGCGCTCGGGTTAGTCCAAATTCCAGGCGCGCTCGATGGCGGGCTACGCGGCGATCCGCGTAGCCCGTTTTTTAGGGGGCATTTCGGACAGGATGCCCGCCGCAAGCCAGCTCCATCCCATGACTAGCGTTTTCGATCCCGACTGCCGCCGTTGTCCACGCCTTGCCGCGTTCCTGGACTCGGTGAAACTCGAACACCGCGACTATGGCTGCAAGCCGGTGCCGCCGTTTGGCGATCCCCTGGCGCGGCTGCTCATCGTGGGCCTGGCACCCGGCAAGCATGGGGCGAACCGGTCGGGACGGGCCTTCACCGGCGACCATGCGGGCATTCTCCTTTACGCGACCCTGTTCAAGTTCGGCCTTTCCACGTCTCCCGTTTCGACCGCCGTCGACGACGGCCTGGAGCTGCAGGGCGCCCGCATCACGAACGCGGTGAAATGTCTGCCGCCTGACAACAAGCCGTTGCCCGCCGAGATCGGCGCCTGCAACGCCTACCTGCGGGCGGAACTCACGCAGAGTTCCCACGTACGCGCGGTGCTCGCACTCGGGACGATTGCTCACGAGGCGGTCCTGCGCGCCTACGGCCTGCGGGCCAAGGAATATCGCTTCGCACACGGCGCCGAACACCTGCTCGCGAACGGCATGACCTTGGTCGATTCCTATCATTGCAGCCGCTACAACACGCAGACCCGCCGTCTGACCACCGAAATGTTCGAGGCCGTCGTGCTGCGAGCTCGGACAATTGCCGAACGCGAGGCCTCCCGGCGGGCGGCGGCAACCGGCCGGTGAGCGGATCCGATTCCAGGGAGGCTTTCGACGCGAAATCCCTCGTGGACAGCCTCCCGGGCCGCCCGGGTGTGTACCGCATGCTGGATCTGCAGGGCGAGATTCTCTACGTCGGCAAGGCGAGGAATCTCAAGAGCCGCGTCGGCTCGTATTTCCAGCCGAGCAACGTGCATCCGAAGGTGCAGGCGCTGGTGGCGAAGACCGCCCACATGGAAGTCACGATCACCAACTCGGACACCGAAGCGCTGCTGCTCGAATTCAATCTCATCAAGAAGCACCGGCCGCGCTTCAATGTCGTGCTGAGGGACGACAAGAGCTTTCCCTTCGTTCATCTGGACACGGGGTACGAATTCCCGCGACTCAGCTTCTATCGGGGGTCGCGCAGGGAGCCGGGGCGCTTTTTCGGGCCGTACCCTTCGGCGGGCGCGGTTCGCGAGACATTGCAGCAGCTGCAGAAGCTGTTCCGGCTGCGCAATTGCGAGGACACCTATTTCGCAAACCGGTCCCGGCCCTGCCTGCAGTACCAGATTCAGCGCTGCACCGCGCCCTGCGTCGGGCTCATCTCCAAGGAGCATTATGCGCGCGACGCCGCCGCCGCCATCAAGGTGCTGGAGGGGCGGGACGATGAGGTCCAGCAGGAAATCGGGCGGCGAATGGAGGCGGCTGCCGAGCGCCTCGAATTTGAGGATGCCGCGCGCCTGCGCGATCAGCTGGCCAATCTCAAGACCATCCAGGCACAGCAGATCGTCACGGCCGGCACCGATCACGATGCCGACGTCATCGCCATTGCCGCGGGGGCCGGCGAATTCTGCGTTGCGCTGATGTTCGTGCGCGGTGGCCGCAGCCTCGGCAGCACCACGTTTTTTCCGCGGGCCCCCTATGCGGAGCTGCCCGAGGTGCTCGCCCAATTCGTCGGCCAATATTATCTCGAGCGCGAATCCCCGCCCGAAATCCTGGTGGAGCGCGATTTCGACGACATGGAGGTGCTCGAGACCACGCTGGGGCTGCGCTCGGGCCACAAGGTGCGCATTACCTCCTCGGTGCGCGGTCTGCGTGCGCGCTGGCTCGAAATGATGCGCAATAACGCCGAACAGGCGTTGAAAATGCGGAAACTTGCGCGGTCCAGCCTCGAGGCCGGGCTCGACGAGCTGCGCGAGGCCTTCGGCCTCGACGGCGCGCCCAGCCGCATCGAGTGCTTCGACATCAGCCATACCGGCGGAACCGATACCGTCGCATCCTGCGTGGTTTTCGGCGTCGAGGGTCCGCTCAAGGGCGATTATCGACGGTTCAACATCGCGGGCATCGTCCCCGGCGATGACTATGCTGCGATGTATCAGGCGCTGACGCGCCGATACCGGCGCGTTCGCGACGGTGAGATCACCGCACCCGACGTGCTCCTGATCGATGGCGGCAAGGGCCAGCTGGCCGAGGCGGCCAGGGTGATCGATGAGCTCGGCGTGAAGGGGATCACGCTGATAGGAGTTGCCAAGGGGGCTGACCGCAGACCCGGGCAGGAGCAACTGTTCTTGTTGGGGCAGGACGTGCCCACTATACTGCCCCCCGACTCCAGTGCGTTGCACCTGATACAGCGCGTGCGTGATGAGGCCCATCGATTCGCGATCGCGGGACATCGGCATAAACGGGCCAAGCGTCACAGCCAGTCGATACTGGAAACCATTCCGGGCCTGGGACCGGTCAAACGACGGGAGCTGCTGAAGCAATTCGGCGGCCTGCAAGGAATACTGCGTGCCGGCATCGACGATTTCGTTCAAGTTCGTGGTCTCGGCCGGGATCTCGCCGAGGTAATCTATGAACATCTCCACCCCGGGCAGTAGCGGCAAGGGCCGGCCGCCGGACGTTCAGCGCGCGCACTGGAATCTGCCGAATACGCTCACCTGGCTGAGAATACTGATGATTCCGGCCATCATCCTCATGTTCTATCTCCTGCCTTTTCCCTGGCGCGATCCCGCCGCGTGCGCCGCTTTCGCCTTTGCCGGCATCACCGACACCCTCGATGGGTACTACGCCCGCAAGCTCGGGTTGACGTCGCGCCTCGGGGCGTTTCTCGATCCCGTCGCCGATAAACTGATCGTCGCCACGGCGCTGATCCTCATCCTCAGCCGGGCCCCGGAGCCCCGCTGGTTCCTCGCGATGGCGGCGATCGTGATCATCGGCCGGGAGATTGCGGTGTCGGCGCTGCGCGAATGGATGGCTGAAATCGGGGCCCGCGGCAAGATGAAGGTCTCCATGCTGGGCAAGTACAAGACCATCATGCAAATCGTCGGGCTGTCGTTTTTGCTCTTTCGACAGGACCTGCTCGGCATCCCGGTCTACCGCCTGGGTTTGGTGCTGACGTCGGTCGCGGTGGTCCTGACCTTGTGGTCGATGGTGGCGTATCTGCGTCTGGCTTGGCCGGAATTGCGCGGCAGCGCAAGTCTGTAGATTTTCGGCCCGATGTGGCGGGCAGGGCAGACCCGCGTCCCCGTTGGGGGTGGCGAAGAGAATCGTGTCTCGGTTCAATGTTTCGAGTGCAATAAGTCGCTCGTACTCCTTGACTCCGGCCGCCGCGGCCCTACAATTGCGCCTCTGTTTCAGGCTCGGGCGCCTGCCGCGGGAATAGCTCAGTTGGTAGAGCGCAACCTTGCCAAGGTTGAGGTCGCGAGTTCGAGTCTCGTTTCCCGCTCCAAAATTCACTGTCGGTACAAAGAGTTGCGTGTGGTTTGCCGCCACTTCAACTCTAGACCAGAGTCTTCGCAGCGAAATCGCTTGATGTCTAGGCACCCGGTGTATCGGCGGCGTAAGTTCACCGCAAGGTCGGCGGGTAGGGTAATTCGGCGGAAGCCTGATTATCATCCTCCCAATGTCAACTAATAAGGCCGTACGCCGCGGCCGACCGCCGCATGACGATGTCCTGACGCCAACCGAGTGGGCCATCGCGAATGCTGTCAAACACGGCATGTCCAATTTCAGCGTCTCGGTGCAGCAAATGCGTTCATCGTCGCATGACGGCAACTCGATGTCGGTCAGTACACCGGCCGCGGAGGGCGGACGTCCGGCGCCAGCGCTCATGGGATCGCCGGCGTGCAGCGCGATCAAATCGGCGTGCAGCGAGCGGCCGAGGGCATATCCGACCAGGCCCCATGTCGGCTCCCACCAGCCGAGGATTGATCTCGATGATCTTGGGACCGTCGGTGGTCAACATCACCTCGACGACCCGGCTCGCTTCATGAAAGAACCCACGGGGAGTGACGGAATCGGGCGTCCGGCTTTATGGATTTGCGAAGAACGCTTTGACCGCGGCGAAGCAGAACGGCGCCACCAGGACCGTGTGATACGCCTCGGCGACCGCAAGGTTCCCGCCGTCGGTGGCCCCTTGCGCGATGGCATTTGCGGCGACCAGCGCTTTTGCAAGCACAAAGCCCTTCTTCAGAGCAGCATAAGGGTCATTGCTTGATGCAGGAGATTCAAGGTCGAGCACGCCGATCGGCGCGGATGCCGGTGCGTGCGATGCCCAATATTTTTGCATCAGTTCTGTGTTCAGCCAAAAGACGAGCGGGTCGACATCACCGCCGCACAACAGCACGGGTGCTGTCGGCACCCAGTTGCGCAGATCATTTATCTGCAGTGCCTGCCGCCATGGCAAGCCGGGAGTCGCGGCGGCGACTCCGGTGGTGAGAATGGGAAAGCCGCCATCCGGATTGGTCTTTGAATCCTGCAAGTAGCTCAAGCGATAACTGTTCTGCAGCAAATTTCCCGTCCCAAAGCCGAGCGCGAACACTTCGGCGAGGTCGGCGGGCGTCGTCGGTGGCGTGTCGCCTGCGAAGGCGGGATCCGGCGGCGTCGAGCTGAAGAGCGCGAATTCGGGAAGTTTTTTCTGCGCATAGAGCTGACTCCGCGGCGTCGTACTCGGCAGCAGAGACTCGATGCCCGTGGCGTACTGGCCCTCAAATACCTCAACGGGATTGCTGTAGATATTGCCGTAGGCCTTTTGATAGGCCGTCAGCAGAAGGGCGGAGGACACGGTGGCATCGCCGTTGACGTCGCCGTAGAACACGGCGTCGACAAAAGCCGCCAGCGAATAGGGTCCCGACATCGGTGCGGCGGCCGTCACCTTCATCCCCGCAGACTGCATGGCACGATGGGTTGCCATCGCCACATAACCTCCCTGCGAATAGCCCGTGATGAACAACTGTCCATTATCCTTTGTGAACGTTGCCGAGGCCAACGGCAGCGCGGTGCGTGCGGCGGCCAACGCATCGATCATGTCCTTGGATTGCTGATCGGCTATCAGGTACGGATGGTAGGACAGGGTCGATGTGTCATAGCCCGCGTAGTTCGGCGCCACGACGATATAACCCTGCGCTGCGAATAGCGCCGCGAGGAACAGAGTTTCCGTATTCTGTACGTTGGCCATATTGAACGCGCGGTCGGTTGTCGTGCCATGCGCGTACAAAACCATCGGGCGCGCCCCCGTGCAGTTCGCACCGACACCGGTTGGTATCATCAGGGCCGCGGAGGCAGTCGTGGGTTCGTTCGCGCCGCCAACCGTCTGGTAACTGATGTCATAAATCAGAATGTCGCACACCGGCGTGCCGCTGAGCGACAGCAGCCGCTGATTGGCCGCGAGGTTGAGCTCGAGCAGCAGACCCGGCGCCGAAAGCGTCGACAAAAGCTGGAGGGGATTTTGCAGCAACGTCCCGCGCGGCGGAACAGCGGAGACGCCGGAATCCGATTTGCCAACGCCAGCCCCGCCGCCGCATGCGGCCAGCAGAAGTGACGCGAGAAACGACGGAAATGAATGCTTGACCGGACGCATGGGGGTTTGGACCCCATGCGCCGATCCACAGTTCCCTTCATTCCGCCCGGTTTGCCGCGCCCTGCGGATTGCGGGATCGTCCATCCGAGCGTGCGAGAGCAGCAAACCCAACGCCACGCGCGCGTGCGTCCGGGTACAGAGGGACCTGATTGCGTTCGGTGCGGAGGGCTCCGCAATTTGACCCGAACTTGCTCAATGCAGCGGCGTCATGTTGTCCGGGTGGGACGACGCCGACGCTGCAGTCACCGCGGCGAAAATCTGATTGAGGAAATCGTCGTCGTTGGCGGCGCGCTGCCGGGTGGCGTCGCTGCCGAGGGGGTCGTTCTGCGTGAGCAGCACCGCGACGATGCCGGTGCGCGGACTCGCGACCCAATGGGTGTCGAAGACCCCCCCCCAGGATATATCACCCGGATAGCCGGCGTGGGCCGCATGCCGGACATCGATTTCGACGCCTACGCCCAGACCATAGCCCAGGCCGGCGGACCCGGCGCCCCAGAAATCCTGCATCGCGCTTTCGGGAACCTGATTGTGCGTCATCAGGTCCACGGTCACCGGCGAGAGGTATTGACGTCCTTCCAGGCTGCCGCCGTTCGCGAGCATTTGTGCGAACCGCAGATAGTCTCCCGCCGTGGAGATCATGCCGCCTCCGCCCGACGGCCAGCGGCGTGGATCGCCCGGGTCGTCGAGACGGGTCGTTGCCTGCAGCGCCCCCTGTTCGTCACGCCGGTACATCGTTGCCATGAGGGATTTCTGCGCGGCTGGAACGTAAAATCCCGTCGCATTCATCTTCAACGGAACGAAGATCCTTTCGCTCAGGAATTGTGCGAATGGAATTCCCGACACGACCTCGACCAGACGGCCGAGCACGTCGTCGGCATAACTGTAATACCAGCCGGTGCCGGGTTGAAAATACAACGGCTGGCTTGCGATCAGGCGGGTATTGTCCGCGAGCGATCCGTGCGGATCGATCTTCAGGGCGAGGTAGGCCTTGCCGAGCGGCGTCGTCGAATCGAAAAGGTACCCAAGGCCGCTGGTGTGCGTCAGCAGGTCACGGATCGTGATGCCGCGTTTGGCGGGTTCGGTCGTCATCTCTCCCCGGGCATCGACTCCCGAGTAGACGCGCGGATGGGAAAATTCCGGAAGGAAGCTTGCAATGGGATCGTCCAGGCGAAAGCGGCCCAGTTCATAGAGCATCAACACGGCGACGGTGGTGATCGGCTTGCTCATGCTTGCGATGCGAAAGCGGGTGTCGAGCGTCATCGGCAGTCCTTGCTCGGTGTCGCGGAACCCCACGGCGCCCGCATGCACCAGCTTGCCGTCTCGCGCGACCATCAACACGTATCCGCCGGCGAGGTGTCCGGCAGCCTCGGCCCGGAAATAATCGGTCATGGCGTCCAAACGGGCCGTGGACATCCCGACGCTCTCGGGCCTGGCGGCCGGTAGTGCCGTCGGAGCCGCTGCCCCCACGGCGCAGAAGGCCGCCGCCAATACACTCGAGGCCCAAATCAGTGATCGCATGTAGAATTCGCTTTACCGTTGATCGAGCAATGTGTCGACGCGCGGCAAGTCTATCGCGAATTCGTTGCGCTCCGGCGCTGGGTTGGCTCGAAGAACTCTGCCGGGGGGGCGCATCGGCATGAATCCACCGCGCCGCAAAAGGGGAGTATGAATGAATGCCGCTTAGTTTAGACGTAACGGTAGATCGAGGTTGATGTAACGGAT
>JBBIKV010000058.1:13950-24745 GCA_037445285.1 Nevskiaceae bacterium | reverse complement strand
GACGCATCGCCGCGCGCCGCCGTCGCTGCGGGTGCATCCGGCGGCTCGGCATCCGCCGGGCCCGGCATCGCGACGGCGGGTCCGCGGCCCTCGGTCGCGCAACCGGTCGTCCCAGCGGCCGCGGGCGCTCCCGCGGCGCCGCCTCCGGCCGCCGCTCCCTCAGGTCCCGCGCCGAAACCGACCGTGACCATCGACGGTCCCGCCCAGATCGCCGTCGGTCAGGAATTCGAGGTCACCGTCCACATGGCAACGGATGTCGGCATTTCGCGCCTGAGAGGACAGGTGCGATTCGACACCGGAGCGCTGCAGCTCATGAGCGCCACCGCGGGCGACATCGTGCCGGCCAGTGCCGGCAGTCCGACCGTCGATGCGAAGAGCGGCGGGGCGCAGTTGGACGTGGTCGCGACCGACGATCCGCTGCAGGGCGAGGGCAGTTTGATGGTGCTGCGCTTCAAGGCGTTGACCGCGCGCGCGGGCAGCGCGATCGCGGCGCAGGTGTCCGCGATGGGGGCTGCCGGGACCGCCTTGGCCACGGCCGCCTCTGCGCCGCTCAACGTCGTGATCGGCAAACCATGAGCGGCGAGGTGCGTCCACGGGGTTTTACGCTGATCGAATTAGTGGTCACCGTGGCGATCGTCGGGGTGCTCACCGGGGCGGCCATGCCGCTGGTGCGGCTCACCGCGCAGCGCGAGCGCGAGAGTGAGTTGCATCAGTCGCTGAGGATCCTTCGCAGCGCCATCGATGCCTACAAACTGGCGGCCGACGGCGGTCATATCCGCATGGAATTGGGAGACTCGGGCTATCCGCCGAACCTGCAGGTGCTGGTGGACGGAGTCGAGGACATTCAGAGCGAAAAGAAGGTGGCGATCTATTTCCTGCGCCGCATTCCGCGCGATCCCCTCTATCCGGATCCTTCGGTGGCGGCGGCGGATACCTGGGGAATCCGCAGCTACAAGAGTCCGCCGTCGGACCCCCAACCGGGCGATGACGTGTTCGACGTCTATTCGACGGCGCAGGGCAAGGGACTCAACGGGATTCCCTACCATGACTGGTAGGCGGCCGGCGCGGGCGTTCACCCTGATCGAATTGCTCGTCGTGATGAGCATCATCGGCGTGCTGCTCACCCTTGCGGTGCCGCGCTACTTCCGGACCGTGCAGCGCGCCAAGGAGACGGTGCTCCGCCACGACCTGGCAGTTCTGCGCGAATCCATCGACAAGTATTACGGCGATCTCGGCCAATATCCGGAATTGCTGACGATGCTGGTCGACAAGCACTACATCCGCGGCGTTCCGGTCGATCCGTTCACCCGGTCGGCCGACACGTGGCTCAAGGTCGCGTCCGACGATCCGGACCATCCGGGCGTCAGGGACATCCACAGCGGTTCCCCCGACAGCGCCGCCGACGGCTCGCCCTTTGTCAGCTGGTAGCCGCATGCCGCGCGAGGCGGCCGGATTCACGTACATCGGCCTGCTGATCGCGGTGGTCATTCTCGGGCTCGGACTGTCCGCGATCGGCACCGTGTGGCGCACTGAGGCGCAGCGGGAACGCGAACAGGAACTCCTCTTCGTCGGCCGCCAATATCGCGAGGCGATCGCGTCCTATTATGCGCAAGGCGGACAATATCCGCGCGAATTGGACGACCTGCTTGAGGACAAGCGGTGGCCTGAACCGCGCCACCATCTGCGCCGGCTCTACTCCGACCCGATGACCGGAGTCGCGGATTGGCATATCCTGCGCTCCACCGACGCCGGCGTCGCCGGGATTTCCAGCAGTTCTGCTCAACCACCCATCAAGAAGGCGGGATTTCTCCCCGAAGAGGCCGGATTCGCGGACGCGAAGTGCTACTGTGACTGGCAGTTCTTGTTCAATCCCGGACCGGTGAGGCGACGGGGCGCCGCAGTGCCGCCGTCGGCCGACTGACGATGCTGCGCCCGAGCCAGCCGATCGAGTCCGCGTCCGCGTCGGATCCCCGGGAGGGGCCGTCGTCGCAGCCGGCAGGACCGAGGCAGCTTATGGCGAGCGATAGTGAGCGGTTCGCGGTCATCGAAAAGGCCAAGCAGGAATGGGAATGCACCGTCGACGCGTTGCCGTCCGTGGTTTGCCTGGTCGACTCCGGCGGCATCGTTCAGCGCGCGAACCGGACCGTCGAGAAGTGGGGGCTCGGGCCGGTGGGCAACGCCATCGGCCGGAGCGCCCACTCCGTGTTGCATCCTGACTGCGATGGCTCGAGCTGTCCCGTGGCGCGCGGTCTGTGCGAAGCGCTCCCGAAAATGCACGAGGATCAATCCCGGGAATTCGAGTGCTATTCGGAGGCGACCGACCAGATCCTGCAGTTCACGCTGCGCCCGATGGGCAACGGCGAGGCCCACGGGGCCGTTGAGCGGACCGCCCGCGCGGTCCTGGTCGTCACGGACGTCTCCTCGCTGCGTCGCGCGCAGCACACGCTCGAGAGCATCAATTTCTATCTCGAATCCCGCGTCCGTCTGCGGACCCGCGAATTGGACGATGCGAACCGGGATTTGCGCAGCGAGGTCGAACGGCGGACCCAGGCCGAGAGCGAATTGCTCAGCTCCAGGAACAACCTCGCGCTGCTGTCCGAGCAGCTGATGCAGGCGCAGGAGGGCGAGCGCCGGCGCATCGCGCTCGAACTGCATGACTCCGTCGGGCAGTCCCTGTGCGCGATCAAGTACGCCGTGGAGCGGGCGGCAATCATGGTCAAGCGGCCTGGCCTCGGCAGCCCCGAGAGCGTCCTCGCGCTCGCGATCGATCAGATCCAGGCGACTGCCGACGGCATCCGCGTCATCTCGACGAACCTCCGGCCGAAGCTGCTGGACGACATGGGTGCGGCGTCGGCCACCAGCTGGTTCTGCCGATCCTTCGCCGAGATCTATCCGTCGATGTCCGTGAACACCGAGGTCTCCGCCGAGAATGCCGAGATTCCGCCGCGGATCGCCACGCATCTCTTCCGCTGCGTGCAGGAACTGCTGAACAACGCGGCGAAGCACTCACAGGCGGCCAACGTCTGGCTGACCCTTTCGCGGGACGAGTCGCAGCTCATGCTCCTGGTCCGGGACGATGGGATCGGGATGCCGCTCGCGGCGGACGCCGCGCGCATGAATGGATCCGGCCTGCGAAACTTGAGGGAGCGGGCGGAGATGACCGGCGGCAAATTCTCCATCGCCTCACAGCCTTCGGGGGGCACCCTGGCGCAGATCATCTGGTGGCTGAATCCGGATGCTTCCTAGGGCTTCGCGGCCCTGACCTGGGCGATCAAGTTCTGAAAGAATCGCAGCTCCGCGCCACCCGGCATCAACACCCTCCCCACGAGGATGCCCGGCGTGCCGTCGAGTTCCAACGCGTGCGCCTCCGCCGCGTTGCGCGCCAGCATCGCATCGATGTCGTGCGAGTGCGCCCCGAGGTCCCGCTTGAGCCTGGCGATGTCGATGCCTGCCTTCTGCAGCGCATCCTCCACCTGGCTGTCGGCCGCCAGTCGGGGTCCCGTCAGCAGCGCATCGTGTGCCGGAAGGTATTTGTCCTGCCACCGGGCGGCCAGCGCACAGCGGGCGGCGTACGTGGACACGTCCCCGAGGACAGGCCAATCCTTGTAGATCAGCGCGACCTTGTCGTCCTCCGCGATGATCTGCCGCAGAGTGGGGCCGACGCGGCGGCAATAGGGGCAGTTGTAGTCGAAGTACTCCACGATCGTCACGTTCGCGTGGCGGGGGCGGCCGGCTTCGATGAGCGGTGCCGTCAGAACCGCCTTCTCACCGGCGAGGCTGATTTCGCGCAACTGTTGTCCAAAAGCGGCAGGATGAAACGCGAGGGCGGCCAATGCCGTGAACAGGACGCGTGACCGGGCGGGGTTCAACCGGGCACCCGGCGCGGGCCCTCGCGGGCGATCCGGTCGTCCATTTCCGCGATGCTCGCCGCCAGCGAGTTCTCCGACTCCTTGATTTCCTGGCGCAGCAGACCGAGCGCCGCTTCCAGCCGGCTGTCGGAATTGGCGATCTCCTCGCGCACGAGGGTCGACAGCGCGGTGAATCGCGACGCCTCGGCGCTCTCGGCGAGCGCTCTCTGCGCCTGCAGTTCCCTGGACTGCCGGCGGAACTCCATCAACAACGTGCTCCGCCAGAACCCGGCATATCCCAGGAGGACCAGAAGCGCCACCGCGCCCAACGTCAACGAGACCACGCCGATCGGCATCTCCACGGTGGTGACCAGCAGACTGATCTTCGCCGGCGCCGCGAACACCCGCCAGTTGACGACGAAGAATACGGTGACCAAGATCAGCATGACGACGGCGACCAGGGTTCTAACGCGCATGTCCCGTACCCCTCAGCTCAGCGGACGGCGGCTCGCCGGGGAGCCATGGTGGCGCGGGTGCGCCGTGTTCAAAGCGATGCCCAATCCAGGATCACCTTGCCGGATCTGCCCGAATTCATGATTTCGAACCCCTCGAGATAATCGTTCACCCCGAGCCTGTGGGTGATGACCGGCCGCACGTCGAGGCCGCTCTGCAGCATGCTCGACATCTTGTACCAGGTTTCGAACATTTCCCGCCCGTAGATCCCCTTGATCACCAGGCCCTTGAAAATCACCTGATTCCAGTCGATCGCGGTCTCGTCGGGCGGAATGCCGAGCATCGAGATGCTGCCGCCGTGATTCATGGTGCGCAGCATCTCGCGCAGCGCGGCGGCGTTGCCCGACATTTCGAATCCGACGTCGAAGCCTTCCTCCATGCCGAGACTCTTCATCGCATCGTCCAGCGACTCCCTCGACACGTTCAATGCCCTCGAGGCTCCCATGGCCGACGCCAGGGCGAGCCGGTAGTCGTTCACGTCGGTGATGACGACATGGCGCGCCCCGCAGTGGCGCGCGATCGCGACCGCCATGATGCCGATCGGTCCGGCGCCGGTGATGAGCACGTCCTCGCCGACCACGTCGAAGGCCAGGGCCGTGTGGGTCGCGTTGCCGAGCGGGTCGAGGATCGAGGCGATTTCATCATCGATGGCCGGCGGCAGCTTGAACACGTTGGCCGCCGGAATCGTCAGATACTCGGCGAATGCGCCGGCCCGATTCACCCCGACCCCCAGGGTATTGCGGCACAGATGGCGGCGTCCGGCCCGGCAGTTGCGACAATGGCCGCAGGTGATGTGCCCCTCGCCGGAGACCCGATCTCCTGTCGCAAATCCGCGCACCTCGCTGCCCATCTCGACGATTTCACCGGCGTATTCGTGGCCCACCGCCATCGGCACGGGCACGGTCTTCTGGGCCCACGCATCCCAATTGTAGATGTGCATGTCGGTGCCGCAGATCGCCGAGCGATGAATCTTGATGAGCACGTCGTTGTGGCCGACCGCGGGCTCGGCAATGTCCTGCATCCAGATGCCTTTCTCGGCCCGGGCTTTTACCAGCGCTTTCATGCATTTATCCTTGTTCGATGATGCCGAGGTCGCGCCCGGCGCGGGCGAAAGTTTGAATGACACGGTCCAGCTGGGCCGTGGTGTGCGCGGCATTCATCTGCGTGCGAATGCGGGCCCTGCCGTGAGGCACGACGGGAAACGCGAAGGCCACGACGTAGACGCCGTCCGCCTGGCACCGCTCGGCCAGCCGAACCGCCAGGGGGGCATCGCCCAGCATGATGGGGATGATGGGGTGCTCGCCCGGAAGCAGATCGTAGCCGAGGGACTGCATGCCGCTGCGGAAGTACCTCGCGTTGGCATGGACCCGTTCGCGCAGCTCCGGCGAAGCCTCCAGGAGGTCGAGCACGCGCAACGTCGTCGCGGCCACCGGCGGGGCTATGCTGTTGGAGAAGAGATAGGGGCGCGAGCGCTGGCGCAGCCAGCCGACGATCTCCCTGCGCGCGGCGACGTAGCCGCCGCTGGCGCCGCCGAGCGCCTTGCCCAGCGTGCCGGTCAGGATGTCGATGCGGTCCATGACGCCGCGCAGTTCATGGGTACCCCGGCCGCGTGCACCGATGAAGCCGGTGGCATGCGAGTCGTCCACCATCACCAGCGCCGCGTAGCGGTCCGCCAGATCGCAGATGTCCTTCAGCCGCGCAATGGAGCCGTCCATCGAAAATACGCCGTCGGTGGCGATGAGCCGGACGCGGGCATCCTGGGAATCCTTCAAGACCTGTTCGAGTTCGTTCAGATCGTTGTTCGCGTATCTCAGGCGGCGGGCCTTGCAGAGACGGATTCCGTCGATGATGCTCGCATGGTTGAGCGAGTCGCTGATGACCGCATCCCGTTCGTCGAGCAGCGTTTCGAACAAGCCGCCGTTGGCGTCGAAGCAGGACGAGAAAAGAATCGTGTCCTCCATGGCCAGGTAGGCACTCAGGCGCTCCTCCAGTTCGCGATGCACGGTCTGGGTTCCACAGATGAACCGCACCGAGGCGACGCCGTAGCCGTAGTGCGCAAGCGCCGCGTGCGCCGCCTCGATCACCGCCGGATGATTCGCGAGGCCGAGGTAATTGTTGGCGCACAGATTGATCATTTCGCGGCCGTCGGCCAGCATCACCACGGGCCCCTGCGCGGAGCCGATCACTCGTTCGCGCTTCAGCAGTCCCGCCGCCTCGAGCGCCTGCGTGTCCCCGTGCAGCCGTTCCCGGAATTCTTGGATGGCACTCATGGGGCTATTATAGCGGTCGCGCGGGCCCCCGGGGGTGGCGCAGGCAGGCAGGGAGCGAGGACGCATGGCGGAGACGACCGACGCGGGCGATGCACACCGGCTGGACAAATGGCTGTGGCACTGCCGCTTTTACAAAACCCGCTCGCTCGCGACGGCGGCCATCGGCGGCGGCAAGGTTCACCTGAACGCCGAGCGGGTCAAGCCGGCGCATCGTGTGCGCGTGGGCGACCGGCTCAGCCTGTCGTTGGACGGCATCGTCGCGGAATTTGAGATTCTGGGGCTGCCGCGGCGGCGCGGACCCGCGGCCGAGGCGAAGGGACATTATCTGGAGAGCGCCGAGAGTGCGCAGCGCCGCCTCCAATTGCGCGAACAACAACGGCTCGCGCAATTGTCGAGGCCCCGGTCGGAGGGCCGGCCGGACAAGCGCGACCGCCGCCGGCTGATGCGCATGCAGCGCGACCAGGGTTGAGTATCGGGGTGGTCCGCCGCGCCCTAGAAATCCAGCGCGCGGTCCGGATCGTCCAGTTCGCAGCTGCCGGCGGTCTCCGGCTGCAGGGTCGCCCACTCCGCGTGGTGCCAGACGGCGGAGGCGAGTCCCGCTGTCGGCAGTTCCCGCGCCCGGGGCGTCGGGCCCAAGCGGCTCGCGATCTGGCTGAGCCCCGGGTTGTGTCCGCAGATCAGAATGTGCTTCACCTTGGCGTCACGCAGCGTCACCAGCCGCCAGGTGGTTTGCGCAGTGGCCAGATACAGTTCCCGGGCCGCTTCGATCTGCTTGCCGTCGAGTTCGCATGCCTCGGCGACGATGGCGGCCGTCGCCCAGGATCGTTCGGCGGGACTCGCGAGGATGAGATCCGGCACCAGGTTACGGCGCACGATGCGAGCCGCCATTTCCCGCGCTTCGAAGACCCCCCGCCGGGTGAGCGTGCGGTCGAAATCCTCAGGACAACTGTCGATGGGTTGCGCCTGGCCGTGGCGCAGCAACGTCAATCTGCGCATACCCACAATCGTCCGCCCTCAACCTTGGTTTCGAACACTCGGATCGGTTCGTAGGCGGGCGGCGTGAGCGCCTGGCCCGTCCGCAGGCAAAAGCGGGCGCCATGGCGCGGACAGACGATCTCCGTGCCTTCGATGCACCCGCCCGTCAACTCCGCGCCGTCGTGCGTGCAGACGTCCTCGACCGCGAAATATGCATCGCCGCTGCGTGCGACAGCGATCGCGCGCCGGCCCACCGCCACCGGGACCGCCTGGCCGTCGTTCAATGCCCCGCAGGGCCCTGCATCGATCCATCTCACGAATATCGCCCCTCATCATTGCCGGCTACATCATGCCCGTTTGCAGGCGCGCCTCGTCCGACATCATCGTCTGGTTCCAGGGGGGGTCGAACACCAGTTCGACGTTGGCAGTCCCCACGGTCGGCACGATCAGGACCTTGTCGCGCACATCCTGGACCAGAATCTCGCCCATCCCGCAGCCGGGAGCCGTCAAGGTCATCTTGATGTCGACCGTCCGGCTCGCGTCGTCGTTCTTGGTGACGTCGCAGGCGTATATCAGTCCGAGATCGACGATGTTCACCGGTATCTCCGGATCGTAGCAGGTCTTCAACTGCTGCCAGATGATGACCTTGAGGTCCTCCTCCGACGCGCCGGGCGGCACCTCGGGCGCGACCGCCGCCTTCTTGCCGATGGCGTCCGCGTCCTGGCCGGCGATCCGGAAGAGGTTGCCGTCGATATAGACCGTGAAACTGCCGCCCAGCGCCTGGGTGATGTACCCGACGGATCCGAGCTTTAAGTTCACCTCGATGCCGGCGGGAATCGCCACCGCCTTGACGTCGCGCTGCACGACGATCGGTTCATTTTCGTACGAATGCATGGTTCCTCGCAGTCATTCGGTGGAGACGGCCGGCAGGGCCCCCGGGTCTGGGGCCTGCAGCGCCGAGACGAGCGTGTGCCAGCACAGGCTCGCGCATTTGACGCGGGCGGGATATTCGCGCACTCCGGAGAGGGCGGCGAGTTTCCCGAGATCGTCGGCGGTGGCGCCGTCGTCGGTCAACAGGCGGTGAACCCGATCGAAGAGGGCGAGCGCTTCGGTGCGCGTCCTGCCCTTCACCGCCTCGGTCATGAGGGATGCCGAGGCGGTCGAGATCGCGCAGCCCTCGCCCTCGAAGCGGATGTCGGCGATTTGCTCGCCCGTCATTTTCAGGCGCACCGTCAGGCGATCCCCGCACAGCGGATTGAAGCCTTCGACCGTGGCATCCGCGGGCGAAAGCGGCCCGAAGTTCCGCGGCCGGCGATTGTGGTCCAGGATCACGTCGCGGTAGAGTTCATTGATCTCCATGGAATTCTCGCGGATCCTCTCTCAGGCGAAGATCGCACGGGCGCGCCGGATCGCGGCGCACAGTCGGTCGATCTCGTCGAAGGTGTTGTAAAAGGCGAACGATGCCCGCGCGGTGGCCGGCAGCTTGAAATACTCCATCACCGGCATCGCGCAGTGGTGTCCGGTGCGGATCGCGATGCCGTCCTCGTCGAGAATGGTGCCGAGATCGTGAGGATGCACGCCCGCCACCACGAAGGACACCAGGCTCGCCTTCGCCCCGGCCGTGCCGATGATCTCGAGGCCGTCGATTTCGGGCAGCTTGGCCGAGGCATGGTCGAGCAGCGCCTGTTCATGGCGGTGGGCGCCCGCAACGTCCAGCGACTCGACGTAGTCCACCGCCGCACCGAGGCCGATGGCGCCCGAAATGTTCGGCGTTCCCGCCTCGAACTTGTAGGGCAGGCTGTTGTAGGTGGTCTTCGAAAAGCTCACGGTGAGGATCATGTCGCCGCCGCCCTGCCAGGGCGGCATGCGATCCAGCATGGCCTCGCGTCCGTACAGAATGCCGATCCCCGTCGGGCCGAACAGCTTATGGCCGGAGAAGGCGTAGAAATCACAGTCGAGATCCTGCACGTCGACGGGCAGGTGCGCAACGGCCTGGGCGCCGTCGATCAGGGTCGTGATGCCCCGGGCTTTGGCGGCGGCGATCATCCGGCGCACCGGCAGGACGGTGCCCAGGGCGTTGGAGACGTGGGCGCAGGCAAAGAGCCTCGTGCGCGCGGTCATCAGCGCCTCGACCGCATCCGCATGCACTTCGCCGCGCGAGTCCATCGGCGCGACGACCAAAGTGGCCCCCGTCTGTTCGCACACCATCTGCCAGGGCACGATGTTGGCGTGATGTTCGAGGTGGGTGATGAGTATCTCGTCGCCCGGCCCGAGAATCGGCCGGGCATGACTCTGCGCCACGAGGTTGATGGCCTCGGTGGTGCCGCGCACGAAGATGACCTCGTGCCGGGAGCGCGCATGGATGAACGCGGCGACGCGGTCGCGCGCGTTCTCGTACAGGCTGGTGGCCTCCTGGCTCAGCGTGTGCACGCCGCGATGGATGTTTGCGTGATGATGACGCTCATAATCGTCGACGGCTTCGATGACCGAGATCGGCCGTTGCGCCGAGGCGCCATTGTCCAGGTAGGCGAGCGGCTTGCCGTGAATGATCCTCGCCAGCACCGGAAAGTCGCGCCGCACAGACATGACATCAAATTGAGGTAATTTCTTCAACGCTATGTTTTTCATCTGAAAGTTTCTAGTATTGTCGAGTCGGGCAGCTGTGAGATCAAGGCGGTCTCGATCGCCGACCGTGCCGACTGCACCGACATGCCGGTCAGGACGTCGGCGAGGAAGGCGTACACCAACAGGGCCTGCGCCGTCTCACGGTCGAGTCCGCGCGACAGCAGATAGAACAGCATGTCCGGGTTCAGCCGGCCCGTCGTCGCGCCATGCGCGCATTTGACCTCGTCGGCGTGGATTTCGAGTTGTGGGCGCGTATCGATCTCCGCCGTTGGCGACAGGATCAGGCCGCGGCAGGACTGTTCCGATTCGGCATGGACCGCGCCGGCATTGACGATGACCTTGGTGTTGAACACGACGCGGCTGGTACCGCTCGCGATGGCCCGCGCAGTCTGTCTGCTGCGCGTGTTGCGGGCGTTGTGGGTGGCGATGTTCACGCAATCCACGTGACGGGCTTCGTGGCCCACCAGCAACGAGTGGCAGTCGATTTCGGCACCGGGCTGGTTCAGTTCCGCCTCCAGGCTGGTGCGCACCAGGCCGCCGCCGAGCACGATGGTGAACTGTCTG
>JBBIKV010000058.1:0-13940 GCA_037445285.1 Nevskiaceae bacterium | reverse complement strand
CCCAAGACGATCCGCTACTACGAAGACGTCGGTCTGATCGGTCCGGCGGAAAGACTCGAGAACAGCTATCGCTCGTATGACGAGACCGATGTGCTCGGCCGCCTCCCCGGTTGCAAACACCCGGTAGTGCTCCAGCAGCGAATCCCGCCCCGAGTTGATCTGGGTCACCGAATTGCAGAGCGGGGAATGAGCGCCCTGGTCGACGTAGTGTTCGATGATGGTCGCGCTCGATCCGGGCGCCGCATCGATGATGACCCGCGGGTGCGCGACCGAGTTGGGGGCATCGGCGGTCAGCACGTGCAGGATCAACAGCGGCGTTTGGACCTTGCCGGTGATTTCGAGATACAGGCCGTCCGCGAACAGCGCGGTGTTGAGCATGGCCCAGCGAGCCTGATCGGCGTCGGACAGGTTGGCGGAGCGCGCCGCGACCAAATCCGGATCGGTTCGAGATAAATCCTTCAAGCTACTGATTTTTAAGTTTTTTATCCAGTTATCCGCGTGACTGGAAGGGACCGGATGACCGTTCACCACGAGCAACGTCGCGGCGCGCTCGGCGGCGCTCAGCAGCGACAGCGAAGCACGCGGCTGCATCGCCCCGCCCGTGGCGGCCGGCGCGTCGACCAGTCCGTGCGCGGCGATGTGGCGCAGGTTCGTGTATCGCCAGGTTTCATCGCGGGGGGTCGGCAGGCCGAGGGAAAGGGTCCGCTGCATGGCCTGTGCGCGCAGGTGGGTCAGGCGATCCGGCACCGCCGCTGCCTGGCGCGCGAGCCACTGGGTCTCGAACGAGCGCAATGCCGGCGTGAGCGTCGCCGCCGACGGGGATGGACCGGGGGCTGCGCTCATGCGGCGTGACCCTCCAGCACCCAATCGTAACCCCGCCGCTCGAGCTCCAACGCCAGCGATCGGTCGCCCGACTTCAATATCCTGCCGCCCGCGAGCACGTGCACGTGGTCCGGCACGATATAGTCGAGCAGACGCTGGTAATGCGTGACGAGCACGACCGAACGTTTCGGATCCCGCAGGCTGTTCACCCCCTGCGAGACCACCTTGAGCGCGTCGATGTCGAGGCCCGAGTCGGTTTCGTCGAGAATGGCGAGCGTCGGTTCGAGGACCAGCATCTGCAGCACTTCGTTGCGCTTCTTCTCGCCGCCGGAAAACCCCTCGTTCACGCCGCGCGAGAGAAATGCCTCGCTCATCTGCATCAATTTCATCTTTTGCTTGATGAGCGCGAGGAAGTCGTAGGCGTCGACCTCGGGTTGACCGGCCGCCTTGCGCTTCGCGTTGAGGGCCGCCTTGAGCAGATACACGTTGTTGACGCCGGGAATCTCGACGGGATACTGGAATCCGAGGAACAGGCCCGCTCTGGCACGCTCCTCTGGCGGCAGCGCCAGCAGATCCCTTCCCTCGAATGTCACCGAGCCGCCGGTGACTTCATAGTCCTCCCGGCCGGCGAGCACCTGGGCGAGCGTGCTCTTTCCGGATCCGTTCGGTCCCATGATGGCGTGCACCTCGCCGGGCTTGACGACGAGATCGACGCCTTTGAGGATCTCCTTTCCCGCGACCCGCGCGCTCAAATTGGCAATGGTAAGCAAGATTTCAGTCCTATGTGATGGGGATCGACCCCAGGTGATGGAGGTCAACCGACCGCGCCTTCCAAACTCACGCTCAGCAGATTCTGGGCCTCCACCGCGAATTCCATCGGCAGCTCCTTGAACACCACTTTGCAGAAACCACTCACGATCATGTTGACCGCGTCCTCCGCGGAGATTCCCCGCTGGAGACAATAGAAGAGCTGATCCTCGCCGATCTTCGAGGTGCTTGCCTCGTGCTCCACGGTCGCGGTCGGATTCTTCACCTCCATGTAGGGGAAGGTGTGAGCCGCGCACAGCGGACCCATCAACAGGGAGTCGCACTGCGTGAAATTGCGGGCGCCCGCCGCGCTCGGCAGGATCTTGACGAGGCCGCGATAGGTGTTTTCGGCGTGCCCGGCGGAGATCCCCTTCGAGACGATCGTGCTGCGCGTGTTGCGGCCGATGTGGATCATCTTCGTGCCGGTGTCCGCCTGTTGATAATTGTTGGCCACCGCCACCGAGTAGAACTCGCCCACCGAATCGTCGCCCTTCAGCACGCAGCTCGGGTATTTCCAGGTGATGGCCGAGCCGGTTTCCACCTGGGTCCAGGAAATCTTCGAATTGCGGCCCCGGCATTCACCGCGCTTGGTGACGAAGTTGTAGATGCCTCCGAGCCCGTTCTCGTCACCCGGGTACCAGTTCTGCACGGTGGAATACTTGATCCGCGCGTCGTCGAGCGCCACCAGTTCGACGACCGCGGCGTGCAGCTGGTTTTCGTCGCGCATCGGCGCGGTGCAGCCCTCGAGGTAGCTGACCGAAGCGCCTTCGGCCGCGATGATGAGCGTCCGCTCGAACTGTCCGGTCTTCGCCGCGTTGATGCGAAAGTAGGTCGACAGTTCCATGGGGCATCGCACGCCGGGCGGCACGTACACGAAGGAACCGTCGGAAAACACGGCCGAGTTCAGCGCCGCGAAGAAATTGTCGCCGGCCGGCACCACCGTTCCGAGATAGCGCTCGATGAGTTCCGGGTGGGCGCGCACGGCGTCCGAAAACGAACAGAAAATGACCCCGGCCTTGGCGAGCTTGTCCTTGAACGTGGTGGCAACCGACACGCTGTCGAAGACGGCGTCGACCGCGACCCCTGCCAACCGGGCGCGCTCGTGCAGGGGAATGCCGAGTTTGGCGTACGTCTCGAGCAGCTTCGGATCGACCTCGTCCAGGCTCTTCGGCGCGTTCGCCGGCGCCCGCGGCGCCGAGTAGTAGGAGATGTCCTGGTAATCGATGGGCTTGTAGTGGACGTGCGCCCAAACCGGCTCCCGCATGGTCTGCCAGTGGCGGAACGCCTTCAGCCGCCAGTCGAGCAGGAACTTCGGCTCCTGTTTCTTGCGCGATATCGCGGCCACCACGCCCTCGTCCAGCCCCGGCGGCAGGCTGTCGGATTCGATGTCGGTCACGAAGCCGTGCCGGTATTTCTGGCCGAGGAGGGCTTCTACGTCTTGGGATTTGCTGGACACGTGGCTTCTTCCGATGGTCGTAAGCGTTAATTTCGGGGCGATTCGGCGCGCGCGTCGGATCCAAGACCCGTGAGACGCAGTTCGGTGGAATCGAGACCCGCGAGTTGCTGCAGGGTCACGTCGTCGAGGGCACGGCGGATGGCCGAATTGACCCTCTGCCAGGCACCCCCGACCTGGCATTGACGCTCGATGCCGCAGCGGCTGGACGCGCCGCTGCATTCGGTGATCGCGATCGGCCCCTCGAACACGTCCAGAATCTGCTTGGCGGTGATCGACTCCGGGCGCCGCGCGAGGCGATAGCCGCCCTGGGCACCGCGCGAGGAGATGACCAGACCGGCCCGCTGCAGCCCCTTCAGAACCTTGCTGACCGTGGGCCGGCTGATGCGCGTGCGGTCGGCCAACTCGGCGGCGGCGCGGTGCCGCAAGGGGTCTTGCGCTAGACTGGCAAGCACCACGGTCGCGTAGTCGGTGAGTTTTCCCATTCGCAGCATGTCGTCGATCATTTCCCGGGCATTGCCCCATGTGGGACAATTTTAGTCCTATTTGAGTCGAAGTTCCAGCCGGGGCGCAACCCCCGCAGGTTTGCTATCCTTGGCATGGGATCGGAACCGTCAGCAAGAATCGAGAGACTTCACGCATGAACACCCAGGAATTAGCCGCGACCGCGCACGCGATGGTCGCCAACCACCGCGGTCTTCTGGCCGCGGACGAAAGCACCAGCACGATCGGAAAGCGCTTCGGCGCCATCAAGCTCGAGTCGACGGCAGAGAACCGCCGCCTGTATCGCGAATTGCTGTTCACGACACCCGCCGCCGCGGAAAGCATCAGCGGCGTGATCTTATACGATGAAACCCTGCGTCAGAAGACCCGGGACGGCGTGCCCTTCGCCACCTACCTCGCGCAGCACGGCATGGTACCCGGCATCAAGGTCGACACCGGCGCCAAGCCCCTGGCGGGATTTGCGGGCGAGACGATCACCGAGGGTCTCGATGGGCTGCGCGAGCGCCTGGCCGAGTATTATCAGCTTGGCGCGCGTTTCGCCAAATGGCGTGCCGTCATCGACATCGGGTCGGGCATTCCGAGCGCCTACGCCATTGCGGCCAATGCCGAGGCGCTTGCGCGCTACGCCGCCCTGTGCCAGGAGGCGAGCATCGTGCCGATCGTCGAACCCGAGGTGCTGATGGACGGCGGCCACACGCTGGAGCGCTGCGAGGAAGTCACCAACGTGGTGTTGGACAGCGTCTTTTCGCATCTGTTTGCGGCGCGGATCTATCTCGAGGGCATCGTGCTCAAACCGAACATGGTCGTCGCCGGCAAGAAATCCGCGGTCAAGGCTTCGCCGGAACAGGCCGCCGAGGCCACGCTGCGTACCTTGAGGCGGCAGGTCCCCGGTGCCGTGCCCGGCATCGCGTTTTTGTCGGGTGGCCAGACGCCGACCGAGGCCACGCTGCATTTGAGCCTGATGAATTCGGCGGGTCCGTTGCCATGGGCCCTGACCTTCAGCTATGGACGCGCCCTGCAGGAAACGGCGCTCAGTGCCTGGGGCGGGGAACCCGCGCGTTTCGGGGCCGGCCAACAGGCCTTTGCCGTTCGCGCCAAACTCAACCGCTTGGCGGCGGGCGGCACCTACAAGAGTTCGATGGAAGCGTCCGCGACTTGACGTCGCGCCCATCCCATCCGCCCGCGCCGTCCCCGGCGCGGAGCGTGGCGGCACATTTGAACCAAGAAGCTCCCGTCGTCGAAATCCGCAAACTGGGCTATGCCGTGGGCGGCCGTGCCATTTTTGAAGGTCTCGATATCGAATTCCCCCGGGGCCGCGTCACGGCGGTCATGGGTCCAAGCGGCACCGGAAAGACCACCCTGCTGCGTCTCATCACCGGCCAGGTCAGGGCGGACACCGGCGACATCCGCGTGGCGGGCGAGGACATGCGTACACTGAAGCGCTCGGCGTTGTACGTCCTGCGCCGCCGCATGGGCATGCTTTTTCAAAACGGCGCGTTGCTCACGGACTTGAGCGTTTTCGAAAACGTCGCCTTTCCGATCCGCGAGCATACCGACCTGCCTGAACGCCTCATCCGCCAACTGGTGCTGACGAAGCTGCAGGCGGTGGGTCTGCGTGGGGCGGCGGAACTCATGCCCTCTGAACTGTCCGGGGGCATGAGCCGTCGTGTGGCCCTGGCGCGGGCCATCGTCATGGACCCCGAGATACTGATTTACGATGAACCCTTCGTCGGGCTCGATCCGATCTCGATGGGCGTGATATTGCGCCTGATCCGCCGCCTGAACGACACCCTCGGGCTGACCAGTATCGTCGTCTCGCACGACGTGCAGGAGATCTCCTCGGTCGCCGACGATGTGTACCTGCTGTCGGGCGGGAAAGTGGTGGCCAAGGGCACGCCGC
This sequence comes from Nevskiaceae bacterium, assembly GCA_037445285.1. Taxonomy (GTDB): domain Bacteria; phylum Pseudomonadota; class Gammaproteobacteria; order Steroidobacterales; family Steroidobacteraceae; genus Bog-1198. The sequence goes on along the minus strand of JBBIKV010000058.1, from coordinate 8,454 downwards.
AGGAGCTCAAGGCCAATCCCTCCGAGGTCGTGAGACAGTTCGTGGGCGGTCTGGCGGACGGGCCGGTGGCCTTTCATTACCCCGCCCCCGACTATTTCGGCGAGTTGCTCGCGCGCGAGGGCCATTGAGCCTGCTCAAGGATCTGTGGGCCAGCGTGATCGACTCCCTGGCGGGACTCGGCGCGATCGTGCGCTTCCTGCTGCGGCTCATCGTGTCGACGCCGGGCGCGCTGCTGCGCTTCGATCTGATCGTGCAACAGATCTTCAATTCGGGAGCGTTGTCGCTGGTCATCATCATGCTCTCGGGATTGTTCGTGGGCATGGTCCTGGGCCTGCAGGGGTTCCAGCTCCTGCAGCGGTTCGGATCCGAGGATTCACTGGGGGTGGCGGCCGCCATCGGCCTGGTGAAGGAATTGGGGCCCGTCATCACGGCTCTGTTGTTTGCCGGCCGGGCGGGCACCGCACTGGCGTCCGAATTGGGCCTGATGCGCGCCACCGATCAACTCTCGGCCATGGAAATGATGGCGGTGGATCCGATCAAGCGGGTCGTGGTGCCGCGCTTCCTCGGGGGCGTCATCACGATGCCGCTGCTCGCCGCGGTTTTCAGCCTCATCGGCATCTTCGGGGCCCAGCTGATCGGGGTGCAGATCATGGGCGTCGATTCCGGCAGCTTCTGGTCGCAGATGAGGTCCGGCGTGGACCTGCGGGACGTGAACGAGGGTCTCGTGAAGAGCGGCATCTTCGGCGTGGCATGTAGTTTGATCGCGGTCTGGGAGGGGTACCACGCGGTGCCGACGGCGGCGGGAGTCGGCCGCGCGACGACGCGCACGGTGGTCACGTCGGCCGTGGTCATCCTGTTCCTGGATTACTTGTTGACGTCGGCATTTCTGTAAGAGGGTGGTGTTATGGCGAAGTCGCGAACCTTGAATCTCGGAACCGGCGCCTTCGTGGTCCTCGGATTCGCTGCGCTGGTGTTCCTGACCACGCAGACCACGAGCCGCGGTATTTCGATCGGCAGTCCGCCGCATTACGATTTGACCGCCAAATTCGACAACGTCGGAGACCTGCGCGTGGGCGCCCCGGTTTCCATGGCGGGGGTCGAGATCGGCCGCGTCGTCAAAATCGATCTCGACCCGCGCGAATACAAGGCCGTCGTCGACATGCGGATCAACTCGAAATTCAGCCAGATTCCCACCGACAGCGATGCCAGCATCTACACCCAGGGCCTGCTCGGCGGAAAGTTCATCGGCGTGACCGCAGGCGGCGCTGAAACGTACCTCAAGGACAAGGATCACATCGATTTCACGCAGTCCGCTTTCGTGTTGGAGAATCTGATCGGCCAGTTCCTGGCGAATTTCGGCAAGGGCTCGGGCCAGGCCGGTTCCCAGCCCAATTCCGACGCTCCCAAGGCGGATGCGTCCGCAGTCAAGGAGAAAACCAAATGAACGGTATGCCCACGAACGAGTCCCGCATCACGCGCCGCCTTTTGCCGTGGCTGGCTTTGGGTTTCATCGCGGTGGTGCATGCGCAGGGGCCGGTCACGACGAATACGTTGGGGCCCCAGGAGACGGTCGACAATTCCGCGAAACGCATGCTGACCGAGCTGGATGCGAACCGGGCGATGTATCGACAGGACCCGACGAAGCTCGACGCGCTGGTGGCGAACGTGCTGTTGCCGAACTTCGACAGTGAGTACGCGGCGCGCCTCGTGCTCGGCCAGTCGTGGCGCACGGCGACCGCCGAGCAGCGCAAGCGATTCGTCGACGCCTTCTATCATTCGTTGTTGCACAACTACGGCAATGCGCTGCTCGATTTCACCGCGGACCGGTTCACGATCCTCCCCTACCGGGGCGACCCGGGCGAGACCATGGCGACCGTCCGCACCGAGGTGACCAAGTCGAATGGAGAGAAGGTGCCCGTCAATTTCAGTCTGCACAAGGCCGAGTCCGGCTGGAAGGCGTGGGACATCGTCATCGAGGGCATCTCCTACGTGAAGAGTTTCCGCACCGATTTCGGGGCGGAGATCCAGCAGAAGGGACTCGACGAAGTCATCAGCAGGCTGGAGAGGGAGAACAAGACCCCGGGCGCCAAGGCCCCGGCCGGTGCCGGTCATTGAAGGAGTCGCGCGGCCATGACGCGGCCTTCCAGGTGCTGCAGGACGGGCGTTGCAGCGTCGTGGGACCGCTCGATTTCGGCACGGTGACGCGGCTGCTGCCGCTCGGGGCCGCGGCGGTCGGCGCGGGCCGGGCGGCGGTCATCGACCTGAAGGGAGTCGCCGACAGCGACAGCTCGGGACTCGCGCTGCTCATCGAGTGGCTCAGCATCGCGAAGTCCGCGGGCCGCCCGCTGCGATACGAGAACATGCCGGGCCAGCTGCTGCAGCTGGCCCGATTGAGCGAGGTGGACGGATTGCTGGCGGGCGGTTGACGCCGATGGACCGGCGCCGCCGCGCCGCCGTTCATTTGGGCGGCGGCGAAGCCGCAGGCGGCGAGTCCGGCGGCGGGGTGTCCGGACCTGGATCCTCCAAACCGGGGTCGGTCATCGGCGATTCGGTGATCTTGCCGTCCGAGACCTGGTAAGCGCGCCGCTGCAGGTAGGCGTCGCGAATGAAGGCGTACGGATCATAGGTCGTCTTCAAGGTCGAATCGAGCGGCAGCAGCCGCGCCCTCCGGTCGACGAAATTCGGGACGTAAAGCCCGTACTGGATCCAAGGGTCCTTGATGTATTGCTGCGGATTCGTGTACGTGTCCACCACGCGCGCCGGTGCATCGCGAAGATCCGAGGGACCGAACAGCGGCAACTCGACGAAGGGGCCCGGTCGAACGCCCCATTTTCCGAGCGTCTGACCGAAATCCTCGTCGTTGCGGGCCAGGCCGGCGGGGGTCGCCGGGTCCAGGATGCCTGCCAGGCCCACCGTGGTGTTGAGCAGGAAGCGTCCCAAGTCGTTGGCGGCCGCCAGAAGCTTGCCCTGGAGCGCGTCGTTGATCATGACCGTGGGCGTCTCGAGATTGGAGAAAAAATGGGCGACGCCGGTGCGAACGGGCTGGGGCAGCACCTTCACGTAGGCCTTGGCCGCGGGCTTCGCAACCGCCCGATCGAGTTCGTCGTTGAATCTATAGACCCCTCGATTCCACGATTCCCAGGGATCCTGCGGCGAGCGGGGACTGTTCGGCGGCAACGTCACGCAGGCACTCAGGCTCGACAAGACACAAATGACAAGCGCAACGCGCGCACACCCACCCTTCAACATCATCGTTTTCTCCCTCAACGTCGCTGACGGTCGCTAAGATACAGGTTGATGACCCGGCCGTGTTCGGTCAGTGGCGCGCGCTTCCGCCCTCATTGTCGTCCGCCACCGTGTTCTTGTGGTTCTTCGGCATGGCGGCCCTGATTTCGTCGAGGCGGGCGCTGAATCTCGCGCGCTGCACCGCGTCCAGGCCGGGCGAGGCCAGCGCGAGTTCCAGCTGCGTGACGGACATCTTCAGATCGCCGGTCATCACGTAATAGAAGGACATGTAATAGTACGAGTCGGCAAGGTCGCCGGCGGCGCTCGCCGCCTTGGCGATGAGTTTGGTCTGGTCCGGGGACGGCTCCACCACATTGAACAAATCGTCGAGCAGCAGCTGGGCACGCTTGTTTTCGCCGCTGCGCATCAGGGTCTCGGACAACCGAATGGTGATCGGCACGTTGCGGGGGAAAAGATAGAGCGCCTTGTCGAGGATGGCCTGTGATTCCTTGGGCTGGTTGTCGAGCAGGTAGGCCTGGCCCAGCGCCCCGTAGAATTGCGTGACCTTGGGGTACTCGTGCACGAGCGATTGCAAATCCGGGATCGCCGCCGCGGAGTTGCGCATCCGGATGTCGACGACGTCCTTTCCGTAGCGCTCCTCCATCGTGAGGCCGGCGCCGTTCTTGACGAGATTGGCGTAGTGGTCGCGGACCACCTGGGGGTCGCCGATCAGGGCCCGCAGCCGTTCCCGCATCAATCGATATCCCAGCGAATCCTCATGATGAATCCGGCCGATCTGTTCGGCGCGGTTGCGTGCCTCGGCGACGCGTTCGGCCGACAGCGGGTGATCGATCAGAAATTCAATGGCTTTCACGCGGCTCGGGTCGGGGGAGTTGCGGTCCAGTTCCTGAAAAAAGCTGGCCATGCCGAGGGGGTCGTATCCCGCGGTCGCCATGGTGCCGATGCCGATCCGGTCCGCCTCGAATTCATTGGACCTCGTATAGTTGATCTGATGCTGGATCGCGGCGCCCTGGGTGGCCATCACGGCACCCTGCATGGCATCGGGCGACCCGCGCCCGGCGGTCGCTCCCAGGAGGATCGCCGCGAGCATGGCCGCCGTGGCCACCAGGCCGGCATGGCTCTGATCGATGAGTCCCCGGACCAGATGCCTTTGGGTGACGTGGGCGGTTTCGTGCGCCATGACGCCGGCCAGCTGATTCTCGTTTTGGGTGGCCAGTATCAGGCCGCTGTTGATGGCGATGAACCCGCCCGGCATGGCGAAGGCGTTGATGACGGGATCGCGCACCACGAAGTAATAGAACTGATGCTGACCTTCTTCCGCGCGGCTCGACAGGCTGTGGCCGATCTCCTGAATGTAGGCGCTGACCTCGGGGTCCTCGAGCACGACGCCGCTCTGGCCCATTTGGCGAAACCATCCCAGACCCGCCTGGTATTCGTCCTCCAGCGAGACGGCGGCATTCGCCGGGCTGCCGAGATCAGGCAGGTCCTGGTCGGCGGCCGATCCCGTGCCCGCGGCCCAGCCGACGCTCACGCTGGCGCCCACGGTCAGGGCGACGGCAAATGCCGACAGGCTCCTCCAAAGCTTCATTCCGCCTCCATATGAGGGGTTGGAGTGCCTCCGGGTACGCAAAGTTCGCTCATGTCTCGCTTCGGGCGTCCGGGCGGGCCTGGGTCACAGGACCTCGGAGGCGTAATCGGCCAGCCGCGACCGCTCGCCGCGCACCAGGGTGATGTGGCCGGAATAGGCCCAGCCATGGAACCGGTTGACCACATAGGTCAGGCCGGTCGTGGTCTCGGTGAGGTAGGGAGTGTCGATCTGGGCGATATTGCCGAGGCAGATCATCTTCGTGCCCGGTCCCGCACGCGTCACCAGGGCCTTCATCTGTTTCGGCGTCAAATTCTGAGCCTCATCGATGATGATGAACCGGTTGAGGAACGTCCGGCCGCGCATGAAGTTCAGCGACCGGATCTTGATGCGGTGGCGCAGCAGATCGTTGGTCGCGCCCCGTCCCCAGGTGCCCCCGGACTGGCTTTGCGTCAGGACTTCCAGATTGTCCATCAAGGCGCCCATCCACGGTTCCATTTTCTCCTCCTCCGTGCCGGGGAGAAATCCGATGTCCTCGCCCAGGGGAATGGTCACGCGGGTCATGATGATTTCGCTGAAGCGGTTGTGATCGAGGGTCTGCGCGAGTCCCGCCGCCAGCGTGAGCAGTGTCTTGCCGGTTCCGGCGGGACCCAGCACGGTGACGAAATCGATCTCCGGATCCATCAACAGGTTCAGGGCGAGATTCTGCTCCCGGTTGCGGGATGTGACCCCCCATACGTTGTTGCGCTCCGTGCGGTAGTCCGTCGTCAGCTCCAGAACCGCCGATTCGTCCTCGAGCTTGCGCACGATGGCCTCGACGCCGTTTTCACCCGGATCGTAGACGAATTGATTGGTGCGCCAATCGTGCACCAGAGGTCCCCGTACCCGGTAGAAGGTCCGGCTTTGATGCTGCCAGGACTCCATTCCCCTGCCATGATTCTCCCAGAAGTTCGCCGGCAGCCTTTGCACGCCGCTGACCAGGAGGTCCGCATCCTCGATGGTCTTGTCGCTGGAATAGTCCTCGGCGTGCACGCCGACGATCGCCGCCTTGATGCGCAGATTGATGTCCTTCGACACCAGGGTGACCCGGGCCGCGGGTTGGTTCTGCTGCAACGCCAGGGTGTTCGCCAGAATGGCGTTGTCGGCGCCATGTCCCGGCAGGCTGTCGGGCAGCACCGATTCGAGCAGCTGGGTTTGAAAATACAGACGGCCGACGGGCGCGCGCTTGCCGGGATTGATGGGCGCCGATGTCGGCAGCGCCAGCCCGCGGTCGATGTCCTTCTTGGTCGCATCCTTCATCAGCTCGTCGAGAAAGCGGCTGACCTGCCTCACGTTGCGCGCCGATTCGGACAGCCCCTTCTTTCCCGCGTCGAGCTCCTCGAGCACGGTCATCGGGATGTAGACGTCGTGCTCCTCGAATCGGAATATCGCGGTCGGGTCGTGCATCAGGACGTTCGTGTCGAGCACGAAGATGCGTCGCGTCTGCTTGGCCTGGCGGCCCCGCGGCACCACGGCTCCCACGGGCCGCAACGGGCCGGTCACAGCGCTTTCACCGCCGCCAGAACCTCCTCGGCGTGTCCCTTCACCTTGACCTTGCGCCACTCCCGGCGCAGCACGCCCTTTGCGTCGATCAGAAAGGTGCTGCGCTCGATGCCCAGGTATTTCTTGCCGTACATGCTCTTTTCCTGGATCACGTCGTACAGCTCGCATACCCGCTGCTCGGGGTCGCTCAGCAGTTCGAAGGGGAAGGCCATCTTCGCCTTGAATTTCACGTGCGAGGCGAGACTGTCGGCGGAAATGCCGACCACCAGGGCGTCGGCCTTCTTGAAGCGTGCATGGGCGGCGGCAAAGTCCTCACCTTCCTGCGTGCAGCCGGGAGTGTTGTCGCGCGGATAGAAGTACAGGATGACGTGGCTGCCAAGGGCGCCCTTCAGCGACCATTCGCCGCCCGTGCCTTCGAGGGTGAACCCGGGTGCCTGCTTGTCGATCGACGTTTTGCTCATGAGAGGGGCTCAACTCTTTACGGGTTCGAAAATCGCATCCAGATTGAGGTGATCGCAGAAATCCATGAATTCCTCGCGCAGCACGCCGATGTGCAGGCGGCCGGGGACGTTGACGATCATCTGTACCGAAAACATGGGCGCCCCGGTGTGGGCCGCGGCGTAGGAGCGCGTCGACAGTTCCGCAATGTCGACCCCGCGCTGCGAGAAAAATCCCGCAAGGCCCGCGACGATGCCAGTCTGGTCGAGGCAGACGACGTCGATGGAGTAGGGCAGCATGTCGTTGCGGGCGGGACGCTCCTCGGTGCGCCGCAACTGGATGTTCATGCCGGTGGCGTCCCCCAGCTTCTTGAACTCACCCTCGAGCTTGGCGAGGGTGTGCCAATTGCCGTTCACCAGCAGCAGCATGGCGAATTCGCTTCCCAGCGACGTCATGCGGCTTTCGCTGATGCTCCCGCCACAATCGGCGACCGCCTTGGAGAGTTCATGAACCATGCCGATGCGGTCGACGCCGACCGCGGAAATCACGATATGTTGTTTCATCGGTCCAAATTCTACCGGATGGGCGCTTGCCAGGGTGCATGTCCGGCATTTAAGGTGGCGATATTTCCGCTGGAGTGTCCCCATGTTTTCCGGAAGCCTGGTCGCTATCGTCACCCCCATGACATCGGAGGGTGCTTTGGACTGGCCGGCTTGGGACCGTTTGCTGGATTTTCACCTCGCCGAAGGCTCGGACGGCATCGTCGTCGCCGGAACGACCGGGGAATCGCCGGTGTTGTCCCTCGCTGAAATCGAGGAGCTGACGCGCCGGGCGGTGGCGCGCTGTCGGGGCGCGCTCAAGGTGATCGTCGGTGCTGGGACGAATTCCACGGCGGACACGATCGCACGCACCCGGACGTTGTCCCGACTCGGGGTGGACGGCGTCATGCTGGTGACCCCTTATTACAACAAACCGCCGCAGGAAGGGCTCCATCGGCATTTTTCGGCGGCTGCCGACGCGTCGGCGGCACCCGTGATCCTCTACAACGTCCCGAGCCGGACCGGGGTCGACCTGCTGCCGGCCACGGTGGCGCGCTTGGCCCGGCATTCCCGGATCGTCGCCGTCAAGGAGGCGGTCCCCGAGGTGAACCGGGCGCGGGAATTGCTGGCGCTGGTTCCCGCGGATTTCGCGGTGCTGTCGGGAGACGATGCCTCGGCGATCGATTTCATCGGCGTCGGGGCGAAAGGCGTCATTTCCGTGACGGCCAACGTGGCGCCGCGCCGGGTGCACGAGGCCTGCAGGGCGGCGCTGGCGGGCGATCTCGGGTCGGCGCGGGCCGTGGACGGCGATCTCCGCCTGCTGCACCGGGACTTGTTCGTGGAGGCCAATCCGATTGCCGTCAAGTGGGCGGTGGCAAGAATGGGCCTCATCGGGAACGCAATCCGCTTACCATTGGTCGAACTGGCGCCGGCACACCAGGAAACGGTATTGCGCGCGATGCGCGCCGCCGGCGTCGCATTCAAGGACCAAGCAGCATGAGTTTTGAACGGATCGCCCTTTCCCTCGCCGCCACTTCGCTTTTGTGCGGCTGCCACCACATCATGAGCCGGTTGAACCCCGACTGCCATGCGAAGCAGGAATAT
>JBBIKV010000057.1:0-25814 GCA_037445285.1 Nevskiaceae bacterium | reverse complement strand
CCAAAGTCGTGCACGTCGGCCAGGAAGTCGAGGTCATGGTGCTCGACATCGACGAAGAGCGCCGGCGCATCAGCCTGGGCGTGAAGCAGTGCAAGGCGAACCCCTGGAAGGACTTTGCCGAGAATTACAACCGCGGCGACAAGGTCAGCGGCCAGATCAAGTCGATCACCGATTTCGGCATTTTCATCGGACTCGCCGGCGGCATCGACGGACTGGTCCATCTGTCCGACATCTCGTGGGACATGCCGGGCGAGGAGGCGGTTCGCAGCTACCAGAAGGCCCAGCAGGTCGATGCGATGGTGCTGTCCATCGATCCGGAGCGTGAGCGCATCAGCCTGGGGATCAAGCAGCTGGCGAAGGATCCGTTCTCCGCCTACATCGCGGAGCATCCCAAGGGCAGCATCGTCACGGGCGTCGTGCGCGAGGTGGACGCCAAGGGCGCCATCATCGATCTCGGCAATGGCGTGGACGGCCAGCTGCGGGCGTCCGAACTGTCGAGGGATCGTGTGGAGGATGCACGCTTGTTCCTCAAGGTCGGCCAGGAAGTCGAGGCCCGCTTCACGGGCGTCGATCGCAAGGGCCGCAGCATCTCCCTGTCGATCAAGGCCAAGGACATCCACGAGGAACAGGAAGCGATGCAGAATTATCGTACCGATTCACCGACCGGAACCAGCCTGGGGGATCTCTTGAAAGAACAGATCTCCGGACAGGATTGAGGGACCAAAGGCAGGCGCGGCGGCCCGCATGGCCGCTGCGCCCGCGCTCTTCAGCATGTCTAGTGAAGCCCACGGATCGATAATGACGAAATCGGAACTCATTGAGATCATTTCGGCCAAACAGAAGCATTTGCCGGCGAAGGATGTCGAACTCGCCGTCAAACAATTGCTGGAAATCATGAGCGATGCGTTGGCGACCGGCGAGCGGATCGAAATCCGCGGATTCGGCAGCTTCTCGCTGCATTTTCGCCCGCCGCGCCAGGGCCGCAATCCGAAGACCGGCGAGGCCGTCGCGCTGGCGGGCAAGCACGTGCCGCACTTCAAGCCCGGCAAGGACCTGCGCGAGCGCGTCAATGACGGCGCGGATCAGCCCATCCGCGATTGAGTCCCGGGCTCCCTGGCCTCATGCCCGAATTGTCCCTGCTGACTTGGATGGTGGGCGTCGGGGCGCTGATTCTCGGAATTCTTGCCGGACACTTCGGCTGGGGCAGGCGATGGCCCGGTTCGCTGTCGCGGCTGCACCCCGACTATCTGGCCGGCCTCGATTATCTCGTGACCGAACAGCCCGACCGGGCGCTCGACATGTTCCTGAAGCTGATGGACGCTGACGCGGATACCATCGAAACTCATTTTTCGCTGGGTTCGCTCTATCGCCGGCGCGGCGAGGTGGAGCGCGCCATACGCATTCACCAGAATATTCTCGCCCGGGTGGCGCTCGCTCCGGAACACAGGGAACAGGCGTTGCTGGCGCTGGCGCAGGATTATCTGCGCGCGGGGCTGCTCGATCGAGCCGAGAGGCTCTTCCAGCAGGTGAGTGAGGTTCCGCGCCTGCGCGTCAGCGCCCTGGACGCGCTGCGGGGTGTCTACGAACGTCAACATGAATGGCAGCAGGCGTTGAACGTGCACCGTCAGCTGTCGCGCATCGGCGCCGCGCCGCCGCGCACCGTCGCGGCGCATTATTTCTGCGAGCTGGCGGCCCAGGCGATAGAACGCGGCGATATTGACTCGGCGCGCGACTTGTTGCGGTCGGCGCGCGGCGAGGCCGCGACCTTCCCGCGCGCGGCGGTGCTGCGCGCGCAAATCGCCGAGCGTGAGGGAAGCCTTGAACTCGCCGAACGGCTGCTGCGCACGGCGCTGCTCGAGGCGCCGAAACTCATCCAGGAGGAGCTGCCGCACCTGCTGCGCCTCGTGGCGCCCGGCACGCAGGATGCGGTTCTCGCCGAACTCGTGGCCCAGACCGAGTCGCGCGGCATCCTGCAGCTGAAGCGTCTGGTGTTCGCGGCCATGTCGGCCGGGGTCGAAGGGCGGCCGCCCTTGCGTGAGGCCGTGGAGAAGGTCTTCGCGCGGGATCCGACCCTGCAGGCGGTGCGCGCCGGCGGAGCGCAGCCGGCAGATTGCGGCCGGATCGCCCGCGAAATCGGCGCCCTGCTCGCGCATGCCGAGAATTATCGTTGCGGGGAATGCGGTTTCGCCGGTCGGCATTTTTACTGGCATTGCCCAGCCTGTCACGCCTGGGACGGTTTTGAACCGTACACTATGGTCAAGCTCGGTTAGAATCGCCATTGTTGAGTTATGACAAATAAGCAGAGTTATGACAATTAAGCCCATCAAGACCGCCGTTTTCCCCGTTGCCGGCCGCGGGACGCGCTTTCTGCCCATCACCAAGGCAAGCCCGAAGGAGATGCTGCCCATCGTCGACAAACCGCTGATTCAATACGCGGTCGACGAGGCTCTGGCGGCGGGTGCCGATACGCTGATCTTCGTCACCGGCAGTTCCAAGCGGGCGATCGAGGATCACTTCGACAGCGACCCGGAACTCGAGGCGACGTTGCAAGCCCAGGGCAAGCAGGAATTGCTGGACGCGTTGCACGGCATTCTGCCGAGCTGGGCATCCTGCGTTTATATCCGGCAACCCGCGCCCCTGGGTTTGGGTCACGCCGTGCTGTGCGCACGGCCGGTGGTGGGCGAGGCGCCCTTCATGGTGCATCTGGCGGATGACCTGATCGATGCCTCCGTTCCGTGCCTCAAACAGATGGTCGAGGTATACAAGGTCTTCGGCGGCAGCATTCTCGGCGTGCAGAATGTGCCCAGGCAGGACACGGACAAGTACGGCATCGTGTCGCTGGAGCGCGAGGTCGCCCCGCGGCTCAGCAAGATGTCGCAAATCGTGGAAAAGCCGAAGCCCGACAAGGCGGCCTCCACGCTGGCCGTGGTGGGCCGGTATTTGCTGTCCGGCTCGATCTTCGAGGATCTCGCGAAGATCGGCAAGGGCGCGGGCGGTGAGATTCAATTGACCGATGGGATTGCGCGGCTGATGCTGCGCGAACCGGTATATGCCTTCGAATTCGAGGGCAAGCGCTACGATTGCGGCAGCAAGCTCGGCTACCTGCAGGCCACCGTCGAATACGGGTTGAAGCATCCGAGCCTTGGTGCGGATTTCGCGGCGTACCTCAAGAAGCAGGCGGCCACGCTCTGAGACCCGCACCTCGGACCGGCGCCGCGAGGCGCCGGTCCGGGTTCGCGGACGGACTCAGTGCGAGCGGCCCCGGTTCTGCTGGCCCTGGCCGCGGCCTCCCGAACCCGGGCTGCGACGGGTATCGCGCCGGTCCGATCCCCGGTTGCCGTGGGAATTGCCGTTGTGCGGACGCCCCTGTCCCGCCGGCCGATCGCCACCCGAGCGCTCGCCGAACTGGCGAATGCCCTGTCCCGCCGGCTGAGGAGCGGACTCCACGATCTTGAAAATGGGCGTCGGTACGACCGGGATGCTGCGCCGGAGCACGCGCTCGATGTCCCGGAGATAGCCCGTTTCGTCGGCGGAAACGAGCGACACGGCTTCCCCGGCGGCGCCCGCGCGGCCGGTGCGGCCGATGCGATGCACGTAGTCCTCGGGGACATTGGGCAGCTCATAGTTGACCACCTGCGGCAGCTCCTTGATGTCGAGGCCGCGTGCCGCGACTTCCGTTGCCACCAATGCCGTGATCTGGCCCTTCTTGAACATGTCGAGCGCCTTGACCCGTGCCGCCTGGCTCTTGTTCCCGTGGATGGCCGAGGCCTTGATGCCCGCGCCCTCGAGCTGCTGGGTGAGGCGGTTCGCACCGTGTTTGGTGCGCGTGAATATCAGCACCTGGTGCCATTGCCCTTCCTGGATCAAATGGACGAGCAGGTGCCGCTTCTGCTCCTTTTGCACCCGGTATGCACATTGCTCGACGAGTTCGATGGGGGCGTTGCGGGGCGCCACCTGAATCGACAACGGATCGTGCAGCAGCCGCTCCGCGAGGCCGCGGATGTCGTCCGAATACGTGGCCGAAAACAGCAGATTTTGGCGCTTCTGCGGCAGCAGGCGGATGATCTTGCGGATGTCGTTGATGAAACCCATGTCCAGCATGCGATCGGCCTCGTCGAGGACCAGCACCTGGATTTTCGACAAGTCCACACAGCGCTGCTGCGCGAGGTCGAGCAGCCGGCCGGGCGTCGCAACGAGCACGTCGCAGCCGCTGCGCAGGCTGCTAATTTGGGGGTTGATGCTCACGCCGCCGAACACCTGATACGTGTGCAGCTGCAGATATTTGCCATAGTTGCGCGAGCTTTCGGCCACCTGGGCGGCGAGTTCGCGGGTCGGCGTGAGAACCAGCGCGCGCGGTGCGCGGCTGGTGCCGTGGGCGGTGTCCGCGACGAGACGCTGCAGAATGGGAAGCACGAAGCCGGCCGTCTTGCCGGTGCCGGTCTGGGCACCCGCCAGGACGTCGCGGCCGGAGAGCACGGCCGGTATCGCCTGGACTTGGATGGGGGAGGGGGTGTCGTAGCCCTTGTCGGCGACAGCACGGAGCAATTCAGGCAACAGCCCGAGATCGGAAAATGACATGGATGAATCCTTGAAAAAAAATGGACTCGCACGACAGGGCGTTGAGCTCTGCAGCGGTCAGCAGCGAGGGGGGTAAATAAACGGAGTGCGTCGAGGACGGACCGCGAGCTACAGGCAGCACTGACCGAGCGCCGACCTCATCTAGCTGCGTGCATCGTACATGGAAGTGCGTCGAACGTCCACTTTCCGGACGGGAATGCGGGCCGGTGCGTCACGAGCCGAGGGTCACGGAGCGCTCGAGGTACCCGCGCCAGCCGCCGAAGCGGGTGACGTCCACAGCCTCCACGGTGGCGTACCCTTCGCACAAGAAGCCGGTCACCCGGGTGCCGGATTCGAGTTCGATCGAGCCCAGGCCGAGCGGTGCCGGAACGCCTGCCAGGAACGAACCCAGTTGCTCGAGGGGGAGTGCCCACAGTTCGAGTTCGATGGCGCCCCCGCCGTCTGTCACGCGCAGCAGGCCCGGACGCTGCGGCGGTCCGCCGGGCAGTGCGAACAGCCGGTATCGGGGCGCAGTCCGCGCGCGGTCGACGAAGTAACCACCCCGTTCGCGCAACTGGTGATTGAGCGGCAGACCTTGCATGTGGGCGCCGCACACCGCCAGCGTCGCGTAGCCGTCCCGGCCGCGGGCGCGGGCCGGTGCGCTCGTCGGCAGGCTCCAAGGCAGAGCGCCCAGCGTCGACACCGACGCGTGATGGAGCCGGCCCGCCACTTCCAACAGCGCGTGTTCGGTGGCCCGAGGTCCGATCAACGTGACGCCGAAGGGCAGACCATCCTCGCGGAAGCCCGCCGGAACGGCCACCCCGCACAGGTCGAACAAATTCATGTAGTTCGTATAAAACCCGAGGTTCGAGTTCAGCCGGAACGGGTCGGCCTCGACGTCGACGATCCGGTAGATCGTACCGGCCGTGGGCGAGAGGAGCAGATCCACCTCCGCCCACGCCGACCCGGCCCGGCGCTCGAGCTCCTTGAGCGCGTAATCCGCCCGGAAGGCGGCCGCGGCGCTCGGACCCTTTCCCGCCTCGATGATTTGGCGCGTCACCGGATGGACCGCGCCCGCGTGCGCCTCGATGAATGCGCCCACGGCGGCGTACCTCTCGGCAACCCAGGGACCCTCGTACAACAGCCGGGCAGCCGAGAGGAACGGCGAAAAATCGACGTCAACGGCCCTGCCGCCCAACTGCTCCAGGCGCCGGACCGCGAGGCCGAACAGCTTTTCGTAGCCCTCATCGCCGAAGAACTGCAGCTGGTCGCGCCGCGGCACTCCGAAACGCAGACCGGCGATGCCGCGATTTTCGCGCCGGCGTGAATACGGATCCAGCGCATCGAAACCCTCGGCGACGTCGAGCACCGCCGCCGCGTCTGCGGTGGTCAAGGCGAATATCGAGATGCAGTCCAGCGATCGGCAGGCCGGAACCGCGCCGCGGGTGCTGATGCGGCCCTTGCTCGGCTTCAGTCCGACGATATTGTTGAAGGCGGCGGGCACGCGTCCGGAGCCCGCCGTGTCGGTGCCCAGCGAAAAGCTGGCAAGTCCGGTGGCAACCGCCACCGCGGAGCCCGCGCTCGATCCTCCCGCAATGAAGTCGGCATCGAAACTGTTGCGGCAGGCTCCATAGGGAGTGCGTGTGCCGACCAGGCCGGTCGCGAATTGATCGAGATTGGTCTTGCCCAACGGGATCGCGCCGGCCTCGATCAGGCGCTGCACCGCCGCCGAGGAGCGCTCAGGCGTATAGGCGAATGCGGGGCAGCCGGCGGTGGTGGGTACTCCGGCCAGATCGAGGTTGTCCTTGATGGCGAATGGGATGCCGTACAGCGGCAGTTCGTCGATCCTGGCCGGGTCCAGGGCGCTCACATAGGCCATCACCTGATCGCGTGTCAGCCGCGTGATCCAGACATTGCGCGGATCGGCTCGCGTGGAGTGTTCGAGCAGGCGCTCGATCACGGCGCCCGGAGTCTTGCGCCCGCCGCGATAGCTGTCGAGGAGGTCCTTGATAGTGAGGTTGTCGACGTACTGCATGACCGACATGATAGATCGGTCACGCGACGCTTGCCGAGCGACATGGCGCGCCGGATTGGGGCGCCGATGGTGCGGCATGCGCCGCTTCGGTGCGCCGGCGGCGGCGCGTCGCTCTGAGGCGTCGTGCATGGAAAGGCTCCGCGCGACGGTTGCCAGGCTGTTTGCGCCGCAAATCGGTGTTTCGTCGCGCGGCACGTCGACCGCGGCACAGGTTTTGCATTTCTCCACGGCAATGTGCGTCTAGGGTTCCGGTCTGCACCGCAGATGTCTGGTCCGAGAGAGGCAGTCCTCGAGTGCCAGCGGTCGGGGATACACGGCGGGATAAAAGCCCGGGAGATCAGTGTCGAGGAGCCTCGCGCGTCCTCGGGATGGTCGCCCCCCGTGGGAAATCCCGAATTTGACGACGAGGCTCCCTCGACTGTGGCGGTCGTTTCACGGGAAGGAGTCGGTTCGTCATCAGACTGGTCAACGAGATCTACGAGACGGTCATCGGGGGCGGCAAGCATTGGTCGCTCCACGTTCGCGACGGCACGCTTCTGCGGCTGACCGACGTGGAGGGCGGCGCGAACGTCGGCATGCTGTTCTACAACCCGCAGAACCTGCTCGAGCGCTACAACGCCCCCGACACCCTGAAGTGTCAGCATACGTTCAAGCTGACGAAGGGCCACTGTCTGTATTCCGACATGGGACGCATCTTTTGTTCGATCGTCGATGATACCCACGGGTGGCACGACACGATGTGCGGCAATTCGAACCGCCGCCTGGTCGCCGCGCGATGGGGGGAGAAGCCGTATCAGGCGTTTCGCAACGATTGGACCCAGAACGGCCATGACGCCTTTCTGGTCGAGGGGGGGAAGTACGGTCTCGGACGCCGTGACCTCGCGGCCAACGTGAATTGGTTCAGCAAGGCGGCGGTCGCGCAGGACGGAAGTCTCCAATTCGATCCGCTGAGCGGCAGGGCGGGCGCCCACGTCGAACTGCGCTTCGAGATGGATGCGCTGGTGCTGCTGCATACCTGCCCACATCCCTTGAACCCGGCGCCCGAGTATCCCCGCAAACCGGTGCGGGTGGGTCTCGGCAAGGCGCCGCCGGTTGCCGACGACGATTCGTGCGTGAATTCGCGCCCGGAAAACCGGCGGGGCTTCGCCAACAACGAGCTGTACCGGCTTTGCGGCCATACGGCGACCGGAGGGCGACCGGCATGAAACGGCACAGCGCACTCCTTCCCGGTGAGGCGGCATACCGGCAGATCGTGCCCGCGGGAGACTACTGGATCGACAGGCTGCGCCGGGGTCAGCGATTGCGCATCGTCGATCTCGAGGGCAATCAGGCCGCCGACACGTTGCTCTTCAACGCCTCCGACGTCGCCGACCGCTACAGCGCGGTCGATACGGTACGCGAGCAGGGCAACGTCTATTTGAGCTGCGGTTCCAAGCTGCTGTCCACCGCCGGCAACGTATTGGCCGAGATCGTCGCCGATACGGTGGGCCGGCACGACACGCTGGGCGGCGCCTGCGCCTCGGAATCCAACACCGTCCGCTACGATCTGGAAAAACGCACCATGCACGCCTGCCGCGACAGCTTCGTCCTGGCGCTGGCGAACAACGAAGGCTACGGCCTCGGCAAGCGGGATCTCACCCACAACATCAATTTCTTCATGAACGTCCCGGTCACGCCGGAGGGCGGCCTGACCTTTGCCGACGGCCTGAGCGGACCGGGCGAGTACGTCGAGATGCGCGCGGCAATGGACGTCATCGTGCTCATTTCCAATTGCCCACAACTCAACAATCCCTGCAACGCCTACAACCCAACGCCGCTCGAGGTGCTCGTGTGGGATGCCGATGTTCTCTAAGGTGCTGGTGGCGAATCGCGGCGCGATCGCCTGCCGCATCATGCGCACCCTCGGACGGATGCGCGTCGCCTCCGTCGCCGTCTACTCGGATCCCGACCGGCATTCGCCGCACGTGACGCAGGCCGACGAGGCGGTGCGTCTCGGCCCCGGTCCTGCGAACCAGAGCTATCTGCGCCAGGAGGAACTGCTGGCGGCGGCGCGCGCGACCGGTGCCCAGGCCATCCACCCCGGGTATGGATTCCTGAGCGAGAATGCCGATTTCGCCGAGGCCTGCGCGGCGGCCGGCGTGATCTTCATCGGACCCACTCCGGCGCAGATGCGCGACTTCGGGTTGAAGCACCTGGCGCGCGACCTCGCCGAGCGCAACGGTGTGGCGCTGCTGCCGGGCAGCGGCATCGTGGCGGATATCGACGCGGCGCGGTGTGAGGCGCGGCGCATCGGCTATCCCGTGATGATCAAGAGCACTGCCGGGGGCGGCGGCATCGGCATGCAGCTGGTCAGGCACGAATCCGATCTCCCCGAGGCCTTCGCGTCGGTCGAGCGGCTCGCGAGCAAGAACTTCAGCCGGGGCGGCGTGTTCATCGAGAAGTACATCGAGCGCGCGCGCCACATCGAAGTGCAGATATTCGGCGACGGCAAGGGCAATGTGGTTGCGCTCGGCGAGCGCGATTGCTCCACCCAGCGGCGCAATCAGAAGATCATCGAGGAGACGCCCGCGCCCGGATTGTCGGAGGCGACACGCGCCGCTCTGCACGAGTCGGCCGTCCGGCTTGCGCGGGCCGTCAAATACCGGTCCGCCGGCACCGTGGAATACGTCTTCGACGTGCAGAGCGGGGATTTCTATTTCCTCGAGGTCAACACGCGTCTGCAGGTCGAGCACGGCGTGACCGAGGAAGTCATCGGGATCGACCTCGTGGAATGGATGGTGCGTCAGGCGGCCGACGAACCCTTCGAACTGCCGGTGCCCGCCGCACGCGGTGCGTCGATCCAGGTGCGTGTCTACGCTGAGGATCCGCTGCGTCAGTTTCGCCCTTCCTCGGGCCTCGTGACCCACGCGGCATTTCCGACCGACGCGCGCGTCGAGACGTGGATTGCGGCAGGCACCGAAGTGACTCCGTTGTACGATCCGCTGCTCGCCAAGATCATCACACGGGGCGCTGATCGCGCAGAGGCGATCGAGAGGATGCGCGGCGCACTCGAGGCGACCCGCGTCGCGGGCGTGGCGACGAACCTAGAGTATCTGCGCTGGTTGGTGTCGACCCCCGTTTTTCAGGGCGGTTCGATGACGACACGCGCCCTGGAGTCCGTCGCATTCAGCTCCCGCAGCGTCGAGGTGGTGGCGGGCGGAACGCAGACCACCATCCAGGACCATCCGGGACGTGTCGGGTACTGGAATGTGGGGGTTCCCCCCTCCGGACCCATGGACGACGTGTCGTTCCGTCTGGTGAATCTCGCGGTGGGCAATCCACCCGGTACGGCGGCCCTCGAAATCACTCTGGCGGGCCCGACGCTCAAGTTCGATGCGGATGGGTTGATCTGTCTCGGGGGCGCATCCATGACGGCGCAGGTGGCGGACCGTGCCGTGCCTTATTGGACGCCCGTCGCGGTGCGCGCGGGCGAGGTGCTGCGCATGGGCGGTGTCGTCGGCGCCGGTTGCCGTGCCTATCTCGCGATCCGCGGCGGGTTCGACGTACCCGAGTATCTGGGCAGCCGCGCCACCTTCACCCTGGGCGGGTTCGGCGGCCATGGCGGCCGTTCGCTCGCGGCGGGCGACGTGTTGCACATGGGCCGGTGCGAACCGCTGGTCGAGCCGGGTCCAATACCGGCGCAATGCCTGCCCGAGATCCGCGACGACTGGGAGTTCGGGGTGCTCTACGGCCCGCACGGCGCACCCGACTACTTCACGGCGGACGACATCGCCGCCTTCTTTGCCGGAACCTGGGAGGTTCATTACAACTCCAACCGGACGGGCGTGCGGCTGATCGGCGCGAAACCGACCTGGGCGCGCGCCGACGGCGGGGAGGCGGGCCTGCATCCTTCCAACATTCACGACAATGCGTATGCGATCGGCACCGTGGATTTCACGGGCGACATGCCGGTCATCCTCGGTCCGGACGGCCCGTCATTGGGCGGCTTCGTGTGTCCGGCCACGCTGGTGAAGGCGGAACTATGGAAACTCGGTCAACTGCGTCCAAACGACCGCATCCGCTTCAAACGTCTGACGCCGGATGAGGCGGAGGCCGCGGAAGCGGCGCAGGACCTCATGTTCGCGAGCCTCGCGCCCTCCGCCCCGAAACCGTCCGGTCGAGACCTGCCGCCGCGTACGGAGCCGGCCGGCCGCGCCGCCAATGGCGCCGACGCGGCGATCCTCGCCACCCTGCCCGCGCGAGGCGGCGCTCCGGCGGTGGTCTACCGGCGGGCCGGCGACAAATACATGCTCATCGAGTACGGACCGCCGGTGCTGGATCTGGAATTGCGATTGCGCGTGCATGCGCTGATGCGCCACCTGGAGCAGGCGCCGCTTCCGGGCATCCTCGAAATGACGCCGGGTATCCGCTCGCTGCAGGTGCATTACGACAGCCGGGTCATGCCGCTCGGGAGGCTCCTCGACGTGCTCGTCGGCGCCGAGGATCGCATGGCTGGCATCGACGACCTGATCATCGCGACCCGCATCGTTCGTCTGCCCCTGTCATGGGACGATGCGGCGACTCAACTCGCGATCGCGAAATACATGCAGTCGGTGCGGGCGGACGCACCCTGGTGTCCCAGCAACATCGAGTTCATCCGCCGCGTCAACGGACTGGACAGCGTCGAGGAAGTGAAGCGGATCCTGTTCGGCGCCAGCTACCTGGTGCTGGGTCTGGGCGACGTCTATCTGGGGGCACCGGTCGCGACGCCGATCGATCCTCGCCACCGGCTGGTCACGACGAAGTACAACCCGGCGCGCACCTGGACGCCCGAAAATGCCGTGGGAATCGGCGGGGCCTATCTGTGCGTGTACGGCATGGAAGGGCCCGGCGGCTACCAGTTCGTCGGCCGCACCTGTCAGATGTGGAACACCCATCACGTCACCCGGGATTTCGCGCCGGGAAAGCCCTGGCTGCTGCGCTACTTCGATCAGATCCGCTTCTACCCGGTGAGCGGCCCGGAGTTGCTGGATTTTCGCGACGGATTCCTGCGAGGCCGGGTGCAACTCGAGGTCTCCGAGGAGGCGTTCCGGCTCAGGGATCATCGGCGCTTCCTCGACGCCAATGCCGAAGACATCGCCCGCCACAAACTGCGGCAACAGGCGGCCTTCGACGCGGAACGGCGCCGCTGGGAGGCGAGCGGGCAGATCGGCTATGCGGCCGACCTGCCCGCTGCGCACGATACGACGGAGGTCGAGGCGTTGCTCGCCGGTCAGGTGGCGGTTGCAAGCCCGGTATCCGGCAGCGTCTGGAAAATCTCGGCGGTGAAGGGTCAGACCGTCAAGGCCGGGGACACCTTGGTGACGGTCGAATCGATGAAGATGGAACTGCCCGTGGCCGCCCCGATGGACGGGGTGGTGAGCCAGGTGCGATGCGCCGAGGGCCGCGCCGTGACGGTGGCGCAGACGCTCATCGTGATGAGTCCCTGAATCAACGTCCTGATACCTTGTGGCGATCGCTGAACGGAGAACATCAATGACGACGCATTCGAGATACCCTGTCCGCCGCATCTGGCTGGCGATGCTCCTCCTGACCGCGGCCGCGGCGGGTCCGGCATCCGCCGCCGCGGAGCGCACGAGCTTCAACGTCGCATGGAGCATCTACGTGGGCTGGATGCCGTGGGACTACGCCGACCAGAGCGGCATCCTGAAGAAATGGGCGAACAAGTACGGCATCAAGATCAAGCTCACGCAGGTGAACGACTACGTCGAGTCCATCAACCAGTACACGGCGGGCACGTTCGACGCATGCGTGATGACCAACATGGACATGCTGACGATACCGGCCGCCGGGGGCGTGGACTCGACTGCGCTGATCGTCGGCGACTTCTCGAACGGCAACGACGGGGTGGTGCTGAAGGGCAAGGGCAGGAGGCTGGAGGACATCAAGGGGCAGAAGGTCAATCTGGTCGAACTGTCGGTCTCCCACTACCTGCTGATCCGGGCCCTGAACACCGTGGGCCTGCGCGAGCGGGACTTGAAGATCATCAATACGTCCGACGCCGACATGGTCGCCGCGTTCGCGGCGCCGGCGAGCACGGCGGTGGTGACCTGGAAGCCGCAGCTGAGCGCCATCCTGGGCATGCCCAACGCGCAGCCGGTGTTCGATTCGAGCAAGATTCCCGGGGAAATCCTGGATCTCATGGTGGTCAATACGGCCACCCTCGGCGCCAATCCCAAGCTCGGCAAGGCATTGACGGGGGCGTGGTACGAAACGCTCGCGCTGATGCTCAGGAACGATGCGGCCGGCAGGGCCGCGCAGGGCGCCATGGCGAAGTCCTCCGGAACCGATGCCGCGGGATTCGCCAGCCAGCTCGCCACCACCCATCTGTTCCCGACTCCAACCGACGCCTATCGGTTCGCCACCGGCGATGCGATCATCAAGACCATGGACCTGGTGCGAAGATTCTCCTTCGACCACGGGATTCTCGGACGCGGCGCAACCTCCGTCGACACGGTCGGCATCCAGTTTCCGGGGGGCAGACTGCTCGGCAATGCGCGCAACGTCCGCATGCGAATCGATCCGAGCTACATGAAAATGGCGATGGACGGCACGCTTTGAGGGGTGCCTGATTCATGCGCAGATTGATCAATCAGCGGCCCGGGCGCGGCGGGGCGCTGCTGTTGAGCGCGCTGCCGTTCATTCTCCTCATCTGCGTCTACATGTACCATTCGCATGTGCGCCTTGCGGAGAATCCTGGGGACAAATTGCTGCCCGCCCCGGCGACGATCGCCTCGACCCTGCATCAGATGGCCTTCGAGGAGGACGAGCGCAGCGGCGACTATTTGTTTTGGACGGACACCCAGGCAAGCCTGGAGCGGCTCCTGGTGGCGCTCGCCATCAGCGCCGGCATCGGTCTCGTCCTCGGACTGTCCATCGGCGTGCTGCCGTATCTGAGGGCGACGATCGCGCCGTTCGTGGCCGCGCTGTCCTTGATCCCGCCGCTCGCCGTGCTGCCCATCCTGTTCATCGCCGTGGGGCTCGGGGAGGCGGCCAAGATCACGTTGATCGTCATCGGTGTGGCGCCCGTCGTCGTCCGCGATCTTGCGATGCGCGTCGCGGAGTTGCCGGGGGAACAGCTCATCAAGGCACAGACCCTCGGTGCCTCAACCTGGCAGTTGGTGATTCGCGTCGTGCTGCCGCAACTCTGGCCGAAGCTGATCGATGCGCTGCGCCTGACCCTGGGCTCCGCCTGGTTGTTTCTGATCGCGGCGGAGGCGATTGCGTCGACGGAGGGGCTGGGGTACCGGATCTTTCTCGTGCGGCGCTATCTGTCGATGGACGTGATCCTGCCCTATGTCGCCTGGATCACGTTGCTCGCGTTCGTCATGGACTGGCTGCTGAGGCTGCTGCGGGCCAGGGGATTTCCCTGGGCGGAGGTGGCGGCGTGAACATGCGGGAGCGGGGGAATTGACCCAAGTCACGGTCAGGCATCTGTGGAAGGAGTTTGCGGGCCAGGTGGTGCTCGAGAACGTCAATCTCCACGTCGAAGACCACGAGTTCGTCACCATCGTCGGCGCCTCGGGGTGCGGCAAGACGACGTTCCTGAGGATGCTGCTCGGCGTCGAATCGCCGAGCCGCGGCGCGTTCCTGATCGACGGAGCGCCGCTCCCCGACGAGCCCGGTCCGGATCGCGGCATCGTGTTCCAGAGATACTCCCTGTTTCCGCATTTGACCGTCATGAACAATTTGCTTCTGGGCCCGGAATTGCGCGGCGCACCGCTGCTCGGCAGGTTGTTCGGGGTCCGGCGGCGCCGCGCGGTGGAGAGGGCGCGGGAACTGTTGGACGCGGTCGGCCTGCAGGCGTCGGCGGACAAGTACCCGGCGCAGTTGTCGGGCGGCATGCAGCAGCGACTATCCATCGCACAGTCGGTGATTTGCGAGCCGAAGATCCTGTTGTTGGATGAACCTTTCGGCGCGCTGGATCCCGGCCTGACGTCCGACATGCATGCGCTGATCCTGAAGCTGTGGAACATGCACAAGATGACGATATTCATGGTGACCCACGACCTGCAGGAGAGCTTCGCGCTGGGCACGCGCGTGTTGGTGTTCGACAAGGTGCGGGTCGATCCGCAGGCGCCCGAGGCCTTCGGCGCAACCATCACCTTCAACATTCCGCTGAAGGGGCGTCGAAGTCCCCCGTGAGTCCCGCTAGCGGGACCTGCCGGCGGCCGCCCGTTTCGTCCCGAAGTATTCGGGAAGGAGGTCTTCGAGTTCGGCCCGCGTGAGGTTCCGCCACTTTCCCGGCGGGATCCCCTCGAGCGGAATGTTCACGAAGCGCACGCGAATGAGCCGGCGCACCGTGAAGCCAAACACTTCGCACATCCGGCGTATCTGGCGGTTGAGTCCCTGGGTCAGGATGATGCGAAAGACGTTCTTGCCAACCCGGTGGACGCGGCAGGGCGAGGTGACTCGATCGAGGATCCTGACGCCGCCCGCCATTCCCTGGATGAAGGCGTCGGTGACCGGCCGGTCGACCGTGACCAGGTATTCCTTTTCGTGACCATGCCGCGCGCGCAGCAGTTGATTGACGATGTCGCCGTCGTTCGTCATCAGCAGCAGACCTTCGGAATTCTTGTCGAGGCGACCGATCGGGAAGATCCGCTCCCGATGTGCGACGAAATCGACCACGTTGTGCGGAACCCTTGGATCCGTCGTGCATTCGACGCCGACCGGTTTGTGGAGCGCAATGTACACGTGCGCCGATTCACCGCCGACGACCCGGCCGTTGACCCGCACCTCGTCGCCCGCCTGCACCTTGCTGCCGAGCGTCGCGACCACGCCGTTGATGCTGACGCGGCCGCCGTCGACCCACGAATCAGCCTCGCGCCGCGAGCACAGGCCCCGCTCGCTCAGGTACTTGTTGATCCGCATGCCTGGCGTATCGTTGGACATCATGACGCGAGCGACGCCCCCCGTGACGTGAGGGCGGATGATAATCCATCCGGCGCGGGTCAGTCATCCCGGGCGGACCAGCGGTGGGCATGGACGCGCAGTCAGCGGGGACGCGCAGGCTCCTGGCTTGCCGCCGTGGAGGAGAACCGCATCCTCATTCCGTCTTCGGCCAGGCTCGTAGGCCCGTCGAAGCTGCGGTGGATCGATTTCAACACGTCCTCGCGGCCCCGGTCCGTGGCGGGCGAGAGGTGGCTCAACAAGAGTCCGTGAACGCCGGCATTCCTGGCGATTTCACCGATGGCGCCGGGCGGCGTGTGCAGGGTGTAGAGGATGGCCGGACTGTCCGGCGGATCGAGCACCACGCTGTTGAACACGAGCAGGTCGGTCCCCCGGGCGATGCGGGTCAGGTTCGGGACCCCCTGCGCATCGACATCTCCCGAGAAGGTCACGCTCCTCCCCGCCGCATCGACCCGGTAGATGACGGCGGGTGCGTCCCGATGATGTCCGGCGACCGCCGTGACGGTCAGGCTCCCTCGGTGGTAGATCACGCGGGGTTCCGCGTGCGGGGAGGTCGATACCGGTATGTCGTGCGCCCGGAGGGTCATCGGAGCCGAAAAATTGCGCAAATACGCGAACGCTCCCCGCGACCCGAACAGCAGGTGCACGAAGCGGGTGGTGGACGGGAAATACGCTTCCTGATCGCTGCCGCGTGAGCCGTCGGGACCCCAGATGTCGAATGCGATCGGGCCTTCGCTTGAAACGGCGCGGGCCTTGAAGAGCCCGGCCAGTTCTCCGGCATGGTCGACGTGCAGGTGCGTGAGAAGAACGAGGTCCGTGTGTTCCAGGGAGACCCCCGCTTCGCCGACCCGGGCAAAGCTCCCGGGGCCGGCGTCGATGAGCACCCGCGCCACTCCGTCGACCAGCACGAGATAGCTCGACGCCGCCCGCCCCGTGGCTCCGGGTCCTCCCGACCCGAGCACCAGCAGTTCGACGGGCGATGTGGCCGACTGCGGCTCGGCGGCCGTCCCCGCCGCGCAGAACATCCAGGTCAGGAGGGTCAGAGAGCGGGCGAGGCGTTTCGACATGGGCATCAGGCTAGCGCGGACGGCCACGCTATCGCAAGGATCCTCGCGCTGCACGCGGATCCATGTGCGGCTTTCGACCGCACGGTCCGCCGCATGCTAAACTACCGGGATTCAAGATCACCCGGAGTTGTGCATGCGTCCCGACGAGTACCTTCCATTCGACGCAACCGGTCTGGCAGAGCTCGTGCATCGCGGCGAGGTCTCGCCCGCGGCTCTCGCGGAGGCAGCCATCGAGCGGATCGATTCGGTCAATCCGCGATTGAACGCGGTCGTGGAGAAGGCTTACGGCCCCGCTCGCGCCGCGGCGCCGTCGATCGATCCGCAGGCGCCTCTCGCCGGAGTTCCGTTTCTCGCGAAGGATATGAACATTGCCGTTGCGGGCCTGCATCTCACCGCGTCCTGTCGTTGGTTGGCGGGCCTGCCCGCAGCCACCGCCGATGCGACGCTTGCGAAGCGCTGGCGGGCCGCGGGTCTGTCGATCCTGGGCCGCACCAATACGCCCGAGTTCGCCGGCGAGTTCGTCACCGAGCCGACCTGGCGCGGTGCGACACTCAATCCCTGGGATTTGACCCGCAGCCCCGGAGGGTCGAGCGGCGGGTCCGCCGCCGCGGTGGCTTCGGGCATGGTGCCGATCGCCCACGGCACCGATTCCGGCGGCTCCATCCGGGTTCCGGCGGCCGCCTGCGGGCTGGTGGGCCTGAAACCCTCCCGCGGCTGGGTGCCGGTGGGACCCCTGCAGGACGAACTGGCGGGGGGCCTGGACTGCGAACACGTACTGACGCGCACGGTCAGGGATTCCGCGTTGATGCTCGACCTGACGGCCGGCCCCGAGGCTGCATCGAGAACCCCGTGGCCGCGGCCGGGGGCGGCGTTCGCCGCGGCCGTGTCGGCGGCGGTGCCGACTTTGCGCATCGGCCTGACGCTCGTGGCGCCGGGCGGGCGGCAGCCGCATGGTGAGATCGGCGCGGCGGTCGAGCGCATCGCCGACGTCCTGTCGGCTGCCGGGCACCGCGTGAGCGGGTTCGACTTTCCGCCGTCAGCCCACATCGGCGAACCGGCCGGTCTCATCTGGATGACGGCCACGGCCGAGGAGATCGACTTCCACCGCGAGCGCGTAGGCCGGCCGCCGGAAGCGGACGAACTCGAAGCATTGACCTGGGCATGCATCGAACTGGGTCGGCGCCACAGCGCCACCGATTATGCGCGGGCGCGGCGCGCCCTCACCCTCGCCACGGTCGACATGGCCGCTCTCTTCGAGCGCTTCGACCTTCTGCTCCTGCCGACGACTTCGGAGCTTCCGGTGGCCACCGGCCGGATCGACGGACGTACGGCCGCATTCGACATGGAGCGCTGGAACGCCGAGTCCTACGGGTACGCGCCGTATACCGAAATATTCAACGTCGCCGGCCAGCCAGCCATTTCGCTGCCGCTCGGCACGTCGAGTGAGGGATTGCCGATCGGCGTGCAGTTGGCGGCACCGCTCGGACACGACGCCCTGTTGTTGACGCTTGCCGGGTGGTTGGAGCGCGAACTCCCATGGGCCGAGCGTCAGGCGGCGCTGCGGCGCCGATACCTGGCGGACTAGGCGGCCAGGACCGCCCGCGCCGGGTCCGGACCGCTCATGACGGGGCGCCGCCGTCAGGCGTGCTGCAATCCCGCAGCCTCCACGCCGGCCATACACACGGCTTCATCCTCATCGCCCGTGCCGCCGCTCGCGCCCACGGCGCCGATGATCTCGCCCGCGTGCTTGATGAGGACCGCGCCCGTCTGCGCCAGGAACCTGCCCTGCGCCGTCGCCGGAAGGGCGCCGTAGAAGGTGGGGTTGTCGCGTGCCCGTTCACCCAGGGTACGACTCGAGGCACCCATGCTGACCGCCGCCCAGGCCTTGCCCGTGGCGATCGCCACCCGGAATTCCGAGGCGCCGTCCTCGCGTTGCACGGCCCGCGTTTGACCGGCGTCGTCCAGCACCACGACCGCCATCGGCCGATGACCCCGTTGACGAGCGGTCGAGAGCGCCGAGTCGATGATGCGATTGGCTTGCGCCAGGGTGAGTCTCGGCATAGGGTGCTCCAAAGTTGATGCGGATAGGTGCGGCGGGCGCCAGGGGCGCTTACCGGACGCCCTTGGCCTGCTGGCGCTGCTTTTCGCGGCGCCGTGCGGTGAGAATGGCCTCGGTGTAGCCATTGGGTTGCTCGCGTCCCTTGAAGATCAAATCGCAGGCGGCGTGGAAGGCCTCGCTGTGATCCAGATCCGCGGTCATCGCGACATACGCAGGGTCCCCGGCGTTTTGAGCGTCGACGACCTTGGCCATGCGGCGCAGGGCGGTGAACACCTGATCGCGGGAACAGACTCCGTGGCGCAGCCAGTTCACGACGTGCTGGCTCGAGATGCGCAGCGTGGCGCGATCTTCCATCAGCGCCACGTCGTAGTAGTCCGGGACCTTCGAGCAGCCGACCCCGAAGTCGACCCAGCGGACCACGTATCCCAGGATGCTTTGGGCGTTGTTGTTGAGTTCCTCCTCGACCTCGGCCGCGGTCCAGGCCGGTGCGCCGACCAGCGGCGGGGTCAAAATGTCATCGAGGGAGGCCCGCGGCCGCGTCGACAATTTGTCTTGCACCGCCGCGACGTCGACCTGGTGGTAGTGCAGTGCATGCAGCGTCGCCGCCGTGGGGGAGGGTACCCACGCCGTATTCGCGCCCGCCAGGGGATGCGCGATCTTGGCCTTCATCATGTCTGCCATGAGGTCCGGCATCGCCCACATCCCCTTGCCGATCTGCGCGTGGCCGCGCAGGCCGCAGGCGAGCCCCACGTCGACGTTTTGCCGTTCATAGGCGTCGAGCCAGATGGCCTTCTTCAGGTCGCTCTTGCGGGGAATGGGCGCCGCTTCCATGGACGTGTGGATTTCGTCGCCTGTTCGATCCAGGAATCCAGTATTGATGAAAACCACGCGGTCGCGGACTGCGCGAATGCATTGCGCGAGGTTGACGCTCGTGCGGCGCTCTTCGTCCATGATGCCGATCTTCAGCGTGTTCCGCGGCACGCCCAGCAGGTCCTCGACGCCCCCGAACAGTTCGTCGGCGAAGGCGACCTCCTCCGGTCCGTGCATTTTCGGTTTCACGATGTACACCGAACCACGACGGGAGTTGCGCCGGGCACCCGCGGAGCGAACGTCATGGAGCGCGGCGAGCGAGGTGATCGCGGCGTCGATGAATGTCTCGGGGACGGGAGCGCCTTTCAACGTCACCATCTCCGACAGCATATGATGACCGACGTTGCGCACGAGGAGCAGGCTGCGCCCCGGAAGGACGATCTGCGAACCCGCCGGGGTTTGATAGCGGCGATCGGCGTTCAGACGGCGCATGACGGTCTTGCTGCCCTTCTCGAGTTGCGCATCGAGAGTGCCTTTCATGAGGCCCAACCAGTTGCGATACACCGTCAACTTGTCGTCGGTGCTGACGGCGGCCACCGAATCCTCGCAATCCTGGATCGTGGTGAGGGCCGATTCGAGCACGATGTCGCTGATGCCGGCGGCATCGTTGCGGCCGATGAAGTGTTCGCGGTCGATGTGCAACTCGACGTGCAGCCCATGGTGCATCAACAGGATCACCGACGGCGAGGGGCCCCGGCCCTGGAAGCCCACGAACGCGGCCGGCGCCTCGAGCGACGTGGTTCTGCCCGAGCGCAGCTTCACCGCCAGTCCGCTGCCCGACACGGAATACTCGACGGCGTCGACATGCGTGCCCTCGGTGAGCGGTAGGGCTTCATCCAGGAATCGGCGGGCGAACTCGATGACCTTCGCTCCGCGCAGCGGGTTGTAGGCGCCGCCGCGAACCGCACCGCCGTCCTCCGAAATGGCGTCCGTCCCGTAGAGTGCGTCGTAGAGGCTGCCCCAGCGGGCATTGGCGGCGTTGAGGGCATACCGGGCATTGCTCACGGGGACGACGAGTTGCGGGCCCGCCACGTTCGCGATTTCCACGTCGACGTCGACCGTGCCGACGGAAAAGGCGGCGGGTTCGGCGACGAGATAGCCGATTTCGCTCAAAAAGGCCTTGTACGCGGCGGCATCGAAGCTCGCACCGGGGCGTTCCCGGTGCCATGAATCGATTTTTGCCTGCAATTGATCGCGCTTCTGGAGCAACGCCGCATTGCGCGGAGCCAGTCGGCGCACGAGTTCCGCGAACCCCTTCCAGAAGGACTGCTCCTCCACGCCCGACCCCGGCAGCAACTCCCGCGCCACGAAATCATAGAGGGCCTGATCGACTTCAATCGGGTCGATTTTGACGGTGGTGCTCATGAGGGATCCTGGGGCCGCGGGAGATGACTTCGTATTATAGCCGAGGTGCTTGCCAATGCCGGGATTGGATGGTCGGCGTCGAGCTTCGCAAAGAAGGCCAACGAGCCGGTCGGCAGCCGACTCGGCGGGCAAAGCCTTGTCGTTTTGGACGAAACGCCGTATACACAGCTGATTTTGGAGGAGGGGCGTGCGTGCGCCATGCGGCCTGCCGCTGCGGCGTCCCAAGGCGGGACCGCCGGGTCAACCACTCAGGAAGACGACTTTGATCACATTCACGAATCACAACATCCGTCTTGACGATGGCACGTATACGAAGCCCGACGCGAAAATCGTCACCGAGCAGCATCCGTGGTTTCTGGCCGCAAAGAGGCTCATAGAGGCGACGTTTCCCGGCGACAAGAGCCACCTGCGCATCGTCGATCTGGGTTGTCTGGAGGGCGGATACGCGACCGGATTTGCGAGGCTCGGCCTGCAGACGCTCGGCATCGACGTGCGCCAGGCGAACATCGATGCCTGCCGCTACGTGCAGTCGAAGACCCTGCTCAAAAATCTCGAGTTCGTGTGCGACGATGCCTGGAACCTCGCCCGATACGGCGAATTCGACATTGTGTTCTGCTGCGGCTTGTTCTATCACTTCGACAAACCACGCGAATACCTGGATCTGCTGTCGCGGGCGACGAAGCGACTGCTGATACTTCAGACCCATTTCGCCGAGGCGAACGATTCCCCGAGCCTGATTCATCCCCGCAAGCTCCGGCGCCTGTTGGCGCGCGTGCTGCCGCTGAAGAGCACGGGAACGACCACCCATAAATTGTCCTACCTCACCCGCAACGAGGGGCTTCCCGGGCGGTGGTTTTCGGAATTCCGCAACGAGCGCGCGTACCAGGACAGGGCCAACCGCCGCTGGGCATCCTGGAACAACCGGCAGTCGTTTTGGATTCAGCGGGAGTATCTCCTGCAGGCGATACAGGACGCGGGATTCGACCTCGTCATGGAACAATTCGACGCCATCGGCAAGAACATCGCCGAGGACATGCTGAGCGGCTACTACCGCACCTCGGGGCGCAGCACCTTCGTCGGCATGAAGACGGCGGCCGGCGCGGCGGACCACACTGGTGGAGTGGCGGGCGTGGGGGCCTTCGATGAGGCAAACGGCAGGGGGAGTGCAGCATGAATTCTTGGTTCCATCGATCTCATTGCACGGCGCTGACGGTGGCGCTCGTATTCGGCGCGTCCTTCGCCATGGCGCGGGCCGCCGCGCCGGCGCCTGCGGACCCGACATCGGGGAGCGTGTCCGAGAAGGTCGATGCCAGATTCGAACCGTTCAGGCCGCAGACCACGTCGAGCGCGGGGAGCGTCACCATCGGCGGTCAGGTCATCGGCTATCAGGCGGTCGCAGGTACGTTGATCGTCCATCCGCAGGATTGGGATGATGTGCCGCGCGATCCGAAATCCGACAAGGAGGGACCGGCGCCCGCGGAGAGTGAGAAGAAGAATCCGAGCGCCGAGGCCTCGATGTTCTACGTCGCCTACTTCAAGAACGGCGTTGGGTCGCGGCCGGTGACCTTCTTGTACAACGGTGGCCCGGGATCGGCCACGGTCTGGCTGCACATGGGGGCATTCGGTCCGCGCCGGGTCGTCACGGTCACGGACGCTCACACGCCGGCCGCACCCTACGCACTGGTTAACAACGCCTGGAGCCTGCTCGACGTCACGGATCTCGTGTTCATCGACGCACCCGGCACCGGCTTCAGCCGCATCGCAGGCAAGGACAAGGAGAAGGCGTTTTTTGGCGTCGATCAGGATGCGTACGCGTTCGCGGACTTCATTTCGCAATTCCTATCGAAGTACGGACGCTGGAACTCGCCGAAGTATCTATTCGGCGAGAGCTACGGCACGCCCCGTTCCGCCGTGCTGATCAATCAGCTGCAGGCGGAGCGCTCGATCGATTTCAACGGCGTGATTCTGCTGTCGCAAATTCTGAATTTCGATTTGAGCCCGGATCGACCGGCCAACAATCCCGGTGTCGACCTTCCTTACGAAACGGTGTTGCCCACCTATGCCGCCACGGCCTGGTATCACCACAAACTTCCCACGGAGCATCCCGACCTGCATGCGCTGCTGGCCGAAGTGGAGCGCTTCGCCATGGGGGATTACGCCCGAGCACTCGCCCAAGGGTCCGAACTCGACGCGGCGCAGCGCGATGCGGTCGCGCAGAAGCTCCACCAGTACACGGGTTTGCCGGTCGAGTACATCCTCAAGGCGGATTTGCGCATCGACGGAGGGGAGTTCCGGCAGACACTTCAGGGTGACGCAGGCATGACCACCGGTCGACTCGACACCAGGTTCTCCGGCCCCGACATCGACCCGCTGGCCCAGCGCGCCGACTACGACCCACAGGCGGCCGCCTTGGGTTCCGCCTACGTCTCCATTTTCAACGACTACGTACGCAAGGATCTGCACTACGGCGAGGGACAGGCATTCAAACCAAGCATCCCCATATTCCGGACCTGGAATTTCCAGCACCAGCTGCCGGGACAATCCGGCCAGCCCCTGTCATCGCGGCAGGGGTCGAATGTGATGCCGGACCTCGCGAACGCGATGAAGATCAACCCGAATCTGCGAGTGCAGTTGCACGCCGGTTATTTCGATCTGGCCACCCCGTATTTCCAGGGCGTCTATGAGATGCACCACCTCCCCATTCCGTCCGCCCTCCAGAGCCACATCGAATACGAATTCTACGAGTCCGGCCATATGGTGTATGCGAAGGACGCCTCGCTCAAGGCGCTGCACGACCATACGGCCGACTTCATCCGCCGCACGGCCAATCCGGGTGCGCCACATCCCTGAGGGGTCGGAGTGAATGAGCCGACGGCCGTCGCTGTGATCCGAAGGGTCCGGTCGGCATGAGGCCGGAAGCGCGCCGACGTCGCGGCCGGCCGGGCCCGGCCCGGCCCGGGGGGCCGTGCCGGAGGGCTTCATGCGGTAACACCGCAGAGGAATTCTCCCGTTGGATCGGTTTGCACGCTGAGGGAGTGGCCCGACATGTCTGCCGAATCCAGAACCCCGATTTACCGACGGGAAGGCGACGACACCCTGATCGCGATCCGGCTGCGCGAAGCGCGATCGCATCCGCGGCTGCGCCTGGTGGCGCACCTCCCCGCGCAGGAGGCGGCAAAGGAGGAGGCCCGGACGCTGACGGACTCGATGCACACCTATTTCGCCTACCGCGAACGGGAGTTGCGCGCCGATATCGCACGGGGTCTCCGCGTTGGCTTCGTCAGTCTGGGCTGGGTGGCCATGTGGCGCCCGATGGAGGCACTGCTCTATGACTGGTGGCCCCTGGTCAGTCGGCGCAGAGTGCCGAGGCGCCAGGCCTTCATTCCGGTCGAAGTGTGGGTGACGGCGTGATCCCGGCCGCTGAGGATCGATTGCCAACGCTCGGCACGCATTCCGGCGTTGGTCGACGGACGGGAAGATTATCGAAGGCCATCCCAACGCGGTTCGTCTCGGTGATGACGGCGCGCCCGAAGTCGGCGAGGCCGTAATCGTCGTCGTGGCATCCACCCCCCGCCTCGATGTCCAGATTGCAGGCGATGGGCGTATGGCGCTTTTCCAAGCGGTAATGATTCTCGACCCTCGCGAGATCCCCGTTGATCGCGCGCATGCCCTCGATGTCGAAGGTTACGGCCATCCTTCCGGTGCCATACCCGAGGCCGCTGTGGTCGTCCCAAGCGAGCAGGTCCTCTTCCCGGGCGTTCCTTTGCGACGGCCGGCGCCCACGAAAGCACCTGTCGATCGACCAGCCGCTCGGGGTCCTCTTGATCGGCCCGACGTCGGGAGCATTCAGCCCTCCGCGCTGGGAACCGGGGAGGGCGGACGGATTCCAATCAGCCGCGTCATGCCGGCAGGCGCCTGTTCGATCCTCACCTGAAGGCCCCTGGTCTCGAGCGTGTCGGCAACCCATTCGGATGACAGGCGAAGTTTCCGATACGAGCTGATGCGCTGCCGCCATTGCGATCCCTCCCGCTCGTTGAGAATGTCGTGGACGGTCACCGACTCGTCGTCATACTCCAAAAAGCAGGTCAGGATGCGGTCGGAGTCGCTGCGAACGGCAATAAAGCGCTTCAAGCCGGCGAGCGGCATGGAGTAATCGCGGAACGTGACGATGAATGTGCCTCCAGGCTCGAGGGCCTCGGCGACATCGGCAAACAGGTGCTCCACGGAGGGCCGATCGGGCAGATGCGTCAGCGTGTCGCCGAGGCAGACGATCAGAGCCGCCGGGGCATGGAGGTGCTTCCTGAACGACAGAAGGTCATCTCGTACGGTGTCGATCGGCCGGGTACCCCGGTGGCTCCTCAAGATTTCCAAAAGCGTGCCGGAGCTGTCAATGGCCAGAACGGAATACCCGATATCGGCCAACGGAATCGCATGCATGCCAAACCCCGCGCCGATGTCCACGGCCCGCTTGGATTCGGCGGAGCGCGAGCAGACCGCTTCCACCTCGGCGCGACCCTGCGCGATCGCGCTGTCCAGTCCACCCGTCATCCAAACATAAATCGGCGCGAGGTGATTTTCGTAATGATCAGTAACGGAGACCATGGATGCCGTTCGCGTCGGAAGAACCGCGTCGGATTCTAGCCCGGAACGGGACGCTTGCGGCAGACGGCATCGGGTCACGATGATCCACCGGCCGTCGCTGGCGACGTTGGCTTGTCAAATTCAACCCGAGCGGCGAATTCGGAGCGGAGGGTGCGTCGCGGGCCAAGCGCTTTATCGGTCCGCTGTCGGCCAATGAGCTCTCGTGGATCCTCGACGCGAAAGTGAGCCGGGCATTGGTCCCTTCAACCGAACTAAGGAGTCGCGTGAAAATAAAATGATCAAGTTTTGGAAGCCAATGGCAAGAGTG
>JBBIKV010000056.1:0-26344 GCA_037445285.1 Nevskiaceae bacterium | reverse complement strand
CGACCACGCCCACCGTGATGTCCGCCTCGCATTGTTCGTGGTAGGCGATCATCGGACCGTAATCCATTTTGTAAATGTGATCGCCGGCGAGGATCAGGACGTGGGTCGGATGATGGGAGCGTATGAATTCCAAGTTCTGGAACACCGAATCCGCGGTGCCACGATACCAATGCGGTCCGGTCTGCTGCTGGGCCGGAATCAATTCGACGAACTCGCCCAGTTCCCCCCGCAGATAGCTCCAGCCCCTCTGGATGTGCTGGATCAGGGACTGCGACTTGTACTGGGTCAGCACCGCGATTTGGCGGATGCCGGAGTTCACGCAATTCGACAGGACGAAATCGATGATGCGAAACTTTCCGCCGAAGGGGGTCGCCGGCTTGCAGCGGTGCTCCGTCAGTGCCTTGAGCCGCTCACCCCGGCCCCCGGCCATGATCACGGCCAGCGTTCCGCTCGTCAGTCGGCTGACGTAGCGTCCGGCGTTCGTACGAGCAGCATGTCGCATACAATCCTGAC
Source organism: Nevskiaceae bacterium (assembly GCA_037445285.1). Classification (GTDB taxonomy): domain Bacteria; phylum Pseudomonadota; class Gammaproteobacteria; order Steroidobacterales; family Steroidobacteraceae; genus Bog-1198. The sequence goes on along the minus strand of JBBIKV010000056.1, from coordinate 25,831 downwards.
GTTATATCGAAGTATCGGACGGGCCTGCAGCGAACCCCAGCGTGCCACAGTGGGACAAAGATCGCACCCGATTTTTCGCGCCGGGGTTCGGCCCTTTGCTAGACTCGCAGCATGATCCCATTAAGGCTGTGCCTGTTGAGTTCGGAGATCATGCCGTATGCGAAGACCGGCGGACTCGCCGACGTCACCGGCGCTCTCCTGCAGGAATTCCGGCGCCTCGGGCATGACGTCCGCGGCTTCATGCCGCTCTATCAATCGGTCCGTCTCGCGCATCCCGGGATGCGGCCGGTGCCCGGCCTGCAGGATCTCGACATGTCGCTGGGGTCGTCCAGTCATGCATTTTCCGTTCTGACGTCGAGTTTTCCCGGCACGGACATCGCGATGTATTTCATCGATTGTCCCGCGATGTACGATCGACCGGCCCTCTACACCACCGACCCGGATGAGCATCGAAGGTTCCTGCTCTTTACCCGCGCGACGCTCGACTGCTGCCGGCGCCTGGGTTTCATCCCCGACGTATTCCATTGCAACGACTGGCATACGGCATTTCTGCCGTTGTACTTGAGGACGCACTACGCGACGATCCAGGAATTCGCCCGGGTTCGATCCGTGTTGACGATACATAATATCGGCTATCAGGGCGTCATGCCCTCCACGGCGATCGCCGATCTGGATCTCGGGCCCCGCGTGTCGCTGCTGGATACCTCCGACCTGGCGATGGGCGTCATTAACCCTTTGAAAAACGGAATAAAATTTGCCGATGCGGTGACCACGGTCAGTCCGACCTACGCGCGCGAGATTTGTGACACCCCGTTGGGAATGGGAATGCAGGACACGCTGCGGGCGCGGCCGGACGGCGTCGTCGGAATATTGAACGGCGTCGATTACCGCGACTGGGATCCGCGCTGTGATCCGCATCTGAGCGTGCACTTCTCGGCCGGCGATCTGCGGGGAAAGGCCGCCAGCAAGCGTCGCCTTCTGGAGTCGAACGGCATCGAAGTCGACCCGGGCAAACCCCTCATCAGCATGGTGACGCGGTTGGCCGATCAGAAGGGTCTCGATCTGCTGGTCCTTGCCCTGCCGCAACTGCTCGACGAGCGGGACTTCGCGTTTCTGTTGCTCGGCAGCGGCGAGGAGCGCTACGTCTCCTTCTTCGAGGGGCTGGCGGTCCGTTACCGCGGGCGGGTGGCCTTTCGCTCCGGCTACGACGAGGCGCTGGCGCATCTCATCGAGGCTGGAAGCGACATGTTCCTGATGCCCTCGCGCTATGAGCCTTGCGGCTTGAATCAGATGTACAGTCTGCGCTACGGCACCATTCCCATCGTTCGCAGGACGGGGGGGCTCGCCGATTCGGTGCAACATTTCGATCCCGCCACAGGCCGGGGTACGGGCTGTGTGTTCAACGATTACGATGCACCCGCCGTACGGTGGGCCGTCGGAACGGCACTCGACTGGCACGCCGAGGAGGCGAGCTGGCGTCAACTGGTGCAAAACGCCATGGCGCAGGATTTTTCCTGGGGCCGCCAATCGGTCCAATACGAGCGGCTCTATCGGGAGCTCGCGGGACGTTCCGGCTCCAAGAGGACGTAGCGGCGGCCATTGGGCAGGGCGTAGCGGTCTGCGACGCGCAACTGCAATCCCGCCGCCCACGGCGGCGCCTGGTCCGAGCTCGGGGGGCGCGCAGGAACGAGCCGCTCCAACCCCCAGCGCCGGCCCAGCGCCAGCAACGACGGACTGGGGCCGCGGCCCGGCAACTGCGTCACGACCACGCTGTCGGGCGCGAGTGCGAGCTGCGCCCGCAAGTTGCCGACGGACGCCGGCGTCATGGGGGCGGGCACCAATCCCACCGAGGTTCGGACATACATGTCCATGAATGCGCGAGTGGTCTCGTCCGGCGCAAAGAGAATGATGGGACGGCGCAGGGCGTCGTGCCCGACTGCGCGGCCGATCGATGCCAGGTCCTGCCAGGCGTCGACACGACGGTAGATCTGAGAGGCCGGACCGATCAGCAGCGCGCAGTAGGCCAGCACCAGTCCGACCAGCGCGCGCGGCATCACCCCCTGACGCACCGCCCGCCACGCCGACACCGCGCACATCGCGCCCGCCAGCAGACCCGCGGCGGAGACGGCGAGAAAGGCGCCGCGGGCCGCGAGGACGTCCCACGACTCGGCGGCGATCAGGAGCACGGCGCCGCCCGCCACGGTCACCGCGAGCAACAACAGCACGGCGGTGCCGATCAGGGCGGCCGCATCCCAGCGGTCGTGCGCGACGAGCAGTTCCCGCGCCCACCAGCCCAGAAGCAACGCGAGCCCGGGAAGTGCGGGGGCCAGGTAGATGTTGCGGGCGGTGGCGGCAACTGACAACACCGCCAGGGTGGGCACGAACGCGGCGAGCGCGAAGCGCACGAGGCGCATGCGCTCGGGGTCTGCCCCTCTCCGGGTCCATGCCCGTCGGATCGCGGCGAGTACCAGGAGGGTCCAGGGCCAGAGGTAGACGGGTAGTTCGATCAGATACTTGCCCGGGGTGTTGCGATGTGCGGCGGCGTATTGCAATTGCTCGGGCGCGTCGACGTGTGCGAACCGTCCGGCCAGGTTGTTCCAGAAAAACACCTTCAAATGGTCCGCCCCATCGCTGCCCAGGTAGACGAACCCCACCCAGGTGAGAATCACCACGGCCTGAATCGCGAGGCCTGCATACAACTCCCAACGCCGCAGTTCGAGCCAGCGCCGCTCCCAGAGCACCAGCGTCAGGAAGGCCAGGGTCGGCACCATCCAGGCGGCCGCGCTTTTGCTCAGAAAGCCCACGGCGAGCGCGGCATGCATGCACGAGTAGCCGCGCAGGCGGATTGCGGTTCGATCGGCGTAAAAGCCGACGTACAGACCCGACAACGCGACGGCGACGCTCGCCTGCAGGGGCGCGTCGGTGGCCAGCCAGATGGCCGCCTGGTACGAGAGCAGGAAAGTGCCGATCGCGGCAGCGGCGACCGCTCCTGCGATGGGACCGCAAGCGCGGCGTCCGATCAATCCGACCGACAGTGCCGTCACCAGCGCGTACAGCAGGTTCGGCAGGCGCGCCGCCCACGCATCGGCTCCGAGCGCGCGGATCGCGGCGCCCGACACCCAATAGGCCAGGGGCGGTTTCTCGCAGAAGGCTTCGCCGGCGAGCAGCGGCACGGCCTTGTCCGCCTGCCAACTCATGCGCCAGGCGATGTCCGCCTCCCGGGGTTCGTCCGGAGTCCAGTAGCCGCGACCGAATATGCCGATACCCAGGGCCAGGGCCAACGCCGCCCATACCCAGCCCTGCGATGAATGGACTCGGTTCGACAAAGTCTTAAATAGCCGCGGTGGGCTCTGCCACCCCGGGAAAAGGGATGCGACCGGCCGTCAAACTGCTGGGCTCGTCTCTCATCGGATTGCTGTCACTCGCGGTCCTGGCATTTGGCGGGCTGTATTTCCTGAGTGCGTCGGATCAGGCGTTCGCCCCCCCCCCCCCGGGCGCAGGCCGTCGTCGACGCCCGGCACGATGCGCTCCCGGCGAAGGATAACGCGTATTTCGCCCTTCGTGATCTCGTCGCGGGGGCCGGGCGGGGTTTCGGGCTTACGGCGGTGGATCGAAGTCCGGGATGCCGCGGCGGATGTCGGCAGAGAAGGCCGGGCTGCGATCGGCTGCGCGCGCGCGCTCCGTGATGCGCCCCAGGGCCCGCAACTCTTCGAGTTTGTATCGGCGGTCGAGGCCGCCGACGCCGTACACGTATTCCGGCAGATATCCGGACAGGAGGAGACGGTAGTCGAGGGGCAGGTGCCCGACGATCCCCTGCATCATCTGATAGACGAGCGTGGTGCAGTTGACGGTGATCGTGTTGTAGAAACGCGGCGTACCGACCAGCTGGTTTGCCTCGCCTACATAGCCGAGAAAGAGCAGACGCATGTCCCTCACCGGCAGGCGCATCCGGTACAGGTAGTCGTCCTCGCCGCGCACATTGGTGCGCAAGCGGATGACGTCACGCTCGTCCGCCGCGATGATGCTGAGTTCGAACTCCTTGAAGAACCCCCCGATCTCCGAAAATTCCTGGGTGCGCTGGCGCCGGATCTCGACGGAGAACACGACCTGCGCGCCGTCGTCGAAGCCGAACGACACCAACATGTGCGCGATCGCGGGTCCGCTCCAATACGACATGATCATGTCCACCGATTTCAGCCGATCGAGGTCGTAGCTGCGGGTCTCCCATCGCTGGGTATAATCGGTCTGGGTGCGCCAGTCGAAATTGCGCACGTTGTGCAGGGTGACGCGATTGCCTTCGATCGTGCCCGTGGTCATCTGTGCGACGTCGTCCGCCCACGCACGGTCGTTCGTCGCCGGCAGCCGCGTCCACCAGAGAAGCATGCCGGCGAAGGCGGCCGAAAAGACGAGCAGCGCCAGCGTCCATCTTCCCTGCCACAGCACGGCCAACACGGACAGGCAGAAACAAGCCCACAGCAGCACGCCGAACCCCCGGACCAGTGCGGATCCCGGCACCTGATACCAGAGTGCGAATCCCCCCCAGAACGCGGGCAGCCCCACGAGGAGCGTGACGAGCACGGTCGCCGCAATGCGGAGCAGACTGGTTGTCGTCGACATCATGATCGCCCCGCGAACTCGAAGGATTTCTCAGGAGGTGGGGCATTGTGCCGCATCCGGCGTCGGTTGAGTTCGGGTTGAACGCGGCCGCCGATTGTCCTATAAGGGGGCAGGCCATCAGCAAGGAGAATCCGCATGTCTTTGAAGGGAGGCTGTTTGTGCGGGGCGGTGCGATACGAGGCGGGCGCCGAACCGGTGTTCAGCGGACATTGCTATTGTATCGATTGTCAAAAGGGCACCGGCTGCGGCCATGTGACCGTGGCGGCCGTGCCTGAAGGCGCACTCAAGATCACCGGACAGACCGCGACTTACACCAAGCCCGGGGGGAGCGGACTTGATATCGAGCGCGTGTTCTGCCCGATCTGCGGCACTCCGGTGTATTCGCGTCCCCGGGCCATGCCCGGCATGCTGATGTTGCGCGCCGGCACGCTCGACGACCCTTCGCAGGTCGTGCCGGCGATGAGCATCTATGCCAGCCGCGCACAGGCGTGGGATCCGCCGAATGCGGCGATTCCGGCGTTTCCCGAGATGCCGCCGCGGCCGTGACCCCCTGACCGGATTCCGGCGGTTGTCGCTCACGGCATTCGAACTCGGGAAGCTGAAAATCGCCGCGCACGTGCGCGAGGAACTCGAGCGCGCAGGCATCCCGTTCGAGGCCATTCACTGCAAGTCCGGCGGCCTGCAGGCCCGCGACACGGCGCGGTTGGTGGTCACCGTGAACGGCAGTCCGGTGCATGTGGACCTCGAGGCGCGCGAAGTGGAGGACTGCGAGTCGATCGTCGCGGGCGAAGCCTGGTACAAGATCGCCGAATTCGTCGGCGCACTCAGGCGGGCGCAAACCTCTCAGGCCTGGCGAGCCCTGTAGGCCTTTAGAATCGTGTTGAATTTCGTCGCGACATCGCGCATGTCGTCGACCGCCACGTTGTGGCCGTGATCGTTGTGCGCGGCATCCATGCATTTCAGCACGGACTCCATGTCGGTCAGATACTTCTTCACCGACTGCTGTGCGGCCAGGATGTCCTGTTCCGTGGCCTTCGCCGGCTCTGGAAAGGTATTGGGTGCCGCCGGGGTTTGGCAGGCATCGGCAAAGCTCGGTGCTGCCCATACGCAGCCCGCGGTGGCCAGGAGGAACACGACAGGGATTCTAGGCATGGAGACTCCGGAAAACGGTCGAGCGTACGGCGCGCACGCAGAGCAGCTATCGGCCCACGGAGGTCGAAATTGAGCCTCCGAGACGCACCTCTGAGACGCGCGCGGTCCGACTTGAGAGGCCCATCACACCCGGCTGCGCATTATGAAAAAATCGGTGACCGGGACCGGCCCCAGGACGTCGGGTTTCGCGCCGGTGCGTGGTTTTTCGTAAGGTTCCGCAGCAACCGGCCGACATGCTCCGAGGACGAGTCAGCGGCGCCGTGCGCGGTTCCCTGCGCGCCACCGTACGAAAATCTCAAGTCAAGCAGGGGGAGATACTCATGGGCATCGTGGCTCGGATGAAGATGGCGCACAAATTGGCGATGATCGTCATCGTCCTGATGCTGCCCCTGGCGTACGTGACGGTCGAATATGCCGTCGGCCTGTGGTCGCGGATCAACGAGCACGCCCTGGCGGATGAGGGATTGCACTACTTCGACGGCCTCAAGGAGGCCGGCCGCGCACTGGCCGCACATGCGTCGTTCACGGCGACGGTTCTGGCCGGAGAGGCGAACGCGGGATACTTCAAACAACGGATCCAGGAGGCGGCGACACGCCTCGATGCCAGCATTGCGGGCCAGGACAGGGCCGAAGAAAAGTACGGGCGCGCAGGCTCGCCGGAACGCGCGCTGTGGAACGACATCAAGGCCGACTGGACGGGATTGAACCGGCAATGGCGCAAGCTCTCGCCGGAAGACTCGGCGCAGCGGCACGACGCGTTGTCGGCCAAATTGACCAAGCTCGTGCGGTTGATAGCGGAAACGCATCATCTGGACCGGGATGGCGATCTCGAACAGTTCTACCTTCAGGACCTGGCGGTTCTGCAGATTCCCCGGCTCTCCTTCGCGTTCGGCGGCCTGCGTGCGGCCGCGGCGCCGGTCGCGGCGCAGATGCTGTCGATCACCCAGGAGCAGGAGGCCAAGATCAATGCACTGGCCGCCAACATCCGCTTGCTGATGGATGACGCCGAATGGAAGCTCGAGTCGCTCGGCGCACGCGCCCGGACCAACCACGACGCGGCCTTCGGCCGGCAGATGCAGGCAGCCATGGCGGCGCTTCGCACCACGCAAAAGGACTTTGAGGCCTATCAGCAATGGGTGGCCTCCAACATCATGACCCGCAGGCCGGTCGGTGTCGCCTCGCAGGAAGTGATGGAACAGAGCGCCCATTTCGAGTCTTCGCTCGCAGGGTTGCATGATCTGTTGATGGATCAGGTGCGCACCCGTTCGGCCGAACGCCTGTCCGCGGAGCGCTGGCAGCGGAATCTGGCCCTCGCCTTCGTGGCGGCGATGGTGATCGTCGCGATATTGCTCGCCGGGTATTTCACCCGTGGACTGACCCGCTCGATGCGCCGGGTCGTCGGCACCTTCACGGCGATCGAGGCGGGAAACTACGAGAACGAGATCGTCGTCGACACGGCGGACGAGACGGGACAGGTGCTGCAATCGCTGGACAAGATGCAGGCGACCCTGCGCGGCCGTATCGAGGCGGATCGGGCCACCCTGGCCGAGAACCGCCAGGTCCTGGCGGAGAATCACCGGATGCTCGCGGAGAACACCCGGGTACGCCAGGCCCTCGACAATGCAGGCACCGTGGTCCTCGTCGTCGATGAAGCGTTCGAGATCGTCTACGCGAACGAGGCGGCGAAGACGACGTTTGCGCAGCTGCAAAACGATTTGCAGGCCGAGTTGACCCAATTCTCGGGCACTCGTCTGGTCGGGTCGTCGATCGACATGTTCCGACCCGTACCCTGTCTCGACCGCGCGGCGCTGTCCCGCCTGCGCAGCGCACACACCGAGACTCTGTCCATCGGCGGCCACACGTTGGTGCTGAGTGCGAGTCCGATCGTGGATCTGTCCGGCGGCAGACTCGGCACGGTGCTCGAATGGCGCAGCCGCAGCCGCGAGGTGGCGGTCGAGCAGGAGGTACGTTCCGTGGTGGAGGAGGCGCTCAAGGGCAATCTGCAGGCGCGCCTTCCCGTCGAGGGCAAGGTGGGCTTCCACGCCAATCTGGCGGGCGGCCTGAATGAACTGCTGGAGAACCTCTCCAACGTCGTGCGCACGATCAAATCGGCCGTCGTCGAGATCCGGGCCAGCGCCGACGAGATTTCCAAGGGCAATGCCGAATTGTCCAGCCGCACCCAGACACAGGCGTCGGCCCTGGAGCAAACCGGCTCGGCGATGGAGCAGATGACCGCCACGGTGACTCAGAGTGCGGAGAATGCCGCCCAGGCTGATCGGCTCGCCGAAACCGCGCGGGAGCATGCGGAAAAGGGCGGTGTCGTGGTGTCCGCCGCGATCGTCGCCATGCAACAGATCAATGTTTCCAGCCGCAAGATCGCGGACATCATCGGCGTCATCGATGAGATCGCCTTTCAGACCAACCTTTTGGCGTTGAATGCAGCGGTCGAAGCGGCCCGTGCCGGCGACCAGGGCCGGGGCTTTGCCGTGGTCGCCTCCGAGGTCCGGGGCCTCGCCGGGCGTTCCGCCGAAGCGGCGAAGGAAATCAAGGCGCTCATCAACGACAGCGTCATCAAGGTGGACGAGGGGGCCAAGCTGGTCGACCAGTCGGGCGCGATGCTGCAGGACATCGTCGGCGCCGTGCAGAACGTCAACAAGGCGGTGGCCGAGATCGCGTCCGCGACCCGGGAACAGACGGCGGGCATCGGCGAAGTGAACGGCGCCATTGCCCGGATCGATGACATGACCGGCAAGAACGCGACGCTGGTCGAGCAGGACGCGGCCGCGGCCCAGATACTCCTGGCCCGCGCCAATGACCTCACCCTGGCGATGGACAGGTACCGTGTCAGCGATGCCGCCGTCGCTGCGAAGCCGCGGCAAGCCGCGGCCCGCGAGAGCTCGGTGCGGTCACCGCCAACGGCGCGGCGCTCCCGGGTCGCGTAAGCTCAATCGAATTGATGGAATTTCGCGGAGTCGGGGTTGAGCGGCCTCACCAACGCCCGAATCCGACAGGATTGCCGGGGATGGTGTGCGCACGAGGCGATCGTCGATGCGATGACATGCCCACCGTTGGGGCTCACGGAACGGCAGGTCCATTCGTTTCCTGCAACAGCCGGCCCGCCGGGTACTCCACGGCATAGGCCCGGTGAATGGTGACGGTCTGCTGCGGCGCCAGTTCGAGTTTCCAGAGCCAGACCCCGGCCTTCCCATCCAGGTCCTTCATCGACGGATCGGTGGCCCCCTTGAGTATCTCGACGTGGACATCCGCATTTCGGCTGACCGGAATTCGGTCGAGAACCTCGACCGGAATGGCGATCGGATGGTAATTGGTGATGTCGATACGTTGCCGCGTCTCGTTGACCACTTGTCGGCTCAACAGGCCTTTTTGGCCGGATTGAGCCGCTTCATCACGGACGCTCACGCGGATCCGTTCATCGACCCCAAAGGGCATGCGGACATCGGCGCCGGGCAGGAACGCCTCCGTATCCGCTTCGCCGACGTAAGCGCCATCGCGGTACAGTTCAAGCTGCCCCGCCTCGATGGGCAGCGGTTCGGAGTATTTGAACACTGCCTCCAGATGTGCCGCATGATCGGCGCCAGGGACTATGCGGGCGACCAAGCCGACATCGAACGCGTTTTCCCCGATCGGAAACAGTCGCGCCTGGCGGTCGGCCAGCAGGGACACGCGGGAGGGCACATGGTAATCGGCGACATAGTCGGTGGCAGTCGCCTCGGCGCCTTGTCGCCGCGCTCCGGTGAGCACCATCTCCTGCAAGTCGGCGTTCGCGGAAGGGGTCGGTGCACCCGCCGCCCTGGCCGAATTCCCGAATTTTTGTGCGACCGCGCGGGGCGGCTCCGGTGCACGCAAATCGAGAAACAGCGACCCCAGAGCGGGAGTTTCGAGATCTCCGGCCGGCAGAGCCGTCGTTAACGTCAGCTCGACGTTCGTCCAGTCCTCGCCGCTGCCCTGAGTGACCGATCCCTGGCGGTCCAGCACCAGATGCTTCCTGGCGGTATCGAGTCGGGCTTGGTAGATCCAATCCCAGCCGGCACTGGTGATCTTGTACGAGATCGCCACACCGGTGGTCAGAGGCGCGTTGGCAAGGATGGTCGCGCGCACCTCCGTGCTCTGTTTGCTGGTCGTGGCGATCTTCGACAGATCGGCCTGCAGCCTCTCGAGTTGGCGATCCACCGTGCGAAGCTGCGCATTGGCCTCCCGGATGCGTCTTCGAGCCGCGCTCTCGCTCGTTCCCATCGTGCCGAGCACCGCCGCGAGATTGGCGGCGTCGATTCCCGCCTTGCTCGTCTCCCCGGCCGGATTAGCGGCCAGAGAATCGAGGAGCTTGAGCTGATTCTGTGCGGTGGCGATTTCGTCCTTGAGCGAGGCCTTCTGATCGCCGGTCTCCTCGATCCGACGCCGCAGGTCGCGCTCGGGTTCCGAGACGAAATTGGCTTCGTTGATGCGCGCCACTTCGACTCCACCCAGCTGCAGACCGGCATTGCCCGCGCTGACCTGCAGGGTCTTCGGGTCGACATCGGCGGGCAAACCGCGAAATACCAGGCGGTGGGTTCCCGCGGGCACGGCCACCTCGGCCACACGGGTGACGACCGCACCCTGCCGATACACCGTCACACGATCGATGTGCGCATCCGCCGCCAGGTCGGCCGCCGTGCCCGCCGCCGCGGCGAGGCTCATTGCAACAGCGGCCAGCAGGCAGCGAGGGTCCGCAACGACGGCGCAGTTCAACATGAAGGGATCCTTGGCACTCGCTGTCCTGATCGTAGCCGTGCAAAATCGTCGACAATTCGGGTCTGGCCGGCGATCGCCTGGGACACACTACCCGATACGGCGGAGGAATTGGAAGTCATCCTCATGGAGAGTGTGTCGAACCGGCCCATGGCCGCAAGCGCCCCGAGAGCAGCTGGGAATCAGTGTGCTAACTTCGACATCCCTCGCACTGTCCACGGAGCAGGGCCTGGACAAGACACGACAATTCTTGATGGTGCTCGCCGTCGGTTTCGTTCCGTTCGTAATCATCGCGACATTGCTCTTGACCACCATGTTTGGACCCTCCGATCTGGGGGTACGGTGCGCGCGCTCGGGCGGCACCGGCCAGTGTGAGGTTCAGCAGAGCCGGTTCTTCGGGCTGTTCGGCAATTCCTCCTTCAAAATCGATCAGACCGACATCGCGGGAGCAGAGACTGTCGCACCACGACCCGCCGTCGGCGGTCATGACGGCGCAAGCTGTGCGGTCGCGTTGCGGTTGAAGACGGGTCCGGATCACGAATACCCCGTGCTGTGCTACGCCGTTTGTGGGCGGGCAGACGCCGCGACGCGTCGACTCAATGGCTATTTCGCCGACCCCGGATCCTCATCGATTGAATTTCGCGACGACACCGATGCCATGTGGCTACTGGCCGCGGCTCCGAATCTGCACATCACCGTCGTCCTCATCGCGCGTGGGTGGCCAAACGGCCGCCGCACTTAGGCTCACGCGCGTCGCCCATGCGGATCCCCGGTCGGGGGGGCTTGAGTTCGACGACGTTACCCACTGGATCGGTCAAATAAATTGATGGGCCATCCCCTTCGGCCCCGTGACGCGGACACTCTATGCCTGACTCGACCAGTGCTTCGCGAAATCCGCCACCAGTCCGGCGTACTCCGTCATCGCCGGAAATTTCTCGAAGCGACGACGCGCCGGAGTATCCGCCCAGGGAAGCTTTTCACTCGTGTACGTCTCGATGAACGGCGATAACCAAGACACCTCGTCGAACATCGTGGGACGAACGTTGACGAATTCGTCGACGCCGTGCGGCCGGGTGAACACCCAACTCTTGCAATGTGCGCAGAAAAAATGGCGGTGCTCGCCGTGCATCCCGCCGATGACGGGTGAGCCCTCACTCACTGCAAAGCCACTGTTCGGAAACATCGCGGTCAACGAATACGCGCTGGCGCTCATTCGCTGACACCCGCGGCAGTGGCAGGCCATCGTCAGAACAGGCAGTGCGGTGGTCCGAATACGCAGCCTCCCGCAACGGCATCCGCCATCCCACGGCAAGGACCGGTCGATCGTCATGGAGGTCTCCTGGTATTTCATTCGACTCGCTTCTGGGGGGGGCACGGGTCATTAGTCCCACGCCGACAAAACCATTGTCAAACCTCGCCGGGGGGGGGATCATAAACAGGACCGCCAATCCAGCACCGCGTATGCGTCGCCGCAGTTTCCCGCCCACCCTCGCCTAACGTCGATGCGGCCGTGCCGAAACTCTCGCTCAGCGAACTGGTCGATCTAATCTACGAGGCAGCTCTGGAGCCTGCGCGCTGGGCTGCCGTGATGGACGCGGTCGCGGATCAATGTGATGCATCGATCGGGAACCTCAGTCAATTTGACTGGGTGAGCCATGAGTCGGTCAACGTCTCGAGGCGGGTCGCCACGGAATTTCATCAAAGTTACACGCGGCACTTCGCCTCCCGAAATCCGCTCATGCAACCCACGGGTGCTCAACCGGTCGGACGGGTTGTCGCCGGCGAGGCCCTCATTCCCAGGTCGGAGTGGATCCGCACGGAAATCTACAACGATTGGTTTGCGCCGCAGGGAATGGAGTTCGTGATGGGCGTCAATCTGGGTGTCGAAGGAACGCGCGCGACCGCGCTGGGCGTATGGCGGCGGGCACGGCTTGGCGCCTTCGGCGCCGATGCACGGCAGCGACTCGCGCTCATCGCGCCGCACCTGCGACGGGCATTGAAGATTTCGGCACGTTTGGCACAAACCCAGCTCATGGCCGCCGATGCGGAAGCGGCGATCAATCAATTGACGCACGGAGTGGTTGTGCTCGATCACGCGGGCCGCAGCGTATTTCTCAACCGCCTTGCCGAGGATCTCATCGCGGCCCGCGACGGCATCGGAATGCTCGACGGCGTGTTGGTCGCGGCACGTTCCGAGGCGACCTGCGCATTGCGCGCTGCCATTCTGCGCGCGGCCACCTCCAAGTGTGGCTCATCGCTGCCCTTGGAGAGGCCGTCCGGCAAGCGACCCCTCATGCTGCTCATTGCGCCATTGAACGTCGAGACTGCCTGGTTCGAGTTGCACCCGACCCGCGTACTCGTGCTCATCACCGACCCGGTGCGCGGCGGGACGGCTCCCAAGCAACGCTTGGTCGAGGCGTATCGGTTGACGCCGACCGAGGCCACGCTGGTCATGGGCTTGTTGTCTGGGCATGAATTGAAAAGAATTGCCGATGACATGAGAATCAGCTACGAAACGGCGCGAACCCATTTCCGGCACGTGCTCATCAAGACCGGTACGCACCGACAGGCCGACCTTGTCCGGCTTTTGGTGCGGGAGGTCGGCGCCCTGCGCTGACGCGACATGAATTTGCCGGCGTTAACTCGCGCCCGCCCAATTTATTTGACTCCGCATACTCCAATTGGAGGGCGCCCGCCGCCCGATCGCCTGTCAGCATGCCTGGGACCAGCCCCGGATTGGCGGCCGACACGGCGGATGATTCATCGGCCGGACATTGGCGAACAACGATGCCTCAGGGAGAGTGTTGTCATGAATCGCATCCATAGGTCCCTTGGTGCGCTCGCCGGGCGCATGGGCCTGGCCGTGGGATTGCTGCTGCTCGCTGCCTGTGACCCGAATGTCTCGTTCACTCCTGCCATGGGCACAGTCTCCGGCGGCCAGTCAATCAAACTGAGCTGGACGACATCGGATGCGGACACGTGCACCGCCGATCAGAATTGGATCGGAGCGACGCCGCCGTACAACGCCGGGGACTCGCTCCCGCTTTCGGGGTCGGTGACCTTGTCATATCCGCCGTTCATTCCCAATCACCCGTATCCACTGTCCTTCCCTTACTCGATGACGTGCCAGAACCTCGACGGCACCGGTGGAGCCGCGGCCGCCATAACCGTCACGCCCTACGCACCACTGCCGACGGCATCGTTGAGCGCCAACCCCACGAGCATCGCCGTCGGCCAGTCCTCGAGTCTCTCCTGGTCGTCGGCGAACGCAAACTCATGCGCGGCGGGCGGCGCCTGGTCGGGAAGTCTGCCGACCAGTGGCTCACAGACCGTCTCGCCGACGGCCACTGCCACGTACACGCTGACCTGCACGGGCCCTGGTGGGTCGTCTGCGCCGGTCACCGCCATAGTGACCGTGACGACACCGCCGCCCCCACCCCCTACCGCCAGCGTCAGTGTCTTGCCCACCAGCATCTCGGCGGGCGCCACTGCGATGCTCAGTTGGTCCTCCACGAATGCAACGTCCTGCACCGCCGGCGGCGCCTGGTCGGGCGTACAATCGACCAGCGGTTCACAGTCCGTTTCGCCCGCGGCCACGGCAACCTACACCCTTGTTTGCATGGGTCCTGGAGGGACGTCGGCGGCCGCCTCGACAACGCTGAACGTGACGAGTGCTCCACCGCCGCCCACGGCCAGCCTGGGCGTCACGCCCACCAACATCAAGGCTGGAATGAGTGCGACGCTCAACTGGTCCTCCGCGAATGCAACGTCCTGCACCGCCGGCGGTGCCTGGTCCGGAGCACAACCGACCAGCGGTACACAGTCCGTCACGCCGTCGACCACGTCCACGTACACGCTGGCGTGCACCGGCCCGGGCGGATCCACCGCGCCCTCACCGGCCACGGTGACCGTGACCCCCGTGGGGAGCGGCGGCGCGGCCCTGTTTACCGTCGACTCCACCAACACGTTGTATTCGTTTGACGCCGGCGGGAATCTGCTGCGTCGGGCCGCGATCACCGGACCCATAGCCAACCTGAACGGCGGTGGAATCACGGTGGCCAACGGAATCGTTTACGTGACCTTGGGCCAGCCGGCCAACGGCGTTGCCGCCTACAACGAGTTTACGTTGCAGCCCGTCACTCTGGCCGCCGGCAGTTTTGCCGGCCTGAACGTTCCGCGCGGCATCGCGTACGACTCGAATAATTCGCGAATCTACGTCGCCAATGGTGGTGCGTCCGTGACGGCCTATGACGGAACCGGGATCGCTCAGGCGGTGTCCGGCAGCTTTCCGAATCACTATGGGCCCTCCGGCATTGCGTTCGATGCGACTCACAATACCCTTTGGGTGGCGAATTTGTTCGGTGCGCCGTGGTCGAGCCTGCCGGTCTATGGCGTGGCGGAATACGATGAGGCGGGCAATGCCGCGCAGTCCTTCGGCTATGGAAGCCAGTTTGCGCCGCCAGTGAATGCCGTAAACGAACAGCCCTACGGCATCGCGTACTGCACCGGTTCCGGTACGCCTGCCCCGAGCGCAGCCAATGTGGTACCCGTGGGGTTCGTGAACGTGAGCGGAAGCTCCAGCGGAGGACTCGGTCAGACCTTCGATACCTCGGGCAATACATTCGGTCCCCTGTACGTCACGACCCTGACCAATCCGCATGCCATGACCTGTACCTACAGCGGCGACGTGTTCGTGGGGGATGACAGCGGCCTGCTGGAGTTCAATGTCAGCGGCAGCCGAATTGGGCCGGCGGTAGGGGCCTATGCCGGGATGACGCCGCCCGTTTATGGCGTGTATGCGCCGAACAGTACGCCGGCCGTGTTCGTGGTCGACTCCAGCAACACACTGTTCTCGTACGATACCGAAGGCAACCTGCTGCACTCGGCGGCCTTACCCGGGACCGTGGGTGCGCTGGGCGGCGGCGGGCTGACGGTGGCGAACGGCAACGTCTACGTGACCCTGGGCGCTCCGAGCAACAGCGTTGTGGCCTACAACGAGTTCACGCTGCAGCCGGTCACGTTGACGGGTGGCGCGTTCGCCGGTCTGAACAATCCACGCGGCATCGCCTTTGCCGCGGATACCTCGCGGTTTTTCGTGACCAACGGCAACGCTTCCGTCAACGTGTACGATGTCAACGGCGCGGCCGTGACCGTGACGGGCGCCTTTCCATTTCACAATGGACCGTCTGGTATTGCCTACAGCGCAACGGATCACACCCTCTGGGTGGCCAACTACGT
This sequence comes from Nevskiaceae bacterium, assembly GCA_037445285.1. Taxonomy (GTDB): domain Bacteria; phylum Pseudomonadota; class Gammaproteobacteria; order Steroidobacterales; family Steroidobacteraceae; genus Bog-1198. The sequence continues at coordinate 10,078 of JBBIKV010000056.1, read as the reverse complement.
GGGAGCGCTCGACTCCCCGCCGACGGCCGGCGTGCAGCAATATGACGAGTCGGGCAATCCATACCAAACCACCAACTATTCGACGGAGTTTGTGCCACCGGCTTTCGCGGGCATCGACGAGCCCTACGCCATTGCCTACTGTGCGGGCTCCGGCTTTCCGGCGGGTGCCGCGAATGTGGTAGCCGTCGGCTTCGTCGGCTACTCCAGCAGCGTCGGAGCTGGAATCGGACAGAACTACAGCGCTTTGGGAGGTGCCTACGGTTCGACATTTGGCACGCAGTACGTAGGAACCCTGTCCAATCCGCATGCCATGTCCTGTTCCAGTCATGGTCAGATCTACGTGGCGACGGACAGCGGCCTGCTCGAATACAACGTCACGGGCAGTGCCATCGGCCCGCCTGCGGGCGCGTTCGCGGGGCTGACCGCACCCGTTTATGGCGTGTTTGTAACCAATTAGGTGATGTCGTGAAACATAAAGGAGCGCCCAAGCACGTGACCGGCCCCTGGCGCGACACGGGCGTGCAATCTCGGCGAGGATTTTCAGGACAGATGACCACCGGAGGCGGTATCTTGAGCGACGCACTTAGAAAAGCCGCCTGTGGCGCGTTCATCGCGGCCTCGCTCTTGGCGACCGGTGTTCCGCCGCAAGCCGGGTCGCCGCCAGCCCCCGTCCTGATCGTAACGGGTACTCCGGGGCTGGCGATTCAGGCGGCAACGCCGGCGGCGGCAGCCGCGGCGGCCGGATTCGGCGTGCAGATACCCGCCTTGATTCCGAGTGCGCTGGAATTGACGGGCGTGGAGTTGTTCACTGGTCGTGCCGTGACGATTACCACCAGCCTGACAATGGGTGAGGATGGCGAGGCCGAAAATGAATCGCCGGTCCAGGCCAATGACCCGTTGCAAACGTGGACAGCCACCGTGACTGCGGCGGTGCAGCTCAACTATCAAAACGGCCGCCAATCGGTGCGCATGCTGCAAACGCCGGAGGCGGACGCACTGATACCGGCCAACCTCAGCGTGCGCAAGGTTGCCGAGTATGAATTGGAGAAATTGGGTGTCGAGCGTGAAAAGGCGCGGCGCCTGGCCCGGGCGATTGATTGGCGGTCCGCGCTGCTGATTCCGCTGCCGTCCAAGCTGCTGGTGATCAAGCAGATCGAACTGCCGGGCAGCATCGATGCGGTTTACGTTCAGGGGACTGGCCTGGGATCGGCGCTGGTCGAAGGGCTCATTTTCTGGTCCTCGTACGGACAGCTCTATGCGCTGGTCGGCACGGTTACCGAAGACCAACTGATCACCATGGCCCAGACGGTGCAATGACCCGACCGGGCCGCGTACGTCGAAGGGTGCCGCGCCCGCCGATCAGGCGACGCCGCGCTCGGCGAGGAAGCGGGCGAGAATGGCCGCCGTGTGGCTCTTGCCCGGTTTGCGAATCACCGCCTCCGGCGGCCCCTGCGCGACGACCCGTCCGCCGCCCGCGCCGCCCTCGGGACCGAGATCGACGAGCCAGTCGGCTTCGGCCATGATGTCTAGATTGTGTTCGATGACGACCACGCTGTTGCCGGCATCCACCAGGCGCTGCAGCACTGTCACCAGTTTCTCGACGTCCGCCATGTGCAGCCCCACGGTCGGCTCGTCGAGCACGTACAGTGTGTGCTGACCCTCGCGGCGCGCGATGTCGAGTCCCAGGGCATCGGTGCGGACCTTCGCCAATTCGGCCACCAGCTTGATGCGCTGGCTCTCGCCGCCGGAGAGCGTCGGACTCGGCTGACCCAGACTCAAGTATCCCAGGCCCACGTCCGCCAGCAGGCTCAAGGGATGCTGGACGCTGCGTTGGGCCGCGAAGAATTCGACGGCGTCCTCGACGCTCATGGCGAGGGTTTCGCCGATGCTCCGTCCTTTGAACAGGATCGACAGGGTCTCGGGGTTGAAGCGGCGCCCGCCGCACACGTCGCACGGCACCTGCACGTCCGGCAGGAAGTTCATCTCGATGCGCTGCATGCCCTGCCCTTCGCAGGCCTCGCAGCGGCCCCCCGCCGTGTTGAACGAGAACCGGCTGGGCGTGAAGCCGCGGATGCGTGAATCGCCGGTTTCCGCATAGAGCCTGCGGATCGAGTCCCAAAACCCGATGTACGTGGCGGGGCAGGAGCGCGGCGTCTTGCCGATGGGCGTCTGATCCACCTCGAGCACGCGGCTCACCGCCCGCCACCCGTCGATCGAGCTGCAGCCGTCGATGGCGGCCTCGGGCGCCTGGGCGCGCGTGGTGCGGGCGGGGCGCACCAGGAGGCGCTTGAGATTGCCCAGCAAAACGTCGCGCGCCAGCGATGATTTGCCGGATCCGGAGACGCCGGTGACGACGCTCAGGCGGCCGAGCGGGATGCGGGCGTTGACCGATTGGAGGTTGTGCAGCGTCGCGCACTGTATCTGAATCGAGGGCGTGTCCCGCCCGACCGGGCGCCGCCCGGCACGGGAATGCCGGTAGGGTGCCGCCAGACAACGGCCGGTCGGCGAGTCGGTCTGATGCTCGAGTTCCTGCGCGGTTCCCTGCGCCACGACGCGTCCGCCCCGGGTGCCGGCGCCGGGACCGAGATCGATCACGTGGTCGGCGCGGCGAATCGTGTCCTCGTCATGCTCGACCACCACCAAGGTGTTGCCCTTGGCCCGCAGCCGGTCGAGGGTGTCGAGCAGGGCGACGTTGTCGCGGGGATGCAGTCCGATGGTGGGCTCGTCGAGCACGTAGCAGACGCCCTGCAGATTGGACCCGAGCTGTGCCGCCAGGCGAATGCGTTGCGCCTCGCCGCCCGACAGGGTGGGGGCGGCGCGGTTCAACTGCAGGTAGCCGAGGCCGACGTCGCAGAGAAACGCGGTGCGGCTGCCCAGTTCGGCGATCAGGTCGCGGGCAATGTCGCGCTCCCGGCCGGTCAGCTTGACCTTGGCCAGCGTTGCCGCGAAATCCTGCACCGGCAGCGCGGTGAGCGCGGCGATCGACGATCCGCGGAACAGCACGTGCATGGCCACGGGGTTCAGGCGATCGCCGCCGCAGTCCGCACAGATCCCGTCGGCCGGCCCGGCGTCGCGCCATTTGGACTCTTCGCCGCTCTGTTCCGCGTCGAACTCCGCCATGTCGAGCCCCGTGCCGAAACAGGTCTTGCACCACCCGTGCCGCGAGTTGAAGGAAAACAGCCGTGGATCGAGTTCCGGAAAGCCGGTGCCGCAGTGGGGGCAGGCCCGTTTGGTCGAAAAGACGGCGGGCTGCGCGGCGGCCGGGGCGCCGGTGGCGGCGACGTGCACGACGCCGCGTCCGTGAGCGAGCGCGGTGGACAGGGCGTCGCGCAGCTCCGCCTCGCCGCCGGCGCTCACCGTCAGCGTGGCGACGGGCAGCTCGATGCTGTGCTCGACGAACCGGTCGAGCCGCGGCCACTTGGCGGTCGGGAGCAGATCGCCATCGACCCGCAGCCGGTCGTATCCCTTGCCCCGTGCCCACTTGGCCAATGCCGTGTACAGGCCCTTGCGAGCCACGATCAGCGGCGACGAGAGGGTGACCTCGCGTCCGCGGTAGTCCTTGAGCACCCGCGCGGCAATCGCATCGGCCGTCTGCGGTTCGATCGTCGCGTTGCAGACCGGACAGTGCTGAACCCCGAGCTTCACGTAGAGCAGGCGCAGGAAGTGATAGATCTCCGTGAGCGTGGCCACCGTGCTCTTGCGCCCGCCGCGGCTCGTACGCTGTTCGATCGCCACCGTCGGGGGGATGCCGAAGATGGCGTCCACGTCCGGCCGGGAGGCCGGCTGGACGAACTGCCGCGCATAGGCATTGAGCGATTCGAGGTAACGTCGCTGTCCCTCGGCAAACAGAATGTCGAAGGCGAGGCTGCTTTTGCCGCTGCCGGAGACGCCGGTGATGACGGTGAAGCGATTGCGGCTCAGATTGACGTCGACATTCTTCAGATTGTGCTCGCGCGCGCCGCGAATCTCGATGGCGTCCGGCACGGGCGGGCGGTGCGCGTCGGCGGCGTCCGCCACGGCACTGCCGAAGGACGCGGGGCCTTCCGCCTCCAGCAAGGCGCGTCCGGTATGCGAGGCCACGACGCGCATCACCTCGCCGGGCGTGCCTGCACAGACCACGGCGCCGCCGGCTCCGCCTCCCTCCGGTCCGAGATCGATGATCCAATCGGCGGCGCGCACCACGTCGAGATTGTGTTCGATGACCAACAGCGAGTGACCGGCGTCGATGAGGCGCCGGAACGACCTCAGCAGTTTGGCGACATCGTCGAAATGCAGGCCGGTGGTGGGCTCGTCGAACAGGAACAGCGAGCCCTTGTGTCCGCCATCGCCCCGGGAACCGGCCGCGGCGCCGGACCGTATGCGCGCCGACTGTTCCCGCGACGCATTTTCGGCCAGATGGCCGGCCAGCTTGAGGCGTTGCGCCTCGCCTCCCGACAGGGTGGGCACGGGTTGGCCGAGGCGCAGGTAGTCCAGGCCGACATCGGCGAGCGGAGCCAACCTGAGGCAGACCTCGCGGTCCGTCGCAAAGAACTCCAGAGCTTCCGAGACCGTCAGGTCGAGCACGTCGGCGATGCTCCGCGGCGCGGCGGCGCCGCGCGCCAGCTTCACCTCGAGGATCTCCGCGCGGAAGCGCCGCCCGTCGCAGTCAGGACAGCGCAGGTACACATCCGAGAGGAATTGCATCTCGACGTGTTCGAAGCCGTTGCCGCCGCAGGCGGGGCAGCGACCGTTCCCGGCGTTGAAGCTGAAGGTGCCCGCGGTGTACTTGCGCTCGAGCGCCTCCGGCAGCCTGGCGAAAAGGCTGCGAATGGCATCGAATGCACCGACATAGCTCGCCGGATTGGAGCGGGTGGTGCGGCCGATGCGGCTTTGGTCGACCATGATCACCGCATCGATCAACTCGGCGCCCTCGAGCGTTCGGTACCGGCCGGGGTGATCGGTGGGTCTGCCCTTGGCCCGGAGCAGCGCCGGGTACAGCACGTCATGGATCAGCGTGGACTTGCCGGAGCCGCTGACCCCCGTGACGCACACCAGCCGGCCGAGGGGCACGGTCACGTCGATGTTCTTCAAGTTGTGTTCCGCCGCGCCGCGCAGGCGCAACTCCCCGGCCGGGGCGCCCTGCCGAACGTCGACCGCCGGCGGGATCTCGACGCGCCTGCGCTGGAAGAGGTAGTCCGCGGTGAGTGAGCCCTTGGCCGCCGCGAGCTCACGGACCGGTCCGTAGAAGACGATCCCGCCCCCATGCTCCCCCGGTCCCGGACCGATGTCGAGCACGCGGTCGGCCGCCTGCATGACCTTGGGATCGTGCTCCACGACCACCAAGGAGTTGCCGGCATCGCGCAGTCGCTGCATGACGCCGACGATGCGGCCCACGTCGCGGGGATGCAGCCCGATCGAAGGCTCGTCCAGCACGAACAGCGTGCTGGTAAGCGAGGTGCCGAGCGCGGTCGTCAGATTGATGCGTTGTACTTCGCCGCCCGAGAGCGAGCGCGATTGACGATCGAGATCGAGATAGCCCAATCCGACGTCGCTGAGGTAGCGCAGGCGGGCGCGGATCTCGCGCAGCAGCAGGTCGACCGCGTCGTCCAGCGGCGCGGGCAGCTCGAGCGTGGCGAAGAAATGGCGGCACTCGTCGATGGGCAGCAGCATCAGCTCGCGGATGTTCCGCGCGGGGTTGCCCACCCGCCACAGCAGGGCTTCGGGCTTCAGCCGGGCACCGTGACACGTCGTGCATTCCGTGTAGGAACGGTATCGGGAGAGCAGCACGCGGATGTGCATCTTGTAGGCCTTGGTCTCCAGCCAGGCGAAGAAGCGCTTGACGCCGTACCAGACGTTCTTGGTCCATTCGCCCTCGCCGTCCAGCACCCAGGCCTGCTCGGCGGGCTTCAGGTCGCGCCACGGTGTGTCGAGCGGGATCGAGCGCTTGCGCGCGAATTTCACGAGATCCGTCTGGCATTCCTCGTACGACTCGGTCTGCCAGGGCTTGATCGCCCCGCCGCGCAGGGACAGGGAGCCATCCGGAATCACCAGGTCATAGTCGACGCCGATGCTGCGGCCGAAGCCGCGGCAGGTGTCGCACGCACCCAGGGGAGAATTGAAGCTGAACGTGCTCGGGTTCGGATCCCTGTAGCGCAGGTCGCAGTCGGGACAATGCAGGTCGGTCGAGAAGCGCCAGGGCGCACCCGCCTCGCCGGCGTCGGAAAGCGGATACACGTCGAGCCGGCCGTGGCCGATCTTGAGTGCGGCCTCGACGGCATCGCCGGCCCGGCCCGCATCGACCGCCGACCAGCGAAACCGATCCTGCACGACCTGCAGGATGTCGCCGTTTTGCTCATGGATGCGGGTGTAACCTTGGGCGCCCAGCAACGCCAAGATTTCGGCCGGCGTGAAATTCTTCGGCACGAGGACGGGAAAGGTCAGCAGCAATCGCGGGTCATTTGCCGCGTCGGCGCGCCGGGCCAGATCCTCGAGGATGGTTTGCGGCGTATCGCGGCGCACCGGCCGGCCGCAGCCGCGGCAATGCAGCACGGCGGCGCGCGCGAACAGGAGCTTCAGGTGATCGTTGAGCTCGGTCATGGTGCCGACCGTCGATCGCGAGGTCCGCACCGGGTTGGTCTGATCGATGGCGATGGCCGGGGGGATGCCCTCGATGCGGTCGACCAACGGTTTGTCCATGCGGTCGAGGAACTGCCTGGCGTACGGCGAGAATGTCTCGACGTAGCGGCGCTGCCCCTCCGCGTACAGGGTATCGAACACCAACGACGACTTCCCCGACCCGCTGACGCCGGTGACAACGATCAATTCGTTGAGGGGCAGGTCGAGGTCGAGAGCCTTGAGATTGTTCTGACGCGCACCCCGGATGCGGATGGCATCGGTGGGCGGCGGATTCGGTGGCGGCATCGCCGTCAGTTTACAGGATTCGGTATGACGATCGGCCGCCGGATCGGCGGAGGGCGCCCGTCAGCGGCCGGCGAATTGCTCCATCATCAGGCCGGTGCCGCCGCGGGTGACGTGGGCGACGATCGCCGTTCGCCGGTGGATCTTCGTCACCAGGCCCAGGTTGATCGCGAATGCCAGGTGGACCTGTTGTCCCTTGCGAAGCCCGAGATTTTCCGTTTCAACGAAAACGCCGTTCGCGCTCAGGTTCTTCGCCTTGCAGATCCGGCTCTTTCGTCCCGACATGACCACGTAGACCGTCGTTCGTGCGCGGTGGCGGGTGTGCAAGCGACGCTCCATCCTGGGGTTCCCTTTACCTGTGCATCTTGGCGGGCCTCCATTATGCACACGGCCTTCGGGGTTGGCGACGCGTTCGAAAATATTTTTATTGTTATGTCAAAAAATTCAAGGGATTAGGTTCAAGCGATGTCTTTGCGGCGTATCGCGAGCTGTTCCGGTGCTTCGATGCCCATCTTGACGCGGCGGCCGGTGCCGCCGAGCAGCGTGATCTGGATCGGTCCGTTGGCGAACAGTTCCGCGACGGTCATGCTGCGATCGGCCCCCTCCGCAGGCTGGATCACGATCGACTCATCGGCACGGCGGCTGAGTACCAACATGATTCAAGCCCGCGCCAGCGCCCGCAGCGACTGGGAATCCTGCCGCCCCTGGGGTCCATAGGTGCCGGGGGCGCCCGTGCCGCGCACGATTTGCAGCAACTGGCTCACCTGACCCCGGCGGGCATTGACGATGTAGCCGTTCACTTCATTGGCGACGCGGCAGCCCGAGATCAAATCCAGGAGCGAGCGCCAGCGGTCGACAATCGCGGTCGGGACGCCGTCCACCACCGGCACCCTTCCCAAATGCATGTGCGGCAGGGAGACGTTCAATGCGTCGCAGACCTCGAGCCGTTGCCGGTTGATCTGTTCGATGACGCCGATCAGCTCGATTTTACGCGCCGCCACGGCGGTGACGGCCTCCGCCGACGGACCCGTGAGTGCCGCCCGCTCCACTTCCAGGGTGTTCGCGAGTGACCGTGCCGCGTCGATCTCGCGATCCAGCAACACTTCGAGCCGTTGGTGGGCGTCGTGGCTCACGGCTACTTCAATCCGCGCTCGAATTGCAGGATCTTGTCGGCGACGCTGCCCGCATCGACCGTGTAGGTGCCGTTCTGAATCGACTGTTTCACGGATGCCACTTTCTGCGAATTGACCACCGGGGCGTTGGCGACCGCTTCGCCCAACTTCTGCAGCGCGCGTGCGGATCCCGTAAAGGTCACCTGGTCCGATGTCGGGGCCGCCGCTGCGGCACTCGCGGCCTCGACCGGCGACTTGTCGACCGTTGGCGCGGTTCCGCCCGGGCCCTTGACGGGGGCGGACGAGGCCGTCGGCTTGTATCCACTGATTCTGTTTGGCACCTGAAATTCTCCTTGGGCAAGCAGCCTACCCGTACGATGGTATCGTCAGGTCTGCACCGAACTTTAGTCTGCGGAACCCAAATAGGCCCCGCTCGTGATGTTATCGACTGTGACGCACATCACTGAAGGGGAATTTCAAAAAACAATTTCGACCACCTGTGCCGACCGGGCGATGCCCTCGACCGTCTTGCCGGACGACAGGTTTTGGACCCTGATCCGTTCGTTGACCAGGCCGTCGTTCAGGGCGCGGCCCGCCATCCGGACGGTGATGCCGTCCGCATCGGCGATCAGCGTCACGCTTTGACCGCGCTTGACCGCCTGCGCCCCCAGCAATTGCTGATTCGTGAGGATGGCGCCGGCCGCGACGCCGCGGACGGCGGTGAGGCCGACGGCCAGTCCCGGGTCGTCCAAGTACCCCGGGGGCAGACCGAGGAGGTCGCGACGTTCGGTGGTCAGGTCCTTCGCGGTGAGCACGGTGCCGGCCACGAGTGCGTGCGCCGCGAGCACGACGGGCGCCGTGCCGGTGGCTTTGGCCGGGATATAGAGGTGCCAGGGCGTCCGCCCCTCGCAGCGCACCTCGATCAATGCGCGTCCGGGCACCTCGATTCCGGGCGCGCGGGCGGCCTTCATCGCATGCTCGCAGGGTGCAAGGTGAAGCGCGGGGGCAATGGGGCCGATTTGCAGGCGCTGATCCCCCTGTAGCGGCAGCAGCCGCTGGGCCGCCGACCGGGCTGTCTCTTCCACTTGAGCGATATCTTGAAATGGGGCGGCGGCGGGCGCTCCACCCAGACACGCCAGCGGCGCCGCGGCCAAGAGGGCGGCCGCGACCCAACGACGACAATTTGACGCTTCGTGGAACACGTCGAGTAGCAAGCAAGTGCCGTGCCATCTCCGCCACGGCCGGCATGGAATGGGCGGGCGGGCGGCGCTCCCCGGCACGATTTTGCCGCCCCGCGGCGCCGCGGCCGGCGCCGGCCCGCCCCGCGCCCGAAAAGTGTGGCGTAGGTCGCAGTCTGCGATGCCCGAGGCCCCAATCGGCGGGGCAGCAGGCGTTGGCACACGTCTTGCTTGGGTATTCACCGAGGAGAAATCGCAATCATGTTCGACAACCTTTTCGGCATTCACGAGCAGGCACTACTGGTGCACGGGCAGCGGCTCAGCGTGCTGGCCAACAATATGGCCAATGCGGATACGCCGAACTTCAAGGCGCGCGACATCGATTTCGCCGCGGTGCTCAGCGGGGCCGACGGCGCCATGTCGCTGCCGGTCACGCGTACGAACGCGACCCATCTGGCGTCGACCGACGGCGCTCTGTCGGTGGGCGAACTGATGTACCGCAATCCGTACCAGGCCTCGCTCGACGGCAATACCGTCGAGATGCCGGTGGAACAGGCGGCTTTCTCCGAGAACAACGTGCGCTACCAGGCCAGCCTCACCTTCATCAACGCCCAGATCTCACTCATGCAGTTTGCGATCGCCGGCCAGTGAGCCGGCGGTCAGGAGTCGAATGATGTCCTTGTTCAGTGTATTCAACGTCGCGGGCAGCGCCCTCAATGCCGAGACCATCCGCCTCAACACGACGGCGAGCAACCTCGCCAACGCCGAGAGCATCGATGGCGATCCGAGCAAGGTCTATCGCGGCCGGCACGCGGTGTTCCAGACCATGATGGACCAATCGGACACGACCTGGGACGGCGCGGATGCCTCCGCCGGCGTGCGCGTGCTCGG
>JBBIKV010000055.1:0-26692 GCA_037445285.1 Nevskiaceae bacterium | reverse complement strand
ACCGCGGCGGGCGTGCCCGGCAGCGTGACGCCGGTCAGATCCAAACCACCGGAGTCGGCCTTGACCACCTGCCGTGCCCGATACCAAATGTTAGGCACTCGAAACCCGAGATGCATGTCGTTCGCGATCAGCGCGGCGCCGTTCGCAGTGCGTGACCCGGACACAGCCCAGTTGTTGCTGCCGAGCGTTGCCAGATGTTCGAGGACGGCCGGCGGCGGGGCGATCGGCAGGTCCTTGAAGGTTCTCAGATCGTATTCCTCGGGCAGCGGCAGCCGCGGCTCCGCCGACTGGGAGCCATCCACCGCCGCATCCCATTCGGGCGCTCCGGCTTCGAGAAACCGCCACGCCGCCTCCGGCAGCGTCGCGCGCAACAGTCCGCGTTGCAGTTGGGCGTGACCTTCGGCGTCCTGCAACTGCAGGTACATGGCATGCACGCACAGCACGCTGTCCTCGGCGGTCCAGGGTGCCGGCCGCTGGCGCAGCAGCCAGTATTCCAACGGCCGGCTGCGCAGCGATCCGAGCCCCGCGTTGACGCCGGCGACGTAGGCATCGAGCAGCGAGCGTTGACGGGCGTCGAGGGCCGCGACGGCCGCGCGGGCGACGCGGCGGAATTGATGGACGCGGAGTTTCCGATCGACGGGCAGCAATGGCGGGCCCAACAGCGCCGACAGTTCGCCCGCGGCGGCGCGGCGCAGCAGGTCCATCTGGAAGAACCGATCCTGTCCGTGTACGTAGCCCAGGGCGCGGGCCAGGTCCTCACGGCTGCGGGCCGTGATGGTCGGCACTCCCGCGGCATCGCGTTCGATGGTGACCGGTTTGCCGAGTCCCGTCAGCGAGCCTCTGCCGTCGATGTCGGGCAGACTCGCGCGAACCAGCAGCCAGGCGGCGATGACGATTCCGAGGATGCCGAGGCATGCGGCGGCGGCCGCGTTCCGCACCGTGCGGCCGAAACGCCTCACCGCGATTCTCTCAACGATGCGCGCGCATCCGTGCGCGCGGCTTTCTGCGAGTCGACACCCTGACGATCGCCTCCATGCTGCCGGGTGACGGAAGGCAGTATCAGGAACCGCATGATTTTTCGCGCTGAGGCGGCGCACGATCCGATTCATGATATGTCAAGCGCATCGCGACATCCTCGTCACTCGTGGCTTTCCGGATGGTAAGTCTTCTCGGCATGCGCCGTGACCTCGGCGGGTTCGAACCATATGTCGCGGAACACGCCTCGACTGAACATCGACGCCTGGTCCGTGAAATGCGTCGATGCCGGATCGCCGCTTTCCCCGCCGCTCATGATGGCCTTGGCGCGCACCGGAGTGCCGAACTCCACGGCGGCCACGAAGCTGTTGCCGACGGATCCGTAGATTTTCCGCGTGGTGCGCGGCATCGAGGTGTCGAAGGAGGCGAGGGCGCCCCACTGTGACGGCGCGAAGCCCACCGGGAGGCTGGGCTTCGCGTCGTCGAACGGCTGCACGATGTCGTCGGTGAGCCGCTGAAAGCGGTTGATCTCACCCCAGGGCGTGCGCCATCGACCGAAATCCCGTTCGAGGGATCCGACGGCCGAGCCGAGCGCCGCGAGCCGCTCCCGATCGCTCAAGCCGCCGACCAGAAAATCGTACACCGGCTCATCCGCCTCGCGGGCCAGCGGTCCCTTCATGTCAACCAGGGCGTTGCCCCAGAATATGGCCACCGCCGTCGCCACGGAATCCGCCGCGGTGCGCCGGTCCCAGGCGCGCAGCACCGCGATGGGTTCACTCAGCGTCGCGCGCAGCCGGTCGTCCGGACCCAGCCGGTCGAAGGCGTCGAACAACGGCGGCAGCAACGCGTCGAAGGCGGTCAGATGCCCGTCGTAGGCGGCGGCGATGAGGCCATCCAGGGTCAGCGGGCGGGCGTGCTCGAGCACTTCGGTGGCGTGCAGGCCGCGCGGATTCTCGCCCTTGGTCCACATGTACGCGGGATGGCTTCCGTGTTTCGGACTGTCGGCACCGGCCGCCGAAAACGGCCAGTTGTTGGTGTTCATGATCCAGCCGTTCGCCGGGTTCAGCAGGGTGATCGTCTCGTCGAGCGCATGAGGTCCCCGCCATTCGGTGCGCGGATCGCTGCCGTCGACCGGCCGCGTGTAGTCGAATGCGGGGTCGCGCCTCGGGATGAAATTGCCGTGAAAATACGCGATCGTGCCGTCGGCGTCTGCATAGACGGTGTTGTTCGACGTGTCGGTGCGCAGGTCCTGGATTTCGCGAAACGAGCGGTAGTCGGTCGTCTTGGTGCGCAGATACGACTGCATCAGGGCCCGCACTGGATCGTCGAACAGTTTCACGGCGACCCATTTGCCGTTTTCGGAGCGCACGATCGGCCCGTGGTGGCTGAAGTAAGCCGTGAATCGCCGCCGGCCCTCGCCGTTGCCGTGCTTGTAGCGGATCTCGATGCGGCGCGTGCGCAGCGGCCGCGAGCCTCCGGCGTAGCGATAGCGCAGCAACTTGCCGTTCTTCACGATGCTCTCGGCGTATTCATCGATGGCGTCTCCGCCGTAGGACGTGTGCATCCATCCGTTGTGGGAGTTGAACCCCTGGTAGATGAAGAACTGCCCCCAGGTGGCGGCACCATAGACATTCAGTCCCTGCGTGCTGACCATTTGCAGTTCGGAGCGGAAATAGAACGAGGTGTGGGGATTGATCCAAAGCAATGCATGGCCGGAGGCGCTGCGGGCGGGTGCGATGGCGAAGCCGTTCGAGCCGCCGGGTCCGGTACCCGGCGTTTCCGACGGTCGTGCGGCGGACGGAGGGGGCGGGTCGGCGGCGGCGGCGCCGTAGAACGATTCGAGGTCGTGCAGGGAGACCGTTTCGATGTCGCCCCCGATGCTCCCCTCCGTGAAGGAGAGGGCCATCCAAGGCTCGAAATGATGAATGACCTTCGGACGGGTCTGTGGATGCGTCGCGAGATAACAGTTCAGGCCGTCCGCCCAGGCGATCGTCAACTGCCGCAGCCACGGCGGAGCGCGCCGATAGAGTCCCGCGAGACGATCCGGATCGGCGAACAGCCGCTGCCGCAGGTCGTTGTAAACGGCCGGTTCACCCTCGGCGCGGGCGAGCCAGCCGAGCGCGATGAGATAGTTGCGCTCGATGCGTCCGAAGTCGTCCTCGGCCTGCGCGTACATGGCGCCGAAGACCGCATCCGCGTCCGACCTGCCGTAGACATGGGCGATTCCCCAGGTGTCGCGGACGATGCGCGTGGCGCGGCTTTCATTGCGCCAGCGAACGGCAACGGAGGACGCATCCGATGCGGCGGCATGGGTCACGGTACAGGCGGCCAGCGCCCACAAGGCCAGAGCGTTGAGAGGTCTCATGTAGCCGAGTGTAAATCAACGCCGGCCGGATCTGTGCGTGCTCGGTGGCTCAGCCCGGAACGGCCGGCGCGGGACCGCTGAACCGATGACTCAGGGCCGGCAGCACGACCAGATTGAGGAGCGTGGATGAGATCAGGCCGCCCAACACCGTGATGGCCATCGGGCCCTCGATTTCCTGGCCGGGATGGGCTGCGCTCAGGGCCAGGGGCGCCAGGCCGAGTGCGGTGACGGCGGCCGTCATCAATATCGGAATGAAGCGCTCGTTGGCGCCGCGGTGGACCGTGGCGGCATCCCAGGGTGCGCCTTCGACCGCCACCAGGTGTTCATAGTGAGAGAGCTGCAGGATCGCGTTGCGCGCGCTGATGCCGAAGACGGTGACCAGGCCCACCACGCTTCCCAGGGATATGCCGATTCCGGTGACCGCGATGGCGAGCACGCCGCCGATCAAGCTGAAGGGGAGATTTGCGATCACCAGCCAGCTGTTGGCGCGCCAGCGAAACGCCACGAACAGCACCGATACGATGACGGCAAGCGCGAGCGCCGCGTAGAGCGTCAACTGGCGCTGCATGGCCGATGCCGCTCCGGCCGCACCGCTGAACTCGACGAAGAACCCGGGGGGCAGGCGGATCCTGTGCGCGATGACTTCCCTCGCATCCTTCACCGTCGTCTGCAGATCCCGGTCCTCGACGTTGAAGGTGATCGAGACACGGCGTTGGCCGCCGTCATGGGCGATGCGGTAGCGGCCCTGAGTCAGGGAGATGCTTGCGACCTGGGCGAGCGGCACCGCGCCCAAGGGACCGCTGATGAGGAGCCGGCCGAGTTCCTCGGGCCTATGCCGCAGGCCCGCGGGCAGCAGCAGCACTGCATCGATGGTGCGGTTGCCGGTGAAGGTCTGTCCGACGGTCGTGCCCGCATACGCGGATTCGACGGTGTCGAGCACCCGTTCACGCGACAGTCCCGAGGCCGCCAGGGCACGGGCGTCCAGCTGGATGGCGATCGTCGGCGTGCCGCTCTGACGCTTGAACTGCAGATCGACCACGCCCTTGACCGGCGTCAGCGCGTCGGTGATTTCCGAACCGATGCGCTCCAATGCGTCGAGATCGGCGCCGAAGACCTTGACCGCCACCTGTGCCGTGTCGCCGGTCAGGCTTTCGCTGATTCGATCGCCGAGGAAGGTCACGACCTCGCTTTGGATGCCGGGATAGCGCTGCAGGATGGTGCGCAAATCCTGCTGGACCGCACCCTGATCCACGGTCGAGTCGGGCCGCAGTTCGACGTGAAATTCGCTCTGGTGGGCGCCCCAGGTGTCCTCGCCCAGCTCGGCCCTGCCCACCTGCTGCGCGATGCTCTTCACGTACGGCAGTTGCAGGACGTCGCCGCTGATGCGTGCGCCGAGATCGAGCATTTCATCGAGCGAGGTGCCGGGAACGGTGCTCGACACCTGCAGCACGAAATGACCCTCGCGAAAATCGGGCATGAACAGACCGCCGAGGAAGGGCAGCGCCGCCACGGCGGCGGCGACCGCCAACGCCAGGGTCCCGACGACGGCCGTGAAGTGGTCGATGACGAAGCGCACCGCACGCGATTGTGCGGCCTTCAACCGCGTGAGCCATCGCGCCTCGGCTCGCGCGTCCTGCCGTCGCAGCAGCAGGGCGCACAGGGCGGGGGTCACCGTCATCGCCACGGCGAGTGAGGCCAGTACGGCGAGGATGAACGCCAGCGCCAGAGGCCCCACGAAATGCCCCTGGACGTTCGAGGCGAACAGCTCCGGGACGAACACCGCGATCACGACGAGGGTGGCGAAGACGACCGGGGCGCGCACCTCGAGCGAGGCCTCGATGATGAGCGGCAGCCGCGCGAGGGCGCGGCCGGACTCTGCATTGGTGCGCAGCCGCCGCAGGATGTTCTCCAGGTCGATGATCGCATCGTCCACCAGCACGCCGAGTGCGACGGCCAGACCCCCGAGGGTCATCGTATTGAGGCTCTGGCCCATCCATTCGAGCATCACCACGCCCGCGATAAGCGACAGCGGGATCGCGGCGAAGGCGATGAGCGCGGCGCGCCAGTCGCGCAGGAACAGGAACAGCACGGCGATGATGAGCAGGGCGGCGATGGTGAGGGACCGCTCGAGGTCGCGCAATGCACGCTCGATGAAATTCGCGGGCCGGTGCAGTCCGGGGAAGACCGTGATCCCCTGCGACTGCAGGGCGGGCCGCAGATCCGCGAGCACCTTCTCCACGGCCACGGTGGTCGTCAACGTGTTGGCGCCGAACTGGCTGGCGACAGCCACCATGACACCGCGTTTTCCCATCACCAGGGCGTCGCCTGAGCGCAGCGCCGGACCCTGCGCGATGTCGGCCACGTCACGCAGGCGGATGGGGATGCCGTTGCGCACCGTGACCACCGCGAGTCCGATCGTCTCGATGTCCGGCGACGGCGACGGAGTCGTCAACAATACGCGCTGGGCGCGCGTGTCGATGAAGCCCGCGCCGCGCAGCGCCAAGGCGGCGCGCGCGCCGTCGGCGACGTCGCTCGAGGTGACGCCGTAGCTCGACAGCTTCCCGGGGTCCGGTGAGATCTGGATCTGCCGCACGGCGCCGCCGAAGACGATCACGTGCGCGACGCCCGGCACCGCGAGAAGCCGCGGTTTGATGAGCCAGTCCGCCGCATCTCGCAGCGCATACGCGTCGAGCCGGTCGGACAGCAATCCGATCTTGAGGAGATCCATCGTGCTCGACACCAAGGGCGAGAGCCGTGGCGCACCCACCCCTGCCGGCAGCGTGCTGCCGAGTTCCGAGAGTCGCTCGGAGATGCCCTGCCGGGCGACATGCAGGTCGATGCTGTCCAAGAATGTCACGGTGACGACCGACAAGCCCGGTATCGACTCGGATCGCAGGGTGGCGAGTCCCGCGGCGCCATTGACCGCGCTTTCGACCCGTTTGGTGACCAGTTCCTCCACCTGCCGCGGGGAGAATCCGGGCGCCTCGGTCTGAATGTCGACCTGGACGGGAACGAATTCCGGAAAGACATCGAGGGGCGCATGCATTGCCGACCAAAGGCCGAGTATCAGAGCCAGTGCGGACAGCGCGGTCAACGCGCCGTAATGTCGAACGCAAAGGGAGACGAGACCGCGCATTGCCGTGGATCCTAGGGGTCGGCGTCCGCGGCCGAGCCGGCATCCGGGGCCGGACCCGTGTCGCGGGCGAGCAGCAGTCCCGCGCCGGACGTGACCACGAGGTCTCCGGGACTGATGCCATCGTGCACGAAGTAACCCCCCGCCTGCGGACGATCGACGTCCACCGGTATGCGTGTGAACGTGCCGTTCACGTTCTTGGTGTAGCACCAGTACTTGTCTGCGCTGATGACGACAGCGGACGCGGGGATCAGCACGCCGACCCGGGCGGACGCCGACAGGGCGTCTGTCGCCCGGGCGAGCAACCGTTCGCCTTCCGCGAGATCGGCGTGCTCGATCACCGCGAAATAGCTGCGGCCGGGCATCGAGGCGTCCGCCGGCGCGGGCCAGATGCGGGAGGCGGGCCAGGACGAGGCGTCGGACCGATGGTCGAGGCGGTTCAAGCGCAGGCGCCCGGGAGCGTCGATCCGAAAGCCGCCGAGCGGGAAGGAGACTCGGATGACGTCGATGCGTCCGGCC
Source organism: Nevskiaceae bacterium (assembly GCA_037445285.1). GTDB lineage: Bacteria > Pseudomonadota > Gammaproteobacteria > Steroidobacterales > Steroidobacteraceae > Bog-1198. Next base: position 19,700 of record JBBIKV010000055.1, on the reverse strand, counting down.
TTGAGAGCCTTGACGAGTCCCGCCCCTTCGGGTCCCGTCCAGGGCGATTGGCGCCCGAGCATCGAGGAAGCCTTCGCCTCGGCCAACTGCACCGCTGCATCGTCGGCCACTGTCTGTCGTTCGGCCGTTTCGCGGACGACGGCGCTGTCGGCGCCGGCGGTGCCGGCGAGCCGTTCTATTCGTGCCAGGGCGGCATGACTCTGATGTGCGGCGGCATGCGCCGTGATCACGTCGGTCACCGCCTGCACGATGACATCGCGGCCCACGACCACCGCGAAGCCGTCGATGCCGCCGAGATATCGTGCGGGGCCGGCCGGCGCAAGGGTCACTCCCAGCTTGGCAATCTCGTCCGCTGTCAGCTTCAACCCAGGGCGGACGGCCGTGTGCTCGGCGGTCGCCGGCGCGTGCGCGGATTTCGTGCAGCCGCCCAGAAGCCCCGACGCGAGCAGTCCGGTCAGCAGCACGACGAGGCAACGCCTCACGGTGGGACTTCGCCCGGATGCCTCGCAGGCCGGTTCCGGTGCCGACGGCGCCGGGCCACGCGCGGGTTTGTGCGTTTGGTTTTTCAGTGGGTTAATCTACGGCTGAATCTTCGCCGGGGGGCTGCAGTGCGTCTGTGGACATATTACCGTAACTTCCGAGCCTTGCGACTCCAGGATGCGCGCCCGCTCGCGATCGCGGTCATCGGCTACTCCTTCCTGCTGCGGTTGATCTTCAGCGGTCGGATCGACCTGCTGCCGGAGGAGACGTACTACTGGAATTACTCGCAGCATCTCGACATCGGCTATCTCGACCATCCCCCCATGGTGGCGTGGCTGATCCGCCTCGGCACCGCGGTGTTCGGAAACACCGAATTCGGCGTGAGGGTGGGCGCGATCCTGTGCGGCGTCGTCGCCGCGGTGTTCGTGTTTCGCCTGACGCGCAACCTCTTCGGCGAGAGCACCGCATTGCTCGCGCTGGTCCTCGCTCAGGCTCTGCCCTTCTTCTTTCTTTCCGGCATGCTCATGACCCCGGACGCGCCGCTGACGGCCGCTTGGGCGGGCGCGCTGTACTTCCTCGAGCGGGCGCTCGTTGCGAATCAATCCCGCGCATGGGTGTGGGCCGGTCTGGCGATGGGGCTGGGGCTGCTCTCCAAATACACCATCGGTCTGCTCGGCCTCGCGGCCGTTCTATTCATGCTCACGGATCCCGTCGCCCGCCGCTCGCTCGGCCGCTGGCAGCCGTACGGCGCCGTGGCGCTCTGCGCGGTGGTATTCGCCCCGGTCGTCATCTGGAACGCGCAGCACGATTGGGCTTCCTTCGCCTTCCAGACGTCGCGTCGCCTGGCGGAGGCACCCCGCTTTTCCCTCCACCGCCTCATCGGCGCGGCGATGGTCCTGCTCACACCCACGGGCCTGCTCGCCGTGGCGGGCACCGTCTTTCGGCGCCGGCCGCAATCCATTCCGCTCAGCGTGGGGGTCGCGATGATCCGTCCCTGGCGCCTGCTGCAGATCGCCGTCGTGTTGCCGCTCGGAGTCTTCGCTCTGTTCAGTCTGCGCCATGAGGTGAAGCTCGACTGGACCGGGGCGCCGTGGGTCGGCGCGCTGCCGTTGATCGCGCGCAGTCTCGCCGAAGCGCGCACCACCCGGTCGACGTTCTGGCGCGCGCTGGGTCGCGCGTGGCCGCCCACGCTGGCGCTGTTGCTCCTGTTTTATGGCGTGGGATTCTATTATCTGGCGGTGGGGATTCCGGGGCTGGGATACAGCTCGAAGACCGAATTATTGCCCGTCGCATGGCGGGATTTTGGTGCGCAGATTGACCATATTGCCGGGGACCTGCGCGCAGGCACCGCGCACGACCTGCTGGTGGTGGGAATGGACCGGTACGCGATCGCCAGCGAGGCGGCCTTCTACGCGAAAGATCAGGCGCGCGCCGTCGCCGCGACGTCGTCCGGACACCTGTTCGACGGCATGGGTCTGATGTATGAACGCTGGTTTCCTCTGCAGGAACAGGCGGGCCGCGATCTGCTGCTGGTCGCATGGGACCGGCCCAGCCTCGATCCGGCGGGGCTCAGTGCGCGCGTCGACCGGCTCGATCCGGTGCACGAGGGCACTCTGCTGCACGACGGGCACGTCGTGCGCCGCTTCTACTACCGTGCGGCCTTCGGTTTTCGTCCGCCCGGCGCCAAATAGCGATATACTTTCGCGCGAATGTCAATGGAGGTGTGGCGTGACCGATCTGAGCCAGGCATTGGCCGAAATCAGTGCGATTCGCGCCCAGGTGGCGCTGGGGACGCAGTTCCGTGGCTATGGTCCCGCCTCCATCGGGGCGAGCGGCGTGCTTGCGTTGGCCGTCGCCACGGTGCAGGTCTGGTTCGTGAAGGACCCGGGCGCCAATGCCCCCTTGTTTCTCGCGGTGTGGGTGGCGACGGCGGCCGTCTCTGTCGCCCTGGCAGCCGTCGAAACGATGGCTCGCTCGCGGCGGGTTCACTCCGGATTCGCGGCCGAGATGGTGCAATCCGCCGTCGAACAGTTCCTGCCCTCGACCATCGTCGGCGTCCTTCTGACCGGGGCGCTGTTGTTGGCGGCGCCCGCGGAGATGTGGATGCTGCCGGGACTTTGGGCGCTCATATTCAGCCTCGGCGTGTTCGCCTCCTGCCGCTTTCTGCCGCGACAGATGTTCGGCGTCGGTCTCTGGTATCTTGGCTGCGGTCTCACCTGTCTGCTGATCGAAGGCGGTTCGCGGACGCTGTCGCCCTGGGAAATGGGGATTCCGTTCGGTTGTGGTCAATTGCTCGTCGCGGCCGTGCTGCGCTATGGATTCGAGGAACCCCTTGAAGAACGCTAACACCCGATCCCGCAAGGGTCACCGCTTCGCCTACGACGGACTCGACCGGGTGATTCACGAGAGGGCTCGGTTGAGCGTGCTCACCTCGCTCATCACCCATGCCAAGGGACTCCCTTTCGGCGAGTTGAAGCAGCTGTGCGCGCTGACCGACGGCAACTTGAACCGTCACCTGACGGTCCTGGAGGAGGCGAAGCTCGTCACTTCCGTGAAGGACCTCGAACATGGCCGGCCGCAGACGCTCTGCCGGATCACCGCCCTCGGCCGCAAACGCTACGTGGAATACCTTGCGGTCCTCGAACAGGTCGTGCTCGATGCCTCGACGGCGATCGGCGCGGAATCGTCCGTCACGCGTGGCGGCCACAGCCCGGCCGGCGCTTGAAGCGCTCGATCGGGGCCCGCCTGCAGCCAATCGCCCGGTGGGGCGCCGACAGCGGAGCCGCGGATCGCCGGATCCGGACCTCCTGGGGGGTGCCACGATGCTGACCGGTCAGACGATCAAGAACCAGCACTCGGACGTGTTCACGTTTCTCTCGGGAGACCTGCTGAACCCCGCAAGTCACTGCGAGGTTCCGGAGGACGCCTGCACGGGAAGTCTGGTGTATGCGAGCACCCGCGAACAGATGACCGAAGCGCTGCAGCGGCGGCCGGCAATCCTCATCGTGGCCTCGCACATGAGCGGGTCCGTCGATCCGGCGGTCCATCCCGAGACCTGCTGTTTTTCCGTGGCGCACATTCCGACGGGCATGGCTCAATTGCTCAAGTATTTCGACCTGAAGCGCCACCGCTTCACCCAGTGGGGCGAACGCCATCCTTCCGCCGTGGTCCATCCGCTCGCCAGGATCGGTGAGGAGGTCTTCCTGGGGCCCTATTGCGTCATCGGTGCGGGCGCCGTCATCGGCGACGGCTGCCTGATCGGCGCGCATGTCGTGATCGAGAACGACGCGCAAATCGGCGCCCGCACGGTGATTCATCCGCACGTGTTCGTGGGATTCGGCTGCGTGATCGGGGAGGACTGCGAAATTCATCCGCACTCCACCATCGGCAGCGACGGGTTCGGCTACTCGGTCGATCCCGACGGGCGTCCCCGCAAGATCAGCCACCTCGGCAACGTCCGCATCGGCGACCATGTGGAGATCGGCAGCAATTGCGCGGTCGACCGCGCGACGCTGACCTCCACGTTCATCCGATCCGGCACCAAGCTGGACAATATCTGCCACATCGCCCACAACTGCGATCTGGGGGAGAACGGGTTCTATACGGCCGGATTCATGACGGGGGGGTCGACCAAGATCGGCCGGCAATTCTCCACGGGCGGCGGCACGGTGGTCACCGCCCACGTGACGCTCGCCGACAACGTGGCGCTCGCCGGACGCTCGACGGTCACCAACGACATTCAACAGGGCGGCCGCTACGGCGGCTACCCGCTGCAGCCCTTGAAACAGGCCATGAAGACGGTGGTCAGCCTGGGCCAGTTGAACGAATTGCGGCGCAACGTGAATCGGGTGATGAAGCACCTGGGACTGTCGACGGTGGCGAAGGATGCGGAAGGGGGCGGCTGACGCGGGGAGATGCGATGATGCAGGGGTACACGCTTTACGGCCGCCAGGGATCCGGTTCCTTCGCGGTGCAAGTGGCGCTGGAGGAGATCGGAGCGCCGTACGAGCGCGTCTGGGTGCCGGCCGAATCGGCCCATGACGCGAAGTGGCGGGCGCAGAGTCCCACAGGCCGGGTGCCGGTGATGGCGCTGCCGGACGGCACGGTGATGTTCGAGTCGGCGGCGATGCTGATCCATTTGTCGCTCGCGCATCCGCAGGCGGAACTCGCTCCGCTTCCGGGGACGGGCCCGCACGCGCTGTTCCTGCAGTGGATGGTGTTCCTGTCCGCCAACGTGTACGAGTCGGCATTGCGCACGTACTATTCCGACCGCTATTCGGCGCAGGGCGGGACGCACGCGCCGGCGATCCGCGAACGGGCCACCGCCGAATTTCTGGAACACCTGTCCCTCGTCGATCGGTCGCTCGGGCCGTGCCTGCTCGGCGCGACGCCTTCGATCGCCGATGTGTATCTGTACATGCTTGCCTCCTGGTTCCCGGGTGCGAAGGCGGATCTGCACGCGCGGCTGCCGGCACTCGGTGCGCTCGTGCAGGCGGTGTCGGCGCGGCCGGCCGTCCGCAAGACGGAAGCCGATCACGGGGCATAGCGGCGTCCGGCCATGGTCAATCTTCGGAGGGTCACGGCGGCCCGTTACGTCGCCGTGCTGCGCGAGGGAGGGTCCTTGCCGGCCATCGTCGAGGCGGACGATGACGGCCTGTACGTCCTCAAGTTTCGCGGCGCGGGTCAGGGTCCGAAGGCGTTGATCGCCGAACTCGTCGCGGGCGAGGTCGCACGCCTCGCCGGGCTTCCGGTCCCCGAAATCGTTTTTCTGGATCTTCCGGCGGATCTGGCGCGCACCGAACCCGATGCGGAGATTCAGAGCCTGATCCGGGCGAGCGAGGGTCTGAACCTGGGCCTCGATTACCTGCCCGGGTCCGTCACCTTCGATCCCCTGGTGTTCGAACCCGACGCCGCGCTCGCCTCCGCGATCGTGTGGTTCGACGCCTTCGTGTGCAACGTCGATCGCACCGCGAAGAATGCCAACATGCTCCTGTGGCATCGCCGGCTGTGGCTCATCGATCATGGCGCGGCACTCTATTTCCATCATGCCTGGACCCCGCGGGAAGAACACGCGCGTAGCCCCTTCAAACTCATCAAGGATCACGTCTTGCTGGGGTTGGCGTCGGAGTTGGCTGACGTCGATTCGGCGATGCGGTCGCGGCTGAGCGACGAGGCTCTGGCCCGCATCGTTCGACTCATTCCCGAGGAATGGATTCCGGACGACCCGGATTTCGACAGCCGAGCCCATCAACGGGACGCCTATCTGAGATTCCTCTCGGTTCGATTGCGGTCCTCGGAGATCTTCGTGGAGGAAGCGATCCGTGCACGCAATGCACACGTATGACTACGCCATCGTGCGCGTCGTGCCGCGCGTCGAGCGCGGCGAGTTCGTCAATGCAGGGATCATCCTGTCGTGCGACCTCGAGCGGTATCTGCATGCGTGCATCGATCTCGACGAGGCCGCCTTGTTGGCGCTCGATCCGCGCGTCGACCTCGACATCATCAATCGCACGCTGGCGACGGTTCCGGCCATCTGCGCCGGCGGGGAGGGTGCGGGGCCCATCGGCCGCCTGAGCGCGAGGGAGCGCTTTCATTGGCTGGTCGCGCCCCGCAGCACCATGGTGCAGACGTCTCCGGTGCATACGGGGCGCTGCAACGACCTGCAGGGAGCCCTGCGGCACCTGATGGGGACGATGATCGAGCGCCCGGGCTGAGCGCGCCCTCGACCTACGGGACACGGCGCGGCTTTGGCGGGACGGTGAAGGTCTCGAACTTCAGATCGATGACGGACCCTGAGTTTTGGAAGGGAACACAGGTCGTGTGGTCATCGACGTTGCGCGTCGTGAACAGGGGCAGCACGTTCTGACGAAACTGCTCCACCAATTCGCAATCGCCCGTGCCGAGTTCGCGAGGCTGCCGCGGCGACAGCGCCACGGGACGCCACGCTCCGTCGACCGGCTTCTCGGCGGCCGCCGGGGCGCCGGCCGCCGGACTCAACGTGTAGAAGGTGAGATCGGCGCGCGCGAACTTGTCGGGGCGTCCATAGTCCGACGCGCACGCGCCGGCCCGAGCCCTCGAGTCCGGCCGGGCGCCCGCCGCAATCAGCAGGATCTGCACCTTTGCGGCGAGGCCATCGCAGGAATAGGTCGAGGTGAATCCCATGAACGCCAGCGAATATTCGTGTTTCTGCCAAATACCGGGTTCGTACGGTGCGGCCGGGTCCGCGGGCACGCGGCCCGCCACGAGCGAGAGGAGGACCAAGCCGACCGCGACCTTCAGTTGATTACGCACGATTGTCCTCCTCCGCCCTGTGATGTCCTGCGTAACGAATGATGCTCCCTTCAGTTGACAACGCCAACCGGCCATCCCGACCCTCAGCGCGGACCGACCGGCCGGGCCCGCAGCGCCATGGCGATGAGGGCAACCCCTCCGAAGAGCAGATTGATTCCCACCAGCAGCCCGATCGCCCACGCCGCCGTGGCCGGCAGTCCGGAGAAGATCATCCCGGCGAGCATCAAATCCACGATGCCGCTGACGAACACGAACCCCCAGCGGGAGGTGAGTTCACGGCGGTGATCCAAAGCGTACAGTATCGTGACGGCGCCCTCGGTGGCGAGGAACACGGTCAGCACGATCGTCAGGGACACCGCGCCGGAGAGCGGCCATGCCAGCAGGATACCGCCGGCGACGATGCCCACGACCGCGGACAGCAGCGACCAGCCGAATCCCGGGGTGCCGCGAGTCCGCAAGGTCATGACCAGCCCGAGGATGCCGCTGAGCAGCACCAGCCAGCCGATGAGAATCTCGACCGCCACGGTGGCGAGCGGCGGCACGATGATGGCGGTCAACCCCAGGCCGAGCAGCACGACACCCTCCACGAGATAAAGCTTCCAGTGCGCCTGCAGGGCATTTGTCAATGCGGTGCGCATCTTTTCGATGTCCCTGGGATCGGTCGACATGGGGTATTCCTCGTGGGTGGCAGTCGAGTATAAGGTGTCATGCACGTTCTGGTGGCGCCCAACGCATTCAAAAACAGCCTGAACGCGCTGCAGGCGGCGCAATCGATCGCCGATGGACTGCGCGCGAGCGCCTTTTCCGGGCGTACCCGGCTGCACCCGGTGGGTGACGGCGGCGACGGCACGGGTGAGCTGTTGCGCCTGCATCTCGGCGGAATCAAGGTGCCGGTGAGCGTGCACGATCCCCTGGGACGCCGGATCGAATCCCACCTGTCGCTGCTCGAGGGCGGGCGCACGGCGGTGGTGGAACTCGCGGATGCGTCGGGTCTGCGCCTGGTCCGCGCCGAGGAACTGAATCCGCTCGTATCCACCAGCGTCGGCACGGGCGAACTGATCCGGCGGGCGCTCGATCTCGGCGTGACCGAAGTGATCGTGTGCGTCGGCGGCAGCGCGACGGTGGATGGCGGCGCGGGCTTGCTGCAGGCACTGGGCGCCCGATTCCTGGACGCGGCGGGCAAATCGCTCGAGCCGCTGCCGGAATCCCTGCTGGAACTGTCGACCATCGACCTGGCGCGGCTCGACCGACGGATGGCCGGCTGCAGCCTCGTCGTGCTGTGCGATGTCGTCAATCCCTTGATCGGCGACCGGGGTGCAGTGCGCGTCTTCGGGCCGCAGAAGGGCGCGACGGCGGCGGCCGTGGCCATCCTCGAAGCGGCACTCGAACGGTTCTGCGGCGCGGTGCAGCGCCTCACGGGCAACGAGATCGGTGCACTGCCACGCGGCGGCGCGGCCGGTGGTGTTGCCGCGGCCTTGTCCGGCGTGCTTCGCGCCCATCTCGTGAGCGGCATCGACTATTTCCTCGGCCGCACGAACTTCGATGCGGCCCTCGCGGAAGTCGGTTGCGTGATCACCGGAGAGGGGAGCATCGATGCACAGACGGCCGAGGGCAAGGCGCCGTGGGGAGTCGCGATTCGCGCGAAAGCGCGCGGCGCCTTCGTCGTGGGCCTGGCGGGACAGGTCCCGCCGACGCTCAGCCCGGTGCTGAACTCGGGCTTCGACGTGCTGCTGCCGATCGGGCATGGTGCGATGACGCTCCCCGAGGCCCTCGGTTCGACGGCCGATGATCTGCGCCGCACGGCGTCGCAGCTCGGGAACTTCCTCGAGTGGGCGCGTCCCGCGGGCTAGAGGCTCTTGTCCAGGGCCGCGACCGCTCCCACCAGATGATAGAACGTGCTCGCGGGCGCCGGCGCATCCACCAGTTCGCCCGTCGGCCTCTGGACGTCGAACCACAGGCCGGGAACCGCGGTCCGGAGGTACGGCAGCAGGCTGGACGCCGCCGCCGCCGCCATCTCCCAATACGGCGCCTCCGCGGTCGAACGTGCCGCCAGGAGCGCCGCCTTGAGTCGCTCGGTTTGCGGCCAAAAGCGCGCATTCGGATCGTGGACCGACAGGTCGTCGAGAAGCGCGTTGATCGCGACCCGCTGGTGCACTCCGAAATTCTCACCGATCTCGATGAGCCGCAGCGCCGCCGCGCGCAGCGGCCCCGGATGATATCGCTGCGCCCGCAGCAGCAGCCATGCCCATTCGAACTGATGTCCGGGTTCGACGATCCGGCCGACGATCCCGGGCGCCGGCAGCCAGTGGGCGGTGAAGGATTCGCCGAGCGCCCCGTTGCCGGGGCGGCCGTCGCCGCCGCGGATGAACTTCCCGATCGCGATGTCGACCAGGTTTCGAATCCAAAGCGTCCAGTCCGGATCGCGCCCGATTTCCGCCCACGCCAGGCAGGCTTCCAGCAGGTGCATGTGGGGATTCGATTCCAGGAATCCCGTACCCGACTCGTCGGACCAAAACGCGCCGTGCACGGTCCGGAAGTGCGCCCCGATCGCCTCGCGCAGCGCGATCGCGCGGCGCTCGAACTCCGTTCGCGCATCGAGCGCGACGGCAGCCGCGGCATGTCCGAGCAGGGCGAACGCCTGATCGTAGAGCAGGGCCCGATCGTCCATCGCGCCGCCGTCGCAGCCGGCCAACGTTCGAAACAACCCGTCGGGCCGCAGGTAATGGGCCGTGAAATAGTCGCTGCCTCGCCGCACGATTCCGCGCACGTCCCCCTTCCAGCCGAACTCGTGCGCCTGGGCGAAAGCGTAGATCTGGCGCGGTTGGACCCGCGCGCGGCGCGGATGCGGCAGGGCGTGGCCATCCCGGCCGAGAGTCTCGATGAATCCGCCGTTCCGGGGGTCGATGCCGTTTTGCGACCACAAAGGATAGGCGGCCTCGATCAGCCAGGCGACGAGCTGTGTGCGCAGCGTCGCGAGCTGTGCCTTGGGGGCGGCGGTGTCGTGGATTGTCATCCCAAGATTGTCACACGAGTGTTCAGGCCATGCGTAGCGCAGCCCGTCACAGGGTTCAACCGTAGGCCGTCTGCACCACCCGGGCAATCACCATGCCGACGGCCACGACCAGATATCCGCGAAGCACGAGCATGCCGATCCGCCGCATCGGGGTGAGATCGATCGCACCGAGGGACTCCAGGCCCGGCATCCGCCACGCCATGCGGGCCCGCTGCAGTTCAACGGGGTCAAGCGTCGGCGCCCGCTTGCGTCCGAGCGCAAATGCCGCCACTCCGGCCGCCGCCAGCACGCCGCCGCCGCCGAGAATGGCCTCGATCCGGCCGCTGCCGATGCCCGGGAACAGCACGGCCGCCGTCAGCACGAGGGACAGCGTGACCAGGACTCCGACGATGCCCATCGTGACAAGGTTCAGCCTGAAGGAGTTGACCCACGGACCCAGGATCTCGCGGTCGTTGCACAGCAACAGCAGGAACACGGAAGCGCTGGGCAGCAACACCCCTGCGAGGGTCTGCACGGCGTTGGTCAGCAGGCCGAGCGGCACGTGCGGGGTGAGCACCAGCCCCGCCGCCGCCAGAATCAGGCAGAAATAAATGCCGTAGAACACCTTGGCCTGGCGCGGACTGTGATTGAGCGAGTGCTTCATCGAGAACAAGTCCGCGACGGCATACACGGACGACAAGGATACGGCCGCTGCGCCGATGAGGCTGGCGTCGATCAGTCCGACGGCGAACAGCACGCCCGGCAACCGCGTGCCGTAGTGTCGGGACAGGCCGGAGGCGACCTCTCCCGCATCGCTGAAATGCCCGAATCCCGGGGTGCCGCCGAAGGCCTCGGCACAGAAGGCGATCATGGCCACGGCGCCCAGGATGACGAGCACGATGCCGATGACGAGATCGATCCGCTCATAGTTGATGAAGCGGGCGCTGATGCGCTTGTCGATCACGTAGCTCTGCTGGAAGAACAGCTGCCACGGGGCGACCGTCGTGCCGACGATGGCGATGACGAGCAGCATCACGTCCGCCAGCGGCGCGTGCGCCGGCAGCCGTGGTACGACGAAATCGTGGGCGATGGCCGCGAACGGCGGGTGGACCATGAGGAATACCGGTACCAACAGCAGGCTGCCGGCCACGAGAGCGAGCGCGAAACGCTCGAAGCGGCGAAAATCGCCGGTGCTGACCGCCCCCATGATGAGCGCCGCCGCGACCGCGAGTCCCCAGGCCTTGGGCACGCCGAGCACCCCCAGACCCAGACTGATGCCGATGAATTCGGTGACCAGCGTCAGGGCATTCAGCACGAAGAGGTCGATGACGCTGAAGGCGCCCCAGAACCTGCCGAAGCGCCGCAGAATGAGCTTCGCATGGCCGACCCCGGCGACGGCGCCGAGTCTGAGCACCATTTCCTGGTTCACGTAGAGCACGGGCACCAGCAGCGCCAAGGTCCAGAGCAGGGTGGTGCCGTAGTTTTGGCCGGCCTGGGCATAGGTGCTGAACGCCCCGGCATCGTTGTCGCCGACCATGACGATGAGACCAGGTCCCAGGATGGCGAGAAAGGTGCGCAGGCGGTGCCTCCAGTCGCTGCGCGGACCGACGTCGTCCTGACGCAGACTGCCGAGCGCGCCGCGAATGCCGGCGTGCCGGGAGTTCACGCGCTGCATGGGGGGACGAATGAATTCCTGAGTGTCGATCATCGGGCGCCTCACGTGACGTGAGCGATGGCTTAGGTTCACGGGCAGGAGACCGACACCCGGCGCGCCCGTCAGAGGCGGGGCCGGGATGAACCACGGGGACTGGTTACACGAGGGGCACCCCCGGGGAGGGGTGGATCCGAACGCGCTTCCCGCTCATCGCGGGAGCGCAGCTTCAGGGGAAGCGGCCTATCCGACGAGGAACGCGCCGCGGGCAACGCGGCGACAATCACCTGATCTAGGGCTACTGTCCAATGAAGCGGGCCTCGCGTTACAAAAAGTAGGGGGAAAATAATGGCATACGAGGCCGATGTAAAGAGAAATCTTATGCCACGGACTCCCGGCCGCCGGGATTGGTCGTTACCGACGGCGTTGCCCAGCCGAGGCGCTCCCACTCGGCGAGTGTGAGCTTGAACACGGCGACCAGCGATTGCAGGGCGGCGCCCGCGTCCGGGTCCGCGGCCCGGCCTTCCAGGTGGGCGGCGGCGGCGGCAACGGCCGTTGCTGCGACCGTTCCGGCGGAGCCCTTCAGTCCGTGGGCAAGGCGTCTGACCAGGGCTGCATCCGGCGCATCGCTCAACGCCGCCGCGAGGTGCGCCAGCGTCACGGCGGCGGACTCGCCGAACACGGCGACGAGTTCCCGGGCGAATGCCCTGTCGTTGTCCGTGCGCCGCAGCATCTCCTGTTCATCGAACAACGCCGCGGTCGCCGAGTCCGGGCGTCGACCGGCGCTCGAAGTGACCTTCGCCACCGCCTGGTGCAACAGGTCCGGATCGATCGGTTTGGTCAAATAGTCGTTCATTCCGGCCGCCAGGCATTGTGCGCGATCCGTCGCGAGCGCATGCGCCGTGACCGCAATCACCGGGATTGCCGGGTTGCGCACGAGACCGGGGGACGTGCGCAGGCGTCGCGTGGCTTCGTAGCCATCCATTTCGGGCATTTGGCAGTCCATGAGCACCAGGTCGAAGTCCTCCTCGCCCAAGGCCCGCAGCGCTGCGGTGCCGCTGGCCGTCACGTGGACGGCGGCGCCCCGTTGCTGCAGCAGCCGTGTGACGAGCTTTTGATTCACGGGATTGTCCTCGGCGATCAGGATTCTCAGGCCCGGGAACGGAGATTGCCGCGAGCTTCGCGCACCGGCCTCGTTCGCCGCGCAGACACCGCGCGTCAACTCGCCGAGAGCCCGCACCAGTGTCCCGGTTTTGACGGGCTTGGCGAGGATGCGATCCATCAGGGCCGAGTGTTCCTCGGGCAGCGACGCCGACAGCGACGTGAGCAGGATGAGCGCGGCGGGCGGTGCGGCGCCGGCGCGGATCGACGCCGCGAGCCATCCGCCGTCGTGTCCGGGCAGTTGATGATCCAGGATCACCGCGGCCGGGGGGCGATCGGCCGCGAGCAGCGCCTCGTACGCGCAAAGACCTTGTTCGGCGGAGGCGGCGAGGGTCAGGACGCAGCCCTCCGGCAGCAGTTGCTGCTCCAGGCGCCGCCGGTTGGCCGGATGTTCGCAGACGCACAGCAAGTGCAATCCCTGGAGTCTTGGGTGCGGCTCGACACCGCGCACATCCACGCCCTGGCGCAGGCACACGTGCAGGCGGAACGTCGAGCCCCTCCCCGGCACGCTGTCGACCTCGATGCGGCCCCCCATCGCCTCGGCGAGATGCTTCGAGATCGACAGCCCGAGGCCGGTTCCGCCGAATTTTCGCGTCGTCGAACTGTCCGCCTGAATGAACGGGGCGAACAGCGTGCCCACGCGCTCCCGGGCGATCCCGATGCCGGTGTCGTGCACGGCGAATGCGAGCATCGCCCCGCCGTCCGCCGCCGGCGTCGAGGTCAACCTCAGGCCGACCTCGCCCTCGTGGGTGAACTTGACGGCATTGCTCAAGAGATTCAGCAGCACCTGGCGCAGGCGCGTGGGATCGCCGACGAACACCGGCGCGATGTGCGCGGCGATATCGACCCACAGTTCGAGGCCCTTTTCGGCGGCGCGCAGCGCAACCGCGTCGATCGCGTCCTCGACCACCGTCGAGAGATTGAATTCGATGGACTCCAGTTCGAGCCTGCCGGCCTCTATCTTGGAGAAGTCGAGGATGTCGTTGATGAGCGCGAGCAGCGACTCACCGCTCGAGCGCACGATTTGTGCATATTCGCGCTGTTGCGGGTCGAGCGGCGTGTCGAGCATCAGGCCGGTCATGCCGATCACCCCGTTCAACGGTGTGCGGATCTCGTGGCTCATTCTCGCCAGGAACTCGCTTTTCGCCAGATTGGCCGCCTCGGCCGCTTCTTTCGCCTCGCGCAGCGCCTCGCCCGCCTGGCGCGCCTCCGTCACGTCCTGGAAGGCGCCGACGATGCGTGTGCAGCGTCCCGCGTGCATCTGAGCCTCGCCCATCGACCGCACCCAGCGGTGGCGGCCGGTGGCCGTGATGAAGGGTGCGACGAAGTCCCATCCCTGGCCGCTCTCGAAGGCGATCTCGATCGCGTCGGCGACCATCGGCCGGGTGTCGGGCGGATAGAAACTGAGCGCTTCGCTCAGTTCCGGCATCTGTCCGACCGGCAGGTCGTGAATCCGGTACACCATGTCGGACCAGAAGGGCCCGGCGCCGTCCCGTTCGAGATCCCAGCCGCCGATCTCACCCATGCGGCTGGTCGCGGCCAGCAGAGCCTCCTGCCGCGCCAAGCGGTCCTCGGCATTCTTGCGCAGGGTGATGTCGACGATCAGCGCGTAGAACCCCACGACGCGGCCCTGGTCCCGGTGAGGCAGATACTCGTTCTGCCAATGGGTAACCACGCCCTCGGCGTTCACCACGGTCTGATCGAACAACTGACGTTGGCCGCGCAATGCCGCCGCGACGCGCTCGCGACGTATATCGGTCATGTCGCCGCCGACCAGTTCGTCATAGGTCCTGCCGACGATCTGATCCGGGGTGCGGCCGAAACGCTCGAAGTGGGCCTGGTTGGCGAACCGGCAGACCATGTTGCTGTCCCAATAGGCGATCATGGCGGGGAGGCTGTCGGAGATCTGGCGCAGCCGTTCCTCGCTGGTGCGGGAGCGGATCTCCTGGGCCGCGAGCAGTTCCTGCGCCAGCCTTTTCTGCGTGATGTCGGTGCGGATGCTGACGAACTGGCCGATCGATCCGCGCTCGTCCTTGTACGGGACGATCGAGGTGTTGACCCAGTAGGTCTCGCCGGTCTTCTTGCGGTTGCACAATTCCCCGCGCCAGACCTTCCCGCCGAGGATGGTCGTCCATAGGTCGGCGTAGAGTTCGGGCGGATGGACGCCCGACTTGACGACGGCGTGGGTCCGGCCGATCAACTCGCAGCGTGCGTAGCCGGACAGGCGGCAGAATTCATCGTTCGCGTAGGTGATGATGCCGTCGAGGTCCGTCACCGCCACCGAGGCGTGTTGGTCTAGGGCGTAGTGGAAATGCTCTAGAGCCCTCAAGGCGGTGCGCGCCTTGGCGGCCTCGGCCTGCAGTTCGGCGTTGATTTCCTGCAGGTGCTTCGCCTGTTCCGCGCCGCGGGACCGCAGATGGGCATCGAACACGGCCGTGATGAGGCCGATCGACAGCAGTGCGACCGTCAGCAGTCCCAGGATCGCGGCGAGCCATCCATTGTCGATGGCCAGTCCGCCGGCGCAATACGCACCGCGGCTGAAATGCGTGGCGGCCATCCCCGTGTAGTGCATGCCGCTGATGCCGAGGCCCATCGCGAGCGCGGCTCCGAGCCGCGAGGCAGCCAGCCGCCGGGAGGTGCCCGAGCGCAGATTGAAGGCGAGCCACAGCGCCGCGAACGAGGCGGCGATGGCGATGCACACGGATGCGGCGACCCAGGCCCAGTCGTAGTCGATCCGCGGCATGATGCGGATCGCGGCCATGCCAGAATAGTGCATCAGGGAGATGCCGCAGCCCATCAGCAGGGCGCCGCCCGTCAGGCGATTCCCGCCCAGGACCCTGCCACCCGCAATCCCGATGGCGCAGCCCGAGGTGAGGATGGCCACGAGCAGCGACAGCGACGTCGTGGTGATGTCGTAGCGCAGACGGAACGGCAGGGTAAGGGCCAACATGCCGATGAAGTGCATCGACCAGATTCCGATGCCCATGATCACGGCGCCGCCGATCAGCCAGATGCGGGCCGAGGCGTTTTCGGCCGCCGCCACCCGGGCGGCCAGCGCCAGGGAGGTATAGGACACCAGGATCGCCACGGCGATGGAGAGGGCGACGAGCCATGGAGTGTAGGTAGCCATCATATGAATCGCCGCGAGGAAAAGCCATCGCTCCGGCCTGTATCGGCCGCTCGCGCCCAAGGTTTAGAGCCCCCCGCCGGTCGCTTTTGCTGCACTCGCGCCGTGAGCTGGTACACAATGCGCGCTGCGGGATCACTCCGATGCATGTGCGTGCGACAAAGGATTCACCATGAGTTCGACCTTGGCTTCCCCCATCGATTTGCGCAGCGATACGGTGACGCGGCCCTCGGCGGGCATGAGGGCGGCGATGGCGGCGGCGCCGGTGGGCGATGACGTCTACGGCGACGACCCCACCGTCAACCGGCTGCAGAGCGTCATGGCCGACCGCTTCGGTCTCGAGGCCGCCCTGTATTTCCCGACGGGAACGCAGAGCAACCTCGCCGCCTTGATGGCGCATTGCGGCCGGGGGGATGAATATCTCGTGGGCCAGGATGCCCACACTTACAAGTACGAACAGGGCGGGGCCGCGGTGCTGGGCAGCATTCAGCCCCAACCCATGGAGCACGAGCCTCATGGCGGAATCGCCCTCGAGCGCATCGCCGCCGCGATCAAGGCGGACGACATCCACTTCGCCCGCACGCGCCTGCTGGCGCTCGAGAACACCATCGGCGGACGGGTGCTGCCCATGCAGTATCAACTCGAAGTCACGGGGTTCGCTCATGCCCGCGGTCTGCGCACCCACCTGGATGGCGCGAGAATATTCAATGCCATCGTTCGGTCCGGGGTGGATGAGCGGGCCGCGGTGAGGGGATTCGACTCCGTGTCGGTATGCCTGTCGAAGGGATTGGGAGCGCCGGTGGGGTCGGTGCTGCTCGGTTCGCGGGAGGTGATCCACGCCGCCAGGCGCTGGCGCAAGGCGCTGGGGGGCGGGTTGCGCCAGGCGGGCATTCTGGCGGCAGCGGGTTTGTATGCGCTCGAGCACAACGTCGAGCGCCTCGCCGAGGACCACGCGAATGCGGCCCATCTCGCCGATGGTCTGCGGACGCTCGGTCTGCCGGTGGAGCCGCCGCAGACCAACATCCTCTACGTCGACATCGCGGCCGAGCACGTGGGGCCGCTCTCGGCGCATCTGACGCGCCACGGCGTGCTCGCCTCCATCGGCACCCACACCCGTCTCGTGACTCATTTGGACGTTCCCCGCCCCCGGCTCGAGATCGCGCTCCAAGCCTTCAGCAGCTACCCCGGCTGGCGGGACTGAGGGCGCCCGCGGGCGCAGACGCCCCGCGGCGCCGTAGGCGGATCTTTACGCCGTCTTTACGTGGGCGGCGTCCGATTCTGCCGCGTTTTTCCATGCCGATGGTTAATTTGGGGCATGGACATGGCGCGTGGCGGGAGACGGGAGGCGGACCTTGGACGGAGTGTATTTGATGATTGCGGGGGCGCTCGTGCTGCTGACGCTCGCGTTGATCGTGGGCTGCGCGGCCCTGCAGCGCGGCCGATGAGTTGGAGCCACTGGCTGAGCGGTGCGGCGGCGATCGGCCTGCTGGTGTACCTGGTCGTTGCGCTGTTCCGCGCCGGGAATCGTTGATGACGACCGAGGCCGTGGTCACCCTCGCCGCATTTCTGGCGGTGTTGGCGACGCTGGCGCTGCCGTTGGCGGTCTACATGGTGCGGCTGTCCGAGGCGTCGCCGCTCGCCACGGTCTTCGGCCGGATTGAGCGCGTGGTCTATCGGGCGGCCGGCATCGAGGCGTCGCACGACATGCCGTGGACCGAATATGCCGTTGCGCTGGTGGCATTCAACGCCTTGGGTGCGCTGGCCGTGTACGCGGTGCAACGCCTGCAGCAATGGTTGCCGTTGAACCCACGACACCTGCCGAACGTCCCGGCGGACTCCGCCTTCAACACGGCGGTGAGCTTCGTCACCAACACCAACTGGCAGGGCTACGCGGGCGAATCGACGATGAGCTATCTGACACAGATGGCCGCGCTTGCCGTTCAGAACTTCCTGTCGGCCGCGGCCGGCATTGCCGTGGCGCTCGCCCTGATCCGCGGCTTCGCCCGCGGTGCGGCGCCGGGCATCGGCAATTTCTGGGTCGACGTGACCCGCAGCACGGTGTACCTGCTGCTGCCGCTGTCGATGGCGCTCGCGATCCTGTTCATGGGTCAGGGGGTGATCCAGAACTTCTCCGCGTACCGTGATGTCACCACGCTGGAGACCCTGAGGTATGCGGTTCCCAAACTCGACGCGGCGGGTGCGCCGCTCGCCGACGACCGCGGCAATCCCCTCACCGCAACGGTCTCGACGCGCACGCAGACGCTGGCCATGGGTCCGGTCGCCTCGCAGGAGGCCATCAAGATGTTGGGCACCAACGGCGGCGGATTCTTCAACGCCAACTCCGCCCATCCCTTTGAGAACCCGACGCCCCTGACCAACGTCGTGCAGATCTTGGCGATGCTGTTGATCCCCACCGCGCTGTGCTTCGCCTTCGGCCGCATGGTCGGCGACGTCCGTCAGGGCCGGGCGGTGCTCGGCGCCATGGTCGTGATGTTCGCCGCCATGTGCGCGGTGCTGATGTGGGCCGAACAGCAGGGCAATCCGCTCCTCACGCCGCTCGGCATCGATCAGGCGCATGGTGCGCTGCAGGCCGGCGGCAACATGGAGGGCAAGGAGACCCGATTCGGCATCGTCGGCTCGGCGCTGTTCGCCGCCGCCACCACCGCCGCGTCGTGCGGCGCCGTGAACGCCATGCACGACTCCTTCACGCCCCTCGGGGGTCTGGTGCCGATGTGGCTGATTCAGCTGGGTGAGGTGGTGTTCGGGGGTGCCGGTTCCGGGCTCTATGGCATGTTGATCTTCGCCATCCTCGCGGTGTTCATCGCGGGCCTGATGATCGGCCGCACCCCGGAGTACCTCGGCAAGAAGATCGAGGCCTTCGAGATGAAGATGACGGCGATCGTGATCCTGGTGACCCCGTTCCTGGTGTTGGTGGGGACTTCGATCGCGGTGATCTCGGCACGGGGCCGGCTCGGGATCTTCAATCCCGGGGCGCACGGCTTCTCCGAGATTCTCTACGCTCTGTCGTCGGCGGCGAACAACAACGGCAGCGCCTTCGCGGGCCTCTCGGCGAACACCCCGTTTTACAACTCGCTGCTGGCCGTCGTGATGTGGTTGGGCCGTTTTGCGTTCATCGTGCCGGTGCTTGCGATCGCCGGCTCTCTGGCCGCCAAGAAGCGCATCCAGGCGACCGCCGGGACGCTGCCCACGCACGGTCCGCTGTTCGTGATTCTCCTGATCGGCACCGTGGTGCTGGTGGGGGCGCTCACCTACGTGCCGGCGCTCGCGCTCGGCCCCGTGATCGAACAACTGCAGCTGCACGCGCACCGTTGAGTGCACGCGCACCCTCGAGGCATCGCATGACCCGCAAATCGCTCGCGCTTTTCGACCGCGAACTCCTGGGGCCGGCAGTCGCCGACTCCTTGCGCAAGCTCGCCCCCCGGGTGCAGCTCGGCAATCCCGTGATGTTCGTCGTCTATGTGGGTGCGATCCTCACCACCTCGTTGTGCCTGCAGGCGCTGCTCGGCCGCGGCGAGGCACCCGCCGGCTTCATCTTCGGCATTTCGGTCTGGCTGTGGTTCACCGTGGTGTTCGCGAATTTCGCCGAGGCCCTCGCCGAAGGGCGCAGCAAGGCCCAGGCTGCCGCCTTGCGCGGCATGAAGCAGGCCACGCAGGCAAAACGGCTCCGGGCTCCGCGGTACGGTGCCGGGTGGGATGCGGTTTCCGCCCCCGTGTTGCGCAAGGGTGATTATTTTCTGGTGGAGGCGGGCGATGCGGTTCCGGCGGATGGAGAAGTCGTCGAAGGGGTGGCGTCGGTGGACGAGAGCGCCATCACCGGCGAGTCGGCTCCCGTGGTCCGCGAATCCGGCGGCGATTTCTCGGCGGTGACCGGCGGCACTCAGGTGCTCTCGGATTGGCTTGTCGTGCGGGTGGGCGTGAACCCGGGGGAGGCGTTCATCGATCGCATGATCGCGCTGGTGGAGGGTGCGAGGCGGCAG
>JBBIKV010000054.1:0-26905 GCA_037445285.1 Nevskiaceae bacterium | reverse complement strand
CGCGGCAGGAAGTGCTCCTGGAACAGATCAGGGATGCGCTGACCAAGAAATAGCGGCTCGTGGATGCCGGTGGTGGATTGCTCGACGACCGGGGTTGGGGGGGCCGCCCCGTGCGAAGGCGGTTCGACTGCGCTTGACCGGCGCACTGCAAAGGAATGGCTGTGGCCGAACAGGATGTGACCGTTGATTCGCGTACCTCGCCGCCCACCGTGACGGACGGCACGGGCTTGCGCATTGCCTGCCTGGACGACGACGTGGAACAGGGGGAGCGCATCTGCGCGCTCCTGCAGAACGCGGGTCACAAGGTTTACGGCTTCAGTCGCGGAAGGGCTTTGCTCGGACGGCTGCGGCTCGAGACATTCGACCTGATCGTGCTCGACTGGGAGGTTCCCGACCTCTCGGGCCTGGAGGTGCTCCTGGCCATTCGATCGCACCTGAGAATCCCCACGCCGGTGCTCTTCCTGACGCATCGTGACGGCGAAGCCGATGTGGTACAGGCCCTGCAGGCGGGCGCCGACGATTTCCTCATCAAGCCGGCCCGCGAATTGGAATTGCTGGCACGTGTTTCCGCGATGGGTCGGCGTGCGCGCGAACCCATGCTCGGCAAGACCACGCTCAACCACGCGCCCTTCAGCATCGACGTGGAACGACGTCAGTTCAGCCGCGACGGGGTGCCGCTCGAATTGACGCGTCGGGAGTTCGAAGTCGCCTTGCTGCTCTTCCGGCACATCGGGCAGGTGCTGTCGCGTGGGTTCATCATGGATGCGGTCTGGGGCCGTGGCGATACGACGACGACGCGCACCGTCGACATGCACGTGAGCCGGGTACGCAAGGTGCTCGGCCTCTCTGCGGCGATCGGTCTGCGTTTGACCGCGGTCTACGGGTATGGATACCGGCTCGAACAGACGGGCGCGGATTCGTCTTGAGCGGTTCACGGCGCTCATTCTTCGGCCGGCGCGTGCTCTGCGCCGCCGTGATGATCCTGTGCGCGTCGGGCGCGATCGGTGCGGCCCGGCCGGACGCCGCGGCCCAGGATTTCCTGTACCACGCGGCGCCGCACGACACCCTGATCGGCATCGGGCGGCGCATGCTGATCGAGCCGCGGCGGTGGCGGGAGTTGCAGGCCCGCAACCGGATCGCCGACCCCCGCCGTATTCCGCGGGGACAAATCCTGAGGATCCCGTATGCCTGGTTGAAACTCAGCGGCGAAAGCGCGACGGTCGTGAGCGTCGCCGGCCAGGTGGAATCCGGCGGCAAGCGGCTCGCGAACGGCGACTTGCTGCCGCAGGGCTCGGTGATCCGCACGGGCGAGGACGGCTCCGTCACCCTCGATCTGGCGGATGGTTCGGTGGTCTCCATGCAGAAATCCAGTGTCCTGACGCTCGACGAAATGGTCCGGGTGACGGGGGTCGCCGCAGCCCGCAGCATTCGTCTCAAGCTCGATTCCGGTCGCGTGGAGACCACGGTCAAGCCTCATCGCGATGTGGGCCGCTTTGAAATCGTCACGCCGGTGGCCGTTTCCGCCGTGCGCGGCACCCAGTTCAGGGACAGCTTTGCCGACGACGATTCGCATGCGACCACCGAGACCCTGGAAGGAACGGTGGGTGTTGCCAACGACAGCGATGCGGTTGCCGTCGCCGCGGGATTCGGCACCCGCATCGAGCCGGGTCGCGCACCGCTCGAACCCGTCGCTCTTCTGCCGCCGCCGGATTTGTCTCAGGTGCCGCGCGTGAACACGCTGGACGCGCTGCAAGGGAGTTGGCCGCCCGTCGAAGGAGCGCTGCAGTATCGGCTGCAGGTATCGGCTGATCCCGGCTTTAAGGCGCTGACGGCGGATGTGGTTTCCGCCGGCGGCGGGGTCCGTGTCGCCGGGCTGCCCGACGGACATTACTGGCTCCGGGTCCGCTCCATCGACCTGCATGGCATCGAAGGGTCCGATGCCGTCCGGCAGTTCGAACAGCATACGCTGCCCCCGGCGCCGAATTCGACCAGCCCGGCCAGCAACGCCAAGGTCGTCGGCAGCCGGATTCGGCTGACCTGGTCGGCGGTTCCCGCGGCGGCATCCTATTCGGTGCAGGTGGCGGAGGAGCCGACCTTCCGCGCGCCGGTGCTCGAGCGCCAGGGACTGACCGCGCCCGCCCTCGACATCGCTGCACTACCGCCCGGGCGCTACTTTTGGCGAGCGGCCGCGATCAACCCCCATGACGAGGCGGGGCCGTGGAGCCTCGTGCAGTCCTTTGCGCAGCGACCGGAGTTGCCGCAGCCCGAGGTCCGCGTGGATCGGCGGCAGGCGATCTTCGGCTGGCCGCCGGTGGCGGGAGAAACCTACCGGCTGCAAATCTCCCGGGATCCGCGCTTCCTGCATGCGATCGTCGACCGACGGATCGACGTCGCCCACTGGGAGATGCCGAAGCCGCTGCCCGGCGTCTACTACTGCCGGGTGCAGAGCATCGACGCGGAGGGCAGCGGCGGGGCGTTCAGTCCGGCGTGCCGCTTCGCCGTGCCGATTCCCCTGTGGGCGAAGGTGGCGACGCCGCTCGCGATTGGATTGGCCCTGCTGTTATGAGCCCTGCGCGCTGGCGCAACCCGGTCGTCAGACAGTGGGGGTTGATGCTGACCGCATTGTGCGCCGCCGGGCTTCTCGGCAGCGCCTATGGCGTGCTGTGGCGCTTGGACGATACCGTGTACGACGCCGCCCTGCCGACCGGCGCGGCACCCGTCGATGTGGTCATCGTGGCCATCGACGATGCCAGCATTGCTGAACTGGGCCGTTGGCCATGGCGCCGGGCACTGCACGCGGCGCTGCTCGAGCGCCTGCATGCCCAGGGTGCCCGGGCCGTCGCGCTGGATTTGCTGCTCACCGAGCCCGACCTGCAAGCGCCCGAGGGGGACATCGCGCTCGCCGACGCCATGACCCGCGGGCCGCCGACGGTGTTGCCGTTGCTGGTCGAAATGCCGCGGCCCGGATCGCCCATGCGCGAGCGCCTGCCCATCCCCGAGTTCGAGCATGCCGCGGCCGGGATCGGGCACGCACATCTCGAACTCGATCGTGACGGCGTGGTCCGCAGCGTGTTCCTGCGCGAGGGGATCGGCACTCCCCATTGGCTGCATTTCGCCGCGGCTCTGCTCGATTCGCTTCCCGGGGCCAGGCCGGTTCGGCTGCGGGGTGCGCGCCATCCGGATCTCTCGGGGGCACCGAAGGTCTGGGTTCGGGATCACCGCATCCTGATTCCCTTTCTCGGTCCTCCCGGATCCTTCGCACAGGTGTCGTACGTGGACGTGCTGCGCGGTGCCGTACCGGATGCCGCGATTCGCGGCAAACTCGTGCTGGTCGGTGCGACCGCCCAGGGGATCGGCGACGCCTTCCCCACCCCGCGGTCGGGCGAGGGAGGGGCCATGGCGGGCGTCGAGATCACGGCGAACGTGCTGCAGGCGCTGCGCAGCGGCGCCGACATCGTCCCATTGCCCGCCTGGACGGCAGCGGTATTGACGCTGGTGCCCATCGTCCTGGCGGCGGTCTGCCTGCTGCTGCTCGCCCCATGGCAGTCCCTGAGCGCTGTTGCCGCCATCGGTCTCGGCACCCTCGTGCTGAGCGTTCTGGGACTGCGCGTGGGCGCTTGGTGGTGGCCACCCAGCGCGGCGCTGGCGGCGCTGGTCGTGATGTACCCTCTATGGAGTTGGCGGCGTCTGGCGGTCACCCAGGCATTCTTCGAGGACGAGTTCAGGCTTCTCGCGGGCGAACGCTTCCCGTTGTTCAACGGACTGCCGGCGCCCGTGGCGAGTTCTTCTCCGGTCGACTTCGTGGACCAGCGCATCGAACTGCTGCGCCAGGCCACCCAGCGCTTGAGGGGAGTACGGCGTGTCTTCGCGGATACCGTGAGCAATCTGCCCGACGCGACCGTGCTCGCGGACTACGCGGGACGCATCGTGCTGGCGAATCCGGTGGCGGCGAGACTTTTCGGTTTCCGGGAGTCCGGCGACATCGAGGACACGATGGTCGACGTCCATTTGTTCGGACGGATTCAAACCGAGGCGTCGCGCTTCGAATCCCTGCGCAGGTCGGCCCCCTGCACGATGGAAGCCGCACTTGTCGATTCTGGCCGCCACGTGCTGATCCGCGCGGTTCCCTTTTGCGCGGGGACGGGGGAACGAGTCGGCACGCTCCTGGCCCTCGCGGACATCACCGAATTGCGCGCCGCTCAATCCGAACGCGACGATGTCCTGCGCTTTCTGTCCCACGACATGAAGAGTCCCGCGTCGTCGCTGCTCGGGCTGGCGCAGTTGCAGCGGGATCCGGCCCGTGCGCTCCCCCCGCGCGAGTTATCGGCCCGCCTCGAATTGCTGGCTCAGCGTCTCCTGACCCTGGTCGATGGATTCGTGGCTCTCGCGCGCGCCGAGTCCGCCGATCCCGGTGCATTCGAGGACTTCGATCTCGGCGACGCGGTCAAGGATGCCTACGATGAGGTCTGGGCGTCTGCGCGGGCCCGCAATACGCCGATCACGACGGGGTGCGCCGATGACCCCATGATGGTGCACGGCGATCGGCAACTGCTCGCCAGAGCGGTCGTCAATCTGCTTGGCAACGCCCTGAAATTTTCCCGCGCGGCGTCACCGATCGACGTGAACTGCGAGCACTTGGGCGCGCAGATCATCGTGCGCGTCGCCGACCACGGGCCCGGCATCGCCCCGGACACGGCTGCCCGCCTTTTTCAACGCTTCTCCCGGAGGCTGCACCGCGGCACGGAGGATCCCGGCGGCGCAGGACTCGGTCTCGCCTTCGTGCGGGTCGTCGCGGAGAAGCACGGGGGACGTGCGTGGGTGGAGGGCGGCGCGGGTTACGGCGCCATTTTCTGCCTGTCCGTGCCGGCCGGCGTCGCTCCGTCCCCCTGATCTCCGGCGTGCGAAACCGCATCCGGCGCTATAAACTCGGACGGGAACCCCGGGGCGAGGACGCATGCCGACGATTGAACTCTTGGTCATTTCCCCGCCGGGCCACCGTTCATTGCACGGACTGGAGTCCCTGCGGGGGATTGCGGACATTACGATCAGCGACGACCCACAGGTGACCTCCCGGCAGGCGCGAACGGCCGAGATCATCCTGTTCTCCGGATTGGCCGGTGCGTCTGTGGGTTTGTCGGACATCTGGTCCGAGGCGAAGGCGGTTCGCTGGATTCATACGTTGTCCGCAGGTGTCGACCTCGTGCTCTTTCCCGCGCTGGTCGACAGCCCCGTTCCCCTGACCAACGCACGCGGCGTGTTCAAGCGTTCCCTGGCCGAATTCGCCGTTCTGGGCATGCTGTTCCACTTCAAGAAGGTACGACGCCTGATCGACAATCAGAGAAACCGGCGTTGGGACGATTTCTCAGTGAGCTTTGCCGACCGGCGGGTGATGGGCATCATCGGTTACGGCGATATCGGACGCGAGTGTGCCGTGCTCGCGAAGGGATTGGGATTGACGATTCACGCGCTGCGGCGCAATCCGCAGAAATCGGCGGGAGATCCCATACTCGACCGGATGTTCGCGCCGGATCGACTTCTGGACCTGCTGGCGGGCGTGGACGTCCTGGTCTGCGCCGCGCCGCTGACCGCCGCCACACAGCACATGCTGAGCGACCCGCAGTTCGAGGTCATGAAGCCATCGGCCATCGTCATCAACGTCGGGCGTGGTCCGGTGATCGACGAAGCGGCCCTGGTCCGCGCGCTGCAGAGTGGTCGCATCGCCGGCGCCTCCCTCGACGTCTATGAGCGAGAGCCGCTGCCGAGCGAGTCCGCCCTGTGGTCCATGGAGAATGTGCTGTTGTCCCCCCATTGCACCGACCGCACCGAGAATCCGGATTGGCTGGATTTGAGCATGGATTTTTTCATCGACAATTTTCACCGCTATCGGCGCGGCGAAACGCTGTTGAACCTCGTGGACAAACAGGCGGGATATTGATGCAGGCAACAGTGCGATGGATGGCAACCGCGGCAATCGGCATCGGCATTCTGGCGGCGGTGGACCCCGCGATCGCACAGTCGTCCGACCCGGTCGCGGTCCTAATTGGACGGCTGGATCTCGAGCGCTACAAGGCGACCCTCAAGGACCTGACGCGGTTCGGGGACCGTCGGGAGGGCACGGAACGGAATCGGCGGGCCGTCGACTGGATCGAATCACAGCTTCGCGGCGCCGGTTGCAGCGGCGTCTCGCGTCTGCATTACACGTACGCGGCGAGCGATCCGAAACTGCCCAGCGGTCCGCCCGTCGCGCATGTCGCCGGCGCCGCGTCCGGCGGCGCCCGCTATCGAGGAAGGCGGGTGCCGACGGGGGTCAACGACGACCCGATGCACCAACCCGACATGAAGATTCGCGCGCTCGATGCCGAACCGAGCATCGATGGTCCGCGGGAGGAGGTGTATTGCACGAAGGTCGGCGCCACCCACCCCGACGAGATGTACATCGTCGGCGCCCATATGGACGGGATCGGCTGGGGCGAGGCGGCCAACGACGATGGTTCGGGCACGGCGTTGGTCTTGGAACTCGCGCGGATCCTGTCGGCGCCCGACGTGCGCACACAACGTTCGATCCGCTTCGTGCTGTGGAACAATGAAGAGACGGGTCTCAATGGGGCATGGGCATACGTTGCCCAACGCGGCCCTCTGCAGGGCAGGGAGGATCCGGCGGGATCGGGCCGCTATCCCGAACCCAAGTGGCTCGGCATGGTCCAGCACGACATGGTGCTGTTCGATCATGGGATGCCGCGGGCCGACGGGACCGTCGCAGCGGTTCAAAGGCCGGAAGCGGACGTGAACATCGAATTTCAGTCGCAGTCCAAGCAGGCGCAGGGAGCGCAGGCCCTGGCCTGGGCATTTTTCGCCGCCAACGAGGCCTACGCCACCGATTATCCCGCGGCGGTCGGTCCCCACATGACGAACACCGACAGCACGCCTTTCATGGACCTCGTCCCGGCAATCAGCCTGCGGGAGAACGAGCGGGGTCGCGAAATCGGTGCGGGTTGGGATCCGCACTGGCACCAACCCACGGATCTTTATGCCACATTCACCGATGCGGATTTTCGCCTGGGTTTGAACGCGGCACAGACCACCCTGGGCGCCATCGGGCGGCTGAGCGGCGCGTCCCTGACCCCGCAGCCGGCATCGGGGATGCCGCCGCCCATCAAGCCGCGCTCGAGGCAGTGAGGGAGGAAGTGCACCGGCCGCGCGGATGACCTGCGGCTCGATTATCGAATTTCCGGTACGTATATTTGCGGATCGTCCGAGACGCGTTTCAGGCTCACCATGTCACCCGTGAAGAGGCACTTCAATCACCGAGGAGAACGCCATGAGCCTGATACGCTGGGAGCCATTTTCAGACGTCGACACGCTGTTCCGCCGCCTGGTGCAGGGAAGCTTCCCGAACGGTGGCCGACTCGCCCTCGCGGATGCCGACAGAAGACTCGATTGGGCGCCGTCGGCAGACATCAGCGAGACCGACATGGAATACGTGATCCGGGCGGAACTGCCCGCGGTGAAAAAGGAGGACGTGGAAGTCACCTTCGATGACGGCATGATCACGATCAAGGGCGAGCGCAAGCAGCAGAAGGACGACAAGACCGAGCGGTACCATCGGATGGAAACGTTCTACGGCAGCTTCGAGCGCCGCTTTTCGGTGCCGGACAATGTGAGCGCCGATGCGATCCGATGCGAGAGCAAGGACGGCATCCTGACCGTGCACATCCCCAAGACCGCGACTCCAAAGCAGCAACCGAAGCAGATCACCGTCCAGTGAGAATGCGGCGACGGCAGCGTGAATGCGTTGCCGCCGCCGATTCACCCTGCGCGCAGTGCGCGCAGGGTCCGCTCCAGTACGTCCGAACGATCGGTTTGCGCCGTCAGCCAGTGGGCGGATTCCTCCGCATCCGGCGGGTCCGCGGATCGCGTTTGCGCCTCCAGAACATCGACGGTCGCCTCCGAGGGGTCGCCGCCGGTCGAGCGTCTGGATTCGAGCCGCTGTCGTTGCAGGTCGGGCGGTGTTTCACAATGCAGTATCACGAACCGCACGCGCAGCCGCTCGGCGAGCCGTTGAAACGGGCGCCGCTCCTCCCGCACCAGAAAGGCCGCATCGACGATCACGCTGATGCCGCCGCCCAGACATGCCGCCGCATGTTCCACGAGCCGGTCGTAGACTCGGCGTCGGGATTCGGGGGCGTAGCGGTCGGTGATCGCAGAGGGACCGAGGCGTTGACGTTCGACGTCGGACCGCACCCGGATCGCCTGCAGCGGGACCGTCAATTGGTGGCTGAGCCAGGACTTTCCCGATCCGGAGGTCCCCTGCATGATGAACAGGGAGGGTGGCGGACGGTTCACCAACTTTAGCGCCGCACTGATCCGCTTCTTCATCCGCAGGGTGAAATCGGGTGCCCCATTGCGGTGTTCGTCCGCACTCAGGGCATCGACCATGGCGCGCACCAGCGCACGATAGACGGCGTACAGCGGCAGGAGCCGCATTCCCGCGTAGTCGCCCGTCACCTCCAGATACCGGACGAGGAACAAGACGGCCAGGTCGGCCCGCGCGTGCGACCGCAGGTCCATGACCAGGAACGCCGCGTCATTCATGACGTCGATCCAGCGCAGCGC
Source organism: Nevskiaceae bacterium (assembly GCA_037445285.1). GTDB lineage: Bacteria > Pseudomonadota > Gammaproteobacteria > Steroidobacterales > Steroidobacteraceae > Bog-1198. The sequence continues at coordinate 18,292 of JBBIKV010000054.1, read as the reverse complement.
CGCATCGAACTCGAGGCAATCGAACGCGACGAGGCTTTCCTTCCAGCGCACGATGTTGTGCGCGTGGAGGTCACCGTGACACTCACGGATGTATCCCCGATCCTCCCGCTCCTGCAGCAGCGGCATCGCGTCATGCACGGCATCATGAATCCAATCGATCAGGCCCCCCAGCTCGTCGAGCCCGTCGGGCGCATCGAGATGAGCGAGAAGGGTGGCGATGGTGCCGAAGACGGCGCTGCGAAACTGTTCGCTGTACCGATGGTCCACGGTCGTGGCGGCCGCGGGCGCTGCGCCGTGAAACCGGGCCAGCTCCGCGGCGAACTCGAGGATCTCCTCGGTTCGCACCGTGCCGTCGTCGAGCAGGGTTCCCAATTCCTGCGCCGTGTCGAACTGTTTCATCCTCACGGCATACTCACCGGGTTCTCCCGCCCCCGCGATGTGCCATCCGCCGGCGTCGCACGAGATCGGCACGACATCGACATAAAGGTCAGGCGCGAGCCGTCGATTCAGGCGCAACTCCTCGTTGCACAAAAGGCGCCGTCGTTCCAAAGTCGTGCAGTCGATGAACGGCAGCGCGACCGGCTTCTTGATCTTGTACGCAAAAGGTCCCGTCAGGATCACCCAGGACAGGTGAGTTTCGAGAATTTTCAAGTCGGTCACCGGATGCGGAAATGCCGACGGATGCAACAGTCCCGCCGGCGTGAACGCCGGGGATGCCGTGGACGAAGCGCGGGAATCTGACATGACGCGCTCAAGACTAGCGCATTCCCGACGGCGCGGCACTCCCGGTCCGGCCCGGGGGCGCGACCTTCGGAGGAGCCGGCCGACCGGTAATCCTGTAACATTTTCCGATGTCGAAATCCTGCCCACACCGTCCGCCGTGCCCGGGCTGTCCGCGGTTTGGGGAAAGCGGCATTGCTCCAGCCACTCGGGCCGCCCTAGAGGCGCTGGCGCGTGCCCATCGGTTGCCCGACGTGAGGGTGGTCTCCGGGCAGGCGGCAGGGTTCAGGCACCGTGCACGGCTGGCGATTCGGGGGCATTTGGGGTCGCCGAAGATCGGGCTATTCGAACTCGGCACCCACCGGGTCGTGCACATTCCCCATTGCAGCGTCCACCATCCACTGATCAATCACGTGGCCGGGGTGGTGCGGCGCGCCCTCGTCGAGGCCCGGGTGACCAGTTACTCCGACAAGGCGCATCTCGGCCTCGCACGCTATCTTCAAGTGACCGTGGAGCGAAGCTCGCAGACGGCCCAGGTGGTGATCGTCGCCAACAGCGCCACGGTGGAACCCTTGGCCGGCTGTTTCGAGCTGATCCGCGAGCGTCTCGGAAGCGATTTGCACAGCCTGTGGTTCAATGGCAATGGCGACAGGTCCAACACCATTCTCGGTGCCGACTTCCAACCATGGTGCGGTCCTGCGAGCGTGGTCGAGCATTTTGGCGGGACGGCGGTGCATTATCCGCCGGGGGCTTTCGGCCAGAACAACCTCGAGATTGCGCAAAGCATCGTCGAGCATGTGCGCACCGAGATCCCGGCGGGTGCCCGAGTCGCGGAGTTCTATGCAGGGGTCGGCGCGATCGGTTTGTCGGTGCTCGACCGGGTTGGCGAGCTGCGCTTGAACGAGGTGAGTCCCCAATCACTCCGGGGCCTCGAACTCGGACTTGCGGAGCTCGATCCTGCGAGTCGGGCAAAGGTTTCCGTCATGCCGGGCACGGCGGAGGCCGCGTGCGCGGCTGCGCTCGATGCCGGGGTGGTGATCGCCGATCCGCCCCGCAAAGGGCTCGATCCCGGCCTGACCCTTCACCTGGAGAAACACCCACCGCCACGCTTCGTGTATGTGAGTTGTGGCCTGGACTCGTTCCTCAGCGACGCTTCGAGGCTCACGGCCAATGGCGCCTTGCGCCTGACGGCGCTCACCGCATACGACCTTCTGCCGTTCACGGATCACGTCGAGACGGTGGCGCGCTTCGAATCCGCAGATCAGGCCAGATAGAGGGCGGGAGGGTGCTGGGTCCACGCGGCCCGTTGCAGGGCATGGCGCCGATGGGTGGTGGCCGCCCCGCTGTTGTCCCATTTCACCCGCACATAGTCGTCCTCCAACACAGCGATGATCGTGCCGCTGCCGTCGAAGCTGGGTGAGTCGAAGACCACCCGGTCGCCGGCTTGGAGATCTTTTGTGTCGTAGCGGTTCACTGGATGCCCTCGTGATGATGGCGATCACGATAGCAGTCCGGTTTCCACAATGGCTTGAGTACTTTCCGCAGCTTCGGCGGACTTGACGCACGGAATTGCCCCGAATCGTCATGCCGCATGGGCGGGCGTCGATCGCCGTGCTAACGTCGCGGGTATGAGCCTGCTCCGCGATTTGTATCCCCCCGTCGAGCCGCATGCGTCGGGGCGGTTCGAAGTCGATGAGATTCATTCGCTGTATTGGGAGGAGTGCGGCAACCCGGCCGGCCTCCCGGTGCTCTTCCTGCACGGCGGACCCGGCGGCGGATGTTCACCGACCAGCCGGCGATATTTCAACCCGGCGAAATATCGCATCATACTCGTCGACCAACGGGGCGCCGGCCGCTCCACCCCGGGCGGTGAATTGCGCCGCAACACGACTGGGCATCTGATCGCCGATCTGGAGGGGTTGCGGCAGTTGCGAGCCGTCGAGGCCTGGCACATCTTTGGCGGCTCCTGGGGGTCGACCTTGGCGCTCGCCTACGCCGAGGAGTTTCCCAAGGCCTGCCTGTCGCTCACGCTGCGCGGGATTTTTTTGATGCGAGGATGGGAGATCCGATGGCTCTTCGAATCGGGGCGGATATTTCGCCCCGAGGCATTGGAGGCCCTGCTCGACGGCCTTCCGCCGGCTTTGCGGGCCGAAGATCCGCTGGAGGGATATGCGACGTTGCTCGAACATCCGGATCGCTCGGTTCGATTGGCGGCCGCCCGTCGATGGAGTGCCTACGAGGCGGTGTTGGCCAACCTGATTCCGAACGCAGCGAGACTGGCCGAAGCCGACGACGAACGGGTGGCTTACGCCATGGCGCGGATCGAAGTCCATTATTTCAGGAACAATCGGTACGCAACGGAGGATCATCTGCTGGGACGGATCGACCGCATCCGACACCTTCCGGCAACCATCGTCCAAGGCCGCTACGATTTGTTGTGCCCACCCATCTCCGCCCTCCAACTGCATCGCGCCTGGCCTGGCTCGCGGCTCATCATGGTCGAGGGCGCCGGACACTCGGCGACCGAACCGGACATCCGATCGGCCCTGGTGTCCGTCATGGATGAGATCGCGTCGCGCTGATCTTGGCGGACGATTTCGATTACAATCCGCCGATGCTCCGCAGGATCGCCGTTTTTTGTGGCGCCAATTCGGGCGCGGCGCCGGTGTACACAGACGCTGCGCGAGGATTGGGGGCTTTGCTCGGCTCGCACGGCATCGAACTCGTGTACGGCGGAGGTCGGGTCGGGCTCATGGGGGTGTTGGCGGACGCCTGTTTGCGCGCGGGCGGCCGCGTGACGGGAGTCATTCCACAGGCGCTCGCAGACCGCGAGGTGGCGCATCGCGGACTCACGCACCTCAGGGTGGTCGCCTCCATGCACGAACGCAAGGCGCTGATGGCGTCGTTGTCGGACGCATTCCTGGCGCTGCCGGGCGGGTACGGCACCTGGGACGAGCTGTTCGAGGCGCTGACCTGGTCGCAGCTTGGGATCCAGGGCAAGGCGTGCGGTCTGCTCAACGTGGCCGGCTATTACGACCCACTGATCGCCATGGTGGATGCGGCTGTGTCCGAGGGCTTCATCCACGCGGATCATCGTGGATTGCTGATGGCGGACACGGATCCGACGAGGATTCTCGAACGCTTGACCCGGGCGACCTTGGGGTGGGGCGCTCTGACCGCCGGGCTGGAACCCTGAAACGCACATCGCGCCGCAGCGGAGCGATGTCATTGCAACCCCGGACCATTCATGGAAAATGACGGGACGGTCATTTCGGCAGCGGGAGTACACGCCATGTGGAAACGGGAACCTGCTTCACCACCTTCGGTCAAGAATTCGGCTCCACCGGCGGCACAGATCAGCCGATGGCATGCCGTCTCGGTCGTGAGCAAGGGCGACGCCTGCGACGCTTGCTGGGCCCTCTCCGAGAAGCGCTTCTTGTCGCGCGAGGCGCCGCGACTGCCGCTGACGGAGTGTACGAAGGTGAACGAATGCCGATGCGCCTACCAACATCATGCCGATCGACGTGGCGAACCGCGCCGTCGACAGGAGGTGGGAGGACTCTGGCTGGAACGATACACGGGGGATGAGCGGCGCAGGGCGCGGGGCCGACGGGTGACCGACAATCCGCAGGTCAACGACTGGCGGGGCTGACAGAGGGTTCCCGCGCGGGCAAGTGGGGACGAATGGCGCGAAAGCCTGCCGAAAGTCGCCTATAGTGAATGTGATTTGCCCCGCCACGAGGACCGACGAATGATCGAATCCAGGTTGGACCCGTGGCCCGTCCAGGCGCTCGAGGCCACACTGGGTTTGCCAACTCCCCGGGCCGACCCGCCCGGTGTCCTGCCTCCGCTGTGGCATTGGCTGTATTTCCTGCCGACGGCCCCGCGGTCATCCATCGGACCCGACGGTCATGCCGTCAATCAAGAATGGGTCGATTCGACGTTGCGGCGCCGACGCCTGTTTGCGGCTGCCCGCACCGAGTTCATGCGGCCATTGCGCATCGGGGTGCCCGCCCAAATGAGTGAACGGGTCCTCGGCCGGCGCGACAAGCAGGGCAGAAGCGGCCCTTTCCATATCGAGACCGCGGAGTACCGGTACTATCAGAGCGGCGAACTGTGCGTGCGAGAAGAGCGGGACATCGTCTATCTCCAGGGCGCCGCCCGGGCGCAACCGGCCCCCCATGACGACTTCACCGCCAGGACCGCCTCCAAGGATTCCTGGAGCCTGTCCGTGACGCCGGATCCCGTGATGCTGATGCGGTTCTCCGCCTTGACGTTCAATGCCCACTTGATCCACTTCGATCAACTCTACACGCAGCGCGAAGAAGGCTACCCCGAACGGGTCGTGCACGGACCCCTGGTGGCGGTCGTGCTCGCGCGCCTGCTGGAACTCAACCAGGTCGAGCCGCTTTCCCGATTCGAGTTTCGCGCCCGAAGCCCGCTGTACGTCAATCAGCCGATACGGTTCATCGGGAAAGCCGCCGGGGATCGCATCGACATGCGGGCGATCGGGGTCGCCGGCATGCTGGCCATGGAGGCGACCGCATGGCGCGGCGGCGGATCCCGTTAATCCCAGCCCTGTTTTCCGGGTTTTTCCCTCATCAATTTCGTCACGTGGCGGTACAGGTATCCGGCCATGACGATCATGAAGACGATGACCGCCAGGCTGGCCAAACCGGCGTCGCTGGTCACGAGCAATTTGAGAGTGTTCATGAAAGGTTCCTCTGCGAGACCGGCAGAGCATGGAGCGAACGCCCGTCGGCGTCGATGAGGGATTCCACAGTGCCATCGACACCTTACCCTTAAATTGACCAGGCGTAGCCGATGCCACCCAGTGAACGATCTACCGAGCCGACTTTCGCTGGCACCTGGGGCATTGCCGCTTTACTGTGGCTCCCGGGTTTGGCGATGATCGCAGCGGCCCTCGGCTGGATACCATCCGCCGCGGCGGGATTTCACGCGCCGCATTGGGTGGTGTTCGCCGCCGGCATGACGTTCCTCGCCGGCGGCTTCGGTCCATTTCTGCCACGCCTGGCGCCCGGCTCGTGGATGCCGCGGGCCGTTGCGGCCGGGGTCGTCTGGCCGCTCACCGCGATCGCCAACTGGACCGCCTTCGCACCCGGCCCACGCCAATTCTCAGGAGCGATCGCAATCGGAGGGGTCGGTGTATCCACCGGAGCGAATTCCGAGATCTTCGGTCGAATCGTGTTTGGATTCGATGCCGTCATCCTCGACGGTATCGCGGCCGCGATGCTGCTGAGCTGGCTCAAGGCCGTTCTGCGCCGGTAAGCCCGGCCCTGCGGGCGGCGGGGCGCACACCGCCGTTCAACGCGCCCGCAGCACCCGTCACGCCGGAATCACGGCCCGAACTGTTTCATCGTGTTTTGAGAGCCACCGGCCTTCAACGCCGCCTCGCCGGCAAAATACTCCTTGTGGTCATCGCCCATGTCCGAACCGGCCATGTTCTGATGCCGTACGCACGCGATGCCCTGGCGGATCTCCTGTCGCTGGACGTTCCGCACATAACCGAGCATGCCCTGGGTGCCGAAATACTCCTTCGAAAGGTTGTCGGTTGACAGCGCCGCGGTGTGATAGGTGGGCAGCGTGATCAAATGGTGGAATATTCCGGCGCGCTTCGATCCATCGGCCTGGAACGTGCGGATTCGTTCATCCGCTTCGGCCGCGAGTTCGGTGGCGTCGTAGTCCACGCTCATCAGCGCCGCGCGGTTGTACGCCGACACGTCCTTGGCCTTCGAGGTCCAATCGTCGAACACCTGCTGGCGGAAATTCAAGGTCCAGTTGAACGACGGGGAGTTGTTGTACACCAGCTTCGCATGGGGCACGACCTCGCGGATGCGGTCCATCATCGACGCGATCTGCGCAACGTGCGGCTTCTCCGTCTCGATCCACAAAAGGTCGGCGCCGTTCTGCAGCGCGGTGATGCCGTCGAGCACGCAGCGATCTTCACCGGTTCCCGGACGGAACTGGTACAGATTGCTGGCGAGCCGCTTCGGCCGCAGGAGTCGACCCTTGCGTGTGATGAGCACGTCGCCGTTGTGGCCGGATACCGTCGCGACTTCTTCACAATCGAGATAGGCGTTGTACTGATCGCCCAGGTCGCCGGGCACGCGGCTGAAGGCGATTTGCTGCGTCAATCCCGCACCGAGTGAATCGGTCCGGGCGACGATGATGCCGTCGTCGACCCCTAGTTCCAGGAACGCGTAGCGGCAGGCGCGGATCTTGGCCAGGAACACCTCGTGTGGAACGGTGACCTTGCCATCTTGGTGTCCGCATTGCTTTTCATCGGACACCTGATTCTCGATCTGCAGGGCGCAGGCTCCGGCCTCAATCATCTTCCTGGCGAGCAGGTAGGTCGCCTCGGCGTTGCCGAACCCCGCGTCGATGTCGGCGATGATCGGCACCACGTGCGTCTGATGGTTGTCGATCGCCGCCAACACCTTCTTCTCCTTCACGGCATCGCCGGCCGTGCGGGCCGCATCTAGGTCGCGGAACAGACCTCCCAACTCGCGCGCATCCGCTTGGCGGAGGAACGTGTACAGCTCCTCGATGAGCGCCGGCACGGAGGTCTTCTCGTGCATCGATTGATCCGGCAGCGGACCGAATTCCGAGCGCAGCGCAGCCACCATCCAGCCGGACAAATACAGGTAGCGGCGGTCCGTCGTCCCAAAATGTTTTTTGACGGCGATCATCTTCTGTTGAGCGATGAAACCGTGCCAGCAGCCCAGTGACTGGGTGTACTTGGAGGCATCCGCATCGTAGGCGGCCATGTCCCTGCGCATGATCGATGCAGTATATTTGGCGGTATCCAGGCCGGTTTTGAAGCGGTTCTGCAGACGCATGCGCGCCACCGCCTCGGCGGTCACACCACTCCAGGTGCCGCCCATGCTTTCGATGGACCGACCCGCCTGGCTGACATATTCTCGATAGACCATTGCTTCCCACCACCTCAGAATTGGAGCGAGGATCCTAGCACCCCGTATCGTTCGGCATTTCAAATGGAAAATCGCTCATGTCAAAAATCAAGTGAATACGGCCGAAACCCATCCGGACCGGCGTTCGTGAAAGTCGGCGAAGGGCACGCGTACGGCGTGACGCTGGTGACGGTGGCGGCGGTGTTGTGGAGCACCGCCGGCCTGTTCGTTCGCCTGCTCGATCTCGATGTGTGGACGATTCTCGCCTGGCGCTCCGTATTCGCGGCGCTGTCGCTGACGTTGTTCGTCGTTTTCCAGAACGGGCGCAGCACGTGGCGGCGTGTCAGGGCGATCGGTTGGCCGGGTCTCATCGCGACGCCCATCGCGGCATTCGCGATGGGCAGTTTCGTGCTCGCGCTCAAGCTGACGACCGTCGCCAACGTCATGGTGGTCTATGCAACAGTGCCCTTCGTCGCCGCCGGGGTCGCCTATCTCTGGATTGGCGAGCGGCTCGGAGGCCGCTTCGTCGTGGCGAGCGGAGTGGCGCTCGCCGGCATTCTGACCGTCGCCGGTTTCGCCACACGGCTGCAGGATGTGGCCGGAAATATCGTGGCATTTCTGATGACGCTGGCCTTCGGCTCGCAGCTCGTGATGGCGCGCCGCTTCCCGGCACTTGAAATGGCTCCGGTGAATGCGATGGGAGCGGCGCTCTGCGCGATCCTGTGCTGGCCGTACATCGCCGGCGGCGTTCCGACGCTGCATCAGCTCATCATTTTGGCGCTCTTCGGGATCACCAATGCGGCGCTGGGATACATCCTGTTTCTGACGGGGGGGCGCCATATCCCATCAGGGGAGGCCGGGCTGATCGGGCTCATCGACGTGGTCCTGGGCCCGCTCTGGGTCTGGTTGGCGTTTCGTGAACAACCTGGCCGCGCGGCGATCATCGGCGGATGCCTCGTGCTTGCGCCCGTCATCTGGTATCTGTCAGCCGGTGGGCGACGTGCAGCCCCACGCTGAGGCCGCGGCATCGCCGGCGCCCATGGACGCGGTGTTCCGGTCGACGGAGAATGCCGGGCAGCGGCACTATTTCGGGAGACGACATGAAATGGCATTGGGCGGCCTTGGTGTTCCTGGCGGTGAGCGCCCGTCCGGCGGCTGCCGCAACCGTGGAAATCGTCGCCGGCGACGCACGGATCGTCTATTCCCAGGCCCAGCTGCTGACCCGGCCGGACCTACGGACGCTCACGATCACGGACAGCGTCTATCGACGGCGATTCACCCGGTTCAAAGCGATCCCGATCGCCAATCTGTTGAAGGGCGTGCCCATCCCGGACTTCGCGGTGATTCAATGCAACGCCGTCGACGGCTTCTCGTCCGTGGTGCAAAAGACTCGGCTCCTGCCCACCGACCCCGGAGCGTCGCGGGCCTTCCTGGCGATCGAAGACCCGGGCCGTCCATGGCCGAATCTCGAGGGAAAGACCCACTCGGCCGGTCCGTTTTATCTCGTATGGATCCGCCCGCGGGCATCCTCCATCGGTCCGGAAGAATGGCCGTTCAACCTTGCCTCTTTCACCGTTCTGTCCGATCCCCGTCGGGTATTTCCGGACATATTTCCCGCCGCGGATGCCGCACCCAGGGTCCAGCGCGGCCTCCGATCGTTTCAAAAGAATTGCTTTGCCTGCCATAGAATCAACGGCGATGGCGCTGGGACCCTGGGACCCGATCTGAATCTTCCCGCGAATCCGACCGAGTACCTCGGTACCCACACGCTCATCTCGCTCATCCGGGATCCCGCAAGTGTGCGCACCTGGCCCGGCATGGCGATGCGTGGATTCCCGCAGGACGCGCTCCCGGATGCCGAACTCGCGGACCTGATCGCCTACCTCAAGTACATGAGTTCCCACAAGAAGTCGAGGTGATGCCCGCCCGTACGCAAACGCCTCCCGAATGAGCCACCGACGAGCTTATTTGGAGGTCAACTCGTCCATGTCGGCCTGCATCCGCTTCTTGTATTCGTCCGACCAATGGGCGCCGGGCTTCAGGTTGGACTTGCCCTGCGGCCGTGGGACCGCCGCCGGGCGGTCGTCGACGGGCGCTTTGCGCGGCGCCACCTTGAGTTTCAACGTGGCGCGGGGTGAGGAGGGTGGGAATGGCGGGTCCGAATTATCCATGCAGTTTTTGGGCACCAAGTGGGAGGGGTACGGCAATGCCGAACCAATCTTACCTAAACCGATGCGGCGGATCCAGAATCCCGCCGCCGGGCAGTCCCGAACCGGCACCGGCCGCTAGATTCCGGGAACGATGCGCAGATCCCGAATTGCACCGCCCTCGAGGGCCGCCAAAGCGGCCTGGTAGGCCGGGCTGTCATGGGTTGCGACCGCCTGTTCCAGGGACGCGAACTCGATGAGCACGGTCCGCTCCAGACGTCCGGCCTCGTACGCATGAGCCGCCGCCGCGCGGGCCATGAATTTCCCGCCGCCCGCCTCGATGGCGGGTCCCGCGAGTTTGGCATAAGCGGCCAATTTGCCGGCGTCCGCCACCGAGTGATAAAAGCTGATCCAATAGGCTTTGGCCACGTTCCGTCCTCACGATATTTCCAGAGTGGCGAATGGTATAAGAAGGCCGTCCCGATACGAAGCCCTAATGCGGTGAATTCGTCCAGAGCGAGGCACGGGCCGTGGGCATGCTCGAGAACGCCAGCTGATGGATGGCGCGGGGCAGGGCCTGCGACAGGTGCCGGACCAGGTCGCGGGGCTGCAGATCCAATTTCGCGGCCATCGCCCGCAAAACGCCGGTGCCGAACAGCGCGTGCAGCTGCTCGCTGAAAATGGGTTCGCGCACATCGTTGCCCAACCACGAGTGGGCCACCGACCCCAGCCCCAGTTCCTCCATGCGCCGCACGACGCCCTTCACCGCACCGTGCCGGCGGATGAGTTCGTCCACCGCCCGCGAGAATTCCTCGCTCGACAACTGGCCCCACAACTGACTGGGAATGCGAATCCAACGCTGCATGACTTCGAGCATCCGAAGTGGAATTGAAATCAGTCTAGCCATGCGGGTTCGGAACGACGAAAAATTAATGCATCGTCATGGGAGCGTCGCCACGATGCGACAATCACGGTCTTGAATGTTCCATATCGCCTGCATTCTAAATGGCGTCGCCCGGCCGATTGGCGCTGCGCCGCATGTGAGCCACGCTTATGATGGGATGTGGGCGCGTGTCGCCGCGGAGATTTCCAATGTCGAAGAACCCTGTTGTCTGGCTTGCCTTCATCCTGGCCGCGCCGGCGGTCTCCCTCGCGGATGGCGCACGCTTCACCGTCATCACCGGAGGCAGAGACGTCGGACATTTGACCGCGCAGACCGCCGGGAAGGTCACCACGATCGACTACGACGTCAAGGACAACGGCCGGGGTCCGACCATCGCCGAGACCATCGCCCTCGATACCGACGGACTGCCGGCCCGTTGGTTCATCACCGGGGCGACCACCTTCGGCAGCAAGGTCCGGGAACACTTCGTGCGCAAGGGTTCGCATGCCGAATGGGTCGATTCCACCGGAAAGGGTTCGACCACGCTCAAGGGGCCGGGTCTCTATGTCGCCCAAGGCGCTAGCCCCTGGTCGGACGGTGTGTACGCGCGCGCACTGCTGAAAGCGGCCGCCCACGAACTTCCGGCACTGCCGGGCGGCATGCTGCGACTCGAGAAGGGCGATACCCTCACGGTCACGGGCGACGCAGGCGAGCTCGAGGTGACTCGATACGATCTCACCGGCATCGACACCAGTCCCGATATGCTGTTGTTGGATGCGGCCGGTGCGCTCTTCGCCACCGTCGATCCAAGCGGTGTCGTGGTACGCGCGGGTTATGAGGGGGAGGAACGACGCCTGCGTGAACTGGCCGCGGTGTGGTCGAGTCGGCGCGCGGCGCAGATCGAGCAGGCGGTCGGACATCGCTACGCCGGCCCCGTGCGCATCCGTAACGTTCGCGTCTTCGACCCGAGGACCGTCTCGCTCACCCCACCGCTCTCGGTTCTGGTCATGGGCCGGCGCATCAGCGCCCTCGAACCTCTCGACAGTCTCCCGACGGCCGGTGAGTACACGATCGACGGCGCCGGGGGCACGCTGGTGGCGGGAATGTTCGACATGCACGCCCATCTGCAGCAGGACGAGGCATTGCTCGACATCGCTGCCGGCATCACCGCCGTGCGCGACATGGGCAATGACAACGCCGTTCTCGACAAGCTCATCGAACAAATCGACGCGGGCGTTCTGGGCGGCCCGCACGTCGTGCGCTCCGGCTTCATCGAGGGTAAGAGTCCGTACAGCGCCAACAACGGCATCCTGGTCGATTCGCAGGCCGCGGCGCTGGATGCGGTGCGCTGGTACGGCGCGCGCGGCTACTGGCAGATCAAGATCTACAACAGCATGAACCCGGCCTGGGTTCCCGCGATGAGCCGCGAAGCGCATCAACTCGGGATGCGCGTGGCGGGTCACATTCCCGCCTTCGCCACGGCGGATCAGATGATCGAGGCGGGCTACGATGAGATCACGCACATCAATCAGTTCATGTTGGGGTGGGTGATCGGACCGACCGAGGACACGCGCACGTTGTTTCGGCTCACCGCGCTCAAGCGCCTTGGCAATCTGGACCTGCAAAGCGCCCTGGTGCAGCACACCATTGGCATGATGGCCGACCGCCACATCGCGATCGATCCCACGCTGGGGATCCACGAAATGCTCACGCAAAACCGGGACGGACAAACACCACCCGGTGCGGTCGACTACCTCGATCACCTGCCGATCGGCGCGCGACGCGACGCGCTCAAGGCGTTGATCGATGCGTCGGCCCCCGGCGACGACCATGCCTATCGCCTGGCGTTCGAGAAAATTCTGGCGACCGTGCGCATGTTGCATGATCGAGGCGTCTTCATGGTGTTCGGCACCGACACCGGCGGCTCCTTCACCTATCATCGGGAACTCGAGTTGTACGAGCGCGCCGGCATGAGCCCATCCGAGATCCTCAAGCGGGCGACCTACGACAGCGCCCGGTACGTGGGTCTGGACCAGAGCATGGGATCGATTGACAAGGGCAAGCTCGCCGACTTCTTCCTGATTCCGGGCGACCCCACCCAGCGTGTCAAGGCGCTCAAAACGATCAGTCTGGTCGCAAAAGCCGGCGTGTTCTATTTCCCCGGCGAGATCTATCCCAAGTTCGGCATTCTTCCCTTCGCAGCGGTGCCTGAGGTGGTCGCCCCGCAGAAGGCGGCCCAGGAACCATACCGCCTGCCGCCGGTCCACCCTGGGGGATGACTTCGGGTTCACGAATCAAAGCGGGACCATGGGCAAATCGAGGCGATGGAGGGCTCAGAGGATTTCGACACTGATCGTCGTCCTGGCCTTCCATGGGAGTGTGATTTGGGTGCTGTTGAGGCCGATCGTCGCCGAGAATCCCGAGACCGCGAACGTCTCGCCCGTGGAGTTGCTGCTGCTGACGGCGGCAAAGCCGCCCAAGATCCGCTCCGAGCTCGGACTACCGCGCCAAATCAACGGCAATCGGACGAGGATGATGGCGCCGGCCGCACTCGGAACGCTCGCCATGCCCGCGCCGCCGACTTCACCCGCCGCCGGCAGCGGATCCGGCGTCGACTGGGCCGCGGAAGCGCGGCGTGCCCTGCGAGCCTATGAAATTCGCAACCGCCGACCCCCAAGAGACACCTTGGTCTCCGGCGAGTCGGAGGATGAATGGCTGCGTCAACTCGCGCACCATGCCGGCGACCAGATGCGCACCCCGAAGGGCGATTGGATCCTCTGGGTTAATACAGACTGTTACCAGGTGGCGAAGTCGGAGGCGGGCCCCTATACGGCCGTTTCCGCGCCACCGCCGACGTACTGTCTCGACCGCTCCCGGCATTCCGAACATTGACCGATCCCGCGGTCCGACACCCGGGTCATCGTGCGCCTGATGCCGCGTATCGGAACTACCAGGGTGCAGGCTTGTAGTCCTTCAGGAACTGACCCCAGACATGCGCTCCCGTGGCCCGCCCCACCATGATCGGGTCGACGATGCGCGCGGCACCATCGATGAGGTCCAGAGGAGGCGCGAAGCCCAGTTCCGCCTTGCGGGCGGCGTGCGCCGCCGGATCCTCGTCCGAGACCCACCCGGTGTCGACGGCATTCATGTGGATGCCGTCCTTCACGAAGTCGGGCGCGCTGGTGCGCGTCATCATGTTGAGGGCCGCCTTCGCCATGTTCGTATGAGGGTGCTTGTCGGTCTTGGTTGTGCGGTAGAACTGCCCCTCCATGGCGCTGACGTTGACGACGTGCTTATGACGCCCGGGGGTGCGGAGCATGAGCGGCTTCAGGCGCGCGTTGAGAATATAGGGTGCGATGGCATTCACCAGTTGCACCTCGAGCAGTTCCGGCGTCTCGACTTCATGCAACCGCAGCCGCCAACTGTTGACTTCCCGCAAATCGACCTGCTGCCGATCTTCGTCGTAACGATTCACCGGAAACAGCGCCTCGCCGTCACGAAAATCCTCGTCCAGATAACGTCGCTGCGACAGGGCCGCGCTGTGCAACAGCCCCTCGCCCGGCGATTGCCCGCCCGTCGCAACCAGCGCACCGGCCGCATCGAGCGGCGCCCGCTCCAGGGTTTGCAGAAGTGCCAGGTGGCCGGTCAACGGTTCGCGGAGGACTTGCGGAAGCGCGGCGATCGATTGCGTCTCCCGCGCCACGAGATGTTGGAAGAAGCCCGCGGGACGGCGTACGGTCTGGCATGCATTGTTGAGTATATAGTCGAGTCGGGGCAGCCGTTCGAGCAGGAAGCGGGTGAAGAGTTCGACGCTCGGCGTGTGCCGCAAATCGAGCCCGTGAATCTGCAAACGCCGGCCAAACTGGGGAAAGTCGGCCTCCATCGAGTAGCGCTCCGCGGCATCGACAGGAAAGCGAGTGGTGACTATGACGTGAGCGCCGGCCCTGAGGAGTTTCAGCGACGCTTGAAATCCGATCTTCACGCGGGCTCCGGTGACGAGCGCGTAATGACCCTCGAGATCGGCGGTTTGCTCCCGCTTGGCGTAGTTGAAGTCGCCGCAGGCCTCGCACATCGAATCGTAGTATCGATGCACGTTCACGAAGGGTTGCTTGCAAACATAGCAATCACGCTGCCGCCGGAGCGCCGGGCGATCGAGGAGATCCGACGGCTTCGGCCGCTCCAGCCACAGCGGCGCATAAACGGCCGAGCGGCGCTGAATCCTCAAGCCGGTCTGCTCGATGGCCTTGCGATCGTCGGCCTGTGCGGCTTCGCGCTTCGCTCGCCGGAACGCCTTGGTCATCTTCCTCACATCGTGTCCGTCCGGTTTGGCGACGAGGCCCGCAAGCATGACCAGATCCCGGCGCTGTTCCTGAGTGAGGCGGGTCAGATGCGACCGGTCGCGCTCGATCGTCCGCAGCACATGCATGCAGATACGGATGTCGTCCTCGGAAAGTGGCGACTGGGCCGACGATTGGGGTGTGTTCATGCCCGCATTGTATTGAGCATTTTGCGTCCGCAGGCCGCTATTCTCGTGAGGGGCGGCGCCGGGGGAAAAATACGATATCGATCAGCGGGTTAAGGTGTCTCGAACGCGTGCCCGTACCGGCGCCCACAGGACGATTCAGCGGGTCAGCGCAGGCCTTCCAGCGCCGCGAGGATATTGGCGCGTTTCTCGCCGTCGAGTTCGTCGCTGGAGTCTCGATAGTATTTTTCCGCATCTTCCACGGTCTCGAAATAGGTGGCGTCCTTGGCGTCCAGGGTGAGGCGAATCCAGGCCCTCTCGAACTCGGTCCCTGCGATCCCAGGAGGGAGGGATGCCATTGCACTCTCGGACTTGCTGC
Organism: Nevskiaceae bacterium; assembly: GCA_037445285.1. GTDB lineage: Bacteria > Pseudomonadota > Gammaproteobacteria > Steroidobacterales > Steroidobacteraceae > Bog-1198. Next base: position 2,769 of record JBBIKV010000054.1, on the reverse strand, counting down.
CGCCGGACACCATCGCCACCACTTCGTCGCGAGTGGCGGTAAATATCCTCGGGTCGCCGGCATACGGAATCAGAACGAAAATCACCCTTGGTGGCTCCTTATTCCCACCGTCGATCCCGGTGAGGACTCGCGTGCGGGTCGGGCGCGTTGCAGCAGGCGGACCATCGCGGAATCTTTCGGCGGTACGCAAGATTGAGGTCTCCGTGGAGCATGCCCGGGTCGTGAGTCTCGCTGAATTCACGGCCGCCACTGTAAAACAGTGTAACGCTGCCGCTAGTCGCCAGGCGCGGGGCGATCATCGCGGGTTGGAGGGGGCTGACGCGGGCGCGGTCGGCAGTTTGAACACGTGCACGCTCGTCGAGCCGGTCGCGTTGTCGATTTCCGGCGTCAGACTCGACCAGGTGGCGTCATGCGGTCCGCCGCCGCCGGCGACAATGGCGACATACTGCTCGCCGTGGGCGGTGTACACGATCGGTGAGGCGCTGGGTACGGCCGGCAAACGAGTCTCCCAGAGCACCGCCCCGGTGAGGTCGTCGGACGCCCGAAACATCCGATCGCGCGAACCGTCGAACACCAATCCCCCGGCAGTCACCAGCGTGGACGCCTGTTCCGGCGCACGACGGCGCCGGGTCCAGAGGACCTTCCGCGTGACCAGGTCGATCGCCTCGAGCCGCCCGAAGTTCCCGTCGCTGTCGGGCCGCGGCCTGAGGATGAATCCGATATCGGTCGCTCCGGCGGCGGTTTCCGCGGGGGTTCGCGAGCGCCGAATGAAGTCGGTGCAGGATTCCACCAGCGGCACGTACAGGATGTGGGTTTCGGGATTGTACGCGGTGGCCGGCCAGTTCCGCGCACCGCCGCCGTGGGGGCAGATCAATTCGGTGACGTCGAATTTGGGGGCGAGGCGGGGATCGACGACCTTCCTCCCCGACTTCGGATCGATCGATCGGACCAGGGTCTGCAGCCCCAGGTCCGCGGAGAAAACATATTTCCCCGTCGCACGATCGAGAACGTCGAAGATGCCGAGTTTGCCGCCGGTCACCGAGACCTTGCGAACGACGCCGTCGACCGGCAAATCGACGAGCGTGCGTTCGAATACCCAGTCGAAGTCCCACACGTCCCGATTAAAATGCTGGTAATACCAGACGAGCTTGCCCGTGTCCGGATCGAGCGCCACCGTCGCATCGGTATACAGGCCATCCGCCGAGCGGCCCTTCGACGGGTGGGGCTTCAGCAACGTCGCCGTGTCGTAGGTCTGTCCGACGCCGAAATACAGCAGATCGAGATCCGGGTCGTAGCTTCCCGACGTCCACACGGAACCGCCGAACCGCTCCTGGACCGGTGCGCCGTTCCAACTGTCTCCGCCGGGCTGCCCCGGGCGGGCAATGGTCTGGAACCTCCAGACCTCGTTGCCGGTGTCGGCGTCGAGCGCGAAAATACGGCACCCGCCCCGGGTCGCGTGACAGGTCGTACCGGCAATGACCTTGCCGCGGACGACCAGGGGTCCCCCGCGCAGATAGCTGTCGTCCGCGGCGTCCTTCACGGCGTGGTCCCAGAGCACGGCGCCGGTCTCGACGTCGAGCGCGACCATGTGCACGTCGGGCGTGGGATAAAAGAGCTTCCCGTCATAAATGCTGAGATGCTTGACGATCGCCATCGATCCATTCATCAACGCCGCCGGCAACGGCCGCACGTACTGCCAGAGAAGGTCGCCGGTCGCCGCATCGAGCGCCTGAACCCGGTTGCCGCTGGCGATGAACATCACGCCGTCGTGCACGAGCGGTGTGATCTCGTTGGGGCTCGCAGGCAGGGCCCAGCTCCAGGCAAGGGCCAGGGTCGCGACATTCGTCCTGTCGATCTGCCTCAGGGCGCTATAGCCTTGATTCGAATACCCACCGCGCCAGCCGAGCCAATCGCCGGCCGGGGGATGTCGCAGCATGGCATCGGTGACGCGGGACAGTTGCGAGAGCTGCCGCGTGCGCCGCGCGACCGTCGAACGGAACAGGCCATCTTCGTTCGGTGGACCGCCGTGCGCGGCGAACGGCGGAAGTTTCGGCCCCGTCGGGGCACCCGCCAATCCGCCGGCGCCGGAACCGGGCCGGTTCTGGAAAAATCCATCCGGATTGTTTTGCAGAATATAGGCCTCGATGTCGAGATACGTTTGCGCACTCAACGCACCCGGCTGCGACGGCGGCATTTGGGAGGCCACATACGCATACAGGGCATCCGACGACCGCTTCGTCCAATGCGATTCAAAGGGAGGCCCTTTCAGCGCCGGCCCGGTCGCACCGTCCAGATCCGGACCATGGCAGGCGGCGCATGCAGCCCCATAGGCGGTCTTGCCGCGGTGGCCGTCGGCCGGCAGCAATTCCGATGTTCCCTCCGGCGGCGTCGCCGGAGCGTCGGCATGCCCCGGGAGCGCTGCCGGCGCGAAGGCCAGCAGCATTGCCGCGAACATCGGGCTCAGACGATCCGTCATGAAGAACTCGCACCGTGCATTCGATGTCCTTAGTGTACTGACAACCAAGCGATGCGACACGGCGATGCGCTCCGGCGGCGATGGTTCGCCGGGCAGCCCCGCGGACCCCGGCGGAACCGGCGGTCTCCGCACCGCCACAATAGAGTCCGTCAATCGGTTTCATTGATCGAATGATCTTGCTCGATCGCTCGCCGCCTCATTAGACTCGGTCATGGAATCGAACTGCACGACAGGACAAAGTTGGAGTAGAGATGATCATTTCTGACCACCCCCTCCGCAGATCCGGACGAGCG
>JBBIKV010000053.1:0-26936 GCA_037445285.1 Nevskiaceae bacterium | reverse complement strand
CGTTGACCGCCGCGCCCGGTGCCCCCCTGTCGGGAGCCGCCGCCCGATCCGCCCCCGCGGGGCCGCCCCTCCGGAGCACCGCGTCGCGGAGCGCGCACCGTCCCCGTGGAGGCGGCGGCGGAAGCGTCGAGCAGCTCGAAATCGATCTGCCGCTGCGTGAGGTCGACGCGGGCCAGACGCACCCGCACCTCGTCCCCCATCTGCCAGCGCCGGCCCGTCCTCTCCCCGACCAGGCCCATGCCGCCATTTTCCAACTGCCAGTAGTCGCCGGGGATGGCCGAGATATGCACCAGGCCGTCGATGGGGACCTCCTTGAGCTGCACGAACAGGCCGAATTCGAGTGCGCTCGAGATCGTGGCGTCGAAGGCTTCGCCCACCCGCGGCTGCAGGTACAGGCATTTCAAATAGCCCATGACGTCGCGCGCAGCTTCGTCGGCACGCCGTTCCCGCTGCGAACTCTCGGTGCCGAGCGCCTGCAATTCGGCGCTGCTGTATTTGCGCCCCGAGGTCGTGTTTCCCAGCACCGCCGCCTTGAGGGCACGATGCACCAACAAATCCGGGTAGCGCCGAATCGGCGAGGTGAAGTGTGCGTATTCCTCGAGCGCCAGACCGAAATGGCCGATGTTGGTCTGCTGATACACCGCCTGGGCCAGCGAGCGGATCACCAGCCCCTCGAGCATCAACCCATCGGGCCGTGCCGCCAGGCGCTCCACCAGCTGACGAAACTCACGCGGCGTCGGCTTCTCCGAAAACGTCGCGCCGACCTGGAGGGCGTGCAGCACCTTCTGCAATTCCGTGACGCGTTTGTCCTCGGGCTGTCCGTGGACGCGGAACAGGCTGCCGGCCTTCGCGGTGCGCAGCGCAACCGCCGCCTCGACGTTGGCGGCGATCATGCACTCCTCGATCATGCGGTGCGCATCGTTGCGCATGACCGCGTAGAAACCCTCGATCGTGCCCCTCTCGCCGATGCGCGCCTTGACTTCGCCGCCCCGGAAATCGAGCGCCCCACGGGCGTCCCGCGCGGCTTTCAAGGCACCGTAAACGGCATACAGATTCTGCAGGGACGCGCGCACCTCCGGCGCCAGTTCGTCGCCCGCCGCGCCCTCGGGGTCCGAGAGGTGGCTCCAGGCCTGATCGTAGGTGAGGCGCGCATGCGACCGGATCACCGCCTCGTAGAAACGCCCGCGCGAGAGCTTGCCGGCCTTGCTGACCCGCATGTCGCACACGAAGGCGAGGCGTTCGACCCGCGGCATCAGCGAGCACAGATGATTGGACAGATGTTCGGGCAGCATCGCGAGCACGCGGTCCGGGAAATAGACCGAAGTGGCGCGCGCCCGTGCCTCCAGATCGAGCGGCGTCCCATAGCGGACGTAGTGGCTCACGTCCGCGATCGCGACCACCAGACGCCAGCCGCCGCCCCGCACCGGTTCCGCGTACACGGCGTCATCGAAATCCTTGGCGTCCGCGCCGTCGATGGTGACCAGCGGCATTTGGCGCAGGTCCTCGCGCCCCGCGAGATCCTCGGGCCTCACGTCGGGATCGTAGCGGTTGGCTTCGTGCAGCACCTCGGGCGGGAACTCCTGCGGCAGCTCGTGCCGCAGTATCGCAAAGCGCGCCGCCATGTCCGAGGGGCGGGCGTCGTTCAGCAGCTCGACGACCCGGCCATGCGCCGGCGCGTCCCCCTGGGGACGCTTGGTGATCTCGACGATGACGTTGTCGCCGTCGCGCGCACCGTGACCCAGTCGCGCGCCGATCTCGACCGAATACCAATGGCCGGGGTCCTCCGGCTCGACGCGGCCGGCACCGTGACCCGCATGGAACACCCCGCCGATCCGCTTCGGCCCGTCGCCGGTGCGCTGGATGAGCCGCGCGATACGCCGGCCGCGGTCGTTCATGCCGACGGCCAGCACTTCCACCCGGTCGTTGTGCATCAGCGTGGCGGTATCGGCGCGCGCCAGCGCCAACGGAGCGGATCCGTCGTCCGGCAGAACCAGCACATCGCCATTGGCGCGCCCGCGCACCCGTCCCGCCACGCGCTCACCCTCGCCGGCCGTCGCGAAGCCGGCGGGGCCCTCGATGGCCTGCCCGTCGCGCACCATCGCCGCGAGGCGTTTGGCCAGGGCATCGCGCTGCTTGTCGGTGTGCAGCCCGAGCCGCTTCGCGAGTCGCGCGGCGGTCAAGGGTTCCGGCGCCTCGGACAGATGTTTGAGCAGCAGTTCGCGGCTCGCGATGGGATCGGCGTAGCGCAGCTTTTCGAACTCGAGATTCGGATCCTCGCCGCGCCAGTCCGGCTTCTCCGGGGTGCCGTCGGCTGCTTTGGATCGGCGCGAGCCGTCAGGACCACGTCGTGTCATAGGATATCAACGCCTTGCGCTCATGAATGCGGGGCATGAGGTTAGCAGCTTTACCGTGCGCCGGGCGCCTTATAGGGGGTTGCGCTACGGTTGCGCGGCACCGAGTGTCGGCGAACGCCTCGCGAGCCAGTAGTACGCCGGGGAAGTCACGGCCAATCCCACGATCCACGACAGGTCGATTCCGCCCATCGCGCGGGCGACCGGACCGGTGTACAGGGCGGAGGCGATGAACGGCATTTGCACCAGAATCCCCACCGCGTAACAGGTGACCGCCGGCCCATTGACCCGGCCGTAGATGCCGCCGTCCTGGCGGAAGAAGGACGCCACATCGTAGACGCCATGCCGCAGGAGGTAGTAATCGACCAGATTGATCGCCGTCCAGGGCACCAGCACGTAGAGCAGCAAAAGGATGAAGTGCTCGTAGTTGGCGAGGAACTGCGCCTTGCCGAGCACCGCACCGAGCAGCGACACGGCAAACAAGGCGAGCGCCATGAAGGTTCGCGCCCGCGGACCGGGAGACCAGCGCGGCCACAGGGTTTGGCCGAAGGTCAGCGCGGACAGTGCACCGCAGTAGAGATTCATGGCATTGGCCGCCGCCACGCCGACCGAGAACACGACCAATACCAGCGGGGCCAGCCCATCCGTCACGGTGGCGAGGCCTGCGACCAGATTGCCCTTCGGGGCCGCCAGTCCGACCATCGCCCCGAGCACCATCGGCAGGAAGGACCCCAGGGTGCAGCCCCAATAGCTCGCCCAGAATGCCGGTCGGACTCCCGTATCGCGCGGCATGTAACGCGAATAATCCGACACATAGGGCGCATAGGCGATCTGCCACAGGGCAGCGGCGGAGACCGTGCCGAGAAACCCGATCCACTGGAAGCGGCTGCGGGTCAGAAAGTCGGCCGGCAAGCCGTGAACCCAGACGATCCAGCCCGCCGTGAGCACCAGCACGAGCCCCGAAACGTAGGTCATCCAGCGGGTGTAGGCATGAATGAGATCGTAGCCAAAGATGGCCGCCACCACGCTCAACACCCCCACCAGGACGATGCCGGGCACGTCGGAGGCGCCGCTCACCAGGCTCGCGAGCGCCTGGCCTCCCAGCACCAGATTCGACGACAGGAACCCGGCATACATCAACAACACGATGCCCACGACCAGGAGCGAGCCCAACGAGCCGAATTGACCCCGCGTCTGGATCATCTGCGGAACGCCGAGTTGCGGTCCCTGCGCCGCGTGCAAGGCCATGAACACGGCACCGCTCAAATTGCCCAACGCAAGGGCCACCACCGCCCAACCGAAGGGCAGCACGAACACGGTCACGGCGAGGCCGCCGGTGACGATGGTCAGCAGCATGAGATTCGAGCCGAACCAGACCGTGAAGAGGTCGCCGGCGGTGCCATGTCGCTGGTCGGGCGGGATCGGCTGAATGGTGCTGATTTCCAGCCGGCCGGCGTGTTCGCCGCGCGAGGTCGGGGTCATGCGTCGACCCCTGGCGCCGTGAGAGGCGCCGACGGGGGGGCGACGCGCGGCGCCCGGACGGTGTTCAACGGCGCGGCGTCCGCGGGCGCCGCCGCGTCCGCAACGGCGCCGCCATGCCGGGGACGTAGGAGTCCGAAATGAGATCCTCGCTGTGCCGCTGGAACGCCTCGACCAGGCGCGTCTTCTTCAACTGTTTCAACGTGGCAAGGCCGATCCGCAGGGGCGGCGGATCGCCCGCGAGCGGCACCGCGTACAGGCGCCGACCATCGAGGGCGACGGCCGCGCGCGGCCGTACGTTCACCAGCGTATATCCCAGACCGTTTGCAACCATGGTTCGTACCACCTCGAATTTGTCGGACGACCAGGCGATGGTCGGTTCCAGTCGCTCACGCACGAACATCGCCAGAAAGTACTCGCGGCTCATCGGCAGATCGAGCAGCACCATCGGCAGCGCCGCCAGCTGGCCGAGCTTGACCGAAGTCTCCCGCGCGAGGGGGTGCGAGGCACCGAACAACCCATGGGGCGGCAGCGTCGCCAGCGGGACGAACCCCACGTCCTCGCTGATCTGCAGATCATAGGTGACGGCAATTTCAATTTCAGCCGCCCGCAGACTCTGCAGCAACCCCTCCTGATGGCTCTCCCGGCAGCGCACCAAAGTCTCCGGAAACGCCTTGAGAAACGACTGCACCAACTCCGGCATGACGATGGGTGCCAGGGTGGAAAACCAGCCGATCGACAGCTCACCGCGCACCTGGCGGCTGACGTCCGCGGCGGCGGAATACAACCCATCGGCCTGCTTCAACAGCTGCTTGGCCTCGCGCAGCAGTGCGCGGCCGGCGGGCGTCAGCGACAGTCCCTGCGCGTGATGGCGCAGGAACAATTGCAGGTCGAGTTCGCGCTCGAGGTGCGCGATGGCCGTCGAGATCGCGGGTTGGGAAATGCTGGCGCGCTTCGACGCCACGGTGATGCTACCGGTCTCGGCGGCGGCGACGAAATAGCCCAACTGGCGGAGCGTGAAATTCATGCCACCACGGGGTCCTACGGATCACCGGGCACGCCGAAGCAGGGTGCCGTACCCGGGTCGAGCGCGCGGCGGACATAGTCCTCCATCTGCGGCGCATAGCGATCCCAGAGAGCCGTCAGCGCGCGAATCGGCTCGGCGTCCGCCCAGTCGACCCGCAGATCCACGATGGGCCAAGCCACCTCCCGGACCACCAGCACGCCGGCCGAATGGATCGGCCCCGCCTCTCCGCCCTGCGCCGCGCCGGCCAGCAAGGCGCGGAGCAAGCGCGCCCCGAGGTGCCCGTCGGCCGCATCGAATGCGGCCACCATCGCCCGCGGCACGTCGGGATTCGCCAATAGATTGCCCGCCGCCGCGGCATCGGTCCCGAGCGCGACCCCGACGACCCCGAGGGCCTGCGTCCCCGAATGGCAGGCCGGGGCACCCTCGCGGCCGATCGCGACCACCTGGCGATAGGCTGCGTGGGGCGAGGATTGCAGCACCCGGGCAATCGCCGCGTCCGCCGCCGCGCCCTGCGCCAGCGCGCTCAGAATTTGCGGCCCCAGCGACGGATCCGTGATGTTTTGCGACGCGACGACGCCGACGCCGGCCCGCGCATGCGCACAGCGGGCCGCGACGGCGGGCGAGGAGGATGCGATCGCCATGCCGAACAACCGCGCATCCGCGGAGCGCGCCACGATGGAGAAGGTCACGGTTCAGGCCGCGTCGGGAATCACGGCGATCACATCCACTTCCACCAGCCACTCCGGGCGCGCCAGGCCGGCAACGACGATGCCGGTGGACACCGGGTGGACGCCCTTGAGCCAGCGCCCGATGGCGCGGTAAACGGGTTCCCGGAAGCGCGGGTCCGTGAGATAGATCGTCACCTTGCAGACATGTTCCAGAGTCGCGCCCGCCTCCGACAGCAGCTGCTTGACGTTCGCCATGGCTTGATCCGCCTGCGCCGCCGCGTCGCCGACGCCCACGTTGACCGCGGTGTCGAGGTCCTGCCCCACCTGGCCGCGAACGAACACCATGCTGCCCCTGGCGACCACCGTCTGACACAGATCGTTGTCGAGTTTTTGCTCCGGGTAGGTATCGCGGGTGTTGAATTGACGGATACGGGTATGCATGAGAATCCCCAAAAAGGACGAGCGGACAGGGCCGGCAGACTCAGGCGCGGGTGCCGCGCCCGGCAGCCCTGCCCACCTGCCGACCGACCTGCGCATCATCGCGTATCGCAAGGTTAATATAAACTAGCGGATGGATGTATTTTGGTTCTGAAAAACGGAACCTTGCCTACCAGCCCTTGAATGCGTAGCCGACCGTCAACCCCACCGTCCGGGGCTGCGCCACTATGGCCTGATAATTGCCGCCGTAGTTGCTCGGATCGGAGTAGGAACTGATCCCCACCCGGTTGGTGAGATTGTCGACGTAGACGGTCCCCTGCCAATGGGCCAGCGTGTAGCTCGCGCGTGCATCCACCATCGTGTAACCGGGCACCGTCGGTATGGTGGCCGACAAGGCGGGGATCAGTGAACTCTGGTAGTGCGCATTGACCGCGCAGCGAATTTCGCCGCCCGCCAACTCGATGTGACCGTACTCCAGGCCGATCGCGAGGCTGTTCTTCGGCGTTCCCGGCAACGGCCCCCCCGGCGCCGGCGGCGGCACCGAGAGGCCCGCGAGCGCCACGGCCGAGAACGACGTCAGTTTCGTCTGATCGTAGGTGTATTCGAGCTGAGCCGTGAAATGCTCCGTGAACTTGTAAAACAGCTCGGTCTCGAAGCCGCGGCTGTACGCATTGCCGACATTGATGCCCGCCGGCAACACCAGAGGCGTCAACTGGGCCCCCTCCTGGACATTGTGCCACTGGATGTCGTAGACGGCCGCCGAATAGCGGAAGCGGTTGTCGATGGTCCCCTTGGCCCCGATCTCGTAGTTGTCGGCCTTGTCGGGCTCCACCCGGGAGAGGCGCGGATCGGTGACGTAGGAGCCGCCGAGTTCGCTCGGCGGTAGCGCATTCACGCTGCCGCGGCGGAATCCCTGCGACCATGTCGCATACACGAGGTTGGTCCGGTCGAGTTGGTAGGCGGTGTTGAGCTTCCACAGGGCGCGGCGCCACGTGTCGCTCAGCGAGGCGTTGGCGATCGGCGCCGGCGGCGGGATCAACGCATCGAACAACAGGCCCGTCTGTTGCGATTGGGACAGCGTCTGCTTGAACACCCGGGTGCCGCCGGTGACGCTCCAGTCCGTGGTGACGTGCGCGGTAAGTTCGCCGAATGCGGCCATGTCCTTGAAATGGGTCTCGAAATCGCCGATGTAAGCCTGATCCTTGTTGAGCGCGATGCCGTCGACGGACTGGGTCGGACCCGGGGCGTAGGCCTCGCCCAAACCGCACTGCGACGGGTGCACCCCGTCGCCCACGCCATACACGGGCACACAGGCGTTGAAGTAATCGGAGTATCCCGGATAGAACTCATGCTCGTTGATGATCGTGGTCTCGTTCTTGAAGAAGAGCCCCCCCACCCAGTCGAAGGTGCCGCCGCTCTTCGAGGCGAGGCGCAGTTCCTGTGCCCAGGGCTTGTCGTCGAGCTGGTCGTGACCGGTCACGAGCACGCGCGGATTCGCACCGTAGTAGGCCGGATAGAACGGAAAGTAGGAATACAGATTCGTCAGGTCGCTGCTCGACTGGTTGTTGTGATGCGCGTACGAAGTGTTCGAGGAGAGGGTCGCGAATCCGAGGTCGCCCTCCAGGTTCAGCGAGAACAGGTCCACCTTGTCGTAGGTGGTCGCCTGGGTGTGATCGGCCGACGTCAGCGAGGAGACCCCGTACTCCGGTGCCGCATACGGAAAGCCGTTCGCCGTCGACACCTGGTAGTGGTAGGACAACTGCGCCTTGAATTCGTCGCTCGGCTTCCACAGCGCGGCGATGCGGGCCGTACGATAGCCGTAGGAGTTGGTGCCGTCCCTCGAATACGTCAGCGGGGCGCTCAACAGATTGCCGGGCTGCTTCGAGACCGGTGCACCCGAGGAATCCAGCACGTACAGGTTCGGCTGGTTGATGAAACCCGCGTCATCGGTCCAACTGGCGTTCAGGCGCACCGCAACGGTGTCCGACAGCGGCAGATTGAGCATGCCGTTGATGTCCTCATTGAGGGCGTGGGTGTGGCTGGTCTTGCTCAATCCCGCCTCCACCTTGGCATCGAAGGCCTGCGGATCCGGCGCGTTCTGCACGAAGCGGATGGTGCCGCCCAGCGATCCGGAACCGTACAGAGTGCCCTGCGGACCGCGCAGGATTTCCACGTGGTCGAGGTCCTGCAGGCGAAGATTGACGAACAAGGCGGTGTCATCGACGTACGTAGCCACCGGCGGCACGATGGGCGTGGCGAGCGCCACCTGGCCGCCGGTCGCCTCACTGTTGAGGCCGCGAATGATCAGGGTCGCACCGTTGACGCCGCCGAACGGCCCCTTGTCGGTGAAATTCACGCCGGCCATCGAGTGTGCCAGCCCGGAGATGTCCTCGATGCCCGCCTGCTGCAGGTCGGCCCCCGAAACGGCCGTGATGCTGATGGGAAGGTCCTGCGCGGACACCGCCCTGCGCGTCGCGGTGACCACCACCTCCTGCAGCGCGCCGTCATCGGTCGGTGCGGCGGTCGCCGCGGCGGACTCGCCGTACAATGCCGTGAGCACGGCCGCGGTGAGCGAGGTCGCCGCGCCGAATTGGCGGCGACGCGTCCGCGCGCCCTCCGGTCCGGCCTTACGACCCGCGCTTGCGGTGTCCCTCGAGCGAATACGCTTCGGCATTGAACATCCCTCGTTGGTAACAATCGTTCGAGCGGCCGCCGCCACCGGGAGGGCGACCGCCGTTAAAGCGATCTTTTACTACGCCTTGATTCTGAAAAACAAAATCATTTTCAATTGCACGTCGATGGTGCATTTTCTGGAAATTCCAGCGTTTTCCGCGCCATTTCAGTGCTGCGCCGGACGCGCCGGCGCGTGAACCCGCACCGCGAAATTCACACGGGATTTTGCCGGCAAATCGCCGCGCATGACGCGGTGCCCGCGATCGGAGCGCGCGATCGGGACGTGCCGACACCGCATCGGCGGCGCCTCATCGCGCCCGTCTTTGGTGCGTCCGCCATGCACTGCCGCGACGGCCGATGCGCAATTTTTTTCCTCGAGCACGCCCACCGGAGACGGCCGGAAGGAGGCAGCCGGCCGCGGCCGGCGCGGGCGCGATTGACAAGCACCGAACAGGTGCGTAAATTCCAGCGCCTCGTATCGGAGCGACCCATCTTGCCCAGGTGGCGGAACTGGTAGACGCGCTGGTTTCAGGTACCAGTGGAGCAATTCGTGGAGGTTCGAGTCCTCTCCTGGGCACCATTCCTTCCTTGCCGTCGGCGCACGGCCCCCCTCCCGGTGTGGCAAGATGCCCTCCCCAACGGCTGCGAGGCGGTTCGATGACATCGACATTTCTCGACCGGGAGCACACGGTTGCCCCGGAGGGCTACAACCGCTTTCTGGTGCCGCCCGCCGCGTTGGCGGTCCACCTGTCCATCGGTCAGGCGTATGCCTTCTCCACCTTCAATCTGCCGCTGACCAAACTGATCGGCGTCACGCACTCCGCGCCTTCGGACTGGAAGCTGACCGGCGTCGGCTGGACGTTCTCGGTCGCGATCGCCATCCTCGGCCTGTCCGCCGCCGTCTTCGGCGGCTGGGTGGAGCGCGTGGGTCCCCGCAAGTCCATGTTCGTGGCCGCGCTGTGCTTCGGCGGCGGGTTCATCGTGTCGGCGATCGGGATCCACCTGCACCAGATCGCCATCCTGTATCTGGGCTACGGGGTGCTCGGGGGCTGCGGACTCGGCATCGGCTACATCTCACCGGTTTCCACGCTCATCAAATGGTTCCCGGACCGGCCGGGCATGGCCACCGGGATGGCCATCATGGGCTTCGGCGGCGGCGCGCTGATTGCGGCGCCGCTGTCGCTGCTGCTGATGGAACACTTCAAGACGGCGGGGTCTACCGGGGTGCTCGAAACCTTCGTCACCATGGGCGTGATCTACTTCATGTTCATGATGATCGGCGTGGTCACGGTGCGCGTGCCGGCCGCCGGTTGGATACCCGCGGGCTGGACCGCCTCCGAGGAGTCGCGGGGGATGGTGACCAGTGCCAATGTCAGCGTCCGCATGGCCTGGCGCACACCGCAGTTCTGGCTCCTGTGGGTCGTGCTGTGCATGAACGTGACGGCCGGCATCGGCGTCCTCGGTCAGGCATCGCCGATGATCCAGGAAATCTTCTCGGGGCGCGTGTCGGCCTCGGCCGCGGCCGGATTCGTCGGCTTGTTGAGCCTGTTCAACATGGGAGGCCGGTTCTTTTGGGCCTCGATATCGGATTATCTGGGTCGCAAGAACACCTACCTGGTGTTCTTCCTGTTCGGCATCGCCTTGTATTCGACGGTCCCGTCACTCGGACATCTGGGCTCGATCGCGCTGTTCGTGGCCGCATTCTGCGTCATCCTCTCGATGTACGGCGGCGGCTTTGCGACGATTCCCGCGTACCTTCGCGACATCTTCGGCACCATGAACGTCGGCGCGATCCACGGCCGGCTCCTGACGGCCTGGTCGGTGGCGGGAGTGCTGGGGCCGGTCCTCGTGAATTACATCCGCCAATCCCAAATCGATCATGGCATCGCGAAGGCGCAGGCCTATTCCGTCACCATGTACATCATGTGCGGACTCCTGTTGGTGGGTTTCCTCTGCAACCTGGCGATGCGGCCCGTCCTGGAGCGCTACCATCACCGCGCCCCCGAAGCCGTGAAATGAGGAGCCACCGATGAAGGTCAAGTTGCTGCTGCTCTGGCTCGCCGTCGGCATACCGCTTGCGTGGGGCGTCATGAATACGCTGCAGAACGCGCTGAAACTGTTCCGCTAGGGGGTCAGCGCCGCGCGCCGCCGCGCGCGGTCGACGCGCTCGTCACAGGATCCCCACCAGGGACTCGCCGTCCGGGCTGCCGAGTCCGGTGCAGGCATCCCAGCCCGTCGATGCCTCGAAGTCGCCATTGTTCCCCTGGGTGACGTCGCGCAAGGCGGCCGCGTTGGCGTACAACAGGGGAGCGATCAGCCCCGCGGATTTGCCGTTGATGGCGTTGATGCGGGCGATCAATGCCGCCCACAGCGGCGCGACCGCGCTCGTCCCGCCGATGACCGTGTCGGCACCGTCCACGCGAACCTCGTACCCGGTTTGCGGATCCGCGTCGCCGGCGACATCCGGTACGCCGCGCATGGCAAGCGGGATGTACCGACCCTTGGCATCGAGCGCGCGGAGATTCTTCTGCCAGGCGGGCGCCGCGAAGAACGTGCTGATTCCGCCGCCGCTCGCCCCGCCGTTCGGCCCGTCGTTCCACACACTCTCGCGGGTGATCGATGTCGGCCCGATCCGCAATGCCGTTCCGCCGCAGGCCAGCGCGTAGGGGCTCGACGCCGGGAAATCGACATGGTCGCCGCCCGCCGCCCCATCGCTCGAGCCGTTGTCGCCGGACGCGACGCAGACCGTCAGCCCGAGGGCGGCGGCGGATTGAAGCGCTTCATCCATTGCCGTCAGGGCCTGCGCGGTCCAGGAGGTTTCCGGTCCGCCCCAGCTGATCGAAACGACGGAGGGATTGTGGGTGGTGTCGTGAATGGCAGTGGTGATGGCATCGAGGAATCCGGCATCGGTATTCGGGGCGAAATAGACCGCGATCTTCGCCGCCGGGGCGATCGCCCCGACCACCTCGACGTCGAGCATCACCTCGCCGTCCGGGCCGCTTCCCGATCCCGAGGGAGTGTTGCCCGCGTGATCCACCGAGACGGCAACCACCGTCGGGGACGGGATCCCCAATCTCGCAAAATAGGCGTCCAGATCTGCGGGCCGGTAACCTCCGCCGAGTTCGATGATTGCAACGCACTCGCCCGCTCCGGCCCCGGCGGGATATCCGTACGCTCGGGCAACCTGCAGTGGCGTATAGGACACCGCGGCGGCGACGGCCGGCCGTACCCGGAAATGCGGTTTCGCCTGCGGCCGGTTGTCCAGGCCCAGCACCGCCTCGACGATGCCGTCCAGCTCGGAGGGCAGCCGAACGGCGCCGGTGCGCCCACGATAGGTGCCGCCGTCGTGGCTCATGACATTCAGCTGGACGGAAAAAGCCGCGCAGAACTGCGCCACGGTTCCCGCGAGCTTGACCGTGCGACGCGCCGCATGCTCACCGAGGATGCTGAGGCCGTGCGCGGCGGCGAAAGTGCGAACGGCCGTGAAATCCGCCGCCTCGGCGCCATGCAACCGGGCAAACTCCTGCCGAGTCATGGCAGCGGCCGGGCGCGCCGCGGATGAGAGGGACTCGATCCGTCGGCGCATGGTATCGCGGCCCCGGCGACGGAGGATGATGCTCACCTCGAGCCGCTCGGCGGCATCCGCCGGTTGCAGCACGCGCGCGCCGCGCACGGCAACCCGCTCGCTGCCTTTCAAGGGTGTCGTGGTCATCACCTGCCTCCTCCTGAGCGCCTCAGCCGAAAGGGTTCTTCCTGATGATCGTCTGATCCCGATCGGGACCCGTGGAGATGATGTCGATCGGAATGCCCACCAGCGCCTGCAGCCGTTCGAGGTAGGTGCGCGCGTTCGCCGGCAGATCCTCGTAACGGGTGATGCCGACGCTGCTCTCCTTCCAACCGGGATGGTCTTCATAGACCGCCTGGCAATCGCCGAAATGCTCCGACAGCAGCGGCGGGGTGAGCACCGTCGCGCCGTTGACCTTGTAACCGATGCAGACGCGGATGGTATCCAGGCCGTCGAGCACGTCGAGCTTGGTGACGCACAGCGAGGAGCAGCTGCTGTGGACGATGGAACGCCGCAGGGCGACGGCGTCGAACCAGCCGCAGCGCCGCCGCCGCCCGGTGACGGACCCGAACTCATGGCCGACCCGGGAAAGGTGTTCGCCGAACTCGTCGAACAACTCGGTCGGAAACGGTCCCGCGCCGACCCGGGTCGCATAGGCCTTGACGATGCCCAACACCTCGTGCAGACGTCGCGGACCGAGTCCGGTGCCCGCCGCGGCACCGCCCGCGGTCGTGGTCGAGGAGGTGACGAACGGGTACGTGCCGAGATCGACGTCCAACATCGCGCCCTGGGCGCCCTCGAACAGCACGTTGCGGCCGTCGACGCTCAGTTCTTCGAGGATCCCGGTGACGTCCGCCACGAGAGGCTTCAGACGCTCCCCCAATTCGAGGTTCGACTCCAGCACCTGTTGAAAATCGACGGGCGTGGTCTGGTAATACCGCTGCAGAATGAAATTGTGGTAGTCGAGGATTTCGCCGAGTTTGGCCGCGAACCGTTCGCGATGGAACAGATCCGCCACCCGCAGGGCCCGCCGCGCCACCTTGTCTTCATACGCCGGACCGATGCCGCGGCCCGTGGTGCCGATGGCGTTCGCGCCCTGCGCCTTCTCGCGGGCGCGGTCGAGCGCAATATGGGACGCGAGAATCAACGGGCAGGACGGACTGACCCTCAGGCGCTCGAAGACGGGTATGCCCTGTCCGATGAGGGTTTCCGCCTCCTTGAACAGCGCCTCCAGCGACAACACCACGCCGTTGCCGATGAGGCACTGCACCCGCGGGTGCAGGATGCCGGAGGGGATCAACGACAGGATGGTTTTCTTTCCGCCGATCACCAGCGTGTGACCTGCATTGTGGCCGCCCTGAAAGCGCGCCACCGCCTGCACCTGATCGGTCAGCAGGTCGACGATCTTGCCCTTGCCTTCGTCGCCCCACTGCAAGCCGATCACGACGACATTCTTACCCATTGCGTGCCATCCACAGCAGGCCCAAGCCGGCGATCATGCTGATGAGTCCGCCCCAGCGGAGCTGGCGCGCCTCGGTCTGCGCCAGTCTCGCCATCAGGCGCTGCGCCGCGCCCGGGTTCAGGAAGGGCAGGATGCCTTCGAGCACCAGATACAATGCGAAGGCGCCTCCCAGGTAACGTGCCAATTCACCCCATCCGATTTCCATGGCCTTGAGTTCCCGGACTAGCGCTGCGGCTGCGGCTGCTTGAAATACTTGAAGTAGGCACTGTCCGGGGCGAGGACCAGCAGGTCCCCCTGCGTGCCGATCGAGTCGCGATACAGCTGCATGCTGCGATAGAAGCTGTAGAACTCGGCATTCTTCGAGTACGACTTGGCGTACACCTCGCTCGCCGAGGCATCGCCCTGCCCGCGGATCTGCGCGGCCTGGCGGGCCGCGTCCGCCAGTATTTCCGTCTGCTGCTTGTTGGCCTCGGCGCGCGTGCGCTCGGCGGTCTCCACACCCTCGGCCCGCAGCTTGGCGGCCTGGGCTTTGAAGGTCGCCCGCATGCGGTCGTAAACCGAGTCGCGCACCTGCTGCGGGAGATCGATCTTGGTGATGCGCACGTCGACCAGTTGAACGCCCAGCTGTTCGGCGGCGGGCCGTGCATTCTTCATCATCGCGCCCGTGAAATCCGCGCGGTCGGCGGTGATCACCTGCTGCAAGGAGCGTTGCGTGACCACGCTCTTGATGCTGTCCTTGATCGTTTCGCCCAGCCGGGCGTTGGCGACATCCTCGGTGCCTCCCGTCGCCTCGTAGTAGCGGCGCAGATTGTCGATCCTCCATTTGACGTAGAAATCGACGTTCAGCTGTTCCTGCTCGCGGGTGAGGAAGCGTTCGGCTGGATACAGCTGCGTGATGATGCGCTTGTCGAACAGGGCGACCTCCTCGACCAGCGGCACGCGAAAGTGCAGGCCGGGTGCGATGTTCGAATCGACGATGTTGCCGCCGATGGACTTGATCGCCAGCCGGCCCTCGGTCACGGTGAAGACGCTCGCGCGGATCAGCAGAATCCCGGCGACCAGGCCGAGAAGGATGTAGAGAACTCGATTTTGCATCATCGCACCCCACGCGCCCGCGCCGGATCTTCGGGCGGCGCCACCTGCACATCGGGAATCCGGGCCGGCGCCACGGTCATCGTATCGTTGGGCATGGAGATCGATTGCGGGCCGGCGGCGATCAACTTGTCGAGCGGCAGATACATCATGCTGTTGCCGTTCTTGGCGTCGATGATGACCTTGCGCGAATTCTTGTACACGTTGCCCATGGTGTCGAGATACATCCGCTCCCGCGTGACCGCCGGAGAACGATCGTATTGCTCCAGCACCTGATCGAAGCGCGACGTCTCACCCTGCGCGAGGGCGAGAACCTGCAGCCGGTAGGCTTCCGCGTCCTGAATCTGCTTCGCGGCCTCGCCGCGCGCCCGCGGCAGCACGTCGTTGCGGTACAACTCCGCCTCCTGCTGGTAGCGCTGCCGATCCTTGTCGGCCTTGATGGCGTCGCGCTGCGCGTCCTGAACCGCCTCGGGCACGTTCACATCCGTGAGATTGACGCTCAAAATGCGCACGCCCATGTCGTAGGTATCGAGCGTGCGCTGCAGCAACACCCGCGCACGATCCGTGATCGACGGATCGAACGCCAACGCCTTGTCGAGGGAAGCCTGGCCCACCGCCTCGCGCATCGCGCTCTCGCTGACCTGATTCAGGGTCTCTTCGACGTCGCGCACCTTGAACAGCAGCTTGAGCGGGTCCGGCTGCGTGTACTGCACCGCGGATTTGACCTCGACCAGGTTGGTGTCCGAAGTCAGCATGCTGGCGTCGTCGGTCACGCTGTACTGGCGCGACACGTTGACGATGATCTTGCGCTCGATCGGCCAGGGCAGATGCCAGTTGTACCCCGGCCCGGTGATCTGCTCGAACTTGCCGAACCGCAGGATCACCGCGCGTTCCTGGGCGTCGACCCGGTAGACGCTGCTGCCGATCCAGATGGCGACGAGCGCGATCAACGCGCCGCCCACGCCCTTGTTGAAATTCGCGGGGCCTTGCCCGGCGCCGAGTCCGCCGCCACCGCTGCGGCCGAACAGCGCCGCGAGCCGGCGCTGGAAATTGCGTAACACCTCGTCGAGGTCGTTCTGCGACTGCTGCGGGCGGTTCCACGGATTGCGTTTTTCGCCGCCAGGTTCGTTCCAAGCCATGCGTAGTGCCTAATATGGTTGCAAGCTGATTGATTCGTTTATGAGCAGCCGGGCATTCTAACAGCCGATCGGGCGCTCACAAGCCGATTAGGCCACTCGCTGTTCGCGGCTCTCGTTCTTATTATCCACCAATTCGATCCCCCGAACGCTCAAGGCTTTGGCCAACTCGGTCAAATCGAGTTCGACGTCCAGCTCCCAGCTACCGTCGTCGCACTGACGTTCCGCGCGCACGGCGTTGCGTTTGTACAAATCGGACCGGACGGCGGCCGCGACCAAGCCCACATGCAGGGTGCGGCGCACGCGGTTCGGGTGCGCGGCATGCGCCATGGCGTGGCGCAGTTCGGCAAGTCCGGCGCCGGTGGCGGCGGAAACCCACGCCTGGGTGGCCAGGCCGTCGGCCCCGAGGACGATTCTGGGCGCCGCGCCGGCCGCATCGCCGTCGACGAGATCCACCTTGTTGAACACCAAAAGTTCCCGAATGTCGCCCGCGCCGATGCCCTTCAGCACGTCGCGGACCTGATTGATGCGCTCGTCGCGCAACGGATCGCTCGCATCCACGACGTGCAGCAGGAGGTCCGCGTCACGCGCCTCCTGCAAGGTGGAGTGGAACGCGGCCACCAACTCGTGCGGCAGAGCCCTGACGAATCCCACCGTGTCGGCCAGCACGACCTCCCCGACGCCGGCCAGTTCGACCTGCCTCACCGTCGGGTCGAGCGTCGCGAACAGCTGATTGGCGACATAGGTCGCCGAACCGGTCAACGCGTTGAAAAGGGTGGACTTGCCGGCATTCGTGTAGCCCACCAGGGCGATGGTCGGCACCGGCACCTCGCGACGCACGTGCCGGCTCGTATCGCGCTGCCGCGCAAGCTTCTCCAGGCGGCTCTTCAGGGTGCGGATCCGCTTGGCGATGAGTCGACGGTCGGTTTCGAGCTGGGTTTCGCCAGGACCGCGCAGGCCGATGCCGCCCTTCTGGCGCTCGAGGTGGGTCCATCCCCGGACGAGCCGGCTCGCCAAATGCGACAACTGCGCCAATTCGACCTGCAACTTGCCCTCGAAACTCCGAGCTCGCTGCGCAAAAATGTCCAAAATCAGACCGTTACGGTCTAACACTCGACGGTTTGTAAGCTTCTCGAGGTTGCGCTCCTGGCTGGGCGTCAGGGTCTGATCGATCAGCACCACGTCGGCGTCGTGCTCGTCGGCGCACGCCTTGATCTCCAGGGCCTTGCCCGACCCCACGAAATACCTGGGGTCCGGCCTCGGCCGGGACGCCAGCACCAGTCCCACACCCTCCGCGCCGACGGAGGCCGCCAGCGCCTTGAACTCGGCCGTATCGTGGGGATCTACGGGGTGCCCGATGCCCACACCCACCAAAATGGCCCGTTCGCCACCCCGGGGCCGATCAAACAATTGCAGAGCGCCGCCCGGTCACCGTCATTCGTGACATGGCCATGTCGGGATCAGCGCCGAGACCGCCCTCATTCGACGATCGCCGGTTCCGTCACCTCGCCATCCTCGCCCGTCGGCAACCGCACATTGCGGGCGGGGACGACGGTGGAAATGGCGTGCTTGTAAACCATCTGGCTCACACTGTTCCTGAGCAATACGACGAACTGGTCGAACGAGTCGATCTGACCCTGCAGCTTGATGCCGTTCACCAAATAAATGGAAACAGGCACGCGTTCTTTGCGAAGGGCGTTCAAAAAGGGGTCCTGAAGGGACTGGCCACGGGCCATGGGAGAGCTCCTTGTTATTGGTGTCAATTGCGTTGCCGCGTCACTTCCGTGTGGCAAGGCACATACCGACTGAATGCTAGCACAGGCGCCCGGCGCGGCGTTACCCCTATGACCACTCTGTAATTCCACCCTCCGACAGGGCGGAGATAAACGAAGATGCCGCCTGAGGTTGGGCCGAATCGAACCATCGGGCGTTGCGGCGTGCCCGAAGCCAGGTCATTTGACGCTTGGCAAGTTGACGCGTCGCCGCAACGGCCTGAGCCCTCGCTTCGTCCAATCCGCACTCGCCCTCCAGGTGTCGCCATACCTGGCGATATCCGACCGCGCGCATCGACGGATGTTCCGCGTGCAGGTCGGTTCTCGCGCGCAGCGCACGCACCTCGTCCAGGAATCCCGCCGCCAGCATGGCATCGAAACGGGATTCGATGCGCGAATGCAGGATGTGTCGGTCCACCGGACTCGCGGCAAGTTCGAGCACGCGCACCCCGGCCAGCACGGATACCCGCGCCTGCTGCAACAGGGAGATCGGCCGCCCCGTCAGGCGATAGACCTCGAGCGCCCGCTGAATGCGCTGCGGGTCGTTGGCGTGGATCCGCGCAGCCGCCGCCGGGTCCACCGCCGCCAGCTCACGGTGCACCTCCGCCCACCCGGACGCCGCCGCCCGGGCATCGATTTCGGCGCGCACCGCGGGACTCGCCTCGGGCAGCGGGGCGATACCCGAGGATAGCGCCTGGAAATACAGCATGGTACCGCCGACGAACAGCGGATGCCGGCCGCGCGCCCAGATCTCCCGCATCACCGCCGCGGCATCCAGGACGAACTCACCGGCCGAATAGCCCGCCGCGGGGTCCCGGATGTCGATCAGGTGGTGAGGCACGCTGCGGCGCGTCTGCGCGTCGGGCTTCGCCGTGCCGATGTCCATGCCGCGATAGACCAGCGCCGAGTCGACGCTGACGATTTCGAGCGGAAATTCCCGCGCCAGGCGCACCGCGAGTTCCGACTTGCCGGCCGCGGTGGGCCCCATCAGCAAAACGGCCCCCCGACGCATCAGCGTCCGCGCATGAACAGCCGATCGAGATCGCCGAGCGACAGCCGGATCCAGGTCGGACGACCATGGTTGCATTGATCGGCCCGCTCGGTCTGTTCCATCTCGCGCAGCAATGCGTTCATTTCCGGCAGGGTCAACGACCGCTGCGCACGCACCGCCGCGTGGCAGGCCATGGTGCCGAGCAGGTGATTGATCGACTCCTCCACCCGGCGTGAATGGCCGGTTTCGACAAGGTCGGAGAGCACGTCGCGCACCACGCTCGCGGGATCGCGCCCCGCCAGCAGGCTCGGCACCGCCCGCAATGCCAGCTGATCGGGCGCGAGTCGCATCACCCCGAATCCCAGCGCCGCGAATTCCGCGGCGTGCACTTCCGCCGCCTCGGCGTGCGCCGGCGGCACCCGCAGAATCTCCGGCACCAACAGTTGCTGCTGGGCGGTCGCGCCCGACAGGAGCTTCTTCATGCCCTCGTACATCACGCGCTCATGCGCCGCGTGCATGTCCACCAACACCATGCCGTCGGCGGTTTGCGCGAGGATGTAGACCCCGTGCAGCTGAGCAATGGCGTATCCCAGCGGCGGTGCGGGTGCCGCACCGGCGGGGCACTCCGCCGCGGGCCAGGCCGGGCCGGCGCCCCCTTCCGCGATGCCCGGGTCCGCCATCCCGCTCTCCAGGAAGTGTCGATAGGCATCGGCGCCCGCGCGCGACGCCCGTGCCTCCGGCAATAAGAAGCGCGCCTGGGTGGGGGCCGCGGCCGGTGCATGGACGGCCGGCCCGGTCAGCCAATCCGCCGACGCACTGCCCGTCGAACCGGCGGTCGGCCGGGTTCCGGCGAGCACCCGCTCGATCGTACGGAACATGAAGTCATGAATCCGGCGCGATTCCCGAAACCGCACTTCCAGCTTCTGCGGGTGCGCGTTCACGTCCACCATGGCCGGATCCACGTCCAAATACAGCAGATAGGCGGGAAACCGGCCGTTGAACAGCACGTCCTGATAGGCGAGGCGCGTGGCCCCGGCCAGCAGTTTGTCGCGCACGAAGCGGCCGTTCAAGAACGCGAACTGCAGGTCGGACTGGCTGCGGGAAAAGGTGGGCAGTGCGAGCCATCCGCGCAGATGCAGGCTTTCCGTCCGATGATCGAGCTCCACGACATGCCCGGCAAAGTCGTCGCCGCACACGGCCGCGACCCGCGCCAGCCGCTCGGCGGGCGAATGCGCGGGCGGCAGCGCCCACACGTCCTTGCCGTTGTGCGAGAGCGTAAACGCGACGTCGAACCGAGAGAGGGCCAGGCGTTCGAGCATGCGCACCACGTGCTGATATTCGGTGGCATCGCTGCGCAGAAACTTGCGCCGCGCCGGGACGTTGAAGAAGAGATCGCGTACCTCGATGCTCGTGCCCTGCGGGTGGGAGGACGGACTCGGCGCGGTCGATTCCCCGTCGCGCACCGCGACCGTCCAGGCATGTCCGGCCTGCGCCGCTCGGGACGTCAGCGACAGCCGGGACACCGACGCGATGCTGGGCAGGGCTTCGCCCCGGAAGCCCAGCGTCGCGATGCGCTCGAGGTCGTCGAGCGAGGCGATCTTGCTCGTCGCATGCCGCGAGAGCGCGATGCCGATCTCCTGCGGCTGGATGCCGGTGCCGTCGTCGCGCACCCGGATCAAGCCGCAACCGCCCCGCTCGAGTTCGACCTCGACGCGCCCCGCGCGCGCATCCAGGGAATTCTCCACCAACTCCTTGACCACCGACGCGGGCCGCTCGATGACTTCGCCGGCAGCGATCTGGTTGATGAGTTCGTCGGGCAAAACCTGGATGGGCAAAGGGACACCTCGGGAATCCGCCATTTTCGCACAGCGCACCCGGGAGGCGCGAATGAGGTTCCGCGGGGGCCGGATCAGCCGCGCGGGGGCCGGATCAGCCGCCCGAATTCGCCCGTGCAGTGACCAGTACGGGACGCGACGACGACGCCGCAAGCTCGGCGATGCGGGTTCCCGGCGGAGGATCGGAATAGAAATAGGCCCGCAAACCCTGATGGATCGCCGCCGCCAGCCGCGTCTGGCGGGCGCTGCCGCGCAGACGCTGCTCCTCCCGGGGATTCGAGATGTAGGCGGTCTCAACCAACATCGACGGAATGTCGGGCGACTTGAGCACCATGAATCGGGCCTGCTGCACCTGGGGTTTGCGCACTTCGCCGACCTGATTCAGTTGATGCAACACGCGTTCGGCGGCCGCCTCGCTGGCGGTGAGCGAGGCGGACTGCGACAAATCCAAGAGCACCGAGGCAAGCACGTCCCCCTTGTCGTCGAGCGACACGCCGCCGATCAAATCCGACGCGTTTTCCCGCTCCGCCAGCCAGCGCGACGCCTCATCGGTCGCCCCCCGCTGTGAGAGGATGTATACCGAAGAGCCGTCGACGCTGCGGTCGCGGATCGAGTCGGCGTGAATCGAGACGAACAGATCGGCCTGTCGCGCCCGAGCCCGGCGCATCCGATCCCTCAAGGGCACGAAATAATCGCCATCGCGGGTCAATACCGCGCGCATGCCGGGCTCCGCATCGACCTGTCGGGCCAGTGCGCGGGCGATGGCCAGCACGACATCCTTTTCGCGGGTGCCGTTCTGGCCGATGGCTCCGGGATCCTCGCCGCCGTGGCCGGCGTCGATCGCGATGACCAGGTCGCGCGCCTCCGGACGGGCGTGTTCCACTTTGACGGGGGTTTCCGGCGCCGCGACGCCGCCCAGATCGATGACCTGGCGGTAACCGTAGCGGTTATTCGGATCGGCCAGGAAACTCTTCGCGCGGATCGGGTGCGAAAGGTCGAATACGATGCGCAATTCGCCGGACTTGCGCTTTGCCATGCGCACCTGCTTGACGACTCCCGCAGCCTGCGGCGCCGCACGGGCGCCGGCCGACAAATGGGCGCCGGAGACGTCGAGCACGACGCGATCCGGATTCTGGAGCACCAACAAACTGTGCTGCGCCCTGCCGGACAGATCCAGCACGACCCGCGTGGCGTCAGGACCCGACCACAATCTCACGGCACGCACCTCGACCGCCCTGGCCGTCGAAACCCACGTCGCCACAGTCAAACTCAGCACCAGCAATAAACGCGATCGGATGGTCATGGCCCATTAAGTTAACGCCACGCCCGACTTTTTTTCAAGTTATATTAGATAGATAGGGTGTTAAGCTAGTGTCATGCGCTAGGAGATCGAGCCAGTACCGACCGGCCGTCGAACAAGCCTGCAATCGCGCGTGGCGGGAATCGCCGGCATAGGAAAGCGTCAATTCGAGGTCGGGCGGCGGCAGCGCCGCACCGCCCTTTGCCGCCCACTCGACCAACAACAGTCCGGGCGTACCCGCATAATCGCGCAGTCCCAACTCCTCCACGTCCGAGGGGCCGTGCAAGCGATACAGATCGACGTGCACACAGACCCGCGAGCGGGTCTCGTAGATCTCGACCAGGGTGTAGGTCGGACTGCGGATCAATCCCTCCACACCCAGCGCCCGCAGCAGGCTGCGCGCGCACGTGGTCTTGCCGGCTCCCAACTCGCCGTCGAGATGGAGCACCAGGCTGCCCGGCAATCCCGACGGGCAGGCCCGCGCCAACGCCGCGCCGAGCGCTTCCGTCGCGGCGGTGTCATTCAGCTGCAGCTCCAATTGGGGTTCGGACATGATATCCGCCATTATACGGACCCTATGCAGGACCACGACGTCGCCGCTGCGGTCGCCCCCACCGCCGGCCTCAAGGCGAACATCAAGCGCTGGAGCGCCGAACTAGGCTTTTCCAGGGTGGGCGTCGCGCGCATCGACCTGGCCGCCGACGAAGGCCGGCTCCAGGAGTGGCTGCTGGCCGGCTTCAACGGCGAGATGGAGTACATGTCCCGCCACGGCACCAAACGCTCCCGACCCGCCGAACTACTGCCGGGAACCGTCAGTTGCATCAGCGTGCGACTGGACTACTGGCCGGAGAAGTCCGCCGACCCGGCGGGGATTCTGGCCGACGGCACGCTCGGCTACGTATCCCGCTATGCGGTGGGACGCGATTATCACAAGGTCCTGCGCCGGCGTTTGCAGGCGCTCTGCGATCGGATCGCGCAGGACATCGGGCCCTTCGGCCATCGCGTCTTCACCGACAGCGCGCCGGTGCTCGAAAAGGCGCTGGCGCGCAACGCCGGCCTGGGATGGATCGGCAAGCACACGAACCTGATCGACCGCGACGCCGGCTCGTATTTCTTCCTGGGAGAAATCTATGTGGACCTGGCACTGCCGGCCGACGAACCGGCCTCCGCGCACTGCGGCACCTGCACCGCCTGCCTGCCCGCCTGCCCGACCGGCGCGATCATTGCACCCCACCGACTCGATGCCCGCCGCTGCATTTCCTATCTCACGATCGAACTCAAGGGACCGATTCCCACGGAATTTCGGCGCGCCATCGGCAATCGGATCTACGGCTGCGACGACTGTCAGCTCGTCTGTCCGTGGAACAAGTTCGCGCGCCCCACCACGCTGCCCGACTTTGCCGTGCGCCATGGTCTCGATCAGATCGATCTCATCGACGCCTTCGCATGGAGCGAGGCGCAATTCGACGAATACACACGGGGCAGCGCCATCCACCGGATCGGCCACCTACGCTGGCTGCGCAACGTCGCCGTCGCCCTCGGCAATGCGCCGGGTACCGCCGGCGTCCTCGCCGCATTGCGGGCGCGGGCGGATGACGCGTCCGATCTGGTGAGGGAGCACGTGCGCTGGGCGTTGGAGGAACACGCGCGACGCGCCCCGGACGGCGCCGAGGATCGCGCAGATGCCGAGGCGAGGGTCCGCTAGGTCGCGGGCAACAGGCTGCTTCCGGTGGGATTGAAGAAATGCCGGCCACGCCGCGTCTTGGTGATTTGAGTGAACAGGAGCTGGTAGTCGACATCGTTGTTCACCGGATCGATCGCCGCCGAGTTGACGATGAGCAGTGGTGCGGCGTCAAAACCGTGGAAAAACCGGGCGTAGGCCTGAGTGAGCTTCTCGAGGTAACCGCGCTCGATGTGCTGCTCGTAGCGGATGCCGCGTTTGGCGATGCGGTCCACCAGCACATCGACCGGTGCCTGCAGGTACACCACGAGGTCCGGCTTCGGCGCGTCCACGACGACGCGTTCATAGACCCGCTCGTACAGCGCGTACTCCGCGTCATCGAGCGTCACCCGCGCGAACAGCCGGTCCTTGTCGAGCAGATAATCCGCGATGCGCACCGGTCCGAACAAGTCTTCCTGCCGCACCTCCTCCAGCTGGCGGGCCCGCTGAAAGAGGAAGAACAACTGGGTTTGAAAGGCCGCGGCCCGCGGATTCTTGTAGAACCGCTCCAGAAAGGGGTTCTGATCCGCCTGCTCCAGAACCAGCTGGCCGCTCAAGGATTGCGCCAGGCGCCGCGCAAGACTCGTCTTGCCGACCCCGATCGGTCCCTCGACCACGATGAATTTCTGCGGGATTGCGCTCACCTTGCCGGACACTCGAGCCCCTCCAAGACCGACAGGCCGTCGCCGCCCACGCGCAACGCAAGATCCAGGACCCGCCCGTGTCCCGGAATCACCAAAGTCGGAGCAACATCGTTCAGAGGATACAGGACGAAGTTGCGCGCAGACACTCCCGGATGCGGCAACGTCAGACCCGGCTCATCGACGACGGACCCGATCATCCAGATGAGGTCCAGGTCAATGATTCTCGGACCCCAGCGCTCCTGTCGGTTGCGTCCCATCGCACGCTCGATGTCGAGCAATGCGTCGAGCAGCCCGTGCGCCGGCAGTCGGGTCAACAATCCGCCCACGGCGTTGACGAAGTCCGGTTGATCCTGAGGCCCCATCGGACGGGTGAGATAGTGCCGCGACCTTGCCTCGACACGCGTCGAGGGCAATGCGGCGAGGCGCCCGAAGGCTTCGGAGACCCTCTCGCGGGGTCGATCCAGATTGCTGCCGAGCGCGACGTACGCGGGGCGCCAGGGAGGATCCATGCCGCTAACTGCGCGACGCCCCGCCGCGCCGCCGACGACGACGGCGGCCCGGAGCCGCCGGCGCCCCGGCCTCCTCCGAACCGCTGCCCGAAGCATCCGCCGGACGCGCCTGCACCAATGCCACCCGCTCCTCCTGCGGCATCAGCTGCACATCGGTCCACCACTGCGCCAACTCGGGATCGGCCACGCCCACCTGCGCACGCAACAACAGGAAATCATAGGCCGCGCGGAAGCGCGGGTGCTGCAGCAGACTCAGCGACTTGACGCCGCTGCGGCGGTTGAAGCGGGGCTGCAGCATCAGCAACTCGCGCATCGGAACGCCGAAGCGCCGTGGAATCGCGACCCGCGATTGCTGGGCCCGCAGCACCGTGTCGCAGGCCTGCATGAGCTGCGCCAGATCCGGCGCGGGGCCCGCGGCATGCTGCTCGTTGAGCTCCCGGAGCACCGCGCCCCACAACAGCACCGCAAACAAAAACGTCGGCGTGACCGGCTTGTCCGCGGCAATGCGCTCATCGGTGTTCGCCAGCCCGAGTTCGAGCATGTCGCGCGAATAGGCATACGGAGGCAGCTTCATCGCCGCGGCGGACATGGGAAACAAGTGCTCGAAGAGGCCATATTGCTCGAGCATGCGGAATGACTTGGCACCGAATCCCGAGAGAAAGAGCTTGAGGCACTCATCGAACAAGCGCGCCGGCGGCACGCCGTCGAGGAGATTGGCGAGCCGGCGGATCGGCCGTTCGGTATCCGCCTCGAACGAAAAATCGAGCTTCGCCGCGAACCGGACCGCCCGCAGCATGCGCACCGGATCCTCCCGGTAGCGCGTTTCCGGGTCGCCGATCAGCTTCAGGCGGCGCGCCTTGACGTCGCTCACCCCATCGACGAAATCCCAGATCGAAAAATCGTCGATGTTGTAGTAAAGACCGTTGGCGGCGAAATCGCGGCGCCACACGTCCTCCTCGATGGTCCCGTAGATGTTGTCACGCAGGATCCGGCCGCGCGTGTCGAAGGCCCGGTGTTCGGAATCCTCCACCGAGGGCGGAGGCGCGGCCGCCGCGGCCTCCTCGTCCCCATCATCCTCAGCATCCTCGCGCTCCGGCGCCGCGGCGGCACGAAATGTCGCCACTTCGATGATTTCCTGACCGAAATGCACATGCGCCAGCCGGAAACGCCGCCCGATGAGACGGCAGTTGCGGAATATGCGGCGCACCTCGTCCGGCAGGGCGTTGGTGGCCACGTCGAAGTCTTTCGGGGTAATGCCGAGCAAGAGGTCGCGCACCGCACCGCCGACCAAAAACGCTTGAAATCCCGCTTCTTTCAGGCGGTAGAGCACTTTCAGGGCGTTTGGCGATATCGCCGCACGCGATATGGAGTGCTCGGAGCGAGGAATGACCAAAAGGGGGAATTGAGGCGAAGGTTGGTTCAAAAAAGAGTGTTCCGCTTGAGTCCAAAAATTTGGCCCGTATACTACCAGCCCTCTTAGGTTCAAGCGGCCTAAGATCTGCAGACAACGCTCCCTTCGTCTAGAGGCCTAGGACACGGCCCTCTCAAGGCTGGAACACGAGTTCGAATCTCGTAGGGAGCGCCAATTCGCTTGAAAATGCCGGTGCCTCACCGGTATTTTCAAGCGAACTCTTATCTGTGAGATGAGAACTCGGGCGGGCGGCAGCCCGCCGACGAGTTCGACAACCCGACCGTCCGGGCGGGTTGGACGCCGGCGCCCCTGGCGACGGCGGTCCCGAGCCTTCTCAGGCGAGGGACGAGGCGCGCAAGCGCCGAGCAATCTCATAGGGAGCGCCATTTAATCAAGGAGTTACAGGTTCCGTACGGAATCCGTACGGCAAACTGCGCCCGGAATCTGCGGCCTTAAAAAGGCTGTGACAGAGTCCATTCCCGTTTCTCGCGGATCCGCACCGATTGAAACTGGCTTTTCAAACTTTGATCCGCTTGCGGTCACTACCGACCATGATTTAGTGGTCGACCAACGAGCAACCAGTAGCTCAGGATCCCGAGATAACGAGCTGCCAAATTGGTGAGCGCAATTATGCCCAAAATGGTCACCGATGGCTCCCGTCGGCGGCGGAATCACCGCGCCTAGGTGAACAGGCGCGATCGTTGGGCGCCCACCGACACACTTCCAATGTGGTCGAAAAGGACCCCAAGAGCGGTGGTAAGTAAGAGACTGAAAGCCTCGACTACGGCATTGAGAGCGAGAAAATGCCGAGGGTATGCACTCCGTGCATACCGCTCCTGATCTCAGCTTAATAAGCCGCGTAA
>JBBIKV010000052.1:23890-27293 GCA_037445285.1 Nevskiaceae bacterium | reverse complement strand
GTGTGGCCCGATTGGTGGCCCTCGACTACACGCTCCGACATGCCCCCAATGCGTGGGAGGCGTTGCATGGCTTGATTCTACCCCTGGCCCCCGTGATCTTCATGGCGTGGTATTTCTTGCAGTGGTCTTCGACGGCGACCCCAAGGCAGCCCCTCGCGCACGAGGCCCATGCGGCCTGACTGGCGCTGGATTCTAGTCCCGATCGTCGCCCTCGCCGGCGGCGCATTCGCCGCCAAACCCTATGCGCGCCTGGCGGCTCCGTACTACCACGCCGTGGCGCAGATCCTGGCGCAAGGGCGCCCCTGGCAGATTGCCAGCGTCGAGGTCGGCTCCTCGGCCTCGAGCCCCGGGGCGGTACTGAGACTCACGGGCTACGTACGCGAATTCTTCAGCGACGTGCAACCGGCGGCGAAACTCGTCGGAAAACTTCAAGTCTCGGCCGTCATCGAATCTCCCCTGATCTTTTGGAGCTTATTGCTGGCATGGCCGGCCGCCGGCCATCGGCAGCGCCTTGCACGGCTGGCCTTGGGCATTCCGGTGTTTCTGCTGCTGGAGGCCGGCACGACCGTCTGTCAACTGCTGAACCCCTTGGCCTATGCCTCCGCGGTGCTTGCGGGGGATCCCGATCCGGTGACCTCATGGGAGCATTGGAGCCGCTTTCTCGAAGCGGGGGGAAGGGTCGCCCTTGCGATTGCGGGAGCGCTGGTCACCATTGGGGTGAGCCAGTTTGTCGTGTGCCAGGGCAGAAATGCCGTCGCCCCCCGCGGATCGCGCCTCAACCGACGCGTCGACCCGACGCGTCGATCAGCGGGGCGCCATCCTCTTTGGACAAGGGTCCCTGTTGCGGCAGTGGAAGAATGTCCAGCACGGCCTCCGATGGACGACAGAGCTTGACGCCCCACGGCGTGATGACGATGGGCCGATTGATGAGCACGGGATGCGCCAGCATGTGGTCGATCAACTGCGCCTCCGTCCAATGCGCGGCGTCGAGGCCGAGTGCTGCATAGGGGGTGCCCTTTTCCCGCAGCAGGTCGCGCGCACGAATCCCCATCCGGCGAATCAGGGTCTCGAGCGTGACCCGGTCGGGCGGATCCTTGAGATATTCGATGATGGTGGGTTCGGCGCCGGTGTTTCGAATGAGCGCGAGGGCGTTGCGGGAGGTGCCGCAGGCGGGATTGTGATAGATCGTGATGTCCGTCATGGCCGTGCCTCGACGCGGACTCCGGTGTGCTCGTACCACCCCTTGGATCGATTGACGATGTTGACGACCAGGAGCATCACCGGCACCTCGATCAGCACGCCCACGACGGTGGCCAGCGCCGCCCCGGAGTGAAAGCCGAACAGGCTGATGGCCGCGGCCACGGCGAGTTCGAAGAAGTTCGAGGCGCCGATCAGCGCCGAGGGGCAGGCCACATCGTGGCTTTCGCCGACCGCCCGGTTGAGCCCATAAGCCAACGCCGAATTGAACAGCACCTGAATCAGGATGGGAACCGCCAACAGCGCGATCACCCTCGGCTGCCCGAGGATTTCCTCCCCCTGAAACGCGAACAGGAGGACGAGCGTGGCGAGGAGTGCGCCGATGGACCACGGTCCGATCCGCTGCATGGCCGAATCGAACGCCGCGGCCCCCCGTTTGAACAAGTAGCCCCGCCAGACCTGGGCGAGGCCCACCGGGATGACGATATACAGCACCACGGAGGTCACCAGAGTCCCCCACGGGACGGTGATCGCCGAAATACCGAGCAAGAGTCCGACCAGCGGCGCAAAGACGACTACCATGATGCTGTCATTGAGCGCGACCTGCGACAGCGTGAAGAGCGGATCGCCGTGGGTCAGGCGACTCCACACGAACACCATTGCCGTGCACGGTGCCGCCGCAAGCAGGATGAGTCCGGCAATGTAGCTGTCCAATTGGTCTGCCGGCAGCAGGGAGGCGAACAGGTGTCTGATGAAGAGCCAACCGAGGAATGCCATCGAGAATGGCTTGACCAACCAGTTCACGAACAGCGTCACGCCGATTCCTTTCACGTGGCGGCGGATTTGACCCAGGGCGCCGAAATCGACCTTGACCAGCATCGGAATGATCATGACCCAGATGAGCAGGCCGACCGGCAGATTGACCTGGGCGACCGAGAGCGCGCCAATGGCCTGGAACATGCCGGGAAGAAGCCGACCGAGGGCAATCCCCAGGACGATGCACAGGAACACCCAGACCGAGAGGTAGCGTTCGAAAACGGTCACTTCGGGACCTCATCGAGCGGTGTTTTTCCGATGTCGTCCAGGCGGCTTTTCAGGCGCATGCGGTCGATGCTGCCGATCGGCAGGCTCAAAAACACCTTGATGCGCGTTTCCATGGCGTGAAAGGCCTGCCGAAAGGCCGGCATCTTGTCGACGGCGCTGCCTTCGACTGCGGCTGGATCGGGAATTCCCCAGTGCGCCGTCATCGGTTGTCCGGGCCAATAGGGGCACACCTCGCCGACGGCCTTGTCGCACGCCGTGATGACAAAATCCAATCGAGGGCTCCCGGGCTTGGCGAATTCGTCCCAGCTCTTGCTGTGCAAGCCCCCGGTGGGAAAGCCCAGCTGCGTGCGGAATTGCCCGTACACAGAAAAAGCACGTTGTAAGTGTGCTCAGTCATTCGCAGCAACCGGTGCCGCCCGCCGGATTTGCCGGCGCCGCCTTGGGTGCGCAGCACGGTGCTTTGTTCGCGTCCGCCTGCCTCGACGGAGGAACGGTCGAGGTGCCGTGGCCGAAGACGGGCGTGTCTTCGCCGTAGACGGGAATGCTGCCGAGCGTGTGGAAGGTCTCCCACGCAATGCCCGTTGGATCCGTAACCCAGTATTTATCTGATCGCCCGTAGCAGCAGGGCTGCTCGTCCTCTTGAATCACCTGCGCGTCGGCGGCGTGCAAGGTTGCGTGCATGCCGCGCAATTCCTGATCCGAATCCACTTGAAATCCCAGGTGATTGATGCCGACCGGTTGTCGGTGGGACGAGATCGCGAAATTGATGCGCGGATCGGCGAGCATCCACTTGGCGTAATCCGGCTTGAGAACCGCCGGCGGCGCCGTGAACAGCGTCGAATAGAAGCGGATCGACTCGTCGAGATTCTCGACGCTGACGTGGACGTGAAAGCGTTTCATGCGCGTCTCCTTTTGGGTTGGCCGGCCTCCACCGCTGCGGAGCCACATGCGGGTCCGCAATCTTGGTCGGCAAGACTGCAGCAGTTGTCCGTCAGAAACTGGAGCAGCTGGTTCATGTGCGTGAAGTTCGGGCTGTAGAACAGATATCGTCCCTCTCGACGGGCCTCGATGAGCCCGGCACGCTGCAGCTCCTTCAGGTGGAAGGACAGCGTCGGCGCCGGGACCCCCAGGCTCTCGCCAAGCTTCGTGGGCGTGTAGCCTT
>JBBIKV010000052.1:15618-23880 GCA_037445285.1 Nevskiaceae bacterium | reverse complement strand
CGGTCCCCGCCTGACGAGCATACGAAACAGCGCCAGTCGCGATTCCTGCGCCAGAGCGGCCAGGCTGGCCACGACCTCGTTGGATTTCATGTTTCCAATGATATCGAAATTAAGCGGGCAGTCAAGCTGCCGGGCATACGGAGATGGAGCAGTGGTAGCATCCGGGGCACGCTTGGCGATTCGGCGGGCTCTTTATCAGGGATGTGCCATGAAAGCGCGGAATCGCACACAGGAAATCTCCGGCAAGGTGTTGTGCGAACTCCTTGCCGCGGCCGGTCTGACCGGAGCGCTGGCGGCATGCGGCGGCGGATCGATCGGCTCGCCGGCATATGCCATTGGCGGCGGCGTAAGCGGGTTGAGCACCAGTGGCCTCGTTTTGGCGAATGGTGCGGCCACGGTTCAGGTGGCCGCCAACGCCTCGTCCTTCAAATTCGCCACGCCACAGGCCATGGGCACCGCTTATGCCGTGACGGTTCAAGCACAGCCGGCGGGGCAGACCTGTCTGGTCAACGATGGCATGGGTCTCGTGGCTTCGGCCGCGGTGAATGGCGTGAAGGTATCCTGCACCGGGCCGTGGATTTGGTCGAGTGGTGCGGGGACGACTGGCGCCGCCGCTGTCTTCGGAACGAAGGGGGTGGCGGCGGCCGGCAACGTACCGGGCGCGCGTGCAAGCGGGGCCGCGTGGACGGATTCGGCGGGAAATCTTTGGCTGTTTGGCGGAACCTACATTGACGCCGGTGGCAAAAATCTCTATCTGAACGATGTATGGCAATACACCCCGTCGAGTGGTCTTTGGACGTGGATGAGCGGTGACAGCAGCCCGGGCGCGGCCATCGGCTCACTGGGTCATTACGGCGTGCGGGGTGTGGCGTCGGCGAGCAACGCGCCGGGTTCGCGCGCGAGCGCGGCATTCTGGACGGATGCGGCGGGGAACTTCTGGCTTTTCGGCGGACAGGGCTATGACGCGTCCCACTTCGGCTACCTGAACGATTTGTGGAAGTTTGCCCCCGCGACGGGCGAGTGGACATGGGTGGACGGCCCCAACTCAACGTCGCCCCCGACTGCGGTGTACGGAACGCAGGGAGTAGCGTCGACGGCCAATGTGCCCGGTCCGCGTTCGGAATCGACGTCTTGGATCGATGCTTCGGGCAATTTGTGGCTGTTCGGCGGCTACGGCGACAGTTCGAATGCCAGCCCATACACGTTCGGGTACCTCAATGACCTGTGGGAATTCTCCCCGACCACCGGAAGTTGGACGTGGGTCAGCGGCTCGAACACCGTCAACGCCGCCGGCGTGAACGGAACCCTCGGCGCGGCGGCAGCCGCGAATGTGCCGGCCGCACGCGCCGCCGCCGGCTCGTGGATCGACGGTACGGGGAGCCTCTGGCTGTTTGGCGGCCACGCGGTCGGCGGCTTTCTCAATGATTTGTGGAAATTTTCGCCAAACTCGAGCCAATGGACGTGGATGAGTGGTGGCAATGCGCCGAACTCGCCGGGCGTCTACGGGACGCAGGGTGCGGCCGCCGCCACCAATGTCCCCGGGGCGCGTTTGCCAGCGGCTTTCTGGGCGGATGCCGCGGGAAATTTCTGGCTGTTCGGTGGGAACGGCATCACCGGCTCCCAGACATCGAGCCTGTTGAATGATTTGTGGGTGTACTCACCCGCCACGGGACGATGGACTTGGGCCAGCGGCTCGAGCGGCGGCGGTGCTCCCGGTGTCTATGGCACGTTGGGCATGGCGGCGCCCGGCAACGTTCCTGGTGCGCGCGGCGGTGCCGCTGCGTGGATCGACGGAGCCGGTGACCTCTGGCTCTTCGGCGGGGACAGTCCTGCCGATCCGCCGGCCGGCGGCGAACTGAATGATCTTTGGCAATATCGGCACTAGACTCGGGCGGACGGGCAAAAGCCGACGGCGGCCGAGGAGGGAGGCGCGCGCACGGCCGACCCCCGACGCCCTGCGGACGGCCGCCACGGCCCCCCGGATTTCCACGAAGGTCGACGGCCCCGCCGTGAGGCACAATGACACCATGAGCGAACATCACCATCCCCTCACGCCGGCGCAGTTGCTGTCCTACATGCGTGCCCAGCCCTGGGCGATCGAGGCGAGCGTGACGTCCCAGGGTGCCCCCCAGGCGGCGGTGATCGGCGTCGCCGTCACGGACCGATGGGAACTGCTGTTCGACACCGTGACCCATTCCCGCAAGCATCAAAATCTCGTCCGGAATCCCCGCGTCGCGTTCGTCATCGGCTGGGAACACGAGCGCACCGTGCAGTACGAAGGCATTGCCGAGATGCCCACGGAAGCGGAGCTGCCCGACGTGCAGGCCCATTATTTCGACCGCTTCCCCGACGGCCCCACCCGCCAGACCTGGCCGGGCCTCGTGTACTGGCGTGTGCGGCCCACCTGGATCCGCTACAGCAATTTCAACGTCAATCCGCCGATCGTCCAGGAGTGGAACGCCGCGCAGATCGCCGGCTGGCTCGGGTAAGCCCCTCGTCCCGCTCGGCGCCTCGCCGCGCAAGGCGGGCACCTAAGTCTCCTCTAAGTCGCCGCACGGACACTGGCGCCAACGCAATCGGTATTGCGCCGCTCTTCAGGAGCCGGATTCACTCACGACGACGGAGTCATACCATGAAAATCAGATCTCTCATTGCCGCCGGCGCCCTCGCCATCGGTGCGGTCGCCGCTGCGCAGGCCTTCGACGGACAGCAGTACCTCAAGGACGCCAAGGTCTCCCTGGAACAGGCCCGACAAATCGCACTGAAGGCGCTCCCGGGAGGAAAAATCACCGCCGAGGAACTCGAGCGTGAAAAGGGCGGCAGCGGGCTGCGTTACAGTTTTGACATCGCGGTCGGTCAAACCGCCCACGAGGTCGGGGTCGATGCGGCTGACGGCAAGGTCCTGGAAAACAGCCTGGAGGGAAAGCAGAAAGACTGAGCCACCGGAGGCTGCGGGCAACGCGGCGCGTCAGCCGGCGGGTTGGCTATAGCGCACACGCAAGCCGCCCGCCGGCAGGTTCGTGAGTTCGACACGGCCTCCGAGGCGCTGGGCCAGGGTGCGCATGATGGCCAACCCCAGTCCGCTGCCGGGCTCGGCGGCGTCGGTGGATAGGCGTTCGAAGGGTTGGAACGCGCGCTCCAAATCTTCCGGCGGTATGCCGGGTCCAGAATCGCAGATGTCGAGGTTCACGCGCGTGATGCCGTCGGCAGAGTCTTCCGTGAACACCATCAGGTCCACGCGCCCGCCCTCGGGCGTGTGACGCAACGCGTTGTCGAGTCCGTTGCGGAGCAGGGTGTACAGTTGAGTGGCGTCGGCCCGGAGAGGTGCGCCTTCATCGCGTGCGATGCCGAGGTCGATGTGGCGTCGCTCGGCCAAGGGCATCAGATCCTCGATCACCTGGCGCATCACCAGGGTGGGATCGATGGGCGACGCGGTCGTGCCGTGACCCGACTGCGCATGGGCGAGGTTGAGAAGCTGCTCGACCACCGCGCGGGTTCGCGCCAAACCCTGTTGCACACTTCGCAGACGATCGCGGGATTCGGCGGGCAATGCGTGTGACAGGTTCTCCACCTGCAGACCGAGCGCCGCGATGGGGGTGCGCAATTCGTGGGCCGCATCGGCGATGAACCGCCGCTCATGCCGCAACAGGACGGCGAGCCGTTCGAGCAGCCGGTTGATCGATGCCAGAAAGGGACGAATTTCGCGTGGAACCTCTCCCACGGGCAGCGGATCGAGGCTGTCCTCGTTGCGTGCATCGACCTGATCCGCAAGGACCCGGACCGGTTGCAACGTGCGATTCACCACCCACGCACAGAGCAGCGCCAACAGGGGAATCAGCGCCAGCAGCGGGAACACGGCGCGTTGTGCGCTGCTCACGGCCGCATCGGTGCGCACCTCGGTGCGCTGGGCCACCGCGATGCGCCCGGTCGCGGCAGCCTGCACGAAGACGCGCCAGTCCGAGTCCGCGGACCGCACCAGGTGCATGCCGGACGGCAGGTCACGAGGCAGTTGCAGGCCGTCGGTCGAGGCGGCCGACGCCGTGTCCAAACGCTCGACGACGATGCGTGCGTCGTCGTCCACATCGGCGCCCTGGGGCTCCAGCACACTTTGCGGCAGGTCCCTCCAACGAACCACGAGGCTCGCGATCTGACGCAGTTGCACGTCCTGAAGTTCGCGTGCCTCCTGGTAGCCGAACAGGTACGCGGCGGCCGTCGTGCTCAGCGCCAAGGCCGTGATGAGCGCGGTCATTCCCAGCCACAGTCGACGCAGGAGCGAGCGGCCGAACCAGCGTCGCAACGACGACGGGTCAATCATCACGGCCCCGGCCTTGGCTGCGCTGCTTCGCGGTCGACCATCCAGCCGACCCCGCGCACATTCTTGATGGCCGCCGGACCCAATTTCTTGCGGATTCCGTGAATGATGAATTCCACGGCGTTGCTTTCGACTTCCTCGTTCCACCCATAGATGCGCTCCTCGAGATCGCCACGCGACAGGATGGCGCCCGGGCGCAGCAGCAGGGCGTGCAAGACGGCGTACTCGCGCGCGGACAGGTGAACGGTCAGGTCGCCCAGACTGACTTGGTGGGAACTGGGGTCCAGACAGAGGGCACCGTTGGTGAGCACCGGCTGGCCCTGTCCGCCTTTGCGTCGCGTCACCGCGCGCAAGCGCGCGAGCAATTCGCCGATCTCGAACGGCTTGACCAGGTAGTCGTCGGCCCCCAGGTCGAGGCCGCGGATCCGGTCGTCGACGCCGTCGCGGGCGGTGACGATGATGAGGGGCAAATTGCTGCCGGCCTGCCGCAGCGACTTCAGCACCTCCAGCCCGCCTTGTCTGGGCAGTCCCAGATCCAGGAGCACGGCCTCGTACGGATTGAAGCGGATGGCAGCCAGGCCGGCCTCCCCGTCGCGCACCCAGTCGACCGCATGGGCGGCGTCGCGCAGCGCCTGCTGCGTGGCGGCTCCCAGCATCCGGTCGTCCTCGATCAGCAGGATGCGCATCGGGATGAACGCGCGCGTGCCATCGTTGGACTCACCAGCATCGATCGATCTCTTCCGTGGGATACGGGATCCCGGCCACACGCCAGGCCGCGGCGACACGCTCGATCGCCGGCTGCGCGCGCTCGATCCAGGTGGGATGCCGCTTGCGCGCCTTGTCCGACACGTGAAACTCCGCCGCCCGCAGTCCGCTGGCGTAGCGATCGTGAAACGCTTGCGCGCTGGATTGCAGCGCGTCCCTGCCGAAGGGAACGACCTGCAAACGACGGCTCGCGGACAAGCCGCTCAACGCCAATTGCAGGTGATACTGCTCCCAATACCGCAGATACGCCTCGAAGTAATCCATGGTCTCCAGGCGTTCCGAGGCGACGCCGCCGTGCTGAAGATCGCGCCGGCACCACTCCTCGATGTTCGAGCGCACGATGAAACGGCCGTCCGTCGGCAATCCGCCCGACTTCTCGTAGGTCGAGACGCAGCTGGCGGCGGGATGGCGCACGGTGAGGACGAATTCCGTCCCTTCGCCGAACACCCGGTTGAAGAAGGCGCCGGCATAGGCGCCCTTGGTGAGCTTTTTCGGGACCACGATTTTGCCGCCCCGCGGCAGGCGGTTGCCGAAATACACTTCGACCATGGTCAGGTATTCCGCCATGGTCTTGAGGCTGACGACCCAGCCGTTGATCCCCGGTTGCAACTGAAAGGGCCCGGCCTCGGGAAAGCTGTCGTGCGCAAGCCCGCCCGGCACGCGCTCCGGCGCCATGCCGAGCGCCTTGAACAGTTCTGCTGTGAGGTAGGATCCGCCCGTGCGCGGTATGCCGACGCAATTGACGAACTGAAAGCGCGACTGCAGCCCGAGCAATGGCGTCAATTCGCCGGTGAGCAGGGAATACAGCAGCGTGTAGGCGCGTGCCAGCCATTCCCGCCCCGGGGCGCTGGCCATGACCGCCGCCGCCGCCTCGGCGGCGCGCTTCGGGTCGATTTCGTTCGGTGAGAGCGCCTCGGAGCGCTGGTCCGCCCATATTTCCCGATCCGGCGGCTGTCCGGAGAGGGTTTGGGCCAAAAAGTGCACGAAAACCGGCGAAACCGGCAGTTCTCGGTCGGTGAGCTTGAATTCGAGACCCATGGCGCAGATTTTCGGGAATTGAGCGCAGCTTCAATCGCGCGCTTGGAACTACTGAATCCCAGTCCGATCTAATATAGCGGAAAGTGTGCCTAAAAACATGGTCGGGGAGTCTGTATGAGTCTTCAAAGTCGCTTATTGCCCATCGTCACGATCACCGGCAGTTCGCTCATGGTGGGATGTGGCGGGAATTCGGGCGGTTCTTGTGGTTCCTACGGCGGTTCGTATGGTTCGTCCGCCTGCGCCGCGCCCGTCATCGGGGGAGCGGGTTATTACGAAGGCACTCTCAGCACTCAGGGCTCGCCCGCGGGAACCCCGGTCGTCGCGCTCATTGCCGACA
Organism: Nevskiaceae bacterium; assembly: GCA_037445285.1. Classification (GTDB taxonomy): domain Bacteria; phylum Pseudomonadota; class Gammaproteobacteria; order Steroidobacterales; family Steroidobacteraceae; genus Bog-1198. Next base: position 17,428 of record JBBIKV010000052.1, on the reverse strand, counting down.
ATGGTGATGGCGCCATCAGCGGTCAGGATGGAACGTACTATCGGTTGAACGTCAGTCTGATGGGCAACAATGTGTCGGGAACCTTCTATGGCCTGTCGCAGGCGGCGCTTTTTCCGAATGGCACGCAGGCGACGGCCGGATCGATCTCCGCCGTCGCGACCCAGCCCGGACTGAGCGGCAACATCACGAATCAGAACAGCGCCGCGGAGCCGCTCAATCTGAGTTTCGACACCGTCTACAATATGAGCTCGTCGCTGGCCACGCTGGGAGGCACCTGGACCCATACCGCCAATGGGTTTACCTTGACGGCGACGATCCGTCCCGACGGCACCTTTTCCGCGGTCGACTCGAACAACTGCACGTACAGCGGCGCCTTCGGTCTCATCGATCCGAATTTCAACGCGTACAGTGAGAGCCATACGCGAACCTGCAACGGCGTCAATGTCGCGTTCTCGGGGCTGGCGGCTTATTTTCCGCCCGGCGGCAAGACGTCCACCGCAGACATCAAGGTGATGGTCGACGACAATGCGAGCGAGTTCTTGGTCGCCGACTTCCAGTAGGAACGCGTCGCCTTAGAACACGGCATGATCGCCGCGCTCCGGCGCGGCGGCGCCGTGCACGAGATCCGCATAGTAGTCGAAGAGTGTCTCCGTCCCGGTGGACGGCGTGGCTGCCGCGTCGTAGCGACCGGTCTGCGGGTTCAGCACCAGCATGGATTCCGTGGCGTAATAGCGGCCGATGCGCGCAAGCTCCGCCTTCGCCGCGAGCGCGGGCAGCACGCGTCCCATCGTCCCCAGCACGCCGATGATGGCGTCGAGCATGACGGGGGGCACGTGCCGGAAGCGCGGTGGTCGCCCGAGCAGTTCGAACAGACGTTCGCCTTGTTGGCGTGGGGTGATGGCGTCGCCCGGTCCGCCGATCGGCAGCACGCGGTTCCAGCGGCCCTCATCGACCAGGCAGTCCGCAAGGTAGCCGGCGAGATCGCCGTCGCTGATGGGCTTGCACGCCGTCGACGTGCCGTCGCCGAAGACCAGGAACGGCTTGCCCCGTCTCACCCGCTCGACCTGGCCGGACAGCGATTTGAAGAACGCCGTCGGCCGCACGATCGAGTACGTCACGCCGGACTCGACGAGCGCCTTCTCGAAAGCCAATTTGGCCTGCTGAAAGGCGAGGACGGGCTTTTGAACGCAGATCGCGGACAGGAGGACGACCTGGCCCACCCCTGCATTCATGGCCGCCCCGAGGGCGTGCAGGTGCGCCTGATGATCGATGGCCCACGCATCCTGCGGCGCGCCGGTTCGCGAGGCCAGACACGACACGAGGACGTCGAAATGCTCGCCGCGAAACCCGTCGCGCGCCAGGGAGACGGGGTCGCTGGCTTCGCCGAACCGCACCGCCGCTCCCGCGAGCAAGCGGACGCTGTCGTCCTGCGCCAGCGCTCCGCCGACCCCCGCGCGGGGGCGGACGAAGCAAACGACCTCGTGACCGCGTGCCACGAGTGCCCGCGCGGTGGCACGGCCGATGGTGCCGGTCGCCCCGATGACAAAGACGCGCCGCAGGCGGGTCGCCTGGGGTGCCCGGTGACTCAGTGGGGAGGCTGTACCGGTATCCATTGGGGCTGCTCGGGATCGACCTGGCCTCCTGCGGTCGGGCCCTCGCCGATGATTTGCACAATCACGGACTCGCTCCCCGCCGAACCGTCCCAATGAACGGCCTTTGCCGGATGCAGCATGAAGCTGCCGGCCGGAAGGGGAACGGCGCGCGCGAGGTCGAATGTGTTGCCGGTGCCCGTGTACCAGGTTCCTTGGAG
>JBBIKV010000052.1:0-15608 GCA_037445285.1 Nevskiaceae bacterium | reverse complement strand
ACCGTGACGAAGCGTGCGTTGGGATGCCAGTGCGGCGCATCCATGAGATGCGGTGGAAACTTCACGCGTACCACGTACCAGCCCGGTTTGTCCGGATCTCCCAGCAACACCGCATCCTGCGCCCCGTGACCTCCCGGGATGTCCCGCCACCGAACGTCGGCCGGTTTGATGCGGACGAACCCGGACATCGGATCTGCGGGGCCCTTCGATTCCGCCCCCGGCGCACAGATGATGATCGAGCAAAACCCCAGGATTCGAAGGAACGTTGTTCGCATGAGTGCCTGGCCTCGCATGAAGTGGACGTTATCGGCCCAGTGACACAAACATCCGGCGGTACCGCCGCTCAGACTTGCTGCGCCACGCGGCTTTCGCTTGCCAGGTACGCAGATACGTTGCGCATGGCGCGCGATACATACAGGTCCTTCTCCCCGACCGGAGCGACGTAGTGCAGCGCGCTTTCCGCGGCATCGAGGCCGATCAGTCTGGCGATGATCCAGGCGGCGAGGTATTGCGAGGCGAGACATCCGCCGGCGGTGGCGACGTTGTTGTGGGCGAAGAACGGCTGGTTCAGCACGGTAACGCCGGCCTCCTCGACCCACGGCTTGGTGGTCAGGTCGGTGCACGCGCAAACGCCGTCGAGCAGTCCGAGAGTCGCCAGCACGAGCGTACCCGAGCATTGGGCACCCAGTAATTGCCGGGAGGGATCGAACTGCAGGGCCGCCATGAGCGACCGGTCCTTGACGATTTCCCGGGTCAGCAGTCCGCTGCCGACGATGACGGCGTCGGCAGCGCTGGCGTCGCGCAGGGAGCATTGGGCCTCGACGACCACGCCATTCATGGATCGAACCCGCGGCGTGGGGCAGGCCAGGGACACCCGCCAATCGGATCGCTTCACGCGATTGAGGATGCCGAGGGCGATGAGGGAGTCCAGTTCGTTGAATCCCTCGAACGTGAGGATGGCGACATGCATGGGGTGGATTCCGGCCTGCGGGGCGCAAACCTTCTCACGAAAGTCCAGGCCGTACAACGGGCCGCATCGACGCCGGGGCCGGCGCGGCGGTTGCTTCGAGTGACCGGCCGGACGTAGCATCGGGTCTCAGCCACCGGAGCCTTCGTGACCCCGACGCCCGCTCACGCCGACGAACACCCCGATCAGGAACATCAGGCGGTTCCGTCCGATCCCGCGCTGCGCATCAAGGCGTTGGAATCGCTGCTGGTGGAGAAGGGCTTGGTGGATCGCGCCGCCCTCGACGCGCTCGTCGACACGTACGCACACCGGATCGGTCCTCGCAACGGGGCCCGGGTGGTCGCACGGGCGTGGGCTCAGCCGGATTACCGGCAGCGCCTGCTGCGCGCGCCGGATGCGGCGATCGCCGAATTGGGCTATGGCGGCTTGCAGGGCGAACACATGGTGGTCGTCGAGAACACGCCCAGCCTGCACAACCTGGTCGTATGCACCCTGTGTTCCTGTTACCCGTGGCCGGTGCTGGGACTGCCGCCGGTCTGGTACAAGTCCTCCGGCTATCGGTCGCGGGCGGTCATCGATCCGCGCGGGGTTCTGCGGGAATTCGGTCTCGACCTCGACGCCGACGTCGAACTGCGGGTCTGGGACAGCACGGCGGAAGTGCGCTATCTCGTGCTGCCGGAACGGCCGGCCGGTACGGCCGGGTGGTCCGAGGAGGCGTTGGCGTCGCTCGTGACCCGGGATGCGATGATCGGCGTGCGCAAGGTGGCGCCGCCCCCGCCGCACATGCGCACATGAACGGCGTGCACGACATGGGCGGCATGCACGGCCTCGGTCCGCTGCTGGAGGAAAGGGACGAGCCGGTGTTTCACGCCCCCTGGGAGGGCCGCGCCTTTGCGCTCACCCGTGCCATGGGCGGCTGGCGGTTGTGGAACCTGGATGCGTCGCGGCACCAACGGGAGCTGATGCCGCCCCTCGACTATTTCCGCCTGAGCTACTACGAACGGTGGATTGCCGCGCTCGTCGAACTGATGGTCGCGTCCGACCTGGTGTCGCGCACGGAGGTGCAATCCGGCCGTCCCGATGCCGGTGCGGTGGTCAGAACTCCGGCGCTCGCGGCGAACGATGTGCCTGCCCTGATTGAGGGCGGTGCGCCGGCGACCCGCGATCAGCCCGTGGCGGCGCGTTTCAAGGTGGGGCAGGCCGTGCGTGCGCGCACGATGAATCCGACCGGGCACACCCGCCTGCCGCGCTACGCGCGCGGCAGGCACGGCATCGTGCATCGGGATCACGGCGTGTTCGTCTTCCCCGATTCGAACGCGCGGTTCGCGGGGGAAAATCCGCAGCATGTGTACTCGGTGCGCTTCGGCGCGCGCGAGTTGTGGGGCGATCAGCGGCCCCAGCAGGATTCGGTGTACCTGGATCTGTGGGACGAGTACCTTGAACCCGCCTGAATCCGGCCGGGTGTTTTCCGAGCCGTGGCAGGCTCAGGCCTTTGCGCTCGCCGTGAAGCTCTCCGAACAGGGGTATTTCACCTGGACCGAATGGGCCGCCGCGCTCGCCGCCGAATTGAAGGCGGCGGCGGACTCCGGCTGCCCGGACGACGGCTCGCGCTACTATCAGCACTGGCTGTCCGCGCTGGAGACATTGGCGGCCGGCAAGGGGCTCGTCGACGCCGCTGCCCTGCAAGTGCGCAAGGATGAATGGGCCGACGCCCATCGGCACACTCCGCATGGCCGGCCCGTGGAGTTGCCCTCGCGCCCGCGGTAGCCGCGCAAACCGGAAGCGGACCGGGATTTGGTCGGCCGGGTCATGGTGAGAGGCGCTCGAATGGATTACGAACATCGCCGGGCGCACAATGGCGCAAATGGCGGCGGCATTTGGTGCGTCCCCAGTCTTGGAGCGGTGCAGTCATGACCTTCTTCGCGATCCCCGTCCTGATCCTTCTCGGATTGTCGGGTTTGAGAGTGGCCCAGGAGTACCAGCGGGGCGTCGTGTTCCGGCTGGGGCGCTACGTGGGGCTGCGCGGTCCGGGGTTGTACTGGGTCATCCCGCTCAACATCGAGCGGGCGGTGACCATCGACATCCGCACGCGCACCGTCTCGGCCGAACAACAGGAAACGATCACGCGGGACAGCGTGACCATCAAGGTCAATGCCGTGCTCTGGTACCGGATCGTGGATGCCGCGAAGTCGGTCATCGAAGTGGCCGATGCGCCCGCCGCGGTTTATCAGCTGGCGCTGACCGGACTGCGCAACATCATCGGCCAGCACGACCTCGACGAGGTCCTTCAGGAGCGCAACAAGATCAATACGCTGCTGTGCGAAGGCATCCGGGACTCGACCACGGCGTGGGGGCTCGAAGTGCAGCGCTTCGAGATGAAGGATGTGGAACTGCCGGCGGCCATGCAGCAGGTGATGGCGATGCAGGCGGAGGCCATTCGCGAGAAGCGGGCGCGCATCATCAAGGCCGAGGCGGAACTCGAGGCATCGGTCAAGCTGTCCTCGGCCGCGGCGCAGATCATGGCCAATCCCGCCGCTCTCGAGCTGCGGCGCATGCAGATGATCTCGGAAGTCGGGGCCGAGAACAACAGCACCACGGTGATGATGATTCCGTCGGATTTCGTGTCGCTCGCGAACACCCTGAATCAATACCTGCAGCAGCGGGCCGCCAAGGAAGCGGGTGCGCCGGCGGGCGGGAATCCGTAGGAGCCCCGCGGGCGCCTCACAGCTGTGCGTCGGCACCCGGGCGCGCGTATTCCGCCGACGCGAAGGGCACGAGCACTCTCACGGTCGTGCCGTGGCCGGGCTTCGAGCGCACCTCCAGCGTGCCCCCGGCGCGCGCCGCGCGATAACGCATCGTGCGCAGCCCGATTCCCTCGCCGCCGCCCGCGCCGGCCCGGTCGAGGCCCTCGCCATCGTCATGAATCGTCAATTCGACGGCGGTCGCCCGCCGCGCGAGCCGGATCTCGATGTGCCGGCACTGCGCGTGCTTGAGCGCGTTCGTGATCGCCTCCTGCGCGATGCGGTACAACTCGAGGGCGGCCGCGCCCGTCATGACCCGATTGACGGCGTCCGAGCTGACGGCGGTGCAGTTCACGCCGGCCGCGGTGGTGCGCGCCGCGAGTTCGCCCAGGGCCGCCGAGAGCCCGCCGTCGACGATCGGCGCCGCGCCATGCGCGAGAGTTCGGCACACCCGCAATGCCTCGTTCTGCGCTGCGACGGTGTCGTCGAGTCTGGCGGTGAGCGTCGAGCCGCAGGCCCTGGCCTCCTTGGCGAGCGCCGCCAGCAGCAGGGACGTGCCGTACAGGATCTGACCGAGATTGTCGTGCAGTTCGGACGCCAGGCGCCGGCGCTCGGCCTCGGCGGCCGACAACACCTCCGCCTCCAGGCGTTTGCGCTCGCTGATGTCCTGCAGCGTGCAGCTGACTTCGGTCCGCCCGTCCTCCCGGCGTTTGGCGACGCCGAACAGTCGGACCCAGCGTACCGCCGCCGGCGTTCCGCGCAGGGGCAGATCGATGTCGATGGGACTGCCGAACTGTGCGGCGTCGTCCAGCGCGACGAACAACATGAGGGCGATTTCCGGCTCGAAGGCGTTCTCGAGATCCGGCCGTTCGGCGACGCTCGTGGCCGGCAAGCCAAGCACCGCCGGCGTCCCCTCCGACCACCACAGCGACCAATCCGGCAGCACCAGGCGGAATGAGCCGACGCGCACGGTGGATTCGATGTCGCGGATCAGTCCGCGGCTGCGGATCAAATCCGCCGTCCGATCCAGGCTGTCGAGGCCGAAGGATATGTCGGCGGCCATGTCGTCGAGCAACGAGATCTCCCGCTCCCCGAAGTGTTGGACGGAGGTGCTGTGGATGCTCAACACCCCCGCCACCCGTTTGTCGCGGAACAAGGGGAAGGCGGCGGAGGACTTGATGCCGTAGGCCTCGACACGGTCCCGCCAGTAGTTCATCTGCTCATCCGATTCGATGTGATTGACGATGACGTGGGCGCCGGAGCGCAGTGCCCGGCCGACCGGTCCCCTGCCCTCGGGGAGTTCGTCGTCCGCCGACATCTTGAGCCCCTCGACGTAGCCGCGGGCGGCGCCCGCAACCGCGGTCGGACGCAGGAAGCCGTCCTGGTCCAGGAGTCCGATCCAGGCGAGCGAAAAGCCCGCATCCTCGACGGCGATGCGGCAGACCTGCGCCAGAAGCGTGGCTTCGGTGTCCGCACGGATGATCATCTGGTTGGTATGCGAGAGCGTGCGGTGAATGCGGTTCAGGCGGCGCAGTTCGGACTCGGCTTTCTGGATGCCCGTGATGTCGCGCCAGACGAGTGCGAGGTCGGTGCGGTTGTGGTGCGTCACCGGGCGGCCGGTCAGCCATACCGGCAGGAGTTTGCCGTCGTGGCAGCGCAACTCGGTCAGCCCGAAGTCGCCGCCGTGGGTCTGTGCACCGACGATCTGGAGGCGGACGCGTTCCGCGGTCACGGCGTCGGGCGCAAGGTCGGGAAGCGTCAAAGACGCGAAGGCCTCGCACGTAAATCCCAGCATCGCGCAGGCCGCGTCGTTGAACTCGACGAACCGCAGGGTGGCGCTGTCGATGAGTGCGATGCCCTCGGTCGACTGGCTGACGACGGCGCTGTGGATCTGTTCGCGCTGTCGCAGGCGTTCCTCGGAACGGTGGCGGTCGGTGACGTCGAGCACGGCGCCGATGGTGCGGATGGGTCGCGGGTCGTGGCCTTCGGCGGAGAAGAAGGTGCGCGATCGCGTGATGAGCCAGCGGACCTCGCCGTCCGGGCGCACGATCCGGTGTTCGACGTCGAACAGGCCGTCGCCGGAGGGGTCGTGGGCGTGGCGTACGGCCGCGGCGACCACGGGACGGTCCTCCGGATGCACGCAGGCCAGGAAATTGGGCAGCGTGACCGGCCGGTCGTCGGGGAAGCCATAGTTCCGGCGCTGTTCGTCGGACCAGTAGATGTGCCCTTTTTCATGATCGTGGTCGAAGACACCGATGTGGGTGGCTCGCACCACCTGGTGCAGGGCTTCGTCGATGCCGCGGCGCGCGGTGAAATCCACGGCGGTGCCGATCGTGCGTGCGGCACGCCGTGACTCCCCTTCGCGTTCGAACAGGGTGATGGAGCGCAGCGCGATCCAGCGCACGTCGCCGTTGGGCCGGACGATGCGATGCTGCACGTCGTAAATTCCCGTGCCCTGGGGCGAGTGCGCTTGCGCGATCGCCCGCACCGTGGCTTCCCGATCTTGCGGATGCACCGCATGCAGGAGTTGCCCGGTGTTCACCGGTCCGTCCGGCGTCACGCCGAACAGCTGGCAAAATTCGGGCGACAGGTAGATAGCGCCGGTGAGATGGTCGTGATCGAACACGCCCACCGCGGAGACTTCGAGGGCGAGGCGCCAGCGCGACTCTTGACCGCGCAGTCTGCGGAATTCACGCCCGCGAACCCACACCGTCGTCGCGAGTGCGGCGGACAGCGCGGCGAGAATCACGGTGGTCCACCAGAGCGTCTGGGGAAGACCGACGTGCGCTGCGTCCATAAAATCTCCGTCCGTGGACCCGGCGAGCCACCCCGCAAAGACGGCCGCAGTATATCGCGTTACGGTGTCCGGGACCCGATGCCTTCGCTACCGACGCACCGGCCCTACCGACGCACCAGCCCGAGTTGAATCAGGCTCTCGGCCGTCGCGATCAGGGAGTCCTCGTTGCAGCGCGGCGCCCAGCCGAGCAGGCGGCCGGCCTTGGCGTGAGTCGCGTTCTTCGCCCTGCCGAGTTCGGGCAGGATTTGCTTCACGTCCGGTACGAAGGCCGCGGCCGCGCGCACCACCCAGTCGGGCAGCTCGCGGGTCGGCACCTTGCGGGCCGCCGCGCCCAGGCGGCGCCGGATCACCGCTGCGATTTGCAGCAAGGACATGAAGTCGCCGGCGACTGCGAGAAAGCGCTCTCCCCGGGCGGCGGGATGGGTCATCGCGCGCAGATGCAGATCGGCAACGTCGCGTACGTCGACGACGCCGAAACTCACCCGCGGGCAGGCCGGCATGCCGCCCGCCAGCATGCGTTGCACGATCAAAATGGACGTCGAATAGTCGGCGCCGAGCACGGGGCCGAAAACGGCGACGGGATTGACGACCGACAACTCCAGCGCGCCGCCTTCGGCGGCGATGAAATCCCACGCCGCGCGCTCGGCCAGCGTCTTCGACCGAACGTACGGCAACAGGTCGCCACTGCCGAGATCGGTCCAGTCCGTCTCGTCGAATGGCGTCGGGCGGGGTGGTTGTCCATAGCCGACGGCCGCGAACGACGACGTGAGCACCACCCGCCGGACGCCGGCGTCGCGCGCCGCGCGCAGCACCCGCAGCGACCCCTCGCGCGCGGGCACGATCAATTGGTCCGCGTGCCGCGGGATACCCGCCGGAAAGGGCGAGGCCACGTGCAGCACGAAGTCGCAGCCGGCCACGGCGTCCGGCCAACCGGCATCGCGTTCGAGATCGGCGGCGACGAACGTCAACCGGTCACCCGGCTCCCTGCCCCCTTGATGGACGAGCGCCCGCACGCCCGGCTCGCGATCGAGGCTGCGCACCGTGGTGCGCACCCGGTGGCCCGCGGCCAGGAGCCTCACGATGCAATGGCTGCCGATGAAGCCCGATCCGCCCGTCACCAATACCGTCGTCATGGGCCTCCTTTCGCCCCCAACCACCCTGGGGGCCCTGGGTCGGGGGCGGCTATTTGATCAACAGAACGACGATCGCCACTGTCAGCAATCCCATGGTGGTCAGCAATACGTTGTGGCCCCAGCGGGCTATAAGTCCGAGCATATCGATCTCCGGTTGTTTTGGGTGATGCACCGCAGTGCATGGCTGAAATTCAGTTGCACCTATTATGGGCGCCGATCCTCGCAATTCCAGTGTCTCCAAATTCGCATGCAGATTTTTATGCGCTTTAATTTCAATGACTTAAAATCGAGATGAGAAATATTCTCCGGGGGGTGAAAAGATGTCGTGTGGGTTGAAAAATCCCCCTCTTCGTGCACCGATCGGGGGCGCGAGCGGGATGGGGGGGGCATGGGCGAGAGGTACCCGGACTGACCGTCCTGCCAAAGGCTTTCCCGCTTCTGCGCACTTCGTCAATCATGCCGAAGGAGGGGGGGCGAAGCGCCTGCCGCGCTGGCATGATGACCGTCGAGACAACGGGCCAGCGGGGGGAGCGTGGCGGACGGCAAGCAATTCATCGATCTGCGCGACCGGGTGCTGGAGCCGGGACTGTCGCCGGCTGCGGCCCGGGCGGCCTTTGTGCATCCCCCGTTCGAGTCCTTCAACTGGGCGACCGATTATTTCGACCGGATCGCCGTCGCCAACGAGCGGCCGGCGCTGCGGGTGGTCGATGACGCGGGCCGCGACCAGTCCCTGAGCTTCGCCGGGTTGTCGCGCCGCTCGAATCAGGTGGCCAACTTTTTGTCGGGGCAGGGCGTCGTGGCCGGTGACCGCGTGCTCGTCATGCTCGGCAACGTGGTGGCGTTGTGGGAGACCATGCTCGCCGCGATGAAGCTCGGCGCCGTCGTCATTCCGGCGACGACGCTGCTGCAGCGGGCCGACCTCGAAGATCGACTGGCACGCGGCCGCGTGCGTGCGATCGTCACGGAGCAGGCGTTCTGCGGGCATTTCGACGGATTGCCGGGTGCGCCGATCCGCGTTGCGGTGCGGGGCGCCGCACCGCGCGGCGCGCCGCCGGGCTGGATCGCTTATGGGGACAGCGACACCGCCGATGCCGCGCTCACCGTGCAGACCCCGACCCGCGCCGATGCGCTGATGCTGCTGTACTTCACGTCGGGAACCACCGCCCGGCCGAAACTGGTGGCGCACTCGCACGTGAGCTATCCGGTGGGGCATTTGTCCACGGCCTACTGGATCGGTCTGCGGCGCGGCGACGTGCATCTGAATCTGAGCTCGCCGGGGTGGGCGAAGCACGCCTGGTCCTGCTTCTTCGCGCCGTGGAATGCGGAGGCGACGGTATTGGCATATCACTTCGAGCGGTTCAGCGCCGCCGCGCTGCTCGATCAGCTCGTCGGCTGCCGGGTAACCACGTTCTGCGCGCCGCCGACCGTGTGGCGCATGCTCATCCAGGAGGATCTGCGGCGTTGGCCGGTGGTGCTGCGCGAGGTGGTGGGTGCCGGCGAGCCCTTGAATCCGGAGGTCATCGAACAGGTCCGGGCGGCCTGGGGCCTGACGATTCGCGACGGCTTCGGCCAGACCGAGACCACCGCGCAGATCGGCAATCCGCCGGGCCAACCGCTCAAGCCCGGATCCATGGGGCGGCCCCTGCCGGGGTATCCCGTGGCCCTGGTGGCCGCCGATGGCACGGTGGGCGACGAAGGGGAAATCTGCCTCGAGCTCGCGCAGCGTCCCGTCGGGCTGATGCAGGGCTATCTCGACGACCCGGAGATGACCGCCACGGTCATGCGCGACGGCTTCTACCACACGGGCGACGTCGCGAGCCGCGATGCCGACGGCTATCTCACCTATGTCGGCCGCTTGGACGACGTCTTCAAGTCGTCCGACTACCGGATCAGTCCGTTCGAATTGGAGAGCGTGTTGATCGAGCATCCGGCGGTCGCGGAGGCGGCCGTCGTGCCGAGCCCCGATGCGCTGCGGCTGTCGGTGCCGAAGGCCTACGTGGTCCTGGCCACGGGGGCGAGTCCGAACGCCGCGACGGCGCGGTCGATTCTGGAGCACGTGCGCGAGCGCGTGGCGCCGTTCAAACGCATCCGCCGCCTCGAGTTCGCGGATCTGCCGAAGACCATTTCCGGCAAGATCCGCCGCGTCGATCTGCGGCGCCGTGAGTCCGACCGGACGCACGGCGGCGTGCGCTGGCCGCATGAGTTCTGGGAAGAGGACTTTCGTTGACCCGGCGGAACATCCCGTGCTTTCAAGCGGCGGGCGACACTGCCGCCGCGGCGGCGGCCATCGCCGCCGACGGCGGTCGCAGCGCCCTCACCGTGGTGTTCGCCTCCGCTGACCATGACCTCGACACCCTGGGTCGGGAGCTCGCGGCGCGCGGCATCACGCGGGTGGTCGGGGCATCGACCGGCCGCACCATCGGCCCGCGCGGCTTCGAGGCGGGCGGCGTCTCGGGATTTCACCTGCCGGCGGGCCGCTTCGCCGCGGCCGACATCGTGCTCCAGGACGTCGCGACGATCGGCCTTCCCGAACTGCGCGCAAGCGTGCACCGGCTGCGCCTGGAACTGGCGCGCGGACCCGGCGGCGCGCTCCCGCATCGCTTCGCCCTCCTGCTGGCGGATGCCGAGGCCCGCAGCGAGGAGCGGCTTGCCGCCGTGCTCGGGATGGAGCTGACCGGCGTGCCGTTGATCGGCGGCTCGGCGGGCGACCTGTACTTCAATCCGCTGGGGGCGCCGTCGGGCGGCACGCCGCTGCTGCACCCGGCGCACGCCCGGCGCGGCGCGGCGATCCTGTGCATGGTCGCCTCGGCGTCGCCGGTCGTCGCGTATTGCCACAATCATTACCTGCACAGCGAAAGCAAGTTCGTGATCACCGACGCAGACCCGGCGCGCCGCCTGGTGCGCGAGATCGACGGTCGACCGGCGCTCGAGGTCTACGCGGCCGCCTGCGGACTGCGCAAGGCCACGCGTGAGAGTGTGGCGTTCGCGCCGTTCCCGCTGATGATCCGCATCGGCGGCCATTATTATCCGCGCGGCATGCAGCGCATCTACGCGGACGGCGCGCTCGAATTCGCCTGCGCGCTCGAACCGGGCCTCGTCGTTGCGCTGGGCAAGCCCGGGGACATGCTCGCCAGCCTCGGCGGACTCTTCGGCGCCATGCGCGCGCGGATCGGCGCCCCCGAACTCGTGATCGGCGTCGACTGTGCGGCGCGTACCGCCTGCATGGAGCGCGAAGGATTGACCCGGGGCATCGAGTCCGTGCTGCGGGCCAACGCGGTCACCGGGTTTGCCTCGCTGGGGGAGCAGTTCAACACCATGCACGCCAACAATTCCTTCACCTGCCTCGGCGTCGCGGCGTAACGATGGCGCGCCGCACCCCGCCGCCGACGCTCAAGGCGCCCGCGGCGGCGCGCCTGCGATCCGACAACCGTGCGCTCAAGAAGACAGTCACCGCGTTGATGCAGCGGGTGGAAAGGGCGGTCGATGAACAGGGCAGCGCCTTCTCCTGGTTTCAGGCCGCGGCGAGCCTCGAGGAGGCGATCCGCCAGCGCACCGAGCAGTACGAACAGCTGAACCTGCGCCTGAAGGGCGAATTGGAGTCGCGGCGCGAGATCGAGCTGGCACTGAAACAGGCGAAGGCCGCCGCGGACCGGGCGAACGAGACCAAGACCCGCTTTCTCGCCGCGGCGAGCCATGACCTGCGGCAGCCCTTGAGCTCCGCGCTGCTGTTCCTGGAGTCGATCGGCGAGGCCGCGCTCACGGGCCGGGATCTCGATTATCTGCACAAGGCGCGAGTGGCGCTCGCCTCGCTCAGCAACCTGCTCGACACTCTGCTCGACGTGGCGCGGCTCGACTCGGGTGGCATCGAGCCCCAGCTCATCGATTTTCCGGTGAGCGCCGTGCTCGACCGCATCGTGCCCGAGTTCGCCGGCGTGGCGCGCGCGGCGGGACTGCGCCTGGATTTCGTGCCGTCCTCGGCCTGGGTGCGCACCGACATGCACCTGCTCGAGACGGTGCTGCGCAATCTCATCAGCAACGGCATCAGGTACACGCCGCGCGGCCGGCTGCTCGTCGGCTGCCGGCGCCGCCGCGACGGACTGTTGATCGCGGTGCACGACACCGGCATCGGCATCGCGGCGGAGCATCTGGAGGCGATCTTCACCGCCTACTACCAGGTGCCGGCGGGCGGCCGTGCCCGCACCACCGGCATCGGTCTCGGGCTGTCGATCGTCGAGCGCATCGCGACACTGCTGGCGCTGCACCGCGAAGTGCGCTCGGCACCAGGACAGGGTTCGATGTTTGCCGTGCTCGTGCCGTACGGCAGGGCGCGGCGTGAGGCGCGGCCGCGCCAGGTCGCCGCGACGGGCGGCGCCGACGGGGCGGGACTCGCCATCGCCGTCATCGACGACGACCCCGGCGTGCGCCTGGGTCTCGCCGCCACGCTCACCAAATGGGGTCACCGGCCGATCGCCGCGGCCACCGCCACGGAGGCCGTGGTGCATTTCATCGGCGCCGATCTGGCGCCGGACTTCATCATCAGCGACTACCATCTGGCCGGATCGGTGAAGGGCGATGCGGCCATCGAGGAGGTCCGCCGCGAGTTCGATCGCGCGCCGGCGGCGGTCATCATGACCAGCGACCCCGACCCGCGGCTGCACGCCGCGGCGGCGGCGATGGGGTACGAGGTGCTCAGGAAGCCCATCAGCCTGGTCAAGCTGCGGGCGCTGTTGAAGCGGGTGGCGCGGCCCGCCTGACGGCGGCGGCCTGCGCGGAGGGCTATTTTTCTGCGATTCCCCCGGCGACCGCCCTGCCCGCAACCGCGTGCTTCTGCGGGGGAATCGCCGGCATCGCCGACACCCGGATTCTTTCCGCGAGGATTCCCGGGCCGAAGTTGCGCATGCGCTCGATGAAGACTTCCGTGACTTCGAAGCCCTTCGGTACCAGAAGGGTGCCCATGTGGGTGCGCAGGTCGTCCAGAATGATCATGCCGGGTTTGGCCTGCCGGACCGGGATCTCGATTATTTCGCTGCGGCCCGAGCCGGCCCCGACGACGGCGGCGAGATGGTCGATCAGCGGGGGATCGTGCCTCCCGGTTCTCGCCCGCAGGGTCTGGGTCGCCACCGCCACCGAGTTGCCCTGGGCGATTTGGGTGTCGTATTCCAGCACCAGGCGAAGGATGTTGGCGCCGAGCGGCACCGCGCCCTCGGCCGCGGCGCCCATGGGCTTCTGGCTCAGCGCCAAAATCTCGAGGACCGGCTCCAGGCGCGGGATGCGGCCGAGCAGCGTCTGTGCGACCGCCGGCGCGCCGTCGGCGAGCACCTGTTCCTCACGCGTGAGCTTGTTGCCGTAGTAGAGCTTTTCCACCAGCTCGACGGGCAGCGAGATATAGCCGATCTGCGACAGCATGGCCGCCGCCTGCAGCTGCCAAAGATGCGGGTGCCCGGCGGCGCCGGCCACCTCCATTGCCAGGGTCTTGACCCGGTTGGAGCGCCCGAAGGCCACCGGATTGGTGATGGCGAGCACATCGATCAGCGCCTTGATGCACCCCACCAGGGTCTGCTGGAGCAGCGTCTTCTCGGCCGTGAGCAGGCGGTGATGGGCGACTCCGGCCTCGATGGCGGCGCGCACCTGATCGGGGGCGCAGGGCTTCGTCAGAAAGCGAAAGATCTGTCCTTCGTTGATGGCGGACACGGCCGCGTCGCGCCCGGGCTCCCCGGTGAGGAGAATCCGGGTGGTCTCCGGATACAGGCGTTTGATGGTCTTAAGGAGCGCGGCGCCGTCCATGCCCGGCATGCGCATGTCGGAAAGCACGACCGCCGGCGCACCGTGCTCCAGGAGCATTTCGAGTGCGGCGTGGCCGCCGGCGGCGGTGAACACGCGGTAGTCGCGCCGCAACAGCAACGCCAATCCCTCCGTGACCCGCGGTTCGTCGTCGACGCAAAGAATGCAGGGAAGTGCAGTGCTCATGATTCAGACCGTGTGGGGTTGCAAGACGCTGTCGGGCGAAGTACCGAGGAGAACCCGACGCTGCGCCTCCGCGAGATCGAAGGGCGCATCGAGTCCGGAGAAATAGGCGGCATTGACCGGCGGCACGGTCATGCAGTCGCCGTTGAGTTCCCCCGCGAATTGCGCATCGAGCAGCGCGTGGGATACCGCCAGCGTGGCGAGCAGGTCGAAGCCATGCGAGACGGCGGCGTCCGCCGTGTGGTGCAGCGCCACGGCTTCGACGATCGGGTAGGGCAGACCCCACAGACCGAGCAGGTACGCGCCGATCTCCGCATGGGTCGCGCCGATGATCTCCCTTTCGCACTGCCAAAGCGGCCGTCCGTCGCCGCGCGCCCGCGTGAGGGCCCGTGCGAGTTCGTCCGGGCATTCCTGCGCCAATATCCAATAGCCGATGTCGTGCACCAGCCCGGCGAGCCAAGCATCGTCGGGGGACACCTTGCCGGTCGCGAGCGATGCCGAGGCCCGGGCGGCGAGCTGTGCGTGTCTTTGCAGATGATCCGGGTCGACGTGCGAGAGGAGGACGGCGGGCATCTTCCATTGGCCGAACAGCTCGGCGGACAGCACGAGGTTGCGAATCGTGGCAAATCCCAGATAGGTCACCGCATCCTTGATGCGCACGATGGGCTTGCGCAGCCGAAAGAACGCCGAGTTGGTGACCTGCAGCACCTTGCTGGCGATGGCGGCATCCGTGTTGACGATGACCGAGATGTCGTCCGCGGTGACTTCGGGGGCCGTCAAGGCACCCTGCAGGCGGGCGTACACCTTGGGCATCGCCGGCAGCCGGCCGATGCGGCCGACCACCCGCCTCAGGGACTCGTTGTCCAGCAGCTCCCGCAGCAGAAAACAGCGCGCGATGATGTTCTCGATCTCGTCGGAATTGCACGGCTTGGCGACGTATTGGTGGGCGAGGGACGTGAGCCGCAGCGCCTGCGCGGCATCCGCATAGCCCGACAGGACGATGCGGATGGTCGCCGGAAACCGTTCCTTCAGGACGCCGAACAGCTGGCCGCCATCCATTCCGGGCATGCGGATGTCGGATACGATCAGGTCGACGGGGTGCGCCTCGCAGGCCGCGATCGCCTGCGCCGCGTCGGCCAGAAACATCATGGTCCAGTCGCGCCGATGCTTGTAGAGGCGCGCGCGCATGCTCTCGAGCAGGTCGGGTTCGTCATCGACGAAGAGGATGGTTTTCATGCACCCGCTCCGCGCGGCCCCTGGATGGGCAGGGTCAGCATGAATTCCGTGCCGGATCCCACGGCGCTGGCGACGCTCAAATCCCCGCCATGCTTGTCGACGACGATCGAGCGCGCGATCGCAAGGCCTTGGCCCGTGCCGCGTCCGACCTCCTTCGTGGTGAAGAAGGGGTCGTAGAGCTTCGTGAGATTCTCCGGCGGGATGCCGCAGCCATTGTCGCCGATGCGGATGACGACGTCCGCGCCCGCGAGGCGGGTCGTGACCCTGATGACCCCCGTGTCGACTCCCCGTCCGGCATCCTCGATGGCATGCGCGGCATTGACGATGAGGTTCAGGAAGACCTGATTGAGCGCGCCGATGTGGCATGTCACGGGCGGCAGCTCCGCGAAGTCCGTGTGCACGTGTGCGACGAGCTTGTAGACGTGGCTGGCGATGGTCAGCGTGGAGGCGATCGCATGATTGATGTCGGCCATGGCCGGCTCGTTCGAGTCCGGATGGGCAAACTCCTTCATCGAGCGCACGATGTTGGTGACCCGCTCGACGCCGTCGGTCATGCGCTGGAACGCCTTGGGGATCTCCGCGCGGAGGAAGTCCAGTTCGAGCCGTGCGCTCAACTCCTCCGTCTCGCGCTGCAGCGCGAGCGCCGCCGGTCCCGCCGGAAGCGCGTCGATGGAGCGTTGCCAGCCGTGCAATATCTGCCCGGTGTCGGCGAACGCGCTCTTCAGAAAATGGATGCAGTCGCCAATGTATTGAATCGGCGTGTTGATCTC
>JBBIKV010000051.1:0-27830 GCA_037445285.1 Nevskiaceae bacterium | reverse complement strand
ACGGCAACGGTGTTCACTGCGCAAAAGCATGCTCCAAAGCCTCCTTAGTTGGTACCTTTATTTACAAGCCCTAACGCGCGACTTCCAGCGGCAACTCTGCCTCGGATGAAATCCCCATCGCCTCCCTCACATCCAAGATGCGCCTTGCTCCTCACGACTTCTGTGTAATAGAAAGCACCGGGACCGGGATCATTGATTAGCGGGGGGTGTTGTTTAGTGCGGTACTAAGCAACACTTGTGCCGGAGATCAACACCAAGGCTCAATGGTACGTCATGAAGACCTTTGATGATCTTGAAATTCGCCGCCCAGAACTCGCTCGTAGCTACCTCGAGCTTTTGAAAGCGCAGCCGGGTCGCCCTATCGCGCTGTTTGCACCACGACGTGTCGGAAAGACCTTCTTCCTCGATCAGGATCTGACTCCAGCAGCATTGGCTGCGGGTTTCATGCCCATCTACGCCGATATATGGTTGCACCGAACCTCTCCATTAGGCGCGATTAACCACGCGATCGAGGAGGCCCTGGATGATGTGCTGGTTCCGGCGTCTTCTGTGGGAAAGGTTGCCAAGACGCCGGTCAAGAAGGTGGGGGCATTGGGGGCCGAGATCGAATTTGGAGCGGAACCCAAACGCCGAGCACTGCCGTCGGAACCCACCTTGCGCCTTGATACGTTGGTTGCACGCCTCGCTGCGGCTCGGGGCCGACCCGTGCTTCTGATGCTGGATGAGGCGCAGGCCCTGGCAGAATCCCCAGAAGGCGCCACCGTGATGGCCTCGCTCCGGGCAGTTCTGCAAAAGCGGAAACGCGATGCGCTCGCGGTGTTTACCGGCTCGTCCCAGGACGCGCTAGCCGCCATGATGGCCGCCTCCGGCGGCCCGATGTACCAGTTCGCGCAGCTGCTGAACTTTCCAGTACTCGGCGAAGAGTACCTCGATCTCTTAGCGCAACATTTTTCACGCGTCCACAAAGGCAAGCACCTTGACATGGCCGCGCTTCAGGCCGCATTTGTTCACTTGGGATACAAGCCGGCGCTGATGAAGGATCTCGTCAAAGAGCTGTCTGCGGAGGGCTCTACCGATGTGGAAGCGACGCTCCATCGCATGGCCAGCGATACAAACAATGTCAGGGGTTGGAAGGCATTGTTGGCGCCCCTGAGTCCCTTTGATCGCCACCTGTTGGTCTTGATCGCCGACAAGAAGCCGCCGATTGGCAAGAACACGCTCAAGGAACTGGCTCGAACAGCAGGCAAGGTTCCCACAGTCGCCAAAGTGCGGGCCGCGCTGGAACGTCTCAAGCGCGTCGGAATCCTAAGCGGCACAGGTGGGGAATATCTGATCGAGGATCCCCTACTCGTGGACTACCTTATCGCCAATGGACCGCATCGGTTGCTGTGAGCGCCAGAGGAGGGGGACGTCGCCCCCATGTTCAAACGATGGCCAAATGTCGCAATACAGCAAGGCGCTGTGGCGGCCGGCGACATGATTCCGGAGACCCTGAAGCAGCTCAGCCTCAAGGTTTCTCAGTATTTCCTGGATTTTTTGGAATCCGACTTTAAGCGGCTACAGGCCCCCAGGCGCCGCGTGATCCTACAGATCTCCTCGGGTTTCAAAGCGGGGATGGCGCTCGCCGGTTACCGCGATCGGGACCCGGAACAAACCTGGGCGCGCATGTCACTGAGATGGAGCGGGTGAACGTGGTCGATGGTCGGCAGTTAGGACTGGCTCCAATCTGATTACCATTGTCGCGCGCGGTGCTGCGCGAACGACAAACTGCGAAGCCCGTCGCGCGCTTTAGGTCGTGCGGCCCGCCATTCGCCGGTATCATCGAACTACGATGTCGTTCCTACCGCCTGCCTCCACATTGGTGAGTTCCCCTGTGCGCATCTCTCGCGGTGCCTCATCGGCGTTGCCGCTTCTGGCCTTCCTGCTCTGCTCCGCGTGCGCCTCCTCGGGCGGTCGCATCGAGGCCGTGGACGAGCCAACGCTGCTGGCGGAAACCGCCGCCGCGCCCGACGTGCAAGACCGCCCGATGGCCCTGAGCGACGCCAAAGACGAGGGGGAGGCCGAGGTTCCCGCGGCCGTCGCCGAGTCGGAGCAGCGCGAGGCGCCTCCCAAGACTGAGAATTTGCCGGAGTTGGTCGTGGAGGCGCGCGAGCGGGACCTCGCCATCCGCGACTTGGTTGCCGAGGGCCAGGCGCAGCTGCGCGACGTGGAACTGAAGTACGTCTTTACCGGTAGGGGCAGGCGTGAGGTGCTGCGCGGCCGGCCGGTCGCCTTCGCGTTGTGGAGCGAGTCGCAGAAGAACTGGACGATCGCTCACTTGGAGATCCCCTGCCCGCCGGTGAAATGGAAGCCCGGTCACGGGCCGCTGCCCTTCGCCGTGCGCACGCCAGGAATTGAGGCGCAGCACGTGAAGGGCACGGGGGCCGAGCGGCTTATGTTCGCATTCTCGCGCAATGGCGAGGAGCTCAAGGTCTACGGACGCAAGTTCCCGGTATTCGACAACACGCTCATCAAGAAGAAACGCTGGCGCGAGGCGGTGGCGACGGCACGACCCATCGTCTACCTGCCCTTTACCAAGGATACTCTTGACCCGCGCTTCGTTACGGGCGGCAGGGATTTCCTGCTCGTCACCGCACGGCGCGCCATGGATGAACTTCGCAACGCCAACGTGCCGAGCGCGGCCTTTCCGGGCGAGCTGCTCGCGGACGTTGTACCAGTGGAGGTGGTCACGACGCTTGCGGTCATAGAACAGACCGACGACGAGGACTTCCTCGAAAAGGGCAGAGATGCATTCGACGAGGTACTCAACCAGTACGGGCTGAAGCGCGAGGAAGCCTATCGCTACAGCGTCTCGAGTGCGAAAGCGCTGGGGCCGATGCAGTTCACCAACCGGCACGGCAATGGCACCTATTCGCTCGTCGTGCGCAGGTGCAGCGGCGCGCAGTTGGACCCAAACTTCGAGCGCGGCGCGACCCGCCTGCTGAACGCAATGAAGGCGGCGGTCTGCCTGCTGGACATCGAATTATCACAGATGAAAAGTGAAATCCGCTCCGCCTATCGTACGAATCCGGAAGTGCTAGGCATCTTCGCAGTCGCCGCCTACAACGGCGGCCCGCGCAACGTCGCAAAGCTTTATCGCGCGCTCGATCGCATGGGCGTCCAACTCGGCGAGCTGCGCCGCGCGGGCCAGCGCAACCCGGGCTCCGCAGTCGCCTGCCCCTGTGTCTGGCGCGAGGAAGCCTCTGTGGTGCGAGCAGTCAGCATTCCGCGTTACAACCGCGAAAATAGCGGCTACATCGAAAAGTATCAAAGCATCCTCAGCGTGTTCGACTGAGCACGACACGCGCTCCATTCACCAGTACCTCGGGCATCGGAACATCACGCACACGGTGCGTTACACGGAAATTGAGTTCGGAGCGGTTCAGGTCGTGTCATTCATCGGCTGGGTGTTCGTTGTGCCACGCACGGATCGCGCAGGTGCACTGGAGCGCTGCGGTCGCGTGACAGCTGCCGGTGTCGCACTCATAGGCTGAATGTTGCCAGCCGGGTCTCGAAGCGGAGAATGAGATGACGATTGGCCGCACCTTGCTTGTGAGTTAGGAGACACTCAAGAAAAAAGCGGTTGATTGATGAGGTGTTTGACGTCGACTTTTTTGCCATTCCTCCGGCGCCTCACGGCCACCGGCTGTGCGTGCATCGGCCATACCCGTAGGTTCCTGAGCGACCCGTAGCGGTTTACGCTTCGATCCCTCCGTCCAGCTGGTTGGGTACTCAAGGCAACCGATCCTCCGGCTCCGGCGCCCTTCCGTCTTTACGCTTCATGATTTTGTCGAAGGCGGCAAAATCCGCGCGGTCGCGCCGCTCAGCAAAAAATGCCGCGGTATTCATGGCCGCGAGTTTCTCCGCAACCGCGGTGGCTACGAATTGGTTCACACTGGTGCCATCGGCTTTGGCACGGCGTACAACTTCGACTTTCACCGACGCAGGCAGCCGGAGGCGATAGGTCGATTGGCGCTTGCTCGTTTTCTGATCCTCCTTAAGGCGAATGGCACTAACTTAAGTTTCCGACCATGGCCCTGAGTTTGGATTCGGCGCCGCGCGCGAGACCGAGACTCTTTGAGCCAATGGTAGGGTTTGGGCCGGCGCTTTCGAGCGCGAGGCTCGATGCGGCCGGGACGATTATTGACTTTGGACTGGGCAATCAAGCGGAACAGCAGATCGTTATGCGTCGGATCGCGAGCCAGACGTTGGGAAATCCACTGAACCCACAGTTGAAGGGTATGTTTGAAGCTGATGTCGCGGGGAAGTACGTGTGCGCTGAGCGCTGCTTGTGCCATCAACAGGTGGACCACATTGTAGGCCAGTAAATGCACCCAGAGTTCTTTTTCGTTCATCTGCGCGGTGTTGCATCTGAGCACTTCCATGCCCAAGGTCGTCTTCAGATTGCGCAGGTCCAGCTCCGTGTGCCAGCGCTGGGCGTACAGTTCGTTCAACTTGTTCTTGTCCACCTGATTCGGATCGAGCAGGGTGGTTACCAGCACACGATTTCCGACCTTGACCTCGCGCACCGTGATCTGATCCGGGAACTCCCGGTATTACTGCTCGCTCATCCAGTGCGGGCGCGCCACGGGCTTGGGCCACGAGACCACGTGGTCGCGGGTGCCGAGCAACTCTCCCCGGCGAAAATCGGTGATACGTGCCCCATTCTGGGCGAACAGAACGTCGACATCGGCGGCCATCTGCGTGGCGATGAGGAAGTAGTTACCCTACGCTTACGAGCAGCTTCCCGTGGGCAAAGACATGAGCTTGTCCGAGAGCCGGATGCCTTAATAGGGCCTGTCCGGTTCGATGAGAAGGATGTGGAGACGGAACTATGGTTCATCAAATTGAGGCACCGCTGTCCGAAAGGTGCGGCAACAGTCGCGATGCATCTACGGTCACCGCGCCACATCCTTACTCTACTCCGGCTAAGGCGTATTTCGCCAGGCATTCCGCTCCAAAGTCTCCCCGGGACCTCATCGCACATTCATGCATCAACCTCCGTCTCCAGACCCACGGAGGATTGTGGACCTGGGAATTCGAGCGGAATGGTCGTGAACTGAAAGTCCGTGTAGACGGGCAGCTCATCTTCAAAAATATATTTCAGGTACGAGACGCGGCGTTGGATCGTCGGTGTGCCAGCGGTTGAACTGTTGAAGTAATGGGATGCCTCTTCGGACGAATTGAAATATCTCTTGGATGTATCCGTGGGTGTGCCCGCCACAAAGCCCGCCGCCCGCGATCGTGTTACGGACGTTCCTCCGCGGTCGCGCGGTTCGCGGCGAGCGGAACGTCCCGTCGCAACCGCAGGGTCACGGCCAGCATCGCCAGCATCACGATCGCGACGATGACGTAGGCCGTGCTGAATCCGGGAGCGCCGCCGCCGCGAAAATCGGCGATGGCGCCGATCGTCGCCGCGGCGGTGAGGGTGCCCATGGCATTGAAGATGTTGATCAATCCCTGGGCCGTGGCGCGCAATGGCGGGGGCGCCTCGTCGATGGCGATGGAGCGCAGCGCGCCGCCCACGACGACGCCGAGTCCGAGGCCGACGGGCATCGACGCGGCCAGGAAGAACTGCAGTCCGTAGGCGGTGATCGCGGATGCGCCGTACCCTGCGGCGAGCAGGGCGAACCCCGCCAACAGCAGGCCGCGCGCGCCGACACGGTTCAGCAGCCGCCCGGAACCCGCCGAGCCCAGGATGGAGAAGATGACGAGCGGGAGCATCACGAAGCCGGCATGGCGCGAGGTCACGCCGAAGCCGGCTGTCGCGATCGACGTGAGGAAGATGATGCTGCCCATGCCGAAGCCTCCACCCGCCGCCAGAACGTAGGCCGTGGCGAGACGCCCATTGGCGAACAGCGTGAGCGGGATCATGGGCTGTGCCGCGCGCCTCTCCACCGCGATCAGCACGGCGGCGAGAACCATCGCAGCCGCGAGAAACCAGGGCCACAACCGGAAGCTCCACAGTCCGTCGGCGATGCGCGTGATCCCGAGCACGAAGCTGGTCAGCAGCAGGAAGGTGCTGGCGATTCCGGCGAGATCGAGGGCGGGCGGCGGCCCGGCCGGCCGCAGGGTCGGCAGCAGGCGGCGACCGAGGGTCAGCACGACCGCGGCGATGGGCAGGTTCAGGACGAAGATCCAGCGCCAGTTCAAGGCGACCATCAGGATGCTTGCCAGCGGCGGTCCGAGCGCGAAGGCCATGCCGTAGGTCGCTCCGATCAATCCCAGTGCCCGACCGCGTTCAGCCGGGGGAAAGGTGTCGCCGACGACCGCACTCGCGGTGGGGGTGATCCCGCCGGCTCCCACACCTTGGATTGCCCGACTTGCGACGATCATCCAAAACCGCGGGCTCAGTGCGATCAATAACGAACCCAGGGCAAAAAGGGCTACGCTGGTCAAGTAGATCGGGCGGCGTCCGTAGCGGTCGCTGAGCGAAGCCATCAGCGCCGTGCTGCAAAGTGAGCAGAGGATGAACACGGTCATCACGAGGCCGACCTGGCGGTTGTCGACCTCGAACGCCTCGCGCAGCGCCGGTATGGCGGGGCCGATCACTGCGGTGTCGAGGGCGGACATGAATACGCCGATGAATAGCACCGGCATCAGCCGCCTCGGCGTCGAGCCGGCCCCCGAGTGGGTCTTTGAAGAGGGCGAAGCCATCCGGCCATTATACCGCGCCGCCGCCGGCCGGCCGCCTCGTCGAACTCGTCGATCCTCGAAAGGTGCGCCGGCACTCCGTCGCTGTCAGCACCCCGTCGTGGTGACCACGATGTGGTACTTGGGCGGCGTCCAGTAGCCGTCGTAGTAGGCAACCGAACAATTGGTGGGTGTCGGGGCATCCGGGCGCACGAACAGCGTTTCCGCCGAGCTCACCAGCGAGACCTGAAAGCCGCTGTAGTCGATCTGACTGTCGATTTGCCCGCCGCCGATCACGTCCCCGGCATCCGGCCAGCCGTAGTTGAGCCAGTAGGGCTGGCCATTGATGGACCCGGTCCAGCTGGAATTGCCGACGTTGCACCCCGAAGTGGCGGCGCTCGTCAGGCAGGCGGAGTAGGTCAATTCTGCGGCGCTGTTCATGGCCCCGGCAAGGGCGTTGACGGATGCGCTTCGCGCTTGCGAGTCCAATCCGACGAACCGGGGAATCGCAAAAGCGGCCAGAACCGCCAGAACCGTGAGCGTGACCACGAGTTCAACGAGGGTGAATCCGGCTGCGTTTCGGTGTGCCATTGCGAGCGGGTTTCGGACCTTGCACCCTGTGGTCGATTCCCGTCATATCGGCGGCGCTTTCGGATTCTGAAGCCCAACCGCCCGGCGCCATCGATCGCCGGCGTCGCCGAGATGCCATGCGGCGGCAAATATGTGTATGCTTTCTGTGGACCGTGAGCCACATTCAAGCAGCGACGTGCGGGGCGGATGGGATCGGCGTTTCCACGAACTCCCTCTCGGGCGGACTCTCCCGAGGCCCCCTGCGCATCCGCGTATTCCACGATGTATTGAGGTCCTGCGTGGCTCGCTGCGGCGTCCTCGCCGCGCTGGCCTGGCCATGGTGCGGTATCGCGTCCGGCGCCGAGGCACGTTGGGGCGACCGCATTTCACCCGTGTTCCAGCTCGTGGCGAGTCAATCGACGCGCGATGCCAGTGTGCCCTATACGAGTGCGCCCGGGGTCCTGGCCCAAGATGGCCAGGGATTCCTATGGATCGGCACGGAGAGCGGGCTGGAGCGGTGGGACGGCTACCGCATTCGCACCTTCACCGCTCAACCCGGCAATTCGTGCGCCCTCCAATCGGACAACATCTGGGCGTTGTATGCCGATGAGCGACAGCGGCTGTGGGTCGGCACCCTGGGGGGCGGGGTGGCCCGGTATGACCCCGAAACCGATTGCCTCCACACAGTCGGGACCGGCCAGGAGTCCGTGTCGAGCGCGACCGTGGAGGCACTCGCCGGCGACGGACGCGGCGGTGCCTGGGTGGGAACGGCGACGGGCCTCCTGCATGTGTCGGAGGATCTCACGCAGGTGACGCGTGTGGGCGCCGAAGCGAGCGACAGAGGGCACCTCAGTCACGGTCGGGTGGTGCGGTTGTTGCGCGATCGCACCGGCGCGCTCTGGGTCGGCACGGACGACGGACTCGAGCGACTTGGACGTTCGGAGACCCGTTTCTCCGCAGTCTCTCTGCCCCCGGGCGCCGCCGGATCCGTGAAGGTGCGCGCGCTGTTCGAGAGCTCCGACGGACGCATATGGGTCGGTACCTTGGCGGACGGCGCGTACGTGATCGATCCGTCGACGATGAATGTCCGGGCCGTGGAGGACAACCTGACACGGAACCAAGCTCATGGAATCTGGGCCGTCGCGGAAACCTCCGCCGGCGAGGTATGGCTCGCGACACACGATTCCGGAATCCTGGTGGTGGATCCCAAGTCGTTGCACTCTCGTGTCGTTCGCCACCAGAAAGGCGTGCCCACCAGCCTGCCCGCCGATTCCGTGTTCGATCTGCTTCGCGACCGCGGGGGACTTCTGTGGGCGGCAAGCGACGACGGATGGGTGGGATATTTTCAGACCCAGGCGGGCATCTCGACCCTCCTGACCGCGGACGAACCCAAGGGTGTCCCGGAAGGGGCCGTTGCCGCCATGGCGCGAACGGATGACGATCGGATCGCAATCGCCGTCGGCAACAAAATCGCAATCATCGGTCCGCGCGGAACCGGCGCCGAGCCGCTGCCCATCGATCTGCCGTTGCCGTCGGACAAGGTGACTTCGCTTGCCGTGCTGAATGGGCGGGATCTGTTCGCCGGCGTCAACCCGATCGGGCTGGTCTGGTTCGATCGAACCACCCGCCGGTCGCATTCGGTATCCCTCCCGGGACCGGGACAGTTGCGTCACGTCACCTCGCTGCTCGCCGACGGCGATCGACTCTGGGTCGGGGCCTTGGAGGGGATTTGGGCGGTGGAGCCGCGAAGGGAACTGCCGCCCTCGGCGGTCCCGTGGGAGGCCGCGCAGCGATCGGATCTGCGCAATGTGCTCGCGATCGCCGCCGGAGCGGGCGGTACCCGTTGGTTCGGGACCACCAACGGACTCTTTCGGTCGGCCGGCGGGCCGGCGATGCCGGTCCGTGTTCCACTGAGAATTCGATCGGGCGGACCGCTGCCCGACATGTTCGTGACGGCCCTCCATGTCGACCGTCGCGGCCGGCTGTGGATGGGGACCAACAGCCAGGGTCTGTTCGTTCTGGACACCGCGGCGAGGCAGTCCGACGGCGTCCAGGTCCTGCGGCAGTTCTCGAGCGACCTGCCGAACTCCAGCGTCGACCAAATCCTGGAGGACGAGAGCGGCGGCGTCTGGGTGAGCACCGATCGCGGCATCGCGCGCATCGACGCAGACACGTTGTCGGTCCGTCAGTTCGGCCGGGGAGACGGGGCCGCCATCTCCGCCTACTGGATCGGGTCCGGATTCTCGTCGGGGGCCGGCGAACTGATGTTCGGCGGCCAAGACGGCATCACCCTCGTGCGACCGGCCCGGCTCGCACCCAACCGATATCCGCCGCCCATCGTCATCACTCGAGTCTCGGTCGGGCATCGCGAGGTGCCCTCGGCACGCTACAACGGGAGCACCCCGGACCAGGTGCTCGAGGTCCCCGCCGACGCGCAAAGCGTCGCGGTGGAATTCTCGGCTCTCGATTATGCGGACCCGGACCGTATCAGCTATGCGTATCGCCTCGATGGTTATGATCGGAGCTGGGTGAAAACGGGGTTCGACATGCGGGTGGCCATGTATACGAACCTGGCACCTGGCACCTACCATCTGCACGTGCGAGGCACGGACCATGCGGGCACCTGGTCCACGAGCGAGCGTCAGATCACCGTGCGGATGGACGCCGCGTGGTACCAGACGATGTGGTTCCAGGCGCTGGAACTGCTGGGGGCGTTGTCGATGCTCGTGCTGATCGTCCAGGCGCGCACGGTGCTGCTGCGGGCGCGGCAGCGCGAGCTCGAGTTGCTGGTCGACGGCAGGACGCGGGCACTCGTCCAGATGACCGAGGCGCGCAATTGGCTCATCGAAAATCTGGCGCACGACCTGCGTACGCCGCTCACGTCCTTGCGGGGTTACCTGGACCGGCTCAGGCTCGACGACGAGGCGCTGACGCAAGCCGACCGCAGCCGCTTCGTCGGCATCGCCCTGCGTCAGGTGGAGCGTCTCATTCGCCTGGTCGGTGAGCTGTTCGAGCTGGTGCGGCTGGACGATCCCCTGGCGAGACTCACCCTCGAGCGGTTCAGTCCGGCGGAAGTGGTGCAGGACGTCGTGCAGGAGTTCGGCTCGATCGCGGAAGGGCGGACCATCGGTTGCGAGCTCGCGCCGGGCGTGGAATCCGTGCAGATCCGGGGGGACATCAGCCTCTTTCAACGTCTGATCGACAACCTCGTCGACAACGCCGTGGGTCACACGCCGCCGGGCGGCGACGTTGCCGTCAAGCTCGGATTCGACGAGGCGAACATCGTCATCGAGGTCAGCGATACGGGCCGTGGCATTGAGCGCACCGACCTCGAACGGATCTTCAACCGCTATGAACGTGGCGGTGCCCCCGGTCGCTTGTCGGGGGCGGGGCTCGGCCTCGCCATCGTCAAGCGGATTCTCGAACTGCACCACGGCAGCATCGTCGTCGACAGTGAGGTCGGAGCGGGGTCCGTGTTCTTGGTGCGGCTGCCGCGTGCGGGCCCGGCGGCGCCTAGCCCGTCGAAGTAGTCCAATGAGGCGGCGGTACGAGTTTGTAGCCTCCGCCCCTCACGGTGACCAGCAACGTCGGGCGTGAGGGATCGTGCTCGATCTTGGCGCGCAGCCGATTCAGGTGCGAGTTGACCGTGTGCTCGTATCCCTCGTAGCCGGTTCCCCAGACCGCGTCCAGGAGTTCGGCGCGGCTGAATACCCGCTGCGGATGCCTGCTGAACCACAGCAGCAGATCGAACTCCTTCGTGGTGAGTTCGATTCGCCGGCCGGCGAGTTTTGCGCATCGTTCCCAGCGGTCGATCACGAGCGATCCGGCCGCGACGGTGCGTGCCGCCTCGTCGCCGCTCGTTTCGCCCGTGAGCGGGGCTCTGCGCAACAGGGCATGCACCCGGGCGACGAGTTCGGGCATGCTGAAGGGCTTGACGACGTAGTCGTCCGCGCCGCCTTCCAGGCCCCGCACTCGGTCGATCTCCGCGGATCTCGCGGTAAGGATCAGGACCAGCGGCCGGGGCTTCAGCGCCGCGAGTTGCCTGCAGATCTCCAGCCCATCGAGACCCGGGAGGCCAAGATCGAGTATCACCAGGGAAAACCCTCCCGTCCGGGCAAGCGAGAGGCCTCGGATCCCCTCGTCGGCCAGCGTGACGGCAAACGGCCCTTTCGCCAGGTGCATGAAAATCACGTCCTGGATGTCCGGATCGTCCTCGATGACCAGAATGTGCGCGAGGCCGGACGGGGCAATCGGAGGCTCTTCCATGAGGTTTGAGTATAGGTAATTCCGGCGTGTGGTGCAGCGGAACGGTCCCGTGGGGTGGCCGGAAGACAATCTTCACATTCCCGTGAACCTGCCGTGAAGATCATTACGCGCGTCCTGCCTTACAGTGACCCGCGTGTCGTGCGTTGGGAGGGGCGGGTCCTTGATCGAGAGAACATCGGCGGTCGATGGGGAGCGCGAACCGCGGCACCGACGGATCGGACGGCGCAAGGCCGCCCGCACGACCGCCACACGAGCCCCGGATACGGCGGCGGCCTGTCGCTGCGCTCGCTTCGAGAGGCTGTGCGCGGCAAGCCGGGACAGCATGCTGCGCTACGTGCGCTGGCTGACCGGCGACTTCCACGCCGCCGAGGACATCGTCCAGGTGGTGCTGTTTCGGGCCTGGAACAGCCTGCACACCCTCGCCGACGATGCCGCGGTGCACGGCTGGCTGAACACGATCGCGCGTCGGGAGGTGGCGCGTGCCTATTCCCGCAAGCGGCTGGTGACCGAGGACATCGAGGCGTTGTCTGCGGCGGATCAATTGTTCACCAGTCATTCGGAGGGGATGGAACTGGACGATTTGCATTTTCTGGTCGGTTCGATGAGGGACCGCGACCGCTCGATTCTCCTGCAGACCCTGTCTGGCTATTCGGCGGGAGAAATCGCGGCGTCGGAGGGGTGTCCCGTGGGGCAGGTTCGAACGCGTCTTTTCCGGGCGCGCGATCGCCTTCGATCGCTGCTGGGCTGACGTTGTCCCGCCAACTCTCATGCGTCGCCGGGAAGGGGGCGTGGCGGCCGCCGCCGCCCGTGGCGGCCCGCCCGCGGCCGGCGGCGGCTGCATCTCGGGGCGGCGGGCTGCATGTCGGAGCGACGGGCTTCAGCGGGCCCGGCGCGCCGCTCCCGTCCCTGGTACGAAGGCTGCATAGGTTCGATCCATGATCCCCGGCAACCCGTCGAGATTGGCCTCCAACGTGCTGCGATTCGGCCGCGCGGGCGCGGACTTCTCCGTCCGCATCATGCACGGATTGGTCTGGCCCAAAGTCGATTTCTTGATCCGCATCGCGCTGGCGGAAATATTCTTCGTCTCCGGCGTGCTCAAACTGACCCATTGGGACACGGCGCTGTACCTGTCGGCCAACGAATATCCGGTGAGCTTTCTGTCCCCCGCCACGGCCGCCGTGCTGGGGGTGTCGATCGAGGTCGGTGGGGGGACCCTCCTCGCGCTCGGGTTCATGACGCGGTACGCGGCGCTTCCGATGCTCATCCTGTCGCTGGTCATTCAATTCGCGTACGAGCCGTTCGACAGCCAGTTGTTCTGGGCGGCCCTGTTCGGCTGGTACACCGTGCATGGGGCGGGGCATGGGTCGCTCGATCACCTGCTGAGGCGGGGGCTCGCGGACAGCGCGCTGCCGTTGATTCCGCGCATACTGCGGTTCTCGGCCTGGCTTCGCCGTTCCGCCGGGCCCGTCTACGTGTCGTTACTGCGCATATGGCTCTCGGCGAGCCTGCTGGTCGCGGCATCGCATCGGGTGTTGCCGCAAAGCGGCCCGCTCTCGAGCCTTTCGCTGTGGCTGCCGCTCGATGTCGCATCGCATGTGCCGGCGGCCGTCGCGCTCGGCATCGGCGTGCCGCTGCTGATGGGGTTCGGCACCCGCTTTCTCTGCGTCGCCATGGTCCTCGCGGTATTCGGCGATGCGATGGTCGATCCCCGTGAGACCGACGCCGTGTACCTGCTGATGAGCTTTTCGATCCTCATCGTTTTCGGCGGAGGCGCACTGTCCCTCGACCGAGGCGTCGCGACGCTGTTCGCGCGGCTCCTGCCACCGCTCGATCGGCGTGACCCGCGCGCGCTCGAGGGCATGCCCCGCGTGGTGGTCGTCGGCGCAGGCTTTGCCGGCGTGAGCTGCGCAGCCGCGCTTCGCAACACGCGCGCCGCGGTGACCTTGATCGATCGAGCCAACCACCATTTGTTCCAGCCGCTGCTCTATCAAGTGGCGACTGCAGCGATCTCTCCCGGGGATATCGCCACGCCGGTACGGACGATTTTTCGCGAGGCATTCAACGTCCGGGTGCTGCTCGGCACCGTGCTGGGCGTGGATCCGAAGTCGCAGACCGTGATGACCGACGGGCAGGATGTTCCCTACGATTATCTGGTCCTCGCGACGGGGGCGACCCACAGCTACTTCGGCAAGGACCAGTGGGCGCCGCTGGCCCCGGGCCTGAAGCGCATCGAGGATGCGCTCGACATCCGGCACCGGCTCTTGACCGCGTTCGAGCGGGCGGAGGCGGCGCCGGACGACACCGAGCGCGCCTCGCTCCTGACCTTCCTCATTGTCGGCGGCGGCCCGACGGGAGTCGAACTGGCCGGCGCCATTGCGGAACTCGCGCGCTACGGCATGGAGAAGGAGTTCCGCACGTTCGATCCCGCCGATGCGCGTGTGATCCTGGTGCAGTCCGCGCCGCGATTGCTGCCGGCGTTCCCGGAGTCACTCTCGGCGGTGGCGCGGCGCTCGCTGGAGGCGCTGGGCGTCGAGGTCATGCTCGAGAGTCGGGTGGAAGGCATCGACGCCGCCGGGGCCGTGGTCGGGGGCAAACCCATCGCCGCGAGAACCGTTCTGTGGGCGGCGGGCGTGACCGCCTCGGCGGCCGCAAAGTGGCTCGGCACCGGCGCGGATGGCGCGGGCCGGGTCAAGGTCGGCGCGGATCTGAGCGTCCCGGGTCTTGCCAACGTCTATGTGGCCGGCGATACGGCGGCGAGCAATGCATGGAACGGCCAACCCGTGCCGGGACTCGCCCCGGCGGCCAAGCAGGCCGGCGCCTACGTGGCGCGGGCGATCAGGGCCCGGATCGAATCGCGTCCGGCGCCCGCCCCGTTCCGCTACCGCCACCTCGGCAGTCTGGCGACGATCGGACGCAAGGCGGCGGTCGTCGATTTCGGCTTCGTCAAACTCTGGGGGGCTCCGGCCTGGTGGCTCTGGGGACTCGTGCACGTCGGGTTCCTGGTCGGCGTACGCAACCGGATCGCGACCATGCTCAATTGGTTCTGGGCGTACCTGACGTTCGGCGGCGGCATTCGGCTCATCACGGGCGGCGAGCGCCGCCGCTGATGTGCGGGGCCTCAGGGCGATTCGAACAGGGTGGCGTGCCCGTCCGGGTCGCGCACGGTGAGCATCCACTGCCGGTCACCCGGGTTCCCGTGCAGGGGACCCGGAGAGATATAGGCGAAATGCCCGCGGCGAACGGCGGCGTCCACCGCCTGCACGTCGGCGGTCATGTCGACGTGCCAGTTCCAGACGTCGTTTGACAGGGTGTCGACCGGCACGGACCTGCCGGTGCGCGGCGCGAGGTATTCGAGCAGTTCGACGCCCGGGCCGGATCCGGCCCGCAAACTGGTGATCTTCAGCCGGGCGCCGAAGACGTTGTTCAGGTGTTCCTGTTCGATGCCGTAATTCTCGCTGGTGCCCACCACTTTGAGGCCCAGAGCGTCCCGGTAGTAGGCGAGGCTCGCCTCCGTGTCCGCGACGACGATCGCCGAATGATCGATGCCGAGAAACCCTCGGCCACCGGACGACCGCCATTTCGGGTCACCCTTGCCCGGGGGGAAATGCAGTATTTCCAGAGTGTGGCCATCCGGATCGCGGAAATAAAACGCCGCGATGCCGCCGGCGGAAGGATTCCACTGCGGCAGGACCTGCGGCCCGGTGGAGGCGAATTCGACGCCGTCAGCGCGCAGCCACGCGAAGGCGCGGTCCATGTCGTCGACGATGATGGCCACGTGCTGGAACCAGTGATCGTTGCTTTTCGAATCGACGGGAATCGGACGGCCTCGCGGCGCGATGAACTGCTCGAGCTTGAGCGTCTCGGCGCCGAGTCGGAGGGTGACCCTGCGCACTCGTGCGCCGAACACTCCGTACAGGTGCGCCACGTCGTCGCCGGTCTCCTCGGTGTCGGCAACCGGTTCGAACGACAGCACATCGCGATAAAACGCGACGCTTCGATCCATGTCGGCGACGGTCACCGAGATCGACTCGACGGCGCGCACCGGCGCGGCGCGGGAAGCCTGCGCGGCTGCGCACGACCAGACAGGGAGATGCAGGCAGAGGGCGAGGGCGACGGTCGTCCGGTGGGTCGAGCAGCGCATGGGGCGGGTCTCCTAGGGAGCGGCGGTGGATTTCAACCTGGCGGCGAGATGTTCGGCCGTTCGCAGGGCCCAGGCGTAAATCGTCAGGGAGGGATTGACCCGGCTCGAGCGCGGCAGGATGCTGCCGTCGACGACGTACAGGCCGTTCATGCCATGCACCCGGCCCAGGGCATCGACCACCGAATGTTTCGGATCGTTGCCGGCGGTGAGCGTCCCGCTCACGTGGGCGGTCCCGGCGAGACCCACGCGTTCCGAGAAGGCGATCATGCCCGTGCGCAGAAGCGCCCCCTTGAATCCTCCGACCAGCCGTCGATGCTCGGCCGCGGCGGCGGGAGACCTGCCGGCGTCGTAGTCGATGACCGGCAGACCTCCGGTGGCCGGCGAAGCCGCGATCACGCGGTTGTCTGGATGGGCGCCATCTTCCGTCTGCAGGAAAAATCCGTAGGCGTGCCTGCCCAGCAGCCGTGCCACTCCACGGGGCACGAACCGGGGGATCAGCGTGCTGATGAGTTCCCCGTCGAATCCCAGCGGCTGAACGCTGCTGTGAGGGAGTTCGTCGTTCAGAATCAGACGGGTCTTGCGGATCAGGTCGGTCATCGCGACGGTCGACAGGCCGATCACGGCCGTCAGCAGGTGATACTTCAGGAACCGCCCGACGTTCGCCGCACACGGCAACCGTCGGTCCAGGCCCGTTGCCTCGACGTAGCCTTGCAGCAGCCGCGGCGAATGCAGCGCCCCGGCGGCGAGCGCCACGGCGCCGGCACGCAACTCCGTGCCGTCGCCGAGACGGACGCCCGTGATGCGGGCCGGATCGTCCGCCGCCCCGAGGAGTTCGACGACCGGCCGGCCCTTCAGGACGATCAGGTTGTCCCGGCGGCCGAGCGGGTCGAGAAAGGCCGTGACCGCGTCCGCTTTGAGTCCGGCCACCGATGAAAATCCGTCGAAGTGCCGCGCCTCGGCGGGGACATCGAGAATTTGCGTGGAAAGCCCCAGGGGCAGCGCCTCGTCCCGCCAGGCCGGCGCACGGCGTGCCAATGCCCCGACGATCCGCGCCAGATCCGGCTCGACCTCGAAGTGTCGTATGCCGAGCAGCGCTTCCGCCTCGGCGTAATGGGGCATCAGTTCATCCCGGGTGATCGGCCACCCGGTGCACCGAAAGTCCGGTTCGGCGGAAAACTCGCCGGGTCCGTAGCGGAGCAGGGCGGCGCCGTACCACTTGGTCTTGCCGCCCAGATTGAAATACTCCTCGGGCGTGAACCGCCGGCCCCGATTGTCGAGCCAGGGTTCCCGGCTCTTGAACTCACCGTCATGAACGACGCGCTTGAAATCGAGCGTGCTGCCGTCCACGGGCAAGGAATCGCCCTTTTCCACGAGCGCGACGCGCAGCCCCGCGCGCGTGAGCTTGTGGGCGGCCGCCGCGCCTCCCGCTCCCGACCCGACGATGATGACGTCGAACGTACCGGAATACGTCATTCCCGGGTCTCCTGGACTCCGTAGCCACAATGAATGCAGCGTTGCTCCGGGGTGTGCATGAGCTTGGCGCAGCGAACCGACCGGCGTCCGCGCTGGAATATCTGCCATGCGGCCGCCGCCTGCATGCCGAGCACGGGCGCGGTGAAATAGATCCACAAATCGTTCCAGACGCCGGCCGGCAGCGCCGAGGCGAACGAACGCGCCGGATTCATGCTCATGCCCGACACGGGCGCCTCCAGCGTGATGAACAGGGCGACCAGCAGGCCCGCGCACAGACCCGTGTAATTCGCATAGCGGGACGAGTTCGACACCCTCAGGACCACCGTCATCAGCAGCGCGGAAATCGCGAACTCCGCGGCGAAGGCGGCGGCCATTCCGTGCATGCCCGGATGGGTTCCCGCATAGGCCACGGGCGGTGACCGAAAGGCATCCCGCAGCAGTCCCGCGGCAATCAGCACACCGCAGACGCCGCCCATGAATTGCGCCGCGATGTAGAACACGCCGTCCCAGCGCGCCACACGCCCCAATCGCCAATAGGTCAGCGTCACCGCGGGGTTCATGTGGGCGCCGGAGCGCCGTCCCCAGGGCGAATAGATCAGGGCGATGGCCGTCAAACCCATGGCGATCCCGATCCCTGCGCGCCGCCGGTCGCCGTCCGTGACGAGGGCCGCGAGCGGGGATCCCGGGTCACTGAACAGGGTCGAGAAGACACCGGCGGAGACCATGAAAGTGCCGAGCGCCCAGGCCTCGATCAAGTATTCGGGCCAGTGAGAGCGCAGCGCGGCAACCGGTCCGAGCGAGGCGGATTCCGTCCTCACCCGCCGGTCTCGAAGCCGGGATACAGCGTCATGCCGCCGTCGACGAACAGGCTGATGCCGTGGACGTAGTCGGCATAGTCCGACGCCAGCCAGACCGAGGCGCGGCCGATTTCGTCGGCCTCCCCGATGCGCTTGTAGGGGATGAGGCGGAGCAGGTCGTGGTACGCGTCCGGCGTGCCCCAGGCTTCCATGTTGATCGGTGTGCGGATGGCGCCGGGGCAGATGCTGTTGACCCGGATTCGAAACGGCGCCACTTCCTGCGCCAGACTCTTCATCATGAGCATGACACCGCCCTTCGAGGCGGCGTAGTTGACGTGGCCTGCCCAGGGAATGACCTCGTGCACCGAGCTGATGCAGAGAATTTTCCCGGCCGCGCACGAGACCTCCGGCTTGACGCCGCGGCGTTTGAACTCGCGCACCGCCTCCCGTGCACAGAGGAACTGTCCCGTCAGGTTGACGCCGATGACCGTGTTCCACTGGGCAAGCGTCAAGTCCTCGAAGGCGGCGTCCTGTTGCAGCCCGGCATTGTTGACGAGAATGTCGAGCGTGCCAAAGCTCTCGATCGCCGACGCGAACATGGCCCGGACCTGGGCTTCGTCGGCGACGTCGGCGCGGATCGGGATCGCCCGGACACCGTGTGTCCGGATCTCGGCCGCCACCTGCTCGGCGGTGTCGGCGCCGGAGACGTAATTGACGACGACGTCCGCCCCGGCCTGCCCGAGCGCAACCGCGATCGAACGGCCGATGCCTGAACCCGCGCCGGTGACCAGTGCCTTCTGGCCCTGCAGCATGCGCTGCGGCGGACAGTGCGGCATGACGGGTCGCGGCAGATGCGCGGGATGCATTGAGGTTTCCATGGAAGCAAACTCCTGGGTGATGTCGGACTATTTGTTTTTCGGGTTCTGCCGGGGCTGCAGCAGCTTGGCGACCAGACCGGTCCACCCGGTCTGGTGAGACGCGCCGACGCCACGGCCCGTGTCGCCGTGAAAATATTCATAGAACAGCACGTGATCGCGAAAGTGCTCGTCGGACTGCTGTCGTGGGTACTGTGAGAGCACGGGGCGTCTGCCGTGAGCGTCCTTGAGGAAAATGCGCGTCAGCCGCGTCGCGACTTCCCGCGCCGCCTCGTCGAGCGAGAGGAAAACGCCGGAACCGGTCGGGCATTCGATCTTGAAGTCGTCGCCATAGTAGTGGTGGAACTTCTGCAGCGACTCAATCAGCAGATAATTGAGGGGAAACCAGATCGGACCCCGCCAGTTGGAGTTTCCGCCGAACAGCCCGGAGTCGGACTCGGCCGGCAGGTATCGCACGCTCAGGTCCATGCCGTTGACGTTGAATACGTACGGATGCCGGTCGTGGAATTTCGAGATCGCCCGGATGCCGTAATCGGACAGAAATTCGGTCTCGTCGAGCATCCGGGACAACAGGCGCTTCATGCGGTGCCCTCTCAGCAGCGACAGGAGCCGGCGCTGTCCGCGCCCCTCTGCGCTCCAGTGAGAGACCAGCGAGGCCAGATCCGGACGGTATTGCAAAAACCAATTCAGGCGGCGCTTGAATTCGGGAACCTTGTCGAGAAGCTCCGGTTCCAGGGTTTCGACCGCGAACAGCGGAATCAGCCCGACCATGGAACGCACCTTGAGCGGAATCATGCGGCCGTCCGGAAGATGCAGCACGTCGTAGAAGAATTCGTCCTCCTCGTCCCAAAGGCCGATTCCGGCCTCACCGACGTTGCTCATGGCCTCGGCGATGTGCAGGAAATGCTCGAAGAACTTGGTGGCCACGTCCTGATACACCGGGTTCGTCTGGGCCAGCTCGAGCGCGATCCTCATGAGATTCAATGAATACATCGCCATCCAGCTCGTCCCGTCGGCTTGGTCGATGTGGCCTCCGGTCGGCAGCTGCGCGCTTCGGTCGAACACGCCGATGTTGTCCAGACCCAGGAAACCACCCTGGAACACGTTGCGGCCCTCGGCGTCCTTGCGATTGACCCACCACGTGAAATTCAGCATGAGCTTGTGGAAGATACGCTCGAGGAAGCCGTAATCCCCCGTGCCCGCATTGTGGTTGCGGTCGATCTGATAGACGCGCCACGTCGCCCAGGCGTGCACCGGGGGATTGACGTCGCCGAACGCCCATTCATACGCTGGAATCTGCCCGTTGGGGTGCATGTACCATTCACGGGTCAGCAGCAGCAGCTGCTCCTTGGCGAACTCCGAGTCCACCAGCGCAAGCGGGAGGGTGTGGAATGCCAGATCCCATGCGGCATACCAGGGATATTCCCACTTGTCGGGCATCGAGATGATGTCGGCGTTGTTCAAATGCAGCCATTCTCGATTGCGTCCCCGGCGGCGCTCGGGTGGGGGAGGCACCTGCCCGGGGTCCCCGTTGATCCATGCGGGAACATCGAAATGAAAGAATTGCTTGCTCCAGATCATTCCAGCGAGCGCCTGCCGCTGCACGTGCCGGGCGTCGTCGTCCGCGATGTCCGTTTGCAGGTCGCCGTAGAACTCATCGGCTTCCGCGAGGCGGATGGCGAAGACCCGATCGAAGTCCTCGAACGGGTCCGCAGGCGGGATGCGTGACAGCCTCAGCCGCACGCTCGCGGACCCATGGGCCGGCACGTCGAGGCGCAGGTGAGCGGCCGCCTTCGTGCCCGACCGGCTCGCGGTGACGGCGGGATCGCCGCCGGCAATCAGGTGGTCGTGAAACGCATCCTTGAACGGCCCCGCGGCGTCGGATCGGTACAGGCGGCGGGTGTTGGTCTCGTTCTCGGTCAGGAGCCAGTGCGCGTCGACCCCGCCGACGCCGTCGGCGTGGCAATGAAACGTGCCGAGCCGTTCATGACGCGCGATGAGCGCCGTGCCCTCGACCTGCATCACGGGTTTGACCCCGCCCGTCCTCCAACTCCAGGTGTTGCGGAAACACAGCTGAGGCAACAGATGCAGCGGGGCCGCGGCGTCGCCGCGATTGTGCGCCGTGACGCGCATGAGCACGTCGTCGATGCCGGCCTGCGCGTATTCGACGAACACGTCGAAGTACCGGTCCTTGTCGAAGACTCCCGTGTCCAGGAGTTCGAATTCCGGCGATCCGGTGCCGCGGCGACGGTTTTCCTCGACCAGTTCCGCATAGGGAAAGGCGGCCTGCGGATATTTGTAAAGCATCCTCAGATACGAGTGTGTCGGGGTGGCGTCGAGGTGGTAATAGAGTTCCTTGACGTCTTCTCCGTGGTTGCCCTCGCCGTTCGTGAGCCCGAACAGCCGCTCCTTGAGGATCGGATCCCGCTCGTTCCACAGCGCGAGCGACAGGCACAGGAGCTGTTGATCATCGGAGAATCCGCCGATGCCGTCCTCGCCCCAGCGATACGCCCGGCTGCGGGCGTGGTCGTGCGGGAAATAGTCCCACGCGTTCCCGTGCGGGCTGTAATCCTCGCGGACCGTGCCCCATTGACGATCGCTGAGATAGGGTCCCCACTTCTTCCAAGACGGAGGGGTGTCGCGGCAGGCGGCGAGCCGGCGCTTTTCGTTCGTCATCGCATCATCCTCGGGGGCTGTGGGTCGCGGGTTGCTTGGGTCGGCGTGCTCTCCCGCTTGAGTTCACCGGCATTGATTACGCTCCAAGCGCGCAGGACCTCGGCCACCCCCCAGGCCTGGGCGACGCAGCCTCGCGCCGCGAACGGGGCGTCGCCGTCCATGATCTCGCTCACTTGACCGACGCAGGCTTCGCGCAGGTGAGGTGGAATTCCCCGCAGGAGGTCGAGGGCCGCCGCGGCGTCCGCGTGCGCGCGGTAGTGCGCCGTCGCAAACGCCCCCAGCAGCCAGGTCCAGACCGTGCCCTGGTGATACGCGCCGTCGCGTTGCACGGGACCGCCGCCGTAGCGGCCGACGTAACGCGGATCGTGGGGTGCGAGCGAGCGCATGCCTACGGGCGTCCACAGCTCGCGGGCACAAACGGCGAGCACACTGTGCGCCCGCTCCCCGGTGATCGGTGGGTGGGGCAGGGACAGGGCGAAGATCTGATTCGGGCGCAGGCTCGAGTCCCGGCGGCGTCCACCCGCGTCGGTTTCGCCCTCCGGGCCGTCGACGACGTCGTATAGGTACCCGCCCGCCTCGAACCAGAACGACGCTTCGAAGCTCGCCTGGATTCGGCCGGCGAGCTCCGCATAGTGAATCCCGTCCTGAGTCTGATCCAGGTCGTCCGCCAGGTCGCGGAGGATGCAGGTCGCGTTGAACCACAGCGAGTTGATTTCGACGGCTTTGCCGATGCGCGGCGTGACGACCCAATCGCCGACCTTGGCGTCCATCCACGTCAGTTGGACCCCGGGTTCGCCAGCACTCAGCAGGCAGTCGGCCGGGTCCATCTGGATCCGGAACCGTGTGCCGCGCACGTGCCAATCCAGCATGTCCTTCAGGGTCGGGTAGATCTCCAACGCAAACGCCCGGTCGTCGGATGCGCGAAGATAGTCGTGCGCTGCGATGAAGAACCAGAGGCTGGCGTCGACCGTATTGTATTCAGGCGCGTCGCCCGCATCGGGAAAGCGGTTGGGAATCATGCCTCGATCGACGAATTTGGCGAACGTTCGCAGGATGCTCGCCGCGATTCCGGCGCGGCCCGTGGCCAGGGTCAGTCCGGGCAATGCGATCATCGTGTCGCGGCCCCAGTCGCTGAACCAGGGATAGCCCGCGATGACGGTTTGGCCGAGCGTATTGCCCCTCGAATCGCGCCGCTGGACGAGGAACTGATCCGCGGCGAGCGCAAGATGATCGATCCGCGGGAAGTCGACCGTGGAGGCCCGCGCGCGGTGTGTCTCGGCGAAGCGATCGGCGATCTCGCGCTGTCGCGCCCGTTCCGCGTCGAGCGCGGCGCCGGCCGGCATGGGGTCGTGCGTCTCGGCGGTCAGCATCACGGTACGGGATTGCGCGGGGGCGAGGGCCAGCTCGAAGGTCCCGGGACGCAGCAAATCCTCGCCGTCGTCGAGACCGCGGGCGGTTTCCTCGCGATGCTTGAAATTCCAATACCATCGGGGTTCGATGGTGGGATCGGTTCCTGCACACAGGATCCGGTAGGGCGGGGCGCCGTCGAATGCGACGATTCGCATGCCGTCCCGCACGGCTTCCACGCGCATCGGTCGTTCCCCCCGCGATTGCCAATGGTAATCCCGATAGGTACACAGGGGCGAGATCGAGAGACGCAGGTCCTTCGATCCCCCGAGACGGGTGAATTCGACATAGGTCGTGTTCTCGCCGTGCCGCATCCAGATACGCTGTTCAAGCCGCGAGTCGCCGACCAACCAGGTCCACACGGGGACCAGGCCCTCGAGTCGGAAGGATTCGAGAAGCCGGAATCCCTCCGGCGCGATCGTGCCGTCCGCAAACTCGTTGGTCGCAAGGGCCATGCGCTCGCCGCCGTAGATGGCGTCCACGTCGAGCTTTTGAACCAGGGCGACGCGCTCGACCGGCGGGCGCATCGCCGCGAACAGCAGGCCGTGATAACGGCGGGTCGCGGCCAATCCCACCGTCGCCGCGGCGAATCCGCCGATGCCGTTGGTGACCAGCCATTCGCGGCGGATGCTGTCGTCGAAGCCGCCCTGCGCATCCCGCCCCAACTCGAGCCGGGGCGGAAGCGGGTCGGTTTGCGGGGCGCGGGCACGCCCGGTGCCGCTCACGGCCGCGTCCCCGGAATCAGCACGTCGACGCGGTACAGCCGGTCGCTGGCGCACAGATACAGCGTGCGGCCGTCGTCACCGCCCCAGGCGAGGTTGTGAACGGTGCGGGGAGCGGCGATCGTGCCCAGGTGCTTGCCTGCCGGCGAATAGATCCGCACACCGTCGGGCGCCGTCACGTACAGGTTCCCCTGGGTGTCGACCTTCATGCCGTCGAGAGCGTCATCGCCGGGCAGTTCGTCGGTCATGTCGACGAACACCTGGCTCCTTCCCATGCTTCCGTCGCGATTGACCGGAAAGCGCAGGATGACCTTTCGACGGGCCGACCAATTGTCGACGTAGAAATAGTCTTCGCCCGGCGAAAACGCCAGTCCGTTGGGGCCGTCCAGTTCGTCGGACACGAGGCTGATCCTTCCGTTCGCGACCCGGTAGACGCCGCTGAAGGGCAGTTCCTTGCGCGGATCGTCGAAAAATTGGGGCAGGCCGAACGGGGGATCCGTGAAATACAGGCTCCCGTCCGATCTGTAGACCAGGTCGTTCGGACTGTTGAGGCGTTTGCCGCGAAACTTGTCCGCGAGCACCGTGAGTCTGCCGTCGGCATCCATGCGCACGACCCGTCGGTTGCCGTGCTGATCGATGGTCAGGCGGCCCTGCCGGTCGACGGTGAGTCCGTTCGATCCCGGCTGTCCGTAGTCGGCGGCGTCGGCTCCTTCATAGCCGCTGTGCTCACGGAATACCGAGAGCGCCCGGCTCTTCGGATCGTACTCGTAGATGCGGTTGGCATCCGGATCGCTGAACAGCAAATAGCCGCCGCGGCGGATCCAAATCGGACCTTCGGTGAAGCGAAATCCCTCTGCAAGTTTGAAGAGCTTGGCGTTGCGCGAAACGATCCGGTCGAACGACGGATCGAGCCGTTCGACCCGGATGTTCACCTCCTGCGGTTCGACCGCGATCGGACCCTGCGTTCCGGGCGCCGACCGTGAGAACGAGAGTCGGGCGAGGCGCATCCAGATGAAGTTGGTCGGCGGATCGGACAGCGGACCGTTGATCCCGAACACCGCGATTTGGATCTTCTGTCCCGGCCGAACGTCGCGGCCGACGACCAGGCGGTTCACGCCATTCCATCCCTTGATGACCGAACCGCCGCTCTGCGCAAAGGCGCGCGGCAATTCTCCGTCGACCCACACCTCGGCGTAATCGTCGATCGAAGTCTCGAACTCGACGGTCGATCCGAGGGTGTCGAGTCCGTCGATCTGCTGCGGAACGGTGATGCGAATGCGGTACCAGGCGAAGGACAGCCGGCCGGGACCGCGGTGCTGCGTGAGAGCGGCGGCCTCGACGGCCGGCCAGTCCCGGTCGTCGTAATCGCGGATGCCGGCGTGCGGCGCCACGTCCCACGTCGAGGAGACGGCGCCGGTCGGCTGGCCGTCGGCTCCCGCCGAGTGAAAGGGCACCCGGACGATGTCGACATCCTTGTATCGCCACGTGCCGTCGACGGTGGCGGCCCCTTCCCGGGTCGTCAAATCGACGGTGGCGAATGGGACTGGGACACCCTCCCGCGGCGTGTCCGCGGCGCGGGAGGAACCGGTCGCTCCGAGGACGAGGAGGGTCAACGAGAGAATTGTCGACTGCGGCAGGGTGCTCATGGACTTCGCTTCGCGGCTACCGGGTGGAGGATTTGACGACGTAGTACGTGAACGGCGTGCTGACCCGCCTGAACCAGTGCGGAATGCCGTGCGGAATCACCACCACGTCGCCGTGCGCGATGGCATGCAGTTCGCCGCCCTCGATCGCCGAACCGCGAATTTCCCCTCCCGCCATGTCGCGCGGTGCGGAGACGGTGCCGCCGACGATCAAATCCGCGCTGCCTTTGAGCACGTAGAATATGTCCGTCTGGTTCAGGTGCACCTCGGCCTCGCCCGGTCCCTCGCGATGGCTGGCGTCCACCCGGAATCCGTCGCCGCGCGCGAGTGTCGCGTCCGTCGCAAAGCCCGCATCGACCACGGTCCTGGGCACGACGGTCACGCCGCCGTCGCTCCGCGCGTGGGACTTCATGAATTCGGCCGCCGCCGCCGTGGCGATCTCGTCATCTTGAGCGGCGTTCGCGGCCCCGCTGACGCCGACCGCCCCGGCCAGTTCGCCGCCGACCTCGATCGGAACGCCGCCCATCAGGGGGGTGAACGCGGCGATCTCGGGCAGCGCGAGCATGGCGTATCTCCCCTTGTTGACGATCTCCTCGAACGCTCGCGTGGGTTTTCCGAACGCCACGGCGGTGCGCGCCTTGCCGATCGAGATGTTGGCGGCGTTTTGGAACGTGCCGTCGATGCGCTCGACGTACAGAAGCACCCCGCCGGCATCGACGACGGCGATGGCCGCCCCCGGGGCGCCGTGTTCGTGTGCATAGCGCAATGCCCCGGCCGCGACCGACTTGGCGCCGTCGAGAGTGAGCGTCGGCCGATCGACGACGTCGTCGGCCCGCGCGCTGACGGCCGCGTAACTCAGGTGGATCGTCAGAAGGCAGCAGAGGATCGAACGCATGGTTGGGGGCTCCGTAGGATGGGTCGATTCAAACGGCGCGCTGCCGGAAGTGCTGTTCCGAGAGATTCAGGTGAGGCGGTTGCGGCCGGCGCCGTGCGGGCCGGTGGCACGGGCGATGACTGTTCAGGGTCTCTGCGACACGCTGCGGCGTGCCAAGGTCGTTCCATCCGCAGTTCGGTACCCTGACCACCCGCAGACTGTCTTCCTGTCCCTCCATCACATCCTTGGAGAAATCCAGCGTCGGAAGGGTGCGGTACAGGCGGTGTACGGCGGACAGAGCATGAGGGGAGGGCGGATCGGCATTCACGGCAGCCGCCATCGATCCGGCCAAGCCGGCCTGGCGGTTCCGATAGAGATCCAGCAGCGCGCCGGCCGACGCAGCCAGTATGAAGGCATTCCACAGCGCGCCGCGGTCGACGAGTTCCTCCGCCAGATCGAGGGACGGCTTCTCCACGAAGCGCCGCACGGCCGCTGCGCCCCGTGCGACGCCCTGGTCCGGGACGATATAGCCCAATTCGGAATCGAAGCGTTCGGGCGCGAGTCCCAGCAGGTACACGTGCCGCCGGTCGGCGCGCGCGCACTCCAGGGCGCAGCGGAGGCTGACGGCGAGAACGGCCTCCTCCCGGACGTAGTGATCGGCGGGCAGCACGACGACGACCGCATCGGGATCCCGCTGCAGGACGTGCAGCAACGGCAGGAGCAGCCCGGCGGCGGTGCCTCTGTTTTCGGGCTGCACGATGATGTTTTCCCGCGGCAAGGCCCGCAGCGGCATATCCCACCAGCGTCGGTGCTGCGCCGCCACGACGGTGGTTACGCGGTGGGGCCGGACCACGGACTCCCCGCGCTCCATGGCCTCCTCCAGAAGCGACGCACCGCCGTGCAGCGAGCAGAACTGCTTGGGCACGGTCAGACCGCCGGC
This sequence comes from Nevskiaceae bacterium, assembly GCA_037445285.1. Classification (GTDB taxonomy): domain Bacteria; phylum Pseudomonadota; class Gammaproteobacteria; order Steroidobacterales; family Steroidobacteraceae; genus Bog-1198. Next base: position 774 of record JBBIKV010000051.1, on the reverse strand, counting down.
GGTCGTGGTCAGAGTCCTCAACCGCGTGCCTTCTCCGGCCGCCAGGATCAACGCCCAGACGCTCCCGGCCCCCGACCTGCTTTTCGTTTCCATTGTGCTCACGATCCTGTGTCTCCCGGGACGAGCGGCCGCATCTCGCCGGCCGCCATTCCCGCAGTCGAGGGAGTCCCTCGCCTCAGCTCTTCTTGGGCGTCGGATCCGTGACCTTGACGACGTGCGCGCCGGCGATCTTCTCGCACGTGCCCTTCGGCAGATATATCCAGGCCATCGGATTGCGGTCGCTCTCCACGTGTCCGTGGCAGGCGTTCATCGCCGTGGCGCAATCGTTCTTGCCTGCCTTGATGACGCCTGCGCACTGCTCGTCGGCGCCGTGCTCGTCCGCCGCGAAAGCCGCGGTTGCGAGGGAACCGGCGCCGAGCGCGAGAAGACCTGTAATGGCCGTGCGCAAAATGGGATTCGAATTGCTCATCGCGTGAACTCCTGCTGTGTGGGTGGAACGAATCGATTCATCCGATGCTCGATGCGACACCGGAAAGCCACGGCCGCGGAATCGCGTACCCGGTGGACCTGAGTTCTGGCCGCGGGCCGCGCCAGTGCGCGGTCGAGCGGACGCCCGCCGCCGCCGAATGCATCCAGTCATTCGTCGCGGATGGCCTCTCGACGATGCGGGCGTCGACGCATGACTGTCGCGTGCCGATGGGGACCTGCATGGATGTCTCCTGGTCGATCAACGGGGGTTCGTTGCTAGTCGAGACCGGAAGGCAGCGTGCTTTA
>JBBIKV010000050.1:3278-28275 GCA_037445285.1 Nevskiaceae bacterium | reverse complement strand
GCTTGCGTGCATCTTGTTTGTCCATCCGAAAAGTATATCAAACATCGCGCCAAAAAGTGTACTTACTTACGTCCAGATTAGTATGTGTCTTCATCCTTAGAGCATCGACCGAAAATCCACGGTCTTCGGCACTGTCGGCCACGTAATGACCCTGGGCACATAAGCGTCACAGGCGTTCGATAAAGACGTTGTGTGTGCCTTGTCGAAGGTGCACGAGTCCCGTGGGTGAGATACCCACCGGGCCACTCTCGCTCCGACCGGAAGCACTTGGAGCGGGCCAGGAGGCGACGAATGGCCTGAAGCACTCGAAGAAAACCCCTCTGTTGGGAGGGAAGCATAGACATCATGGCCCCGCAATTCGAGGCGGGTCGCAATAGTTAGGATCAAGAGGTCTGCCTCCATTACCGTGGGTTGCGCGCCAAGGTGCGCCGAGCCACATACAGAACGCGTTGCGGCGTTTCCTGCAAAATTCACTGGAGGCAGACCATGGAAAAGCATGGCACCGAGTTTGTCGGATTGGATGTCCACAAGGAGACAACCGCGATTGGCCGAGCCAGCGACGGGCGCAGCCTGGGTCAGTTTATCGGTACTATCGGTCCGACCTTGACCGAGTTGCTCAAATCACTGAAGTCGATCGGCCGCCCGGATCAACTTTCGATCGTGTACGAGGCGGGGCCTTGCGGCTACGGCTTGGTGCGTGAGCTGCGATCGCGTGGTTACGCCTGCGAAGTGATCGCGCCGTCCAAGATCCCCCGCCGCTCCGGCGATCGAGTCAAGACGGATCGCCGTGATGCGGTGCGGCTGGCAGAGTCGGCGCGCGCCGGCGAGCTGACCAACGTGCTCGTTCCGAACGAGCGCGATGAAGCGATCCGGGACCTGTCGCGGGCGCGAGAGGATGCGGTGCGAGCACGGCTGGCCGCACGTCATCGGCTCAAGGCCCTGTTACTGCGACACGGCCATCGCTATGGGAGGAGTTCCTGGACGCAGGCGCACGAACGTTACCTGGCAAAGATCACCTTTGCTCACGCAGCCCAAGACGCGACGTTTGCCGAATATCGTCAAGCCGTCAGTGAGGCGAACGAACGGGTCATGCGGCTAGTCGACACGTTGCGCGACCAGTGCGCGGCGTGGCGCATGCAACCGCTACTGCAGGCGCTGATGACGCTACGGGGCATCGACTTCGTCGCCGCCGTGACAATGGTGTCGGAACGCGGGGATCTGAGGCGCTTTGCGCATCCACGCGAGCTCATGTCGTTCCTGGGACTGGTACCCTCTCAATACACCAGCGGCGACTCGCGTCATCTTGGAAAAATTACTAAAACTGGCAACGGCCACGTGCGCCGGATTTTAATCGAGGTGGCTTGGAATTATCGATTCGCTGCCCGCATGAGCGTTGTGCTGCAGAAGCGCCAGGAGGGGCAACCGAAGGTCGTCCGCGACATCGCCTGGCGTGCACAACTGCGACTTGCGCAGCGGTATCGACGCTTGAGCGCGCGGCACTTGCATCACAACAAGGTCTGCGTCGCGATCGCGCGCGAGCTGGCCGGCTTTATCTGGGATATCGGGCGGCACGTGTTGATCACTGATACACCAATGAAAGTCCTAAAAACTCGGGGTAGCAACGCCAAGGGCTCACCTGCGCCGCTCCAGCGGCATTGTAGGCGGTCGATTTATTTGAGTAAATAAAAGGCCATCAATAATGCGTTAATCCCAACACACTGGAATGGGAACGCGATGCGCGGAACACGATGTGGGGAATCCTTGAGCACGTTGTGTGGGCATCCTTCTGGTAATCTCCGAGCTTAGAACGAGGCAGCCCCGCGACGGACAGATGAAATGCGGCAACCAACACGCGAGTATCAGTATGATCAATCGTCGCAAAGCCTACCGCGCGTCGAGTTCCCCTTCCGGTGTGAGATACGGCAACGAATACCGATATCTAAAACGAAGCGCGGGTCCGCGAGGTTCGTGCTCGCGCCAGTTGACGGGTAGGAGCCATATCAGCGTGCGGGCTGTAACGAAAGTGAACACCGGGCAGGCCCCGAAAAGATCGCCGCGGAAGCGGACTCGCCATAACGTCTGAGGAAGGCCGCCGTGGTCAGGCAATCGAGCGAGATATGCCCCTGACCGTTCCGCCGGGGTATTCACCATTGCTCCAGGGTATTGGTCTAGAAAGGTGCAAATCGTCGCGAGAACCGATTTCAAAGGCGAATCGTTGCTAGACTCCGTTCACCACTATGCTCGGAGCGGCAAACTTGGTAGGTCTCTTCTGGAGATCTCGATAGCACAACCAAATGTAGAGGCCCGATGAAGCAGGGACTAGTCGGCGATGTTAGGAGCGCGGAAGGACCCACGTCCAGTGCGTTGTATGCCCTGGCGGTTTTGGCCACGCGTTTGGGCGTCGACACCGGCATCGAGCAATTGCGTAGACGTTTTGCCGTTGGGGAGGCGGAGCCGGATACGGCTACTCTGATTGCAATGGCCCGTGACCTGGGTCTGGACGCCCAGTCGCTCAGGATGACATTCGCCGAATTGCCAAAATTGGCTAAAACCCTTCCGGCCATACTGCGAGCCAAGGACGGTGGCGCTCTCATCTTAGAGGACGCCCGCTCCGATCCGATGAAAGGATCGGTGGCGATCATTCGCGATCCCCGGGCCCCCGAGGACGAACAAGTTGCCATCGAGGAGGTGCGTCTCGCCGAAGTGTGGGAAGGCGAAGTCATCCTCGTTAAGCGGGCGCACATTTCCACGGACGAGCAACAGCCCTTTGGATTGGGCTGGCTGGCGGGGCAGGTTTTACGCGAGCGCAAGCTGTTTGGCGATATTGCGACCGGTGCGGTGGTGAGTACTATTTTCGCGATTGCACCGCCCTTCATGTTCATGATCGTGCTCGATCGCGTGTTAGTCAGTCACTCCTATTCCACGCTGAATGTGATTGTGGGTGCGATCCTGATTATGCTGGTGTTTGAAACCGTTCTTACGTATCTCAAGCGAGTGTTGACGCAGGTGGCAACCACTCGGATCGACGGGCGACTCAACCTTTATATAGTCGAAAAACTGCTCAAGCTGCCCATGGATTATTTCGAACGTAACCCGACCGGGCGAACCCTGGGTAAGCTCAACGAGATTTGGAAAATACGGAATTTTCTGACCGGTCAATTGTTTGGCACATTTCTGGATGCTGTGCCCCTGATTGGGCTCATTCCAGCCATGCTGATCCTCAATTGGCGTCTTTCGCTCATGGCGTTTGCCCTGACTGGGATCATCTTCGCGATCATTCTGTTGTTCATGCGGCCGATGGGGAAGCTTTATAGGCGCGTGGTACGCGCCGAGCAGGCGAAGGGTTCGCACCTGGTTGAGACGATTTACGGCATTCGTACCATCAAGTCTCTGGCCTTGGAAGGGAGGCGACGCAAGGAATGGGATCGTCACGTGGCAGAGTCTACGGCCGCCAGGCACGCGCTCGGTTTGATGGCGAATTATCCGCAGACATTGACCATGCCGTTCGAGCGGCTGATCTACACCGGCTGTATGGCCGTCGGTGCGTACATCGTGCTTGCCTCTCCGGATTCCATGAATCCGGGTGCACTGGTCGCATTCGCCATGTTGTCGGGCAGGCTTGCACAACCATTGGTCAGAATCGCAACCCTCCAACAGGATCTCGCGGATGTCCAGGCGGCCATCGGCGAAGTCGCCTCGCTCATGAACGTCACGCCCGAGGTCACCCGGACCAACGGGTTACGTTCCGCAATCAAAGGTGAGATCACCTTCCAAGACGTACGCTTTCGATACTTGGCCGGCGCCCCCTACGCATTGGACGAAGTCTCGTTCACCGTCCCCCCGGGCACCATGCTCGGCATCATGGGCCGTAGCGGCTCCGGAAAGACCACGGTCACGCGCCTCATGCAGCGCCTGAATTCCAGCTACGAGGGCATGATTAAAGTCGACGGCATGGATCTACGCGAGATCGATCTCATGCATTTGCGCACCCATATCGGTGTGGTGCCTCAGGAGAACTTCCTGTTCTCCGGCACCATCCGCGAGAATATCTCGATGGCGCGCGGCGATGCGGGCTTCGGCGACGTCGTGCGCGCAGCGCAGCTCTCGGGCGCGGAGGAATTCATCGAGCGGTTACCACGTGGCTACGACACGGTTCTCGAGGAGGGCGCCACCAATCTCTCGGGGGGTCAGCGCCAGCGGATCGCCATCGCGCGCGCCTTGCTGATCAACCCGCCGGTGCTGATCTTGGACGAGGCCACCAGTGCGCTCGACGCCGAGAGCGAGGCCATCGTCAACGCCAACCTGAAGCGCATGGCGAGGGGCCGCACCGTCATCTCCATCTCGCACCGGCTGTCCATGTTGGTCGAGGCGGACGCCATCCTGGTGCTCGAGCGCGGCAAGGTGTACGACCTGGGGACGCACGAAGAACTCCTGCAGCGCTGCGACATCTACAAGACCATGTGGTACCAACAGAACCGGCATCTCGAGCCCAAAGGGTCCGAGGGTCCCAAGCTGCTCATCAAAGGGTCGACCCGATGAGTTCCGCCCCGGCGGCGGCGCGCGGTTCCGCGGTCGTAAGGCGCCGCACCGACGTCGTCGGCGATGTGGTCGGTGCCTTCGAATCCGAAACCGCCGCGGTGTTCCTGCGCACGGCACCCGCCAACGAACACATGATTCTCTATGCGCTGGCGGCCATTCTGGTGATCTCCATCGGGCTGTGTGCCGTGGTGAAGCTCGACCGCGTGGTGACCAGTGTGGGCCGGGTGGTGCCGGCGGGCGGTGCGCTCTACGTGTCGCCCTTCGATACGGGCATCGTGCGCCAGGTCTTGGTGAAGGCGGGCGATGTCGTGAGACAGGGTCAGGTGCTCGCCACCTTGGATCCCACCTTCACCAGCGCGGACCTCAAACAGCTGCAACAAAAGCTCGCGAGCAACGAAGCCCAGGTGGCGCGCCTCGAGGCGGAACTCGCGGGCCGTCCCTACGAGTTTTCGGCCGCCGATTCCTCGCAGTTGCTGCAGGGCGCCATCTGGCAGAAGCGGCAGGCGGAATACCGCTACAACCTGGCCGATTTCGACGGCCGCATTCGCAGCGCCGAGTCGCAGGTGACCCAGTTCGAGGCGAGTTCACGGCAGTACGCCAAGCGCCTGAAGCTCGCGGAGGATGCGGAGAAGCTCTACCAGCCGTTGCTGGACAAGGGCTATGTGTCTAAGCTCCAACTGATGCAGGCCACGGATGAGCGCACCGAAATGAGCCGCCTCCTGGGAGACGCCGACAATCAGATGGCGGCGCTGCGCCAGACACTCGTCTCCTTGAAGGCGCAGCGCGAATCCTTCATCCAGAAATGGAACTCCGATACGGGGTCGGAGTTGGTCACGGTGCGCAACGACCTGGACGTCACGCGCCAGAATCTGCAGAAGGCCCAGAAGCTGAGCGACCTGGCCAGTCTCGACGCCCCCGCGGACGCCATCGTGCTTAAAGTGGGCAAGGTGTCGACGGGGTCGATCACGGGTGGCAGCGCCCAGGCCATGGGTCAGGACCCGCTCTTTACCCTGGTGCCGCTCGTGGGTGCGGTCGAGGCGGACGTCAACGTGCGATCCGAAGACATTGGGTTCATCAAGGCGGGCGATCCGGTCCAGGTGAAGCTCGATGCCTATCGCTACCTGCAGCACGGCACCGCCAAGGGGGTCATCAAGACCATCAGCGAGGGGTCGTTCACCACCGACGACAACAATCAGCCGACGCCGCCGTATTTCAAGGTTCGCGTGGCCATCAAAGAGGTGCACCTGCGCAACGTGCCGGCGGATTTTCGCTTGATTCCCGGCATGACGCTGGTGGGCGACATCATGGTGGGCAAGCGCACGATTCTCTCGTATCTGGTGGAGGGGGCGATGCGGACTGGATCGGAGGCGATGCGGGAGCCGTAAGGATGGGAATCTTCTCCCGCAAGCAAACCTCCAAGGCCGACCAGGCGCAGGGTGCCTTCGACGAGGGCCGCTTCGCCGATGCGGCCGCACTCTTCAAGGGGGCCGCGGCCGAGGGAGACGCGCCCGCGCAGCTGCGCCTCGCGCAGCTGTACGAGCATGGCCAGGGCGTGCTGCAAAGCTTCGTCGATGCGGTGGAGTGGTATCGCACGGCTGCCGCGCAAGGACTGGTCGCCGCCCAGGCGCGCCTGGGCGAAATCTATCTCACCGGACTCGAACCGCCCGGGACCGCATCGCCCACGGCCATCGCGAAAATCGATTCGCCGCAAGTCCACGACTCGCTGCTCAAACGCCTGTTTCCGAAGGGTCTCGCGGTCCGTCAGGATCCGGTCGAGGCGGCGACGTGGAACGCGGCGGCCGCGCGGGGGGAGGATGCCGGGGCGCAGGCGCGCCTCGGCTACCAATACGCCAGCGGCTTCGGGCTCGCGGCGGATCTGAAGAGCGCCGAGCGCTGGTTTGCCGCGGCGGCGGATAAGGTCCATGTCGCCGGCATGCTGGGCCTTGGCCTGCTGTACGCCGGCAGCTACGGCGGCGAGCGTCGCGAAGCGCTGGCGGCCACGTGGCTCGAGCGGGCGGTGGCGGACGGCAACGCCACGGCGAAACTCTGCTTGGGATTGCTGCTGCTGCACGGCGAGGAGGTGGAACACGATGAGGAGCGTGCGCACGGCCTTCTCAGGGACGCCGCCGAGGCCGGACAGCCGGCCGCCATGTTCCACCTGGGCGAACTGTACCGCAGCGGCCATGGCGTGCCCTTGAACGCGGCGGAGGCGGAAACCTGGCTGCGGCGCGCGGCCGCGCGCGGCCACGTCAAAGCCTTGGTCTCGCTGGTGCGGCTCTTCACCCTGGGACCGGAACCCGATGCGCTGACGGCGGCGACGCTTTGCCGTCAGGCCGCCGACTTGGGCGACAGCGAAGCGCAATACGTGCTGGCGCAGTTCTATCTCACCGCACGCGGTGTGCCCAACGACCCCGCGGCAGCGGCCCGGTGGATGTCGAAGGCGGCGGACCAGGGATTCGGGGCGGCCTATGAGCGGCTGGGCGCCTTGTACGCCGAGGGCCTGGGGCTGCCGCAGGACTTTCAAGAAGCCGCCGACTGGTTCCAGCGGGCGGCCGCGCTCGGCGATGCCCACGCCTATTATCATTTGGGGACGCTGCAAATGGGCGGCTTGGGGATGCCGCGCGACCCCAGGGCGGCGCGCCAGTGGTACCGCAAGGCCGCGCAGCAGGGCAATGCCGCCGCCTGCCTGCGGCTGGGCGTGATCTGCGCCGCTGGCCTGGACGTGCGCCAGAATTACACCGCCGCCGCGCGTTGGTACGCGCAGGCGGCCGTGCACGGGTTGCCCGAAGGGCGATACAACCTCGCGTTTCTCCACCTGCGCGGCCTCGGCGTGGCGCAGGATGGCGCGCGCGGGGTGCATCTCCTCGAACAGGCCGCCGCCGCGGGCAGCGTGCAGGCGGCCTGGGCGCTGCATCACCAATTCCGGGAAGGCACTTACGTCCCGGCGGACGCGGCGGCGGCGGCGCACTGGCTGGTGCGTGCTGCGGAAATGGGCAGCGCCACGGCGGCCTGCCAATTGGTCCCGATGCTCGACCCGCGCGTGGCACATGCGCCGCCGCCCGGGCACGTGGCGGAGTTGTTGGAGCGAGCGGCGGCGCATGGCGATGCCGCCGCGCAGGCCAGCCTCGGTCTGTGGTACCTCGACGGCAAGCACACGCCGCGCGACGAGGCTCGGGCTGTGCGCTGGTTCGAACGCGCCGCGCGCGGTGGGAATGTCTTTGCGCAGGCGTGGCTCGGCGATGCGCTGGTCACCGGCACCATCGTCAAGGCCGACCCGGCGGCGGCGGCGGGATGGTACGAGCACGCCGCGCTGCAGGGACACGCCGGCGCCACCCAAGCCCTGACCACGCTGCGCGTCGCGGCGGGGGCCGGATCCGAGGAGATGACCCGGCTCTTCAAGTACTGGCTGGGGGGCGCCAAACGCGGCGACGCGATGGCGCAGCGGGTGGTCGGCGAGTTCTACTTGAAGGGCACCGGCGTCGAGCGCTCCATCCGCGCGGCGCGGCGCTGGCTGTCCGCGGCCGCCGATCAGGGCAACACCGCCGCGATGGTGTTGCTGGGCGGCGTGATCCTGCAGAACCCGGTGTCGGCAGAATTGTTTCCGCAGGCGGTGGAATTGTTCCGCCGCGCCGCCGCGCAGGGCAACGTGGATGCGGAATACAACCTGGGCGTGTGCCGGCGCCGCGGCTGGGGCGTGGAGGTGGACGACACCGCGGCGGAACGGCATTATCGCGCCGCCGCCGAGCGCAATCATGCCTCGGCGCAGCTCGCCCTCGCCGACCTGATCGCCGGGCGGGCGGCCGATGAGGCGCAATGGTCGGAGGCCACCCGCTGGTGCCGCATGGCGGCGGACGGCGGCAGCGCCGCCGCCCGGGCGCGCTTGGCCGAGTTGCAGGAGAAGCGCCGGGAGCCGAGCCCCACCCTCGCCGGGTGACCCCGCATGCGCGGCGAAAAAATCGTGTTAAATTGCGGCCCGTGGGACGGCATGTCGCCATCCGGAAGTGACTGAAGGATGAAGCGAGTACGTCGGGGATCATGGGCTTGGGCTACCGCGGCGCTGGCGATCGGCACCGCCGCCGCGGCCGCCGCGGGCACGCCACCCGACCCGTTTCACACCGACGCCGCGCTCCACAAGGAGACTGTCGGCTATGCCGATCCGCTCGGCCACGACTGCGCCATCCCTGGGGGTCCTCTGACGTTTCCTGCCGCGGTCACCCTGGCGCTGTGCCGCAATCCGCAGACGCGCACCGCCTGGGCCCTGGCGCACGAGCAGGCCGCGGCGCTGGGAAGCGCCGAGAGCGCGTGGCTGCCGACCGTCTCGGCGACGGGGTCGGAGGCGCGCGACTACGGCCAGCACGTCGATGTCACTGGCCAAATCGTCAACGGGGCGCAGAACACCGGTGATGCCACGGTGAATTTGCAATGGACGCTGTACGACTTCGGCGGCCGCAGCGCGCGCATCAAGAGCGCCCGCAGCCTGATGAATGCCGCGGCGGCCTCCGCCGGCAGCACGGCGCAGCAATTGGTGCGTTTGGTCGTGCAGAGCTACTACGGCGTGGTGGCCGGCGATGCGGCGCTGGCGGCGTCGAAGACCACCGAAGGGGTCACGGCCCACAGCCTCGAGATCGCGCGCTCGTTGCGCGAGGGCGGCGTCGGCACGCTCGCCGACGTGCTGCAGGCCGAGACCGCTCATGGACAAGCGGTACTCGCGCGCATTCAGGCCGCCGCCGCGGCCAAGAATGCGCGCGGCACGCTCGCCGTGACGCTGGGGCTCACCGCCGAGGAGCCGTTCAAGCTCGCTCCCGAGCCCATCCCCACGGAGGTGCCGGCGCTGACGGCGCGCATGGCGGATCTGATGGCCGAGGCGGCGCGTCAGCGCCCGGACCTCAAGGCCGCAGAGGCGCAGCGTGATGCGGCGGAGTCGAACATCACGGTGGCGCGTGCGCTCGGGCGCCCGTCGATCCAGCTGGGTGCCCTGCACAATTTCACGGCCCAGACCGGCGTGCCCAATGAGAATTACGATCAGATCGGCCTCACCGTGACCTGGCCTCTGTTCACCGGTTTCAACACGACGTACGGCATACGCCAGGCGCAGGCCACCCTCCAGCAGCAGGAGGCGAACGTCGAACAAGTGGGTCTGGCCGTGACGCTCGACGTGTGGAACGGCTATTACTCGCTCGATTCCGCGAACCAGCAGCTCACCGTGACCGCCGGTCTCACCCAGACCGCGGATGAGAATCTGCAGGTGGCGCTGGGTCGCTACCAGGCCGGCGTCGGCACCATCGTCGACGTGCTCACGGCGCAGACCGCCGCCGCCACGTCGCGCCTGCTGCGCATCAACGCCGAGCTGGGCTGGAAGGTCGCGCGCGCCAATCTGGCGCTGGCGCTGGGACGGTTGTCGAGCGTCGAGCCATTGGCGGATGGCGCGGCGCTGCCGTGACGCCGGCCGACATCTACGCGGGACTCACCGAATTATTCCACGACGTGTTCCAGCGCCGGGACATGGTCGTGACCCCTGAGCTCACGGCCAAGGACGTGCCGGGTTGGAACAGCTTCAAGCAGATTGAGATCATCCTCGCCGTCGAGGAGCGTTTTGCGATCACGCTCGGCAGCCGCGACGTCGACAATATGGAAAACGTCGGCGATTTGGCCGCCGTCATTGGCGCGAAAATCGGCGCTCGATTATAGTGAAGCCGCGGTTTCATCCGGGCCGGCAGGCGGTGCGGGGATTGAGGCGGTCGGCGGGGCATCAGGCATGGACAGCGAATCAACCGACGTCGAGTCTATCGCCGCCGATGCGCCCGGCGCTGAGCCGGCCCTGCGCAACGGGCACGCGGAGTCCGCCGCCGACCCCGCGCTGTGGGAGCGCCGTGCGTGGGTCGCGCAGGAAGCGGAGAATTGGCCGGAGGCCCACGCTCGCTGGCTCGCCTTTCGGGAGCGTTTTCCCGATCGCATGATCGGCTACGCGGCCGACGGCGTCGCGCTGCGGTTCATGGGCCGGTTCGAGGACGCCGAGGCGGTTTACCGCGAGGTGTTCACCCGCTGGCCGATCGTCTCCGAATTCGATCTATTGGCGGACTATGCGGAACTCGCGCAGGTGCGCGGCGATTTGGACGAAGGCTCGCGGCGTTGGGCGGCGCTGCGCCGGGGCTTTCCTGATCGGCATCAGGGCTACGTTCGCGACGCAGCGAACCTGAGTGCCGCGGGTCGTCACGCGCCAGCCGAACTGCTGCTCCGGGAGGCGCTCGCCCGCTGGCCCAATGAACTGAGCGCGCTGATCGAATACGCGCACGTCGCGCAACGGCGCGGTGCGGGGAGGGAGCGGCTCGCCCGCTGGGAGGCGGTCCTGCGCGCGTTTCCCGACCGGCTCGACGGTTATGTCGGCACGGGACATGCGCTGCTCGATCTGGAGCGCTATGCCGACGCCCAAACGCTGCTGGATCGCGCCTTGCCGCAGTTTCCGGAATCCCTGCACCTCACGGCATTGGACGCCCGAATCGCGTTTGCGCGCGACGACTTCGCCGCGGCGGCAATGCGTTGCAGCGTGCTTCGCCAGCGCTTTCCAACCGACCCGGCCGGCTATGTCGGCGGGGTGGAGGCGCATGTGGCCGCCGCCGATCACGCCCACGCCCGCGACCTGAGCGATGCGGCGCGCGGACTGTTTCCACATGACTTGGGGGTTGCCGTCGCCTGGTCGAGCGTGCCGGAGCTGGTGAAGGATGGGGACGAGGCCGAACGGCGCTGGGCGCTCACGTGCGGGCAGTTTCCGACCGCGCTGCACGTCAAGTCGCGTTTCGTACGGGTTTTGCTGCAGAACCAAAAATGGGAGGCGGCGGAGACGCTGTTGGACTCGGCGCTCGCCGACAAGCCGGGTGACTTCGGATTGCGTCGCAGCCACGCCGAATGTGCGACCGAGCGCGGCGACTGGCCCGATGCCGAAGCGCGCTGGCGGAGCGTGATCGCCGATTTTACCGACTCCTCGGCCGGCTGGAGCGGGCTCGGCGACATGCTGCGCCGCGCGGGGCGTCTCGATGAGTCGGCGAGCGCGCTGCGCATCGGCCTCGGTCATTTCAGCGGCGATGCCGACCTGGAACAACATCTCGCCTGGACGCTGACCTATCAGCGGGCGTGGCCCGAGGCCCTGGCGGCGTGGGCGGCGTTGACGCGTCAGTATCCGCGCAAACCGAGCGTTCTGGGGGGCGCGGCGTTCGCGCTCTCGCAGGCCAGGCAGGATGCGGACCTCGCGGCCAGCGAGGGTGCGTCGGCGCCGGTTACCATCCCACCGGGACCTCTCGGCCCGCAGGAACCGCACGGCCTGGAGGCGGCCGACCTGCAACCCCTGTTGATGCAGTTTGAGAGTCTGGGCGACTCCTGTGAGTTCGGCATGGTGCAACGGAAGTTCGGTGCGGAGCCCTTGGGGTTGTTGCGCTGGGCGAGCACGCCGCCCGCTCAACTGACGGCCGCGCTCGACAACGCCTTGGGCGGAGTCGGCGACCCGGATACCACCGTCGTCGAGGCCTCGAACGGCGAATTCGTGACCTGGGACCGGCGTTATTCCATGCACAGCCATACCTTCATTCCGGATACATCGGAGCCGCTCGCCGGCTTCACGGAGCGCCATTTGCGCAGCTTGCGCTACCTGCGGCGCAAACTCCTCGAGGACCTCAAGGCCGGGCAGAAAATCTTCGTCTACAAATCGGACGCGGGATTGTCCGATCGAGAGGCGGAGGCGTTGCACGCATCGCTGCGCCGCTACAACGCACGCACCGTACTGCTCTGCGTCAGACTGGCCGATGACGCCCATCCGCCGGGCACGCTGGAGTGGTTCGACCATGGGCTCTACATCGGCTTCATGGATCGGTTTTCCACCACGGACATCAACTTCGACGGGTGGATCGAGTTGTGCCACATGGCCCATGAACTTCACCATCCCGGCCAACCGCTCCGGGTGGTCTCGTAGCGGTGGACCTGACCGAACGCTTCTTCGAGATGGCCGCCCGCCACGGCGAGCGGATCGCGGTGCAATCGCGCACCGGCGCGACGTCGTTCGCCGACCTCGCATTCCTGGCGCGGCGCTTTGCGGCGCGGTTCTCCAAGGTTCCCGCCCCGAAGGTGTTGGTGGCCTGTGATCAGGGTCCGCAGGCCTATGCGGCGATGTTGGGGACTATGCTCGCCGGCGGATTCTATGCGCCGATCAACGTGGCGGCTCCGCGCGAGAAAATGGCGGGCATCTGCCGCTCGTTTGCGCCGAATCTCATCGTGGGCAACGAGTCGTGGATGGATGGGTTCGCGGAAGCGGCGCCGGACGCCGAATGGATCGCGCAGTCCGACATCGACGTCACCGACCCCTTGCCGGGAGCGGCCCCGCGGCATGCGATTGCCTATGTCATTTTCACCTCGGGCTCGACCGGAGCGCCCAAGGGCGTCGTGATTTCGCAGGCGGCGCTGACGCATTATCTCGGATGGGTGGAGCAGGTCGGGCTGTTCCAGGCAACCGATCGGGTGTCGCAGTACACCAATATCGCCTTCGACCTGAGCGTGCTGGATATATTCGGCGCCCTGTGCGCGGGCGCCACCCTCGTGCCGTTGGTGTCGCGCGGCGAGCGGCTGATGCCGGCCGAGACGATCCGCGATCAGGCCATCACGGTGTGGATCTCCACGCCGTCGGCGGTGAGTGCCATGATGCGGATGAAACACGTGACCGCCAACCACCTTGCAAGCGTGCGGCGCTTCTTCTTCATCGGTGAACCGTTGCTCGAAACCCAGGTCGCCGGTATTTTCGCCGTCTGTCCGCGGGCGGAGATTTGGAATGCGTACGGGCCCACCGAGGCGACGGTGTCGATGACCTGTCTGACCTTGACCGCCGACACGTATGCGGCTGCGGTCGCCACCTCGGTCGCCCTCGGGGAGGCCATTCCCGGCATGGAGACGCACCTGCGGGGCGGCGGATCCGCGGACGAGGGCGAACTCGTCATCGTGGGTCCGCAGCTGGCCGAGGGCTATTGGAACGACGCCGCGCAGACGGCGCGGGCGTTTCGTGTCGTGGACTTCGAGGGAACCCCGAAGCGGGCCTATTTTTCGGGAGATTGGGTGCGGCGGATCCGGGGCCGCCTGTATTTCCAGAGTCGCATCGATCATCAAGTGAAGATCGACGGCTGCAGGCTCGAGCTTGACGAAGTCGCGGCGGCCATCCGCTCGCTCGGCTGGAGCGACGTGGTGGTGATGAAACTCGACGACCACTTGACCGCCGTCCTCGAGAACAAGTCACACCTCGACCCGGCCGCGATCGAGAGGGAGCTGCATGGCCGATTGCAGCTCAAGCTGGAGCGGCACGCGGTCCCGTCGCGCTACGTCGGTGTCGAGGAGTTTCCCCGTAACTTGAACGACAAGATCGATCTGCCGGCGTTGGCCGCCCTCGTGCGGGCACGAACTCGGGCGCCGTCATGAACTTTGGGGACCGGGCACCCGCATGACACCCAGGGGCGGCTTGCGCCGCCCGACCTGGGTCTGATTCACCCATTTGATCGACCGGCTCGGTTGGAGCATTGCGGGAGGCGCTGCGCCATAATGCCGGACAGCGGCCGGCCGACGCCGCAAGCCGTGGATCACATGAAGCCGGGGGACAGCGCGTGCTGGAGTTCGACGAAGCCTTTTACCTCGAGAACCACCCGGATGTCGCCGAGGCGGTCCGCAAGGGCGAATGGCCGTCCGGATTGACGCACTACTGCGCTACCGGCAGGGCCAGGGGCCGGATCGCCGCGCCGCCGGTGGACGTGGAGTGGTACGTCAGCGCTTATCCGAGTGCTGCGCTGGAAATCGCGGCCGGCAAGGCCGCGAGCGCCCGCGAGCACTACTTTCGGATCGGCCGGTATCGCGGATACCTGCCGTCGCGAAGCGCGATCCGGCCGCCCAATCCCGCCGCGGCCGCCTCCCGCTACGGCGGGTTGTGGACGGACGGCGGCAATGCGCTCGACCTCGTCGCCGGTCGCTTGGAGCTCGGTCTCATCACCACCGATCAGGCGACGTTATTGACGCGATGGATCACCGATGGCTACGTCATACTGCCGCAGGCGATTCCGGCGGCCGTTCTCGACCCGGCGGAAGCGGAACTCGTGCGCGCCTATCGCGGCGACGTGCCGGGCCTGCTGTTCGACCTGCCGGGGGTGACCGACCGCTCGCCGTGGGTGCCGGAGGCGCTCACCCATCCCGCCCGTGCGCTCGATTTGCACTGGCTGTCGGGTCCGATCCGGCACCTGATTTTTGCCGAGCCCATCCTCAAGTTCCTGCATCTCATGTTCGAACGTCGGGTGCTCGCCAGCCGGTCGTCGGGCTGGTGGCGCGGGTCGGCGCAGGAGGCGCATCAGGACGCGGCGTACATCGAGTATTCGCTGCCGCTGCAATCGGTGTCCTGTTGGGTGGCGCTCGAGGACGTGCACGAGGGAGCCGGCGAGTTGTATTACTACGGCGGCAGCCATCGCGTGGCGGAGTTTCATTACGGTGATTCGAAGGGCGCCGCCGACGCGCGCCGCACGACCCCCGAGATCGATCTTCCCGCGAATCGGCGGCGTCATCGGGAATTGCTCGAACGGCAGACCGCCGGTCTGGGCTTGCAGAAGCTAGCGTTCCGCGGCAAGCGCGGCGACGTGATCCTGATGTCCGCCGACCTAGTGTCCGGAGAAATGCCGATCTCCGGCACAGAGACCCGCAAGAGCGTTGCCGCGCATTACTGCCCCGCGGAATTGGCGCCGCATTCCTTCGAGGAGGGAGCGCCCCCGGTCACGAAATCCTTCGGCGCCACGGCGGCCTATTGCAGCGCGTACTACCGCTGAGGCGCGGGCCGATCGGCGGGGTCATCACGGACCCCGGGCCTGTCGAGGGCGTGCTTTTCCGTCGGTACGGGCATTCCATTGACGCGGCAGGGTAACTTATGTAAGTTCCGACCATTAGCCTGGCGAGGATTGCACCATGAGCGAAGTCACCGTTTACGAATACAACACCACGCCGGGCGGTCCGGGTGTCTTCACGGTGGCTTCCAATCCGGACACCCCCGTCTCCGTCGTGACGCAGGTGCTGTCGAACGGCGATGAATTCGTGGTGGCCGGAAAAATTTATCAGTACATCGGCGGTGCCGATTCGGGCAACACCGAAGTGGGGTTTTTCGCGACGGCGCCGAACGGCAGCGTGCATTTTTTCTCGACGAGTCCGATTCCTCCCGGTTCGGAGGTCCTGACCTTGAATGCGAGTCAGTCCTTCGACACCATTTGCTTCATGGCGGGCACGCAGGTGGCGACGGCCCGCGGCCCGGTGGCGGTGGAGACATTGACGGTCGGCGACGTCGTGCTCACGGCCGGGGGGACGGAAGCCCCCGTCAGGTGGGTGGGACGGCAAACCGTCTCGACGACTTTCGCCGATCCGATCCGGGTCATGCCCATCCGCATCAAGGCCGGCGCGCTGGATGACAATCTGCCGGCACGCGACCTGCTGATCTCGCCCGATCACGCCCTTCTGATCGACGGCGTTCTGGTCCACGCGGGTGCCCTGGTGAATGGCCGCTCGATCGTGCGCGAGACGGACGTGCCTGCGTCGTTCGTCTATTACCACGTGGAACTCGACGATCATGCCCTGATCCTGGCCGAAGGTGTGCCGGCGGAGACCTTCATCGACAACGTCGATCGGCTGGCCTTCGATAATTGGGGCGAGCATGAGCGGCTCTACCCCGAGGGTCACGCCATCCGCGAGTTGGCCCATCCGCGCGCCGCCTCGGCGCGTCAGGTACCCGCGGCGATCTTGCGTCGGCTCGAGGCCCGGACCGCCCGGGGTTCGGCACCGGTGCGCGACGCGGCCTGACGCCCGCCCGAGCAGCGTTCGGGCTTGCGCGTGAGTGTCGACGCGTCCTCGAGCTTTGAACGTCACTGGGAACAGGGCATGGCGCACCGCGCGCGCCATGATCTGGCGGCCGCGCTCGCGGAATTCACGTGTGCCTCCGACCTGCGGCCCGACGATGATGCGGCCCGCTGTGAAGTCGCGGACGTGCTGCGCCAACTCGACCGGCACGATGAGGCGAAAGACCTGCTGCGCGGTGTGCTGTCCCGGCGCCCCGCCCATTGGCAGGCCTTGGTCGGCCTTGGCCTCCTGGCTCGGCAGCGCGGCGACCATGCGGCCGCCGCGGCGTTCTTCCGGCAGGCCGGCGACAACAATCCCGAACATCCCGGAATCCAGCTCGAACTCGGGTTGAGTTTGCGCTCGGCCGGCCTCACCGCGCACGCCGCCGAGATCTATCGCGCCGTTCTCGACCGGGACCCGGGCCAGGTGGACGCGTTGGTGGGCCTGGCGCTGGTCTTGCGCCAGCGCTGTGATTCGTCGATGGCGGTCGAATTGCTGCGGGCGGCGGTCGATCGTCGGCCGGACGATCCGGCTGTGCGGCTGGAGTTGGCGGCGGCGCTGCGCGAGCTGTCGCAGCTCGACGCCGCCGAACGGGAGTATGGCGCCCTCCTCGCGCGCAACCCGGACAATTGGATGGCGTGGGTCGGGCGTGCGCTGGTGGCTCGCCAGCGCGGCGATCACGCGGCGTCGCACGACGATTTCACGCAGGCGTCATTCCTGCAGCCAGCGCATCCCGGTGTGCAGAACGAGCTGGCGCTGACGCTGCGCCTGCTTGGCCGTCTCGATGAGGCCGAAGCACTCTATCGCCGGCTCATCGAGTCGGACCCGGTGTCGGGCGCGTCATTGCATGGACTCAGCCTGATCGCTTTGCAGCGGGGGGAGTTCGACGCCGCGGTTCGGTGGGCGCGGGTGGCCTTGGACGCCGACCCCGGCAATGCCGACCGGCTGATATTTCTGGCAGCACTCAACCGTGATTCCGGGCGCTTGGACGAGGCGGAAACGTGGCTCGCCCAATGTCTCGCCAGTGCGCCAAATCACGCGGACGCCTGGCTCGAACGGGGACTGCTATTGCGCGCACGTAATCAGCGCGCCGCAGCCTTGGCCGCCTTCGAGCGCGCGGCAGCCGGGGGCGCGGAGCGCGGCCTGACCGAGGCGGCCGCGGAGCACCGGGCTCTCGGGAATCCGGATCAGGCGCGAGCCGTGTATCAGCGACTCCTCGACACTCAGCCGCAGCACCTTCCGGCACTCCTCGGCATGGCGGAGCTGGAGATGCTGGCCGCGAACTACGCCCGCTGCATCGAGCGGTGCGATGCGCTGATTGCCGCATATCCCCGGCAGCTGCTGGCCTACCGGCAGAAATGCCGCGCGCTCATTCAGCTCGATCGCGCCGACGAGGCCGTGCACATCGTGACCGGCCTTGCGATCTCGGGACCGCTCGCCGTGGAGGCGGACGCGGCACGTTTGGAGATCTTCCGAACCTGCGGCATGCGGCGCGAGGCGCAAGCGCTCCTGGCCCTGCCGCGCGTTGCGGGCGCGACCGCGTTTGGGCTGTGGTTCGAGAGGTTGCTGACCCAGATCACGTTCCATCATCCGAAGGCCGCCGCCGCCGCCCTCGATGCGTCGCCCGCGGTCCACCTGTTCGAACGCTCGCGTGTCCTGTATGGCCAGGGCATGCTTGCTGACCTGGAGTGGCGCGTCGAGGAGGCGATCGAGTGGTTCGAGCGGGCGCTTGCCCTACACGCCGACGATCCCGGCGCCCATCACCAACTGGCGCGCCTGAAGCTCCTGAGGGTCGATCCAGACGGGGTTCACCGTCACCTGCAAGCCATGATCGAACTGAGCGGGTCGGCGCTGCGGATGCGCGGCGAATCGACCAACGTCTCCCAGAATCTGATCGGACAGCTGGTGAACGAGCTGCGGCTCGATACGGATGTGTTGACGCGCCTTGGCACCCTGCGGGATCTCGAGCCGCATGCGCGCATCGACGCGCTGGTGGGGCTCGTGCGCGCGTCCCCGCAGCTGACTCCGCCCGCCATGGGGCTGATGCTGGCCTTGCGGCAATCGGGCGCATTCCAGGGTTCGGACCCCGGTGCACCGGGGGCGCCCATGATTCCGCGCAAGATCATGCAGTATTGGGATCAGACGTTCCCCGCGCACGATATTGCGCGGTTGCTGCGGACCTGGGTGGAGGCGCATCCCGGCTATGCCTATTGCCGCTTCGACGACGCCACGGCACGCGAGTATCTCGCGGCTCACCATCCCAAGGAGGTGCTGACCGCCTATCGTCATGCCCGGCATCCGGCTCAGGCCAGCGACCTGTTTCGGTTGGCCTATTTGAGGCGCGAGGGGGGCTTTTACATCGACGCCGATGACCGGTGCGTGGGCCATCTATCCGCGCTGGTGCTGCCCGGTATCGAGCTGGTCGGATATCAGGAACAGTACGCGACGTTGGGGAATAACTTTCTGGGATGCCTTCCGGGCGAGGCGGTGATCGACCGTGCGTTCACCCTCGCGGTGGAGACGCTCAATCGAGGGGATTCCGAGGCGATCTGGCTGGCCACCGGCCCGGGATTGGTGACTCGCGCCTTCACGGAAGTGCTCGCCGCGCAGGGGGCCGACTGGCGCCCCTGGCTCGGGCGGCGGCGCATCCTGGATCGCAACGAACTATCGGCGGTGTCGTGGTCGCATTCCATTTCTCAATACAAGAACACCCGCCGCAGTTGGCTGCGCAGCGCATTCAAGGGCCGCACTGCGGCGCGTGCGAGCGTGTCATGATTCGATTGCAGCCATTGAAAGAACGGTGTGCGGTTGGCGGCTTCGGCCACCTGGCTCGCATACAGGACCGCCACCTCGTCCCGCAGTACGGTCAGCGTGAGGTCGAACGGTGTCTTGAATCGCGGTTCGTCGAACGACGCAAAGGCATGGCGTGCGCTGGTCGCCTCCATCTGCGTGACCGCGTACGCGTCCTCGCCGACCCTCACCTTGTAGAGGCCTTCCAATCGGGGGTTGAATGCCGCGTCGTAGCGGATCGACAGCAGGATCTCCTGGGCGGCGAGCGTCCCGTCGACGGAGACCTCGGCGACACCGGTCTTGTCGCGCACCGTGAGGGTGGCGCCGTGCGTCACTCCGTGGGCATCGGTCACCTCGACCTTGCCGACCCAGAGATCGCTCGCATGCAGTCAGCGGTGATCGAGGGGTTTCGTGAGCTTCACGCGGATGCGCACAAACACCCCAAAAGCCGATGTAGTTTACCCATGACATTCCTATTGTCGGGCGCGCTCTGTAGACTGAAGTATACCCAATGCGGTGGGAAACCAGTCGAGGCGTGCCTGAGGTGGAATCGGTCGGGGACTCTGCGATCGAGGTGCACGCGTCCCGCTACGACCTCGTCATTTTCGATTGCGACGGGGTGCTGGTCGACAGCGAACGCATCACGGCCGCCATTTTCGCGGAAAAGCTGCGGGAACTCGGGCTCGACATCGGCATCGAGGGGGTTTTCGAGCGCTTCGTCGGGCGCTCGATGGACCAATGTCTCGAGATCATCCACGGCCTGCTGGGCCGGGAGGTCCCGCCGGGATTCGTCGAGGACCATCGGGCCCGATCGGCCGTGGCGCTGCGCGCCGAGGTCAGGCCGGTCGCCGGCATCGAAGCGACGCTCGCCGCCCTTCGGCTGCCGTATTGCGTGGCGTCGAACGGCACGCACGACAAGATGCAGACGACGCTCGGGATCACGGGCCTGCTGCCGAGCTTCGCCGGCCGGATGTTCGGCATCTCCGACGTGGCGCGCGGCAAACCCTTTCCGGATCTGTTCCTGCTGGCGGCGGAGCGCTTCGGCGCGGCGCCGGCGCGGTGCGCCGTCGTCGAGGACACGCCCACCGGCGTCACGGCGGGGATCGCCGCCGGCATGGATGTGTACGGCTACGCGGCACTCACGCCGCGCCGGCTCCTGATCGAGGCCGGCGCGCGGATGACGTTCGATCGCATGCGGGAGCTTCCGCACCTGTTGCGCTGAGGGGAGTGTGGGCGTCGAGCCCGAGGAAGGCGCGCACCCGCCCCAGTTCCTCCTCCAAGGCGTCGGCAAAGGCCGCATCCCGCGGTGCGCGCCCGTCGGCATACCCGACGCTGCTCTGCAGCCGGCCGTCCTTCACGGCGAGATTGGCCCAGCCGATCACGCGGTCGTGGCGCAGGAGCGGCAGGGCGTAATAGCCCAGCTTGCGTTTCGGCGCCGGCGTGTAGGCCTCGAAGCGATAGGTCCACTCCCAAAAAAGGCTGAAGCGGCGCCGATCCCAGACGATGGGGTCGAAGGGGGTGAGCAGCCTGACCTGCTCGTCGGGGCGCCAGCGCGCGGCGGTCGGAGACTCGGCGGCGGGCCAGTA
Source organism: Nevskiaceae bacterium (assembly GCA_037445285.1). Classification (GTDB taxonomy): domain Bacteria; phylum Pseudomonadota; class Gammaproteobacteria; order Steroidobacterales; family Steroidobacteraceae; genus Bog-1198. Next base: position 7,477 of record JBBIKV010000050.1, on the reverse strand, counting down.
CCAGTCGATGCCGTCGAGCCGTGTGCGGGCAAAGCGCGCCTTGGCACGCGCGAGCGCCGCCGCGCGCTGCGCGCGCCATTGCGGCGCGCCGCCGCACAGCAGACTCAGCAGCTGACCCAGGCTGGCCGCAGGCAGGGGTGCATACTTGTTCATCACGACGTCGACCAGGGCATCGAAGCGGCCAGCCGCGTCCGGCGCCGTGCCCGGCGATGACCCTTCGCCGCACGGCTCGGCGTCCGGCTCGCGCACCGCGTAAATGCGAATTCCGCCGTCGCGCCGCGCGACCCGCACCAGGCCGCGATAATGCATCTCATCGAGCAGTTGGGTGGTGGCATTCGACGAGCCGCCGAACCAGTTGGTCACCTTGCCGTGGGCGAAGTGCGCATCGACGACACGCGGGTGCACGGCGCCGTGGGCGCGGATGAAGTCGAGCACGGCGTCGGCTCGCTTGCGGCGTGCCGGCGTCCACGCGGTCCTGGGGGTGCGCGGATGCATCAGGCCGTGATGCGCCCGCATCAAAAATCCGTAATTCACGAAAAAGTCCTCCTCGATCCCGAGCCGGGGGTAGCGCCTTTCCAGGTCGCCGGCGCGGTAGCCGGCCACGCGGTGACGCAGGGTCAGGTCCTGCGCCCGGGCCGGCGCGCGGATCGGATCCGCCTGCACGAAGCCGAGCTTTGCGAGGGCGCGGCCGAGGGTGGTCGGTTTGAACAACGAACGCGCGACGGCATAGCGGCGCAAGTGGTCCAGGGTGACGCGCACGGCGGCTACCGCGGCGGCGCGCGGGGCGCTTCGGGAGCCGGCGGCTCGCCGGCGCGGCGCGCCGCGAGCGCCGCCTCGAGCCGCCGGTCATGGCCGTAGATGTCGTCGAAGAACAGCACCCGGCCGTCCTCGAGGGCGAGCGCGGTGCCGTACACCATGAAGACGCGAATCCGGCGCTTCAGCGTCACCGTCTGTGTGGCCGTGCCGTTCATCGCCTTGAGTATCTTCTCGCGGGTCCATTCCGGCGAGTCGCGCAGGACATATTCGGCGAGACCCACGGGGTCGCTGACCCGCACGCAGCCGTGGCTGAAATCGCGGCGCGGCTCCTTGAAGAGCGATCGCGCGGGCGTGGAGTGCAGGTACACGTTGTAGGGGTTCGGAAACATGAACTTCACCAATCCCAGGGAATTGTCGGGACCGGGCTTCTGGCGCACGCGCAACACGCCCTGCGCGAGGAGGGCGACATTGGCCGCCGTGTTGGGCACGATCGTGGGCGACTCTCCCTCGCCGCGCACCAATTCCATTTGATGTTTGTCGAGATAGGCCGGATCGCGTCGGGCGCCGGGTACGATCTCCTTCACGGCGATGCTGCGCGGGACCTCCCAGTAGGGCCGGAAGATCAGGTATTTCATGTCCGCCGTGAATACCGGCGTTTGCGTCGCCTGGAACGCCTTGCCGACGATGACGTCCATCTGGCGTATGCTCGCCTCGGAGTCGGTCGTCGAATCGAAGGCGAACAGGCGGAATTGGGGAATGTTGACGATGATGGGCGGACTGTCCAGCTTCGGCGGCAGCCAGCGCCAGCGTTCCATCGTCAATTCGATCTGCCGCACCCGGGAGCTCACGGGGCGCGTGAGTTCCTTGAAGGTGGCGGCTCCCAGCACACCATCCGGCCTCTGGCCGTGCCGGCGTTGGAAGCTCTCGAGCGCGTCGACCAGCGACGGCGTCAAGGTCGCGGCGTCGCCGTTGGCGCCCGTGGCGCCGGCCGCCGCGGCATCGGCCGCCTTCAGATCACCGAAGGCGGCGAGCAGGCGCCGCAGCGGCGCGGCACCGGCGTAAGCGTCGCCCGGCTTCACGGACTTGGCGTGAAACGCGGGGAGATCGGCGATGCCGGGGTCGGCGGCGAGGACGCGATAGCGCGCGAGCTGGCGCTTCAGCAGCGCGTAGTGTTCGAACTGGGGTTCCAGCGCATCGAGGAAGGCCGCGACGTCGGTCGTCGTCGCAAGCTGGGTGAGCATAGATGCGACATCCAGGTTCACCCGCTGAACCGTGAGATTGTGACCCACCGTGGCGGGGTCGATCCGGCCGAAGTGTAGATCCGAGACGAAGCGGACGGCGGTCTGCGAGAGCTCCGAGTCGAATGCCGCCCAGGCGGGTCCGGCCGGGCGGGGCGAATCGGTCGCGTCGGCCAACCGCCGTGCGAGGCGCTCGGCCGGGTAGTCGTCCGGATTCAATCCGCGGTCGGCCGCATGCCGCAATTCCTCGAGCATCGCGCCCGCCGCCCGCGTGGGCCGGCTGCCGTCGCTCCACAGGAGCGGTTTGCCGGCGGGGGTCTGCGCCGCGACCGTGAGGGCGAGCAACGCCCCGATCAGGGACACGGCAATCGGGATACGTCGGTTCAAAGACACCTTCCTTCGGCATTTGTTAGGATTTCAAGCATGCATCGACGACCCGCCTGGCTCATCACCGCAGTGCTCGCTGGAGTGACCGGCTGTTCGTCGCAGACGCCGCCGGCGGGGTCGGCGGCAGCCGCGTCGGACGCAGAGGCCGGCGCGCGAATCTACCGCGGAAGCTGCGTCGCGTGCCACCAGCCGAGCGGTCTGGGGCTGGCGGGAGTGTATCCGAGCCTGGCCGCCTCGCCCGTGGTTCTGGGGGATCCCGCGCCGCTGGCGCGCTGGGTCATCAAGGGAGAGCGGCCTCCCGGGATGCCGGCGGGCCGGTTTCCCACGGTGATGCCCCAGTTCGGCTGGATGAAGGCGCCGGACGCGGCGGCGCTCCTGACGTATCTGCGCTCCAATTTCGGCAATGCCGCGCCGCCGGTGACGGCCGCGGCCGTCGCGCAGGCGATCGACGAATGACCGCGCCCGTCTCGTTGACCGTGATTCACCGCTGGGTGGCGCGTTGCCGAGCCGCCGAGTTGCCGGCGGCCATCGCGCGGCTCCCCTCCGGCTGGGTCATCATGGGTGAGCGCCAGGTGCTTCCCGGTTACTGCCTGTTGTTGCCGGATCCGGTAGTGGCGCATCTGAACGTGCTCGCATCCGACCGCCGGGCCCAGTTTCTATCCGACATGGCGCGCGTCGGCGACGCGCTGCTGGCCGCAACCGGGGCGCTGCGCATCAATTATGCGATGTTCGGCAACCTTGAGCCGGCACTGCATGCGCATCTATTTCCGCGCTATGCCGACGAGCCGGCCGCCACGCGCACGGCCCAGCCCTGGGCGCTCGATTGGCAGGCCGCGCCCGAATTCACGCCGACCCTGCACGGCGATTTGCAGCGGCGGGTCGCCGCGCGGCTCACGATGCCAGACGGCGCGCCAGGTCGGCCAGATCGGTGAGCGGTGGGCCGCAGGTCATGCCGGTGCAAAGATACGCGGTGGTGCCTTTCAGCATGCGTTTCTCCGCGAGGCCGGGAGGCAGGCCGGCCGCGTTCCCCGGAATGGCGAAGATCATGCGGGTCGGCGCGTAGAGTGCGCCCACGTCCCGGGCCCAGGTCGAGGCGCTCGCGGAATCCCCGCGAATGATGAGGAGCTGCAGGGGCCCGAGGAGGTCCTCCAGGGCGTTCAACGCACTCAGGTGCGCCCGCGGATACTCGGTCAGCAGGGGCCAGGTCGCCACGAGTATGCGTTCGGCGGCATCGCGGTAACGCAGATCGCCCAGCAGGCAACCCAGACGGCACATCACGGAGGCGGCCACGGCATTGCCCGAGGGCATCGCGTCGTCGTCGAAGCTCCGGCTGCGGTGGATCAGCCGCTCATGGTCGGAGGCGGTGAAGTAGAAGCCGCCGGCCCGCTTATCCTCGAATCGGTCCAACAGAACCTCGATCAGTTCGCGGGCGAAGTCGAGATCGCTGCTGCGCCAGCGGGACTGCAGCAATTCGAGCAGCGCATCGGCCAGGAACGCGTAATCGTCGAGATAGGCCGGCAGATGCGCGCGACCGTCCGTGTAGGCGGCGAACAGGTGGCCCTCGCGCCACAGCCGCCGGTGGATGAAATCGACGGCGGCCGCGGCCGCCTCGATGAGGTCCGGCCGGTTCAGCACGCGGCCCGCGACGGCCAGGCCCTTGATCGCGAGGGCGTTCCAGGAGGTCAGCACTTTCTCGTCGCGCGCCGGCCGGATGCGCAGGTTCCGCGCGCGGAGCAGCTTGGCGCGCGCGGCTTCCACGAGCGCGGCCGCCGGTACGCCGGCCGCCGGCGAGTCGTGGCCCTGCAGATGCCAGAGGCC
>JBBIKV010000050.1:0-3178 GCA_037445285.1 Nevskiaceae bacterium | reverse complement strand
CGGCCGCCGGTACGCCGGCCGCCGGCGAGTCGTGGCCCTGCAGATGCCAGAGGCCCTCGAAGTTCGGCGGCTCGTCGAGGCCGAAGCGCCGCGCCGCGGCGCCGAATTCCTCGGGCGTGAGCAGCGCCTGGATCTCGTCGCGGCTCCAGACGTAGAACCGGCCTTCGTGTCCTTCGGAGTCGGCATCGATGCTCGAGTAGAACCCGCCTTCCGGCGCGCGCATCTCGCGCAGCATCCAGTCCGCCGTGTCACCCGCCGCCCGCAGGAACAGCGGTTCGCCGGTGGCGAGCGCCGCCCGCGCAAGCACCGTCAGCAGCTGCCCGTTGTCGTACAGCATCTTCTCGAAATGCGGAATGCGCCACGCGGCGTCGACCGAATAACGCGCAAAGCCGCCGCCCAACTGGTCGTGGATGCCGCCCTCGGCCATGCGGGTCAGGGTGAGCGTGGCCATGTACAGCGCCTTCAAGTCGGGGTCGGTGTCGCGCGCACTCGAGCACCAGTGGCGCAGGCAGCGCTCGATGCTTGGCGTCTGCGGGAACTTGGGGGCGGGCCCGAAACCGCCGAAGCGGGCATCGAAATCCCGTTCGAGCAGCTGCCGGGCGGCGAGCAGCGGGGCGGGGCTGAGTGCGGTCTCGCCGGCCGGTTCGCCGGCGGACAGGCGCTCGAAGGCCAGGGCGAGCTGGGCGTTCTGCCGTTGAATGTCGGCTGCATGAGTCTGGAAATACCCGGCCACCCGGCGCAGCACCTCGGGGAACCCCGGCATTCCCTGGCGCGGCTCCTTCGGAAAGTAGGTTCCCCCGAAGAAGGGCCGGCGATCCGCCGGCGTGAGGAACAGGGTCAGCGGCCAGCCCCCCGGGCGCTGGGTGATGAGCTGCTGGGCGGTCTGATAGATCCGGTCGAGGTCCGGACGTTCCTCGCGGTCGACCTTGACGTTGATGAACAGCTCGTTCATCAAGGCCGCGACCCCCGGATCTTCGAAGGATTCGTGCGCCATGACGTGGCACCAGTGACAGGCGGAATAGCCCACCGACAGCAGCACGGGCTTGTCCGCCTGCGCGGCGGCCGCGAACGCCTCCTCGCCCCACGGGTACCAATCGACGGGATTCTCCGCATGTTGGAGCAGATACGGACTGGATTCGGCGGCGAGGCGATTGCGGTGCAACTTGACGACCCGTGTCGGTTAGAATGCGCGCCACTATAACCGAAGAACTTTACATGCCTGAATCCGGTATTGCGGCGCAACTTCCTGCGCTGCGTTTGAAGCGCAACGAAGACCGTCGTCTGCAGGCGGGCCACCTCTGGGTCTTCAGTAACGAGGTGGATACGCAGCAAACGCCGCTGCACAAATTCCAGCCGGGGGAGTTGGTGCGGGTGCTCGCTCACAACGATCGGGCGCTCGGGCTGGCCTACGTCAACCCGAAGTCGCTGATCTGCGCGCGCCTGCTGTCGACCTGGAAAGTGCCCGATGCGGCGTGGTTCGGGGCGCGGCTGCGCGTGGCGCTGGCGCTGCGCGAGCGCCTGTACCCGCACCCCTACTATCGCCTGGTGTACGGCGAATCCGACGGACTGCCGGGTTTGGTGGTCGACCGCTACGGCGCGCAGTGCGTGGTGCAGATCGGCACCGCGGGCATGGAGGCGCTCAAGGCGCCGATCCGCGATGCGCTGGTCGAGGTCCTCGGGTGCGATGCCGTGCTCTTCAAGAACGACGGCGGGGCCCGTGAATTGGAGGGCCTGCCGAGCTATGTGGAAGTGGCGCACGGCAAGTTCGACGAGATGGGCGAGGTGATCGAGGACGGCCTCACGTTCAGCGCGCCGCTGACCCTCGGGCAGAAGACCGGCTGGTTCTTCGATCAGGCCGCGAACCGCCGGGCGCTTGGGCAGTATGTGGGCAAGGGCGAGCGGGTGCTCGATGTGTTCAGTTATGTGGGCGGTTGGGCCGTGCGCGCCGCGAGATCCGGCGCCTCGGAGGTGGTCTGCGTCGACAGTTCGGCGTCCGCCCTGGAAATGGCGGAAAAGAACGCGCGCAGCAACGGGTTGGCGGTTGCGACGCGCAAGGGCGATGCCTTCGACGTGCTCGAGGCCCTGGCGAAGGAGGGCGCGCGTTTCGACGTCGTCATCGTCGATCCGCCGGCCTTCGCCAAGCGCCGCAAGGACCTGCCCAAGGCGCTCGCCGCCTACAAGCGCTTAAATCAACTCGCGCTGCAACTGCTGTCGGGCGACGGGATCCTGGTGTCCTGTTCGTGCTCCTATCACGTGAGCGCCGACGACCTGCTGGAGGCGATTGCCAAGGCGGCGCGCGCCGCGGACAAGCATCTGCAGATCCTCGAACAGGGCGGGCAGGCGCCCGACCATCCGGTGCACCCGGCCATTCCGGAAACGCGGTACCTGAAAGCCTATTTCTGTCGCGTGACCGACGGTTTAAAGTAGCGCCCATGTTGACCTATCCTCACATCAATCCCATAGCCCTGTCCGTCGGGCCCATCCTCGGCATCGGGCCGTTACGGGTGCACTGGTACGGCATCATGTATCTCGTCGGCTTCACCGCCGCCTGGTGGCTGGCCCGCTCGCGGGCGCGCCGGCCGGGTTCGACCTGGACCCCCCTCGACATCGACGACCTGATCTTCTACTGCTGCCTCGGCGTCATCCTCGGCGGCCGCATCGGCTGGTGCTTCATCTACGGGCGCGACGTCATCGCGCAGAATTGGCTGAACGCCTTCCACATCTGGGATGGCGGGATGTCGTTTCACGGCGGCCTGACGGGCGTGATCGTGGCGGCAATGCTGTTTGCGAGGCTGAAGCACAAGCGGATCCCGGACGTGTTCGATTTCCTCGCGCCGCTGCCGGGCATCGGGATCACGGCGGTGCGCATCGGCAATTTCATCAACAGCGAGCTGTGGGGAAGGCCGACGGATCTGCCCTGGGGCTTCGGCGTGCCCGACGCGGACGGGGTGATGGTATCGAGACATCCCTCGCAACTCTACGAGGCTGCCCTCGAGGGCCTGGTGCCCTTCCTGCTGCTGTGGTGGTTCACCCGCAATCCGCGGCCGCGGCTGGCGCCCACGGGGCTGTTCCTGTTTCTATATGGCTGCGGCCGCTTCACGGTGGAATGGGTTCGCCTGCCGGACGCGAACATCGGCTACCTGGTCGGCGACTGGCTGACCATGGGCATGCTGCTCAC
>JBBIKV010000049.1:0-28754 GCA_037445285.1 Nevskiaceae bacterium | reverse complement strand
TAGCTCGGTTTTGGACTGCTCAAACGCACCGAGGTACGACCGGGCGCCCGCGAGCTCGACTTGCGCATCGGCGATGAGACCCGGCGCTTCGCGCTTTTGCGCCTGCCGAAGAGACTCTTCGGCGTGCTCCACCTCCGAGCTGACGTCGTTGCGGGCTCCCGCGAGCTTCGCGGCCACGAGTTCCACCCGAGGGTCCTGAGAGGCCTGCGGCAAGTGGCGCAAGTCAGCGAGCGCCGCCTCTGCGGAGGGCAATTCGCCCGCCGCGATCTCCGCGACGATCGTGTCGAGTCTGTACTCAGGTGTCAGCGGCTTCAGCGCGACCAACTGGCGCCATGTTTCCGCGGCCTTCTTCGAATCGTAGCTTTCCGTTTGCACCGTCGCATCGATCTGCATACGAAGCTCCGGCGGCATTGCGGATGAGCGGCTCGCGGCTTGTTCGGCCGCGGCGAGCGCCTTTTGTCGATAGCCCAGCGCCGACCAGGCGTGGGCCAGATACAGGTAGGACGGCGCATAGTCGGGCGCTTCGGCTGTCGCTTCGAGGAGTTCATCTCGTGCGCGGGCGGAATCGTAGCGGTCCATCGCGTCCAGTGCGAAGCCGATGCGTTGCGCGATGGCCGTGGTCGGCGGCTGCACGCTGGCAATCTGATCGAGCAATCCCGCGCTCGCACGAGCGGCTCCCAACCTGTCACGCAAGACTGCGCCGGTTTGATTGACCAGAAGACTGAGCGACGACAGACCGCTCTGTTGGGAAACCGTGGCAATCGACGTACCGCTGCGGGCGTTCTGCAGCTCGATATCCACGAACAGCAACCGGTCGTCGGGCGATTCGTCGATACGAAAGCGACCGCTGACCACATAATCCGCGCGAAGACGCCTGCGCAGTTGCGCGAGGGCATCCCGACCGTAGCCGCCGGCATCTTGCGGCTTCAGGTCCTTGGTTGCATCGCGCATGATGGCATTGGGTATCACGCGTATCTCAGGGGCGGCACCCAACTCCGTGCGAAGCATCTCTGCGAGCGCCGGCGCCAGCCATGCGTCTTTTGCATCTTGCGTCAGCGCTCTTAATTCGACGACGGCCACCACACGACTAACGGAGGCCGCGGCACCGGCGCTGCGCCTGTGATGGTTGGACCACAGCATGACCGAAACCACGAGGACAGCGGCGACGGCGACGGCGGTCGATGCGCTGGATGGTACTTTCCCTGGCGGCCTGCTGGCGTCTTTGTCGACCATGGTCAAGTGCGAAATTCGAGGAGGAACCCCCAGCCTTCCGAAGTGAGGCATTGGCGCTTTCCGGCATTGTAATGGCCACAATGGCCAACCGCCCTATTTATTTATGCGGATCGGGCCTGTCCCCACGTCGATCATCCAAACATGTGTAACCGTCTGATGTTGATGCGAAAAGAAGGTGTGGTTGGCGTTCGCCCAAGGTACCTCTCGCGAGGGTCTGCCTGACATCGAAGCGTGCATGCGCTCGCAGGACGAGAAGCCGCACCACATGGGCGGTCTCGGTCAGGTATCGTGCAATGCGCCCGCCAATGCGCACGCGACGCGACTGGCGGAACCATGCCGACTTAGCGCAGGGTCTGATCGGGATCGCCCGCAAGCGGCCGCCGCGACAAGGACGCCCGGACGCCACCGATGACGATATCCCCCGGCAGATGAAACAAATGCATCTTTCGCAGCCACGGCCACACCAATCCGGCCACCACCAAGACGGCGCCGAGAGCCACCAAAAGTCTGTTCATGGGGTGCCGGCCGCCCCGCAACATTTCTTGTATTTCCTACCGCTGCCACACGGGCATGCATCGTTTCGTCCGATCTTCGCGTCCGTTCGGCGATACGTCTCCACCTCCGTGCCCGTTCCCATCGCGGCCTCGACGCCACGGTCATAGGCGGCCGCGGAGTCCGCCGGCGGCCGGCCGCGAAACCGTTGATAGGCGCGCGCGAAACCCACCGCCATGGACTTGAGCACGTCGTCCTGCAACTCGGAAGTCACGGGTTCCTCGGGCCAATCCGGATCGAGGTCGCCGGCGACCAAGGGAATGACCGCAAGATCTTCTTCCGCGTCGTCGTTGAACAGTGCCTCCCACCCCTCGGGCGAGAGATCGACGCCCACCATGAAACCATAAGCCCACTCGCGCCCCGGCACCTCGCGCGGCTCGACCTCGAATACGAAGGGCAGATGTATCGACTCACGTTCCACGTCGGCGATGATCGAGTTCCAGTACCGCATGAGCAGCGACATCGCGGCTTGCAGATCCTCCTGATCGGCAAACGCTTCGCCGCCGCCCGGCTCCCCGCCGAGAATGATCGGCAGGTAGGCGCTCGGCAGCACTGTCGTGGGGCTGGCGATGAGCGCACAAAAGAGTCCATCCACGCCCTCCAAACTCAGGGCGTCCGGATTCTCGATCGCATCCAACCGCTGCGCGAGTTGATCGATCTCATCGGGGGAAAGACCGTAACTGAGCGGGCGATTCATGGCGGGCGAGTATACCGCGGGGCATCCCGATCGGACGATTTCCCGGTGGCGCGTAGGGGGCCGACCCCGGACATCGGGGCCCGCCGCGCGCGCCGCCGGAATTCAGGCCGCTACGGAGCGATTGCCGTGGTCGATGACGGAAATCCGCTCACGACGAGTCCATGCACCCCGTTCCAGGCGATCTGCACGCCAATGCACAACAGGATGAATGCGGTGAGGCGCATCACCACGCTGGTACCCGTCGCGCCGAGCTTGCGCAGAATTCGATCGGCGTAGGCGTAGCACACGTAGACACCCAAGACCACGAATAGGATTCCCACCGCGTGGGCCAAGGCGGTCACCAGCAAGGATCGCAAACCGGGCGTCGGGTTGGCGCCGAGCGTCAGCGCAACCGAGATTGACCCGGGACCCACGGTCAGCGGCATCGTCATGGGGTAGAAAGCCCGCTGGCTCAGATCATCGGCTTGGGGTGCCTCGGTGGAATTCCGCTCGATCGCCGGCGGCGTGTGCGGACTGTTCAGCAGCGACCATCCGAGCATGCACACCACCGCTCCGCCCGCCACTTGGACGGCTGGAATGGACACCCCGAAGAAGTCGAGCACGTAAGCCCCGACCAACGTGGAGGCCAGAAGCAACAGAAAGCTGTTCACGGCCACCGACTTGGCCATCCGCCTGCGCTGTGACGGCGTCAATTCGCCGGTCATGACCATGAATATCGGCGCTCCGCCAAGGGGATCGACGATGGGCAACAGCGCGCCGACCGCCAGCATGACGATCGACCCGAAATACACCACGTTGGCGACGATCACATGGGACAGCATGTCATCCACCCACCCGAGAGGAGAGCAAGCAAACACGGAGCCAACCGCAATATCGCCATCAGGCCGACACGGGACCTTCCTTCATGACCCGCACGCGGATTGCTTTCGAGAGTAACACTCTCCGCTGCGTGGGTGAAATTGCCGCGGAATTCGTGCAATCCCGCGAGAGCAAGCCCTTGCATCCGTGTGTCTCCGAAGTGAGCGGACCCGTCCGGGGCAGGAGGACCCTCACAAACCGGGTCGGCCCGCTCGGGGCCTGGGAGGAGGCTGGGCAGGAGTGCGCGCTCGAACCCATTCGCAACCCACTCGATGATCGGCGACCGACCGCGCCGCGTCCCGCCGATGGCGGCGGCACTCACCAACCTATCGGCAATATTGAACTAAACGCCAAGCCGTTCACATCGCGCAAGCCGACGATGTCCTTGGTTTCGAGAGTGGAGATGTGCAGGACCGTGATGCTGCTTCCTTTCGGACTCACATTGGCGACGTAGGCCAAATCCGGATCAGGGGACAGAACCACGCGCAAGGGAGTGCCCACGGTAAGGGTCCGTATGACGACGCCATCCATCGGGTTCAGCACCGTGACGGTTCCGTCAATGACCGATGGTACGAAGATCATCCGTCCGTCCGGTGAAGCGGCGCAGTAAAATGGTTGCGGCGCGCCCGGCAGAGAGAACTGCTTCGCGGTCGACAGGTCGGTCGGATTGAGGATGACAATCTTGCCTTTCACCGCGGCAATCAGCTCCCGCCCCTCATGCGTCCAGGCCAGTCCGCGTACCGGCGCCCCCATGTCTCGAGCCACGCGCACCCGGCCGGACTCTGAATCGATTCGATAGACGGTTCCCGTGGAAGCAAATGCGAATAGCGCGTCACCATCCTCGGAAAATATGAAGTTGTGGATTCCAGGCGGCAGTGCAAACGCGCGCTTCACCTGATTCCTCGACGTGTCGAAGACCACCATCTGATCGCCCTGCTCCGCGTTGACAAACAGCTCCCGACCATTCTGCGGCCTGAACCCGAGGCCGTGAGGCGCCTTCAGCCCCTGAGGCAGGTGCAGTTCCGCTTGCACACGGGCATGCTCAATATCGATCACGCTGACTGTGTCCCCCGGTGTTCCGTTGCGGTTTTCCGCATCGTTCAATCCAAAATTGGACACGTAGGCAGCCTTGCCATCCGCCGACACGACTATTTCGTGGGGTTTGAATCCGACCGGTATGGAAACGCGTATCTGCGGATCGGCGGAAGCAAGAATGGTGACCCGCCCCAACATCTCCTCCACCGCCAGAATGCTGTATGAATGGGGGTGGGAGACACTCGGGCGGACCGCGGTGGTGCCGATCAGGAGCGCTATCACGCCAATGACGATGAGGCGCATGGTTCCCCTCAGTTCCCGCCACGCCTCGTCGTCCAACGCCTCGGCGTCCAACGCGCCGTTCGAGCGTGGCTTCAGAAGGGGCCGGTCGCGAGCCACTTTTCCACCTGCGGCAGGCGGTCGCAGCCCCAGAACGGCTCCTCGTCGACGAAAAAGAAGGGTGCACCAAACACACCGCGCGCGATGGAGGCCTCGACCGCCGCCTTGAGCGCCTCCTTGTTGCCGGGCTGACCCGCCGCCTCGATCACCGCCGCGGCGTCGGCTCCGGCCTCGGCGAGCACCGCGTGTACCACGTCGACGTCGGAGATGTTCCGCCCCTGCACGAAAAAGGCGCGAAACACCCCGTGAATGAACGGCACCGCCAGCGCCGGGTGGTCACGCTGCAGCACGAGGCAGGCTCGCGCGGCGGTCACGGTACTCACCGGAAAGGGTTCGGGCATTCGGAACGGAATGCCGTGGAACCGTGCGCTGCGCACCAGATCGCGGCGCGAATAATCGCCCTTCATCGGAATTTCCGTGAGCGGGCGCTGTCCTGACACCTTGAACGCCGCGCCCAGAAGCGTCGGCCGGTAGGCGACGCCACGGCCATGACGCGCCGCCAGCGCCTCGATGGTTTCAGAGGCCAGGTACGAATAGGGCGAGGTGAAGTCGAAGTAAAACTCGATCGCTGTCTTCATGGCCATGGCTCGCATTCGCTGTTGACGGACGAGGCACCGAGGGTCGGGTCACGCACAACCCGCGATTCGGCTACCCGGTCTTCGGGTCCCCGGTCCCCTTCGGACGAAGGGTTTCCTGGAGCTGTTTGAGCGCCGCGGCATCCTCCGGACTCACTTTGTCGGCGCCCGCACATCGTGGATCGGTGTGTTGCAGCGCCTTCAACATCGGTTCCGTCAGCGGAATCGGATCGCAGCCATGCGCGGTCTCGCACACGAAATCCCATTGGGGTTGCGCCTTGAGGTGGCACCCGAAACAGTTGCCGCCGAATCGGTTGACGACCTCCGCGAATCCGCGCTTGCCGATCACCGTGCCTTCCTTGGACACGTTGAGTTCGAAGAATTCCCAATCATGGGTGATGGCATTGAATCCCTTGGGCTGCTTGACCATGACCTCGGTGGGTACGAGCTGAATCACGGAGCCCACCGGGTACACGCCGCCGTTCGGCGATTCGGCGATCTTCAAGGTACCCTTGAGGTTGCCAACGAGATTACCGACGAAGAATCCACGCACCGGCGTGAGATGACTGATGCAACCGAACGAGTGGCTCGTGACGGGAACCGGCGTGGAGCCCGCCGCATGCGCGGTCGCCGCGAGCGCCAAAGTGATCGACAGCCATGAGAAACCCCGCACTTTCATACCGACTCCTGGGATGACGGCAACCGACCGGGAGTATATCCACCCGGGAAATCGCTGTCATCGCGATCACGTCGGGCGGGGCCCTAAAACGGCTCCGTGCTGCTGCGCAGTTCCAGTTCCCAACTCCAGGCACCCGCCGGCTGGGCGAGAGCCGCCATGTACGAGCGGGCGATGGCGGCGGGTGTGAATGCGTTGGGGTCACGGCTTCCCTGCATGACTGCACCGTCGATGACGAAATGCACCACGTGGATTCCGGACGGACCCAGCTCCCGCGCCAGACTTTGCGCCAGGCCGCGGACGGCGAATTTGCCCATGGCGAACACCGAGGAGCGCGCGAAGCCCTTGATACCCGCGGTGGCGCCCGTGAAGAACAGGGCGCCGCGTCCTTTCGGCAGCATGCGACGTGCCGCCTCCTGGGCGGTGACCAGCGCGCCGACGGCGGTGGCGTGCAAGGCCGCGGCCGCGGCATTCATGTCCAACGTGAGCAGGTCGCCGCGGATGCGCGCACTCGGATTGAACAACACCACCTCGGGAGCGCCGAGGTCCGCTTCCACGGTGCGGAAGAGTTCGACGATCTCGGAGGTCGAGGCGGCATCCGCACGGTAGGGCCGCGCGCCCATCGCCGTCGCGAGCGGCCGCAGCTTCTCGAGATTGCGCGAGGCCAGCGCCACCGCGTAATCCTCCGCCACCAGCGCTTCCGCGAACGCCGCGCTGATGCCCGGCCCGGCTCCGACGATCAAGGCAACGGGCCTGTCCATGCGGGTGTACCATTTGTAAATTCTGGGGCGCTCATGATCGCATTCCGGACAGCGCAGCGCACGCCGCCCGCGTGTAGAATGGCGCGCATGCAGCGCTCGATCGACCGCCGGACGCAGTCGAGGGTCGGTTCAGGGGCGGATCCGGGCGCGACGCTGACCGGGCGCTGCGCGTGCGGCACATCCCCGGTCGGGTGGTTCACGGTGGCGTCGGCCTCGGCCCGATTAGAAGGCGGCTCGCTGCGCACCCATCTTTCCTCTCCCGGGGTCGAGCGACAGCTCTGCGGCGACTGTGGCACCCCGCTCACCTATCGGATTGAACGCCGTCCGACCGAAGTCGATTTCACGCTGGGCAGCCTCGATGAACCGGATCGCGTGGTGCCGGTGGATCACATCTGGATGACCGATGCCCCCGGCTGGGATCGGCCGGCGGACGGATTGCCGCAACATGCGAAACAGCGCCCGCCGTCCTGACCTCGACTGCGGGGGAGGCCCCCGATCGATGGCCGCGCGGCGGGATCGCGCGAGCGTCCCGCCGCCGCTTTATTGCTTCGTGAGCGTTTCGGCCGCCTTGGCATTGGCCTTGGCCGCCTCATAGTCGGCCTCCGCCTGATCCTTGCACTTCTTCTGCGCATCGCCGCCGAGCGCGTCGCAGTTCGCCAGCGCCACCTTGCGCGCGCCCTCCGCCTTGGCGACGTCGATGTCGTAGGTGCCCTTGGCTTCGCTATTGTTGAGATCGTTCGCCTTGTCGTCCACCTTGTCGACGGCCTTGCCGACGCTCTGATCCGCCGCATCCGTCGCCTTGGCCACGTCCTTCGCCGCGCTCTGCTGGGCCGCCGCCACGTCGCTCGCGACCGCTTCGGGCGACTTCGCCTTGTTGCACCCGCCCAGGATCGCCACGCTCAACAGACACATCACCGGCCATGACTTGTTCATACTCATACCCCCTCCCCTGTGATCAGCGGCAATCCGCCGTGAAGGGGATGCTGCCACTTGACGGGAGGACGCCCTGTCAGCGGGACGCCCGGCCTGACGTAGGACCCCGGCGTGATGGCCGGCGCCGGGGGCCGTGGTTCGCCGCTCACCCTGCTTTGTCGGTTCATTCTGCTAGGTCGGTGCATCGAGCGGGCCGTCGGGGGGGGGCGCCGGAGGAAATTCCGCCTTGGCCGTGGATTCGGCATGCCAGAACTCGATCAAGGCGTCGTCCGCCAGCGCCCGCGCGGCGCGCGCCGTCCGCTGGTCCTGCAGGGCGACGGCGAGTTCCACTTCCCGCAGACCATACGCCCGCCAAATGCGCTCGGCGGCGTTGGACTGCAGCCTGGCCGCCGAGTCCAGGGGCTGCCATTGGGCACGGGCGGCCCTCAGACGGGCGAGCAGCGCGTGGAGGCGAGTGGTGGCCTGCCATTCGGTTTGCCGCCGCTCGGATTCTGCGATGCGCGCCAGGGCCGCGGCATGATCGGCCTCTGCGGCGGCGCGGCCGCCCGGCAAGGGAATCGAGAAATAGATGCCGGCAATCCGTTCCAGTCCGCCGCGCTCCTGCGCCACCCGCACGCCGACGGCAGGGTCCGGCAACCGCTCCGCGCGTGCGCGCTCGGCCTGCAGCGCGGCGAGTTCGGCGGCGGCCGCCGCCCGCCGGACGGCCGGGTCCCTGGCCGGATCGATCGCCGCCCGGGCGGCAAGCGGCGGGGCATCGCCGAGGGTGGCGCTGGCGCAGGAGGGCGGCAGAGCGCGCGATACCAGCAGTTCCTGCGCGGCCCGCAGGGTTTCGTTCGCGGCCGCGGCCTCCGCGTCCAGGGCGGCAAGCTCGGCGGCGGCGAGCGTCGCCTCCAATGACGAGGCCTCGCCGGCGCGCTGGCGCCTGGCCACCGTCTCGCTCAACGACTGCGCGGCCCGCTGCTCGTCGGCGGCCCGCTTCACCCGGGCCGTGGCCGAGACGCAGCGGTACCAGTCCTCGAGGATCGCCAGGGTCACCGCGCGTTGCGTCTCCTCCACCGAGGCGCGCGCACGCGCGATCTGGGCGTCGGCGACGAAGCGGTCCAACCGCCGCTTGTGGGGCAGCCGGACGTCGTGCTCCAGGCTCACGTCCCACTCCGCATAATTGGGCTGACCGATGATTCCCGGCTCTCCCGAGACCCGGCGGATTTGGGAGCCGCCTCGCGCCAGCCACGGCCGGGCGCTGGTCGTCTCGATGTGGGCCATGGCCTCGGCGCCGGCGAGCGTGGCGCGCGCCGTGGCGAGTTCGGGCGCCGCCTCGAGCGCCGCCGCCACGTCCGCCGCCTCCGGCTCCGGAGTCCCGGTGGCCGCGCCTGCCGACAGGGCCAGCCAGGATGTCAGCCCCAGCAAAATAAGGTAACGCGTCGCGCGAGTCATGCCAGACGTCCGAATTCGGTGACCGCATACATCCAATACACCGCCTCGGGCGTGGGCAACGCCGCGCGCAGCGCCGCAACCACCCGCTCGCACATCTCGCGGGAGGCGACGATCATCAACAGGCCGCGCCGGGCCCGGCCGAGCACGGTCTCCCGCACCGTATGCAGGCGCGCGCCCTGACCGAAGCCGTCCGCGGCCATCACCGTGAAGCCGGGCATGTCGGGAATCGCCTGACACACATCGAGGACCTCCTCTTCGATCGAACGGGGAAAGGCGACGTGCAGGCAGACGAGCGGCGGCGGGGGAAGGCTCATGCGCGCACCGTGCCGAAGCGGCGAAACAGGATGGGCAGCACGACCAGCGTGAGGGCGGTCGAGCTGATGAGGCCGCCGATCACGACGATGGCGAGAGGCCGCTGGATCTCCGATCCGGGTCCGGTGGCGAGCAGAATCGGGATCAGGCCGAGTGCCGTGATCGACGCCGTCATCAGCACCGGGCGGAGCCGGCGCAGGACGCCGCGTTCCACCGCCGCCGCCACCGGCACGCCGCGCGCCAGCAGTTCGTTGAAATGCGTGACCAGCACCAGGCCGTTCAGGACCGCGATGCCCATCAACGCGATGAAGCCGATCGCGGCCGGCACCGACAGATACTCCCGCGTGACCGCGAGCGCCAGAACGCCGCCGACCAGGGAGAACGGAATATTGGCGAACACCAGCAGCGCCTGGCGCAGCGAACCCAAGGTGCCGAACAGCAGCAGCACGACCATGGCGAGGGAGACGGGAACGACGATCGCGAGCCGCCCGGCGGCGCGCTGCTGATTCTCGAACTGCCCCCCCCAGGTCAGGCGGTACCCCGGCGGCAGCTTGACCACCGCGGCGACCTTCTGCTGCGCCTCGGCGACGAACCCCACCAGATCCCGGCCCCGCACGTTGCTTTGAACCACGGCGAAGCGCGAGGCATTCTCGCGGGTGACGCGCACCGGTCCTTCCACGGTGTCGATGGCGGCCATGGCGGCGAGCGGCGCCGCGTGAGTCCCCGAGATCGGCATGGCGCCGAGCTGCGCCGGATCCTGACGGTATCGAGCCGCGCCGCGCAGCACGAGCGGAACCCGGCTGGCCGCGACGGCCACCACGCCCACGCGCTGACCTTCGATGAGCGTTCTCAGTTGTCGCTGAATGTCGGCCGCCGACGTGCCCAACCCCCCGACCACGGTACGATCGAGGTCGACCCGCAGGAACTGCACCCCGTCGTTGGCGGCGTAGAGGACATCCTCGCTGCCGGGCACGGACGCCAGGGTGCGCCGGATCTCCTGCGCCAGGCGGTTCAGCTCCTTGAGGTCGGGGCCGAATATCTTGACCGCCAGATCCCCTCGCGTGCCGGTCAGCATCTCCGCGACCCGCATTTCGATGGGCTGGGTGAAGCTCACTTCGACGCCCGGCAGCTCGGCACCGATGCGCCGCAGATCCTCGATGATGCGTTCCTTGTCGCCGCGCCATTCGGCCCGCGGCTTCAATTGGAGGAACACGTCGGTCTCGTTGAGTCCCATGGGATCGAGTCCGAGTTCATCGGAACCGGAGCGGGCGATCACGGCACGAACCTCCGGCACCTCGGCCAGAATGCGCTTCTCCGCGGCGAGATCGATGCGCAACGTCTCCTCGAGGCTGATCGACGGCAGTTTCTGCAGCTGCATGATGATGTCTCCCTCGTCCATCGTGGGCAGGAATGAGCGGCCGATGAACGGCGCCGCGACGACGGCCGAGAGCACGGCCGCGCCCGCGCCGATCAGGACCGCGCGGTCATGGTCGAGCAGGGTCTTGAAGGCCGGCTCGAACAGGCCCGTCAGGCGGCGCATCAACCAAGGCTCCCGGTCGCCATGGGCCCGCAACAGGACGCTGGCGAGCGCCGGCACGACGGTGAGCGACAGGAGCAGCGAGATCGAGAGGGCGATGACGATCGTCAAGGCGACGGGTCGGAACAGTTTGCCCTCGAGCCCCTGCAGCGTGAGCAGCGGCACGAACACGACCGCGATGATGAGCACGCCGCCGGACACCGGCGCGGCGACTTCGACCACGGCGCGATAGATTTGATGCAGCCGGGGCGGCGGCACGCCCGGCGCCGGATGCGCGAGCCGCGCCATGACGTTCTCCGTGACCACCACGCCGGCATCGACGAGCATGCCGATGGCGATGGCCAGACCCGACAGGGACATGAGATTGGCGGACAACCCGATCCACTTCATGACCAGGAAGGTGCCGAGCACGGACGCCGGCAGCAGCAGCGCGACCACCAAGGAGGCGCGGAATTCACCGAGGAACAGCAGCAGCAGCACGACCACGATGACGGTCGCTTCGAGCAGCGCCTCGCTCACCGACCCCACGGCGCGGTCGACGAGGACTCCGCGGTTGTAGAATTCCTGGATATGCAGGCCGGGAGGCAGCGTGCGGGCGATGTCGTCCAGCTCCCCTTTGACGCGCTCGACGACGTCGCGTGCATTGGCGCCGCGCAGCGCGAGTACCAGCCCCTCCGCCGCCTCGCCGGTGCCGTTGCGGGTGACGGCACCGTATCGGGTCATCGAACCGTCCGCCACCTGCGCGACGTCCCCGACGCGGACCACGGTGTCCTGGCGCGCGACCACGCCGATGGCGGCAATGTCGGCCGACGTTCTCACGCTCGCATCGATGCGCACGGGCAGCGATTCCTCGCCCGCCGTGACCCGCCCGGCCCCGTCGCCGCGGCTGTTGTCGATGAGCGCCGTTTCGAGCTGCGCCATCGAGACGCCGCGCGCGGCGAGTGCCTGCGGATCAGGGGACACCTCGAACGTCCGCACGAAGCCGCCGAGGGAATTCAGATCGGCGACGCCCGGTACGGTGCGCAGGCGCGGCCGGATGGCCCAGTCGATCAGGGTGCGTTTCTCCGCCAGCGACTGCGGCCCCTCGAGCGTGAACATGAGGACGTCGCCGAGCGGCGTCGTCAGCGGTGCGACACCGCCGCCGATGCCCGGCGGGAGATCGCCCATGACGCCCGCGAGCCGTTCGCCCACCTGCTGCCGCGCCCAGTACACATCCACGCCCTCGTTGAAGTCGAGCGTGACGTCCGCCAGACCGTACTTGGCAACCGAGCGCAGCACCGCCTGCCGCGGAATGCCCAGCAACTCCTGCTCGATCGGCGCCACGACCCGGGACTCGACCTCCTCGGGGGTCATGCCCGGCGCCTTCATCACGAGCTTCACCTGCGTCGGCGACACATCGGGGAAGGCATCCACCGGCAGCGAGCGGTACGCCATACCACCCGCGACCAGCAGGGCCGCACCCGCCAGCAGCACGAGCAGGCGCTGCGACAGCGCAAAGGCGACGAGCCGGGCCAGCATCAGCCGCCGCTCCGCTTGAGCCATTCGGCCTTCAGCAGCGCGGCGCCGCGCACCACCACCCGGCTGCCGGCATGCAACTGCGCGGCGCGGGCAAAGCCCGAACGGGCCGCCTCGGCGTCCACGGCCACCGGTACGAAGCCCTGCGCCGACTGCAGGAACAGATACGTCGCATTGCCGCGACGCACGAATGCCGACGGTGGCAGCGCGAAGGCCTCCGCGGCATGGGCATCCGGAGTGACGGTGGCGGTGACGATCTCACCCGGCAGCAGGCACGACGCGCCCTCCACCTCCCCATGTAGGGCCACCGTCTGGGTGTTGGGATCGACCGTGCGGCCGATGGCGTGCAGCGTGCCCGTCGCCTCGCAGCCCCGCGAGCTGATCGACAGATGGTCGCCCAGGCGTAACATCCGCGCCACGGAGGCCGGCGCGTCGAGCGAGATGAGCGGCGCGAGCGGCTTGCCGACGTAGGCGATCAGTTCGCCGGCCGTGATGCCATCGCCGGCGGCGTAGGCGGGCCCGCTCACGAGGCCGGCGCGCGGCGCGCGCAGCACGAGGCGGCCGCCGTCGTCGAATCGCGCCGCGCCCAACGACTGTCGCCGACTCGCCAGCTGTCCGTTCGCCAGCGTCGCCGCCGACTGCGATTGCTCCAGCCGCGAGAGCGCGATGATGCCCTCCGTGAACAGGACTTGATCGCGTTCAGCCCGCTGATTTGCGGCTTTCGCAACCGTTTCCGCATCCCGCAATGTCTGGCGAAACGCCACCGCACCGGACCCGGCGACGGCCACGAGGGGCGCTCCCGCGGCGACCACGTCGCCCGGATGACCGTAAACCGCCACCACCCGGGCGTCGACGGGCGCCATGACGGGGTCGGGGCCGTGTTCCGCCATCTCCACCCGACCGGTGAGGGTGATCCGCCCGTCGCCCGGGCGCTCGTTCAGGGTCAGCGGTTGCGTGGCGATGTCGCCGCCGCGCAGTTGATCGGCGCTCAAGGGGATGGGCGCTTCGGCGGCGAGTGCGCCGCCGCCGAGCATCGCCGCCATCGCGAGTGCGGTAAACCGGGGGACGCTGCGCCCCGGCCGGTGAATCAAACGGATGGTCATGCGAACTCCACGAGGCGTCGGTGCGCGCATCTTGCGGGGAGGACGCTTAAGGCATGCTTAAGGCTTCCCTGCGATACTCATGACCGGAGGAAACGCTGCATGCGATTACTGCTGGTCGAGGACGATTCCATCCTGGGCGACGCCGTTGCGGTGGGGATGCGCCAGAACGGCCACGCGGTCGACTGGGTACGCGATGCGCCGGCGGCGACCGCCGCCCTGCATGCGGTGGACTATGATGGCGTGATCTTGGATCTCGGTCTGCCGCGGGGCAGCGGCCTCGAGGTGTTGCGCTGGCTGCGCCGGCGCGAGCAATCCTGCGCCGTCGTCATCGCGACCGCGCGGGACCGCATTGCGGACCGGGTGGCGGGCCTCGACGCCGGTGCCGATGACTACATCGTCAAGCCCTTCGATCTCGATGAGTTGGCCGCCCGCCTGCGGGCGGTGGAGCGCCGCCGTCGCTCGCAGTCCGGGTCGAGCGTGCGGGTCGCCGACGTCGCCATCGATCTGTCGACGCGGGTCGTGACGCGGGCAGACGCACAGGTCGATCTGACCGCGCGCGAATATGCGCTGCTCGAAACGCTGATGCTCGAGCCGGGCCGCATCGTCTCGCGCGCGGAGCTCGAGGAGCGGCTCTACGGTTTCGACGACGCCATCGGCAGCAATGTCGTGGAAGTGTTCGTGCACAACCTGCGCAAGAAATTGGGCGAGGAATTCATCCGCAACGTCCGGGGCCGGGGCTATCAGGTGCCGCCGCATGCCTAGCTTTTTGAGTACCCGATCGCTGCGGCGGCGTCTGGTCTGGGCGGTGCTCGCGGCCACTGTCAGCGTCTTCGTCGTCCTCGGCGTTGCGATTCAGTCGGCCATCGAGCGCAGTAGCGCCGTGGAATTCGACGACCGCCTGGCGCAACAGGGCCGCGTAATTCTCGCCTACGCGGAGCACGAATACACCGAGACTGGCACGATCGTCCCCGAGCAAGCGCCTCCCCCGGACGAAACCCACACGACGGATGTCGTCTACCAGGTATGGACGACCGGCGGCGTGCCCGTCCACCGCTCGCTGGGCGCGCCGCGGGATCCCCTGGTCGAGCTCGCGCGAAGCGGGTTCCGCGACGTGCGCATCGGGACGACGGACTGGCGGGTGTACGCGCTCCACGCAGCCCACCAACCCCTGCTCGTCCAGATGGCGGAGCTGCGTTCGCACCGCCGGGTGATCGCCGCCCGGGTGCTCGCGGCGGTGCGCACCCCCATCCTGATATCCTTGCCGCTGCTCGCGCTGCTCGTGTGGTGGCTCACGACGGCGGCCCTGCGGCCGGTCGACCGGCTGGCGCGGGTGATTCGCGAACGGACGACGGGCGACGTCTCGCCCCTCGACATGACGCACGTCCCGGAAGAGATCAGCGCCCTCGGGCTGGCCCTCAACGCCCTCATCATCCGCCAAGTCGACGCACTGGTCCGCGAGCAGCGCTTCACCGCCGACGCCGCGCACGAACTGCGCACGCCCCTGGCCGCGGTGCGCGCCCAGGCGCAGGTCGCGCTCCGCTCCGAGATCCCCGCCGAACGCGATCACGCGCTCCGCCAACTGATCGCGGGCGTGGACCGCAGCACCCGCCTGGTGACGCAGCTGCTGTCGCTGGCGCGCCTCGACCCCGCGATGGCCGCCGCCGGCACGACCGACCGGAGCGTCGCGCGGGTGCTGCACGACGTGCTGCGCGATCTCGAGTCCGACAGCGAGCGTCACAACGTGCGCATCGAAGTCGACGGCACCCCTCCCGACACCCCGATCGCCGAGGAACCCATGTACCTCCTGTTGAGGAACATTCTCGACAATGCCGTTCACCACAGCCCGGTCGGCGGGGTCATCCACGTGGCGATCGGCGGGCGCGACGGCCGGCTGACCCTTGCCGTCCGGGATCAGGGTCCCGGCATCCCGCCCGCCCATCGCGCCGCGGCCTTCGATCGCTTCCGGCGATTGTCGGACGCCTACGCGGGCAGCGGCCTGGGTCTGTCCATAGTGAAGCGGGTCGTGGATCTCCTGGGCGGGCGCATCGAACTCGGCGATGCCGAGCCCCCGCCCGGGCTCCTGGTGACGATCGATCTGCCGACTCCCGCCGCCGGGCGGAACCCCGCCTGACACGCGCGTTAAGCGGGCGTTAATCATGTCCTGCGATGATCGATCGCACGGCGGAGATCGCCGCTCTGGGAGGTGGACGACTCATGAAGCCGGGTAATGTCATCGATGCGGCAGCTCTTTTTCATCAGGGGACCGACGGGTGCGCGGAACCGACCCCGCAGCCGGCCGTCTGGCCGGGCCACCTTCCCGTCACCCAGCGGGCGCTGATGGCCATCATGGTGAACGCCACGTCCGGCACCGACAAATTCAAGTGGCCCGAACGCATCCTGTACACCGCCTGTGAGCGCTGGGCGGCGATCGCAAGGGCCGATCCGGCGGTGGACATGGAGCTCGGGTACGTCGAGCGGCTGCAGACCGACCGCTTCGCCTTTACGGCGATCGGCGCAGAGCATGTCGCGAGAAGCCTGGAGTCCGCACTGATGGATATCCGGCGCCTGCAGGCACCCGAGGAGGTCCGCGCACGCCTCGCCGAATTGCCCGACGAACTGCTCAGCACCCGCGGACTCACCGATCAGATCCTTGCGGCATATGCGGCATCACTCCTCGAGAAATCCGCGCCGTTCGACGAGACCTGCGCCCATCCGGCCGCGGACGAATCGGCGGCCCCCTGTCCCCTGCCCGCAGCCGGCGCCGCCCGGCGAATCAGGCGGCCCGCCCGCCGGACGCCTCCCGGGAAAACACCCCGGCCTCCCCGGAACGGACGATGATTACGACTTTGGACTTCGCCGCTCGCAAGTTGGACGACCAAATCCTGCCGTGGGAAGCCGCTTGTCGGCCTTCGGAGCGCTGTTTTGGGTTCGCGGCCCCAGCCTGCCACAATGGGGGATGCCGTCCAGTCCCCTGCCGCGCTCCGCCTCCGCTCTGTTCAGCCATGTCATGGCCGACAATTCGCCGCTATACCGCGCGATCCTCAATGTCTTCGCGGCATCGAAGCGCCAGTTCCGGCTGCATCTTCGACCCGACGACGTCCTGATTGAAGCGGCTTGGCCCGGTGAGCCGCCATCTTTGGAGACGGTTCAGCAGGCCTTGGAGCAACTGGTCGACTGGGGTAACTTGCAATCGCAACCGGACACGGCCCGGGTCGCGACGATCGAGGACTTCTACCGCAAGCGACTGCTGTATCGGATGACCTCCGGCGGAGAGGCGGTCGAGGCGGGATTGCAGGCCTTCGTCGAGGCGCTCGCGCGCCGCGCTGAATTGCAGTCGGTGGCACTCGATGACATCCGGGCACGTCTGATCTCCCTCGGGCAACTCATGGGCGAAACGCCGCCAGACGCTGCCAAGGTGCACGGAGCGCTCAGGGACCTCGTACACGTGTTCGAAGGCTTGGCAAACAACGCGGAGGCCTTCATGGCCGGGCTTGCCCGCACCATCGAGTTGCAGCGTGCCGAAGCCGCCGCCGTGATGAATTTCAAGACGCGGTTGATCGACTACCTGCAGCGCTTCATCGGCGACCTTGTCACCCGCTCCAGCCAGATCGCCGAACTGCTGACCGACCTTCGGCCGCTCGAGCGCGCATTGCTGCAACTCGCGGCGGAACGCGATGCCCGCAATGCGGCTCCCGGCGACTTCGAAATGGACATCGAAGCCGTCGATGCCCGGCTCACGGCCTGGCACGAGCGCTGGGCGGGCCTCAACCGCTGGTTCGTGTCCGATGGCCGGCACCGCGCGCAGGCCGACCTCCTGCGCGCGAGCGCGCTCTCTGCCATCCCGCGCCTGTTGCAGGCGGTCTCGCTGCTGCATGAACGGCGCGCAGGGCGCAGCGATCGCGCGGCGGATTTCCGTCGCCTCGCGCTCTGGTTCGCCGCCGCGGGCAGCGACGAGAATGCGCATCGGTTATGGCGCGCGGCCTTCGCCTTATCGCCGGCCCGGCATCTGGGGTTGGCCGTCCCCGATGAAAAAGTGAGCGCGACCACGCCGTGGCCAGACTCGCCCGGCATCGCGGTTCTGCCGAAGCTTCGGGAGCAGGGCGTGCTGCCGACCCGCGGCGCCCCACCCCGCATCCTCGACCGTTCCGCGGAGCGCAGCTTGCTGGCCGCCCGCGTCGCGGCAGAAGCCGCTCAAACCGAGGCGGCCCGACAGCGGCTGGCCACGAATCGCGACACCCGACTGTCCGAGTTGGGCCGCCTGGATGCGGCGTCATTCCGCTTATTCCTGACACTGCTGGGGGAGGCGCTCGCCACCCAGCGGCATCCCGACGAGCCGGTCGAACGGTTGACCGGTGACGGTACGCTCATGGTTCAGCTGAAGCCCCTGGCTGCGAATACCCGCGCCTCCATCACGACGGAACTGGGGACCTTCAGCGGTCGCGACCACCTGCTTCGCATCCGAAGAACTTAGCCCGTGGCCAGCGTCGGACTCAAAGATGTTCTGAAACTCCAGGAGGCTGAAGAGCGCGAGCGCGCGCTGCGCGCCCTGCTCATGCGCCCGCTCATGCCCACCGGGGACCCCGCGCTCGAACTCGTGCGCCGCCACGCCGACTACCTGCGTGACTGGTTCGGGCGGGAGGCCGGCTGGAATCTGCAGGTAGAACGTCAATGCGCCCGCCTCTACAAGCGGGCCGCCGCCATGGACGACGCTACGCGCGGACTGGCGGACTTCGATCGGGATGGATACGTGCTGCTCTGTCTCGCCTGCGCGATGCTCGAACGCGCCGAGTCCCAGATCACCCTGCGCGCCCTGGGTGAACGCCTGCTGGAAGCCGCCGCGGATCCTGAGCTCACGGCGTGCGGCTTTGTGTTCACTCTCGAAGGTGCACGCGAGCGAAGGTTGCTGGTGCGCGTCTGCCGTCTGCTGCTGGACCTGGGCGTGCTCATGCGCGTCGCCGGCGACGAGGAGGGCTATGTGAATCAATCCGGGGACGTCCTGTACGATGTTCACCGCCGGGTGCTGGCACGGCTGCCCGCCGGCACGCGCGGAGCCAGTCTCATTGCCATGACGCAGGCCGACCTCGACTTCAATGGCCGGCTCGCCGCGCTCCTCGACGAATACGTACCGGACAGCCCCGACGGCCGGCGCATGGCACTGCGCCATCGCCTCGCGCGCCGTCTCCTTGACGATCCCGTGGTCTATCACGACGAGCTGACCCCCGAGGAACTCGAGTACCTCGTCAGCCAGCGCGGTCCCCTGGCGCACCGCCTCGCCCAAGCGACCGGTCTCACCGCAGAGGTCCGCGTCGAGGGCCTGGCTCTGGTGGATGCCGATGGAGAACTCACCGACCAGCACCTGCCTGCGGTCGGCACGGAGGCCCATGCAACGCTGCTGGTGGCCGAGCATCTCGCCCGCACGGCGCGCACCGCGCCTGAACGCACACATTCGCTGCATGAGCTCGCCGGGTACCTGCGCACTGCCGCCGATCGCTACGGACGATTTTGGCGCAAGGATGCCCGTGAGGCAGGCGCCGAGGTTGCGCTTGCCACCGAGGCGGTGAGTCGCCTCGTGGCATTGCGGCTGGTTCGACGCCTCGAGCATGGCGTGCAGGCGCTGCCCGCGCTGCATCGCTACGCCATTGCAGAGCCGCTGACCTGATGGACACCGCCGCCAGTAGCGCACTGCCCACCCCCGGCAGATCCCGTTGGCAGCCGCTGCGCCTCGGCCTCGTCGAGCTGTACCACTACGAGGTGGAGGAGTTCTGGTTCCGCGACGGCCACCTGATGCTCCGGGGCAACAACGGCACGGGCAAATCCAAGGTGCTCTCCCTCACGCTGCCCTTTCTGTTGGATGCCAACCTGAGCGCTTCCCGCGTCGAGCCTGACGGCGATCGCGGCAAGCGCATGGATTGGAACCTCCTGATGAACAAGCGCTATGAACGCCGCATCGGCTATACGTGGATGGAATTTGGGCGGCTCGACATCGCGGGAAAAGTGCTGACTGTCACCCTGGGCTGCGGATTGCGCGCCGTGGCCGGCCGTCCCACGACCGAGCCCTGGTTCTTCATCACCGACCAACGCGTCGGCGCGGATCTGTGGCTCACCACACCCGAGAAAACCGCGCTGACGCGCGAACGGTTGATCGAGGCGATCGGCACCCGTGGCCAGGTATTCCCCAGCGCCCAGACCTACCGTCGCGCGGTGGACGAAAAGCTGTTTGGCCTCGGCCCGGAGCGCTACGACGCCCTGGTGGACACTTTGATCCAATTGCGCCAGCCGCAACTGTCCAAGGACCCCGACGAGGGGCGCCTTTCGGATGCGCTGACCCACGCGCTGCGTCCCCTCGATCGTGCAGCCCTCGAGGACGTGGCCGAAGCCATGAGCGAACTGACCGATCTGCGTCGCGACCTCGCAGAGATCGAGGCCATGCGCAAGGCGATCTTCTCCTTCGGCGCGCGCTATCGGCGCTATGCGCAGGTCGCCACTCGCCGCCGCGCACGCACCCTGCGTCAGGCGCAGACCGATTTCGACAATGCCAGCCGCGACCTCAATGCGGCTCAGACCGAACTGGATGAGGCGCGCGCCCGGGTCAGCCGTCATCAATCTCTGCAGCAGGACTTGGAGGAACGGCTCGCCGCCGATGACGCCCGGTTGGACGTACTGCGCTCCGACCCCGTCATGCGCGATGCCGTGCGGCTGGCGGGTGCGCGCGAACGCGCCGTCGAGTGCCGCGGCCTTGCCGAAGAAGCCGGACGGCGCGAAACCACCGCCCGCGCGCAGCTCACGCGGGAAGAGCAGGCGGCGATTCGACGCCGCGAGCAGGCGGACAGCAGCCGTGCCCGGTTACAGGACGTCGCCGCCGGTGCCGCCCGGCTCGCGCAGGAGACCGGCTTGTCGGACGCCCACGCGAAGGCGTTGCCGGACATCGTGCTCCCCGACGGCGTCATGGATCTTCCCGAGGCGTCCGTTGCGGGTGTGCTGCGGCATGGCCGCACCGCTGAGTCGCGGCGACGCGAGGAAATCGATGTCGTCCGCAAACGGCTGCGCGAGGTGGAGTCAGCCGTCCAGAATCGCAGCCGCGCGCAGGACGCGCGCACGCTGCATGGCGATGCCTTCGAAGCCGCCTCCACGACCGCCCGCAACGCCTTGCAGCAGTTGTTGGAGGGAACTGCTGAACTGCTCGCCGCGTGGCGGCACCACGTCAACACCGCGCAAAATTTGCGCATCCCGGATCTCGATGGCCTCCTCGACGAGCTCTCGAGCTGGCACGTCACCTTGCGCGGTGGCAATCCCCTGCGGGCCGCGTTCGAGCGCGCGCTCCAGAGTCTGGAACAGGACTTTGCCGTGCGCGCCGCGGCGCTCGCCGAGCAGCGGCGGCTGCTCGTCCTCGAGCAGACTGAGTTGCAGGCCGAACGCGCGCGTCTCGAGGCCGGCGAGGACCAATCGCCTCCCGCTCCCCATACCCGAGATCCGTCGATTCGTGCCCGGACGCCCGGAGCCCCCCTGTGGCAGCTCGTGGATTTCGCGCCCCACGTGGCCGGTGCTGCCCACGCCGGCCTCGAGTCCGCCCTCGAGGCCAGCGGACTGCTCGATGCCTGGGTGCTTCCCACCGGCCTTATGCTGGCTCCTGGGACCCATGAAGCCATCCTGACCGTCCGGCCGCCGTGTGCGAGGTCTCTGGCGGAGTGGCTAATACCCACCCTTCCCACGGCGGGTGGCGGTGCCCAGATCGACCCGGCCACGCTGACCGCGCTGCTGCAATCGGTCGCCTGTGCCGACCTCGAGCCGCAAAACGCCGAAGCCTGGGTGTCCCCGGGCGGCGAATTTCGATTGGGCAACGTCCGCGGCGCGTGGATGAAGCCGGGCGCGCGCTATATCGGTCACGCGGCCCGGGAGGCGGCGCGCCGCTCGCGCCTGGATTCCATCACCACCCGGTTGGACGAGCTTCTCGCTGCACTCAGGGCGCAGGAGTCGGCGATGGCGCAGCTCGAGTCGGCCCGGGACACCGCGCGCAGCGAATACGCACGCGCGCCCGCCGACGACGGCCTGCACCGTTGGCACGCCGAGAACAATGCCGCCGAGCGTCGGCGACGCGATGCGCAGGCGCGACTGGGCGAGGCGGAGTCCAAGCTTGCCCAGGCCGAAGAGGCGCTGGCCCGTGCACGGGGCGCACTGGAATCGGACGCGCATGCGCTCAAGCTACCGACCGTCGCGGGCGAGCTCGCGGTGATCGAGGGACTGCTGGGCGACTACCGGCAGGCGGTCGCCGACTTTGTCAACGCCCTCCGTGATCACAAGAGCGCTCTGGCCGAACATGCCGAGCAAACTCAGCGCGAAACCGACGCGCGAGCGGTATTGGGCGACGCCGTCGGGGACCATCGAGACAAGCAGAGACTCTTGAGTGCCGCGGCCGAAACCGCGGCCACGTTGGAGGCCACGGTCGGCAAACAGGTCAGCGAATTATGGGCCGAGATCGAAGTAACCCAGAAGGCACAGAGGGACCATGAAAGCGCACTGAAACACGCCCGGGCTCAGCTCGTGGTGGTCGCCAGCCAGCGCGGCACCGCCGAACAGAAGCATACGGATCTCACCCTGAAGCTCGATGAACGCGTGCAGGCGCGCAAGTCCGCCACCGAAGGTCTTCAAGCCTATGCCCAGCACACCGGTTTCGTCGCCATCGCCGTTCCGGAACTGACCCTGCCCGACGCCACGGCCGCCTGGGGAATCGAGGCGGCGTTGACGATCGCAAGACGCGCCGAGCAGGCGCTGGCCGATGTCCCGGCCGACGAGCCCGACTGGGAGCGAGTGCAGCGCGCCATCGGCACCGACTTCACGGAACTGCAGAGCGCCATGTCCATCCAAGGGCACTCCGCCACCGCGGAACCGAGCGACCACGGGCTGATCGTTCGCATCGTCTACCAGCAGAAGCCCGAGCGACCCGACGCGCTCGAACGCCGGCTCGACACGGAGCTCGCGGAACGACGGCTGATCCTGTCCGCTCACGAGCGCGCCCTGCTCGAGGAGCACCTCGAGAAGGAGATTGCGGCCAACCTGCAGCGCATGATCCAGGACACCGAGGAGCGCGTAGCCGCGATCAACGCCGAACTACACAAACGGCCCACCTCCACCGGCGTGCGCTACCGGCTGGTCTGGGATCCGCTGCCCGAGAGCGATGAGAACGCGGTGCCCGGCTTGACCGTGGCGCGCAAGCGGCTGCTCAACACCACCGCGGAGGCCTGGTCCTCCGACGACCGGCGGTTGGTCGGCGAGTTCCTGCAGACGCGCATCGAGACCGAGCGAGAGCGGGACCAGGGCGGCACGTTGTACGACAGCCTCGCCCGGGCGTTGGACTATCGTCGCTGGCATCACTTCACCATCGAACGCAACCAAGACCGACAGTGGAGGCCGCTGTCAGGCCCCGCATCGAGCGGTGAGCGAGCGCTTGGTCTGACGGTCCCCCTGTTCGCAGCCGCCAGCAGTCATTATGGCAGCGCCCATGAACACGCGCCGCGGCTGGTGCTGCTCGACGAAGCATTCGCCGGCATCGACGACGAAGCTCGCGCCAGCTGCATGGGATTGATCCGCGAGTTCGATCTCGACTTCGTGATGACGAGCGAGCGCGAGTGGGGCTGCTATGCCGAGATCCCCGGTCTCAGTATTTGTCAGATCGTGCGCCGCGAAGGCATGGACGCCATCTTCGTGTCGCGCTGGTCCTGGGACGGCCACGAGAGGAAGGTTGAAGCGGATCCAGTGCGCCGGTTCCCCGATTCAGCGGATCCGGGTGAATGAACGCAGATTCTGTTGACGGCGAACGCCTCCGGCATTTGTTGGGCGGAGAAAAGCTCAGAGCCCTGCGACAGCGGCTGCGCTCCCGCTATGAACGCGGCACGTCGCTCGACCAATTCACCCTGACGGGTCTCAGCCCCCATGAGCGCCGCGCGCTCGCCGGTCTGCTCGGCCGGCGCGTCGTTGCCGCGAGCTCCATGCGCCTGCGCCGTTCCGACCTCGACGCCGCGCTTAAGTATGCAGGCGTCGCGTCCAGCCTGCGTCAGGCGCTGGAGTTTCTCGACGGACCTCTGACGAATCGCCTCGCCGAGCAAGCCTCCCGCCAGCAGTCATGGGATGAAGCATTCTCTTGCATCGAGGAACCACGGCTCGTCGCACTGGTGGCCGATGTGGCCGGTACCGCACTGGTCAAACGCCTCGCGGCCAGCGATCCCCAACGGGCGAAAAGCCTTCTTGAACAGGCCGCCCGCGTACTATCTCGTTTGCCGGGTCGCGGTACGTCGCGAGCCCAGCTCGCCGCCGACGTCTTGGGCGACTCGCACGGTCTGGATAATGGACGGGCGGTGGGC
Organism: Nevskiaceae bacterium; assembly: GCA_037445285.1. GTDB lineage: Bacteria > Pseudomonadota > Gammaproteobacteria > Steroidobacterales > Steroidobacteraceae > Bog-1198. The sequence continues at coordinate 4,779 of JBBIKV010000049.1, read as the reverse complement.
ACCATTGTATTGCGGGCCTGCGCCGCCGATCCCTCCCTTGAATCCGTCGAAACCGCCGGCCAACAGGACGCCGAAGAGTCTCATCGCGGGCGGTGGGCGCGCTTGGGGGTGACGGTCAATGCGCTTACCCTGCCGGCCCTGTGCCTCAATCTCCCGGTCATGAACCTCGACCTCATTCATCAGGCTGGCGAGCCCCTGCATCTGTCGCTCCGCAGGCTGCTACGCCGCCCCCCCGGCTGGGCCGTCGCCGACCGCGACGTGTTCGTCTGCGAGAATCCCGACATAGTCGCAATCGCCGCCGACCGTTTGGGATCAACCTGTGCGCCGCTGGTTTGCACGGACGGGATGCCATCGGCAGCGCAACAGACACTGCTCGCACAACTCGCGGCTGCCGGCGCCCGGCTCCGCTATCACGGTGATTTCGACTGGGGCGGAATCACCATCGGGAATTTCGTGATGCGAGAGTTCGGGGCCAAACCTTGGCGCTTCGGGACGACGGACTATCTAGCGGCGACCGCGGAACACGGCATTCCACCTCGCCGCGGAAGGCCCGCGGTCGCGCAGTGGGACGACGCGCTGGCGGGCGCCATGGCAGATCGTGGGGTCGTGGTGCATGAGGAGGGAGTGGCTGAATTGCTGATGATGGATCTGACCACGATCGACAATTCATTCGGATTACATGCACCTGCATCTTAACGAGCCGCCATACCAAGTCAAGATGCCGGCTCGCGAATGGCATGCTGCCCGAGCGCAGTTCGGCCCGATGTTTGGCGATCGGTTCGAGATGATTCAATAATGCATCCGGCGCACAAGGCTCGGCGGAGACGCCGGCGTGAGCCGCTCGGATGTCAGCTGCTCGCTCTTCACCCTGCGCGGCAAGCTAGGCGCTGGCGCGACCGTCCGTACGCAAACCGTTGAATTTCTCTAGAACGTCGCCCGGTAGAATCGGATTCCCACTGCCGGCTTGCCGGGCACGCGGATGTCCTCGGTGGTGCCGACGAACGCACCGTAGTTCATCCAGTCGTGCTTGCCCACCGGGGCCTCAGACGCGCAGGCGGTGTTCAACGAAGCTCGCTATCAGGCCCGGGAGACCTGGTACGGCGCCGACGGCCGGGCCTTCCAGCCGGGGCTGCCGAGCACGAAGCCCTACCGGTACCCGCCGATCTCGCATGAGCCGAGGATCCAGGAACTGTTCGACGGACGGAAGGCCGACGGTCATCGTCCGTTCCATCTGCCCGTCGGGGGCGGCGGGCGTGGGGGCTGCTGCGGGTCTCAGGGCACGCTGAAGCCCAACTCGCGTCGCTGCCGTTCCATTTCCAGGATCTCGGCGTTGATGGCCCTACCTTGTTCATACGACCGAACCTGTGCCCTCAAGCCCGCGTCGTACTGCCGGTTCCAGTCGCGCCATTGCTCGGCGGTCCAGGTGACGTGCTGCCGGGCCAGAATCTGTTGCTGGTGTTGCCGGCTCAACTGGTAATTGCGCAGCAATTCGGCCTGGCGTTGCTCGCGCATCTTGCCGAAGCCGGCATTGATGTTGTCGAGCGTTTCCTGGCGATGCAGCTTCTGCAGCACGCCCGCATTCGGCACCGGTTGGTTCGGATGCTGCTCCTGCCATTCACGCTTCCAGCGCTCGGCCTGGGCGGCGTCCGGAGAGAGACCATGTTGGCGTTGGTATTGCTCCAATTGCTGGCGCTGGTCCATTTCGTAGGGCGACTCACCATGGGCGACCGCGTGCCACAGGGTGGCGGCGCTCGACGCCACGAGTATCGCGACCCCGCGGACCGCCCATTTCGTCGTCATGATCCAATCCTTCGAATGCGCACCGATCGCGTGCAAGGGATGCCTGGTGCACTAGGATAACGAAGTCCGGGTCCCACCGGCGGCCAATTTCGTGTCGGCTCTCGGACCTGGGACGGCCAACCGATCCATGGCATTACTGCCCGGTCTTGAACCGCTGCGACAGGCGGATGATGGCGCACGACAGCTCCGGCGAGGAATCCAGTTGCACGAACAAGCGTGGCGCACCGCCCGCATGCCGCCCTCGCCGCCTCTCGCTGGATCCGGAACGAGCGAACTCCTACCGGCTATTCGAGGCCGATCGGGCGGCATTGCTCACCAATGAGGCAAAGCCCTCGACGGAGGTTTCGGTGGTGAGGAGCCGCTCGATATCGAGAGGCCGTAAGGCGACCCCGGGCAACGCGCCCTCAGGCGTCACGGTGACGCGGCCGATGCCGGTGTCACCGACCATCGCGAGGAGGGAGAGATCCGTGCCATCAAGGAGCGGCCCGAACTCCTCGCGGATGACGCCCAAAAGGCAGCCCTCCGGGAGATTCTGCCGGAAGAAGGGGTGCAGGTCTCGCGGCCATTTCCAGGGCTCCGCCCGGACGGGCATGGTGAGGCTCACGAAGTCGATCTCAACTGCGGCTGGCAGGTAGCGCAGCACGTACTCGTCGCGCTCGCGCTAGAGTTTCGCGACCGTCTTTGCCCTCACATGGACATCGAGGATCATGTCGGGGCGTCTCCGCTGTGTTGCTTGGCGAGCACGTCCTCAAGGGTGCGGATGTGGCCAAATTTTACGAATTTGAGGTCAAAGCCGGCCGCCTCGAGCAGGCGCACGAGAACGGAGACGCTCATATCTCCCTTCGCGACCGTTTCCATCCGGGCGACAGTAGTGCGGGCGACGCCGGCGCGGCGCGCGAGCTCGGTCTGGCTCAAGCCGGCGGCGCGGCGCGCGGTCTTAAGCTGTTCGGCGACATCTGCCAGCGTAGACAATTTGTGGCCCTTAGGCATCAATTTCAGGAATTCGTGCCTCTATTGTAGCCCAGGGGCGACATTCTGCGTAAGTCAGTTTGTAGCCCTTGGGCATCGAATCGGCAAGGTCCACCCGCATCTGCGGCCCAGGGGCTACAGATGACTTGCCGCCGCTCATTTGGTCAACGTGCTGACCAAATTACAGGGCCGCGATCCCCGAGTGTGTTGCACAACGACGGTGGCTGAGTTCGGATGAGGTCGCTTTGGTAGCTTATTTTTCCGGGTTGGCTTCCTCGAAGCGGACGCTCGCGACCGGCAACGGGACGGGGGTTTGACAGGACGGGCGTAGCCGGAGCGGAGCGTGTTAGGATTCGCCGAAAGACGGGGGACGCCTCTAGGTTCGCGGGGAGGCTTACACGAATGGTGGAGATGCAGTCAGTGGCAGAAAAGCGGATGCCGGGGCCCGTTCGCCTCTCTCCGCCCACTTCGCAACGGTCGCGTCACTCCGCCCTGGTTCGCGCCACGCATTGGATCATTGCGCTGTCCTTCCTAGCCCTTCTCGTGAGCGGGACGGAGATTGTGATCTCTCATCCGCGATTCTATTGGGGTGAGAACGGCAATGTATTGACGCCGGCCTTGTTCAAGCTGCCGATCCCGTCGTCAAGATCGCTGGTGCAGACCGGATACGGGTACGTGCTGCCCGACCAGAATGGCTGGAGCCGGTATCTTCATTTTCAGGCGGCTTGGCTCGCGGTGTTGAGCGGCTTGGTCTACGTGGCGGGAGGCTTGCTATCGGGACATTTCCGAAAGAATCTGCTGCCGCCCGGAAAGGACCTTTCATGGGGCGCGCTCCGGAGGACGCTTGCCAGTCATCTGCGCTTCGAGCGACCGAGTGCGGCGGAGGTCTGGTCTTACAATCTGCTGCAACGGCTTAGTTACCTTCTCGTGATCTTCGCCTTGTTTCCGATGGTCATCTGGACGGGGCTCGCGATGTCTCCGGCATTCACCTCGGCGCTTCCGGCGAGCGTCACCCTTCTGGGCGGACGGCAATCGGCGCGCACCCTTCATTTCTTCATCGCCGCGTCCCTGCTGTCGTTTTTTCTCGTTCATACGGGGATGGTTTGGTTTGCGGGTTTCCGCAGCCGCATGCGCGCCATGATCACGGGCCGGATCGATGGACCTCTGGGGGACGAATGACCGATCTTTCGCGACGCAAACTGATCAAAGGCGGAGTTGCCGCAGCAACCGGCATTGCTGGGTTGGGCGTGGCCGCGGGGTTGGCGAAGAACCACGGGCTGATCCCGCCGGACGGCGCGGGAATCTGGGGCCCCGGTGAAACGCTGAATTATGCCTCCTACCGGCTGCTGACCAATCACTCGATGGCACGTGAATTTGCGCGAGGTGAGATTTCGGCGAAGCCGCTCGCAAATGAAATTCCCCCGCTGACCGACGCCTTCAAGACGCTCCAAGCGGGTGGTTTCGCGGATTGGCGGCTGACCGTCGATGGGATGGTGGATCGGCCGGGGACGTTTACGTTGGATCGGCTGAAGAGCTACCCCTCGCGGACCCAGATCACGCAGTTGGCCTGCGAGGAGGGCTGGTCGTATGTCGCCGAGTGGACCGGTGTGCCTCTCTCGCATGTGCTCGAAGTGGCCGGCATTCAACCGCGCGCCAGGTACGTCGTCTACTTCTCGATCGATCCCGACTGGTGGGACAGCATCGATATGGGCGATGCATTGCATCCGCAGACGTATCTCGCCTACGGAATGAACGGTGGAGACCTGGCTGTCGGCAATGGTGGCCCGCTACGCATGCGGGTTCCGCGACAACTGGGCTACAAAAACGTCAAGTTCATCACCCGTCTGACGGTTACGGACGATCTACGGAAGTTCGGCAAGGGGCTGGGGTCGGCCTCTCCCGAGGGCGGATATTCGTGGTATGCGGGGATCTGACGCGACTTGGCCCAGTGGGAATACTCGGATGCATCGAGACCGACCGTGATGAAGCTATTATTGGCAGCCCTGACAA
>JBBIKV010000048.1:23385-28927 GCA_037445285.1 Nevskiaceae bacterium | reverse complement strand
ACGAGATCTACATACCGCCCGGCGAGCGGCTGGGCGATCTGGTCATCGAATGCAAGGACGTGCGCAAGGGATTCGGCGACCGGCTGCTGATCGAGAACCTGAGTTTCAACCTGCCCGCCGGCGGCATCGTCGGGATCATCGGCCCGAACGGCGCGGGCAAGACCACGCTGTTCCGCATGCTGACCGGGGTCGACAAGCCGGACCGCGGCGAGATCCGCGTCGGCCCGTCCGTCAAGCTTGCCTACGTCGATCAATCGCGCCAGGCGCTCAACGACAAGAACACCGTGTGGCAGGAGATTTCCGGCGGCCTCGATCTCATCAAGGTGGGCAACTACGAAACCTCCTCGCGCGGTTACGTCGGCCGCTTCAACTTCAAGGGCACGCAACAACAACAATTCATCGGCGACCTGTCGGGCGGCGAGCGCAACAGGGTGCATCTCGCGAAGGTGTTGAAAGCGGGCGGGAACGTGCTACTGCTCGACGAGCCGACGAACGATCTCGACATCGAGACGCTGCGCGCCCTGGAAGAGGCGCTCGTGGCCTTCCCCGGGTGCGCCGTGGTCATCTCGCACGATCGCTGGTTCCTGGATCGCATCGCGACCCACATCCTCGCGTTCGAGGGCGATTCACAGGTGGCCTGGTTCGAGGGGAACTACCAGGAATACGTCGAGGACTACAAGCGCCGCAAGGGCGAGGACGCCACCCAGCCGCACCGCATCCGCTACAAACCGCTGACGGGCTGAACCATGAGCATCTACATCACGCCGCAGGACGAACTGCATGTCGAACATCAGGGCATCGCGCTGACCTGCCCTCACTGCCAGACCCTCACGCACGTCACGCCGGCGGCGACTCCCCGCTTCGACGACCTCTCGCGCCGCATGCCCAAACAGGCGGGCATCGTGTTCAGCTGCGATGCCTGCGGCGAGCCCGTTTTCCTGAAGTTCCTCGTCAAGGCGTACAATGCGCTGCGGATCGAACTCGCACCGAATTACGCCGAGGTGGAGCGCGCGCGCGAGAACTTCCCCCTGACGTACCTGCCGGAAGAAGCCGAGGGGCTGTTCCGCGAGGCCCTCGGCTGCTATTCCGCCGGATGCTACAACGCGTTCGGCTCCATGAGCCGGCGCACGGCGCAGTCGCTGTTCCGCGAACTCGGGGAGCGCGGCAAGCTCGAGCTGTTCGACACGATGCAGGAAATCCGCACGCTCGCCGAACTCGACGACGACAGCTTCGCGGTGTTGCGCACCGTCCTGTTCGGCAGCGACAGCGACCCGTGGCCGAATCAGCCCGCGCTCACCGCGGAACTCGCGGGGATGCTCCTCGAGGTGATGCGCGACCTTCTGTACCAGACGTTCGTGCGCAAGGCCCGCCTCCTGCAGGCCATGACGTTCCGCCGGTTCGTCGCCCCGCCGCTGGAGGCGGCCGGCTAGGCGAGAAAACTCCGGGCATTGCGGAAGAGGCGCATCCAGCCGCCATCCTCCCCCCAACTCCTGCTGGCCCAGGAATTCTGCACCGTGCGGAATACGCGTTCCGGGTGCGGCATCAGCGCCGTGACCCTGCCATCCTCGCTGCAGACGCCGGCCACGCCGAGCGGGGAGCCGTTGGGATTGAACGGATATCTCTCGGTGGGCTCTTCGTGATGATCGACGAACTGCAGCGTGACCTGCCCGTGTTCGAGCAGCGGGGCGGGCCCGGGATGCGATGAGAATTCGGCGAGCCCCTCGCCGTGGGCCACCACGATCGGCAGCACGGATCCCTGCATGCCCGCGAACAGCACCGAGTTCGAGCGCGGCACGCCCACCAGCGAGAGGCGGGCCTCGTACTGCTCGGACCGGTTGCGCACGAAACGCGGCCAGCGCGCCGCGCCCGGAATGAGTTCCTTGAGCGCCGACAGCATCTGGCACCCGTTGCAGACGCCGAGCGTGAAGGTGGCATCGCGTGCGAGGAACTCCGAGAATTCGTCGCGCGCCGCCGGGTTGAAGAGGATCGACTTCGCCCAGCCCTCCCCGGCGCCGAGCACGTCTCCATAGGAGAACCCGCCGCAGGCGACCAGTCCGTGAAACCTTCCGAGGCGCGCGCGGCGCGCCAGCAGATCGGTCATATGCACGTCGTAGGCATCGAATCCGGCGCGGGTGAACGCGGCCGCCATTTCCGTCTGGCTGTTGACGCCCTGCTCCCGCAGGATGGCGATCGCCGGCCGCGCGCCGCGTGCCACGAAGGGCGCCACGACGTCGTCCGCCTGATCGTACGTCAGGCGGGCATGCAATCCCGGATCGCGTGCATCGAGCAGCGCCGAGTACTCCTCGCGGGCGCACTCCGGATTGTCGCGCAGCGACTGCATGCGGTAGGACACCGCGCTCCAGCGCCGGTGCAAATCGACGCGCGAGGCGCGGTACAACACCTCGCCGTTTGCGGTCACCGTCACGGTCGCGAGAGCCGGGGCATCGCCCACGCCGGCGGCGGCCGCGGTGCGGCGCCCCACGGGACAGCCGAGATCGTGGGTCAGCGCGTCGAGACCGTGCCGCAGCAGGACCTCGCGAGCCTCGTCGGCGCGCGCCGCGGGAACCTGCACCACCGCGCCGGGTTCCTCGGAAAAACACGCGGCCAGCGGATCCGCCGCCGCCTGCAGATCGATCTCGAGTCCGCAGTGGCTGGCGAAGGCCATTTCGAGCAGCGTCACGAGCACGCCGCCATCGGACCGGTCGTGATACGCGAGCGCCAGGCCCCGGTCCTTGAGCTCCGTGACCGCCGCGAAAAAGCGGCTGAGCAGGGCGGGATCGTCGAGATCGGCCGGCGCGCCCCCGGGGCGCTCCCAGACCTGCGCCCAGCACGAACCGCCCAGGCGATTCTTGCCGGCGCCGAGGTCGATCAACCACAGGCGCGAGGGCCGCGACAGGTCGAATTCCGGCGTCAACGTGCGCCGCGCATCGGCCACCGGCGCGAATCCGGAGACGACGAGCGAGACCGGCGCGATGACCGCGTGCTCCCCCGCGGCATCGCTCCATGCCGTCCTCATCGAGAGTGAATCCTTGCCGACGGGAATGGCGATTCCGAGCGCCGTGCACAGCTCGATCCCGACGGCATGCACCGTGGCGTACAAATCCGCATCCTCGCCCGGTTCGCCGCAGGCGGCCATCCAATTCGCGGACAGCCGCACGTCGGTGAGCCGGCGCACGTCGGCCGCGACGATGTTGGTGATCGCCTCGGCCACCGCCAGCCGCCCCGATGCGGGCGCGTCCAGCACCGCGACGGGGGTGCGTTCCCCCATCGCCATGGCCTCGCCGCTGTAACCCTCGAAATCACTCAGCGTGACCGACACGTCGGCGACCGGCACCTGCCAGGGACCGACCATTTGATCGCGGCTGATGAGCCCCCCCACCGAGCGGTCGCCGATGGTGATGAGAAACGTCTTGTCGGCGATCGTCGGCAGGCACAGCAGCCGGTCCAGCGACTCGGCCAGCGTCGTGCCCGCCGTCGACAGCGCAGTGCGCGACTTGGGGCGGCTCGGCGCCCGACGAGTCATGCGCGGTGCATTGCCGAGCAACACTGCCAGCGGCATGTCGACCGGTGCGGTGTGGAACAGCGGATCGACGACGCTGAGCCGTCCGTCGCCCGTGATCTCCCCGACCACCGCGAAGGGACAGCGCTCGCGCTCGCACAACGCGGCGAAGGCCGGGGTGGTGCCCGGCGCGAGAGCCAGCACATAGCGCTCCTGGGACTCGTTGCACCAGATCTCCATCGGCGACAGGTCGGATTCGGCGCTCGGAATCCTGCGCAGATCGATGCTCCCGCCGCGGCGGCTGTGCGCGATGGCTTCGGGCAGCGCATTCGACAAGCCGCCCGCGCCCACGTCGTGGATCAGAAGTATGGGATTGGCCTCGCCCATGGCCCAGCAACGGTCGATGACCTCCTGCGCGCGACGCTGCATCTCGGGATTGCCGCGCTGCACCGAGGCGAAATCCAGGTCGGAGGAGCTTTGCCCGCTGCCCACCGACGAGGCGGCGCCGCCCCCCAAACCGATGAGCATCGCGGGTCCGCCCAACACCACCAGCGGCGCACCCACCACCACCTCGCGCTTCTCGACGTCACCGCGCCGCACGTTGCCGAGGCCGCCCGCGATCATGATGGGCTTGTGATAGCCGCGGATCACGTCCCGGCCGTCGGCTTCCCGCGTCCGCTGCTCGAACACCCGGAAATAGCCGCAGGTGTTCGGCCGTCCGAATTCGTTGTTGAACGCGGCGGCACCCAGGGGCGCGGCCATCATGATGTCGAACGCGGAGGCAATCCGCCCGGGCTTGCCGAAATCATGCTCCCACGGCTGCAGCATCCCGGGAATCCGCAGATTCGACACGGAGAATCCGGTCAACCCGGCCTTCGGCTTGGCGCCGATGCCGGTGGCGCCTTCGTCGCGAATCTCGCCGCCCGCGCCGGTCGCCGCGCCGGGAAACGGCGAGATGGCCGTCGGGTGGTTGTGGGTCTCCACCTTCATGAGGATGTCGACGGGTTCCGTGACGCCGCCGTAACGGTGCGAGAATGGATCCGGGAAGAATCGCACCGCGGTCGAACCCTCGATGACCGCCGCGTTGTCGCGGTAGGCGGAGAGGATCCCCGCGGGATTCTTGGCGTGGGTCGCGCGGATCATGTCGAACAGCGACGAGCGCATGGGTGTGCCGTCGACGACGAAGTCCGCATTGAAGATCTTGTGCCGGCAATGTTCGGAATTCGCCTGCGCGAACATCATCAGCTCCACGTCCGTGGGATCCCGCCCCAACCGCGCGAACGCCGTCACCAGATAGTCGATCTCATCCTGGGAGAGCGCGAGGCCCCACTCGGCGTTGGCTCGGCCCAACGCGGCGCGGCCGTCCGACCCGAGAGCCACGACCCGCAGCGGTCGAGGGGCGGCGGAGTGAAACAGCGCCTGCGGCTCATCGTTGCCGATCCAGACCGACTCGGTCATCCGGTCGTGCAACAACGACCCGAGGCCGCGCAGGTCGGCGGCGGAGAGTTCGCCGGACGCCGCGATGAAGTACAGGGTGCCGCGCTCCAGACGCTTCACGTTTCCGAGACCGCAGACGTGCGCGATGTCGGTGGCCTTGGTCGACCAGGGCGACACCGTACCGACGCGCGGCGTGACGAGCACCCGCTGTCCGACGTCGTTCGAGAGGTGCGCTCGGGGCCCGTAAGCGAGCAGTTTGCCGAGCACCTCGAGACCGCTCTCATCGAGCGCCTGCGCGACATCGGCAAAATGCACGTGGCGCGAGGCGACGCCGCTCACCCGGCCGTCATGGGCCTGCAGCGAACGCAGCAATTTCTCGAGCCGGAATTGCGACAGCGCGGGCGCGCCGAGCACGCTTAACATACCGAATTCTAACAGAACTGCGGACTATTTACGGGCGTTCGAATCGCCACCCGGGGTATAAATCGGCACCGGAAACTGGGACACGTTGGATCCCTCGAGAGCCACGATCTTGCTGACCCCCTGTTTCTTCACCTATCTGCCCATGCATTCGGTGCTGCGCATCGATGAGGTGAAGAAACAGGG
>JBBIKV010000048.1:17700-23375 GCA_037445285.1 Nevskiaceae bacterium | reverse complement strand
GGCGTTCGAATCCCCGCCGGGCGCGTAGATCGGCACCGGGAATTGCGCGACGTTGGAGCCCTCCAGGGCCGAAATCTTGCTGACGCCCTGCTTCTTCACCTCGTCGATGCGCAGCACCGAGTGCATCGGCAGGTAGGTGCGCTTTACTTCGTGGAATTCGGCCTTTATCTTCTCCTCGGCGGGATCCACCACCACGCTCGAACGCTCACCGAACACGAGTTCCTCGACCTCGATGAAGCCGAACAGGCTGCCATGACTTACCTTGCGGGCGTAGATCTCGTAGACCTTGCCCTGATTCACGAACAGAACTTTGAAAATGTGACTCGCGGCCATTTAGAAGGCTCCAGGCATTGCTAGCATTTCACCATAGTATACGGGCACTTAGCGCAAAATCTCAGACCCGTTGGAGGGACCGACAATGACCCTGCGCCTGAGCGTCGTCAGCGAGCACGGAATACGACTGGGCGCCCATTCCAGCAAGGTGTTCGGCGTGCACGGCGGCAGCATCGGACGCGGCACCGACAACGAGTGGATTCTACCCGACCCGGAGCGCTACCTCTCGGGCAAACATGCGCGTATCGACTTCCGGTCGGGGTTCTACATCCTGGTCGACACCAGTTCGAACGGCACCTACGTCAACGGTGCCCAGGTGCCGCTCGGCAAGTACCACGACTATACCCTGAAGGACGGCGATTACGTCCGGCTCGGTGAATATGAACTGCTGGTCAGCATCGACAAGGGCAACGATTTTCCTCCCGACAACAGCGCCATCGTCGCGTACGACGGCCGATCGTCGAGTTCGGCGGTCGCCAAATCCACCGCCAACGACCTGGGTGCCGATCTGGATCTCAGCGTGCTGCTGGAGGCGAGCGACAGTCTGTCGGCGGACGTGGAACTGCGGCCGCGCGGCAGCTACGGTCAACCGGTATCGGTGATGGCGGGACCCGACCCCGACTCATTTCCCCTCGAAGACGACGCCACGGGGACACCGTGGCACATGTTGACGCGCCCGCTGAAGGTGGAGACCAGGGCGGTGGATGTCCAGGGTGCGGGTGCGGGTGCGGGTGCGGCCGCAGGCGTGGGCGCCCAGGTTCCCGCGGCTCCGAGCGGACGCTCACCGGCCCAGTCACCGGCTCTGTTCGACGGCGACCTCGACGGCGGCCTCGCCGCGTTTTGCCGCGGCGCCGGCATCGATCCGCGCACCATCACCGCCGAAGCGCGCGGTGCCGCCCTGCATCTGGCGGGGCAGTTGCTGCGCGAGTCGGTGCTCGGCCTGATGGACTTGAATCATGGCAACCACGAAGTCCGCAACCGGTTTCGCATTCCCGCGCCGCCGGACGACGGCGCGCCCTCGCCGCTCAACTTCTCGCAAGGCGTCGACGAAGCGCTGGTGCGGCTGTTGAGCACGGTATCGTCCCGGGCCGGATCGGTCCGCGCGATTCGCGACAACTTCAAGGAGCTCAAGGCCCGGAACGCGGCATCGCTCGCCGCGACGCACGCGGCCTTCGAGGAGTTCCTGCTGCGCGTCGATCCGAAGGAATTGGAGGAGCGCTTCGACCGGGCCTCCAAGCGCGGCGTGTTCGGCACGCAGAACAAGGGTAAGTATTGGGAGCTGTACTCCGAAATGTTCGCCGGTCTGTCGCAGCGGCCGGCGGACGGCTTTCCGCATTTGTTCGTGGAGACCTATGGCCGGGCGTATGAGGCGAAGTTGCGCACCCTGGTGCCGCCGCGGCGCAGCGCCTTCGGGGCGGACCGTGACGAGGGGGAAGGATCCAACAGCCGGGCAGTCGGTGACCCGTGATGCCGCCTTGAGCGGATGGGATTGAGAAGGCCGTGCGCCTGCTGGTCGTGGAAGACGATGACATCGTGGCCGACGCCATCACGCGCGGGCTCACGTCCGCCCACTATTCGGTGCATCGCGTCACCAGCGCAGAAACCGCTCAAACCGCCCTGATGTCGGAGGATTTTGCCCTGGCGGTGATCGATGTGGGACTGCCGGGATCGGACGGACTGACCCTAGTCCGCCGCCTGCGCCGCGCCGGCAAGACCCTGCCGACCCTGATTCTCACCGCGCGCTGCACCCTCGACGACAAGGTCAAGGCGCTCGATCTCGGCGCCGACGATTTTCTCGGCAAACCGTTCGAACCCGCGGAGCTCGTGGCCCGCTGCCGCGCCCTGATGCGGCGCGCCAGCGGCGCGCTCGACGGCATCATCAAGCTGAACCGCATGCGCGTCGATCTCGAGGGCCGGCGGCTGTTGATCGACGAGAGCGATGTCGAACTCACGGCACGCGAATGGCTGCTGCTCGAATGCCTGGTGCGCCGCACGGGCCAGGTCGTCTCCAAGGAGCGCGTGCAGCAGGCGGTGGCGGGCCCGGAGCAGGACTTGTCGCCGAACGCGGTCGAAGTGCACGTATCGCGCCTGCGCGCGAAGCTCGGCGACGCCGCCGTGATCCGCAGCCTGCGCGGCCTGGGATACCGGCTGGAAGAAGCGAAAACCTCGTGACCTCCTCCATCAGCCGCCAGTTGGTGCTGTGGCTCGCGGTGCCGCTGATGCTGCTGTCCCTCTGCGGCGCCCTGGTGCATTACTTCGACAGCGTCGCCCCCGGCGTCATCGACAGCGACCGGCGCCTGCGCGAGGCGGCCGGCGCCTTGATGGCGCACGTGCAGGTGAAGGACGGCCGCGCCGGACTCGATGCCGGTTCGGCGACGCCGCCGCGCCTGCCGCCGCCGGATTCGATCGTGTATGTGCTGCGCGATGCGCACGGGCGGCCGCTGGCCGGCGATGCAGACCTCGCCGCGGCCCCCTTGAGCGGCGAGACCAGCCAGCTGCTCGCGATGACGCAGTGGAACCACCATCCGGTTCGCAGCCTCACCACGCGTTTCGACACCGCCGCCGGCGTGGTCCTCATCACCGTCGCCGACTCGAGGCCGGTGCCGGCGCGCGCCGCCCGCTATGGATTCATGAGCACGCTGCTCTGGGACTTCGTGCAATTGGACGTCACGCTGGTGTTGGTATGGGTCGGCATTCAACTCGGGCTGCGCCCGGTGCGCAAACTGCGCGGCGAAATCGCCGCGCGCTCGCCGCAGGATCTGCGGTCCATCGACGAAACGTCGGTGCCGCGCGAGATCGCCCCTGTCGTGGTCACGCTCAACCGGCTGTTCGCGACCCTGCGAGCCTCCGTCCAATCGCAGCAGCAGTTCATTGCGAACACGGCGCATCAACTACGCACGCCGATCACCGGACTGCAGGCGCAGTTGGAACTGTTGCTGGCCGAGCCGGCCGCCGCGCCGGTCAGGCCCCGGCTGCTCACGCTGCAGGAGGGCATCCGGCAGCTGGCCCATTCGGCCAACCAACTGCTGACCCTCGCCCGCGCCGATCCCGCGGTGAATATCGCCGCGAAGCGGCCGCTGATCGACCTGCAGACCATCGTCGGCGAAGTGGTGGCGCGATTCTACGATCGGGCGCTCGCCGCCACGATCGATCTCGGCGTCGAGACGTCGGCGGCGGCCGTTCCGGCCGATGCGTCGCTGCTCGACGATCTGCTCAGCAATCTCGTCGACAATGCCTTGAAATACACGCCGCCCGGCGGCTCGGTCACCGTGAGCACCGGCCGCACCGCCGGCCGCCCCTATCTGGCGGTGACGGATACGGGACCGGGCATTGCGGAAGCGGAACGGGCGCGGGTGAGAGAGCGGTTCTATCGCCTGCCGAATTCTCCCGGACACGGCAGCGGACTGGGGCTCGCGATCGTCGATGAAATCGCGCGGCTCCACGAAGCGTCCATGACCATCGAATCGGGGCCGGACGGCCGCGGCACCCGGATTTCGGTCCTCTTTCCGACGCCGCCGCCGCGCTGATGTGAACTGCGTCACAGCCTGATCGCCTCCCTCCGCGTGCGAGCGGGTTCACATCCCGGGATTCTTGTCGGTCAATGTCAGCTTCGCGAAGGCTTCGACCGGTATCTTCTCGTCCCATGAGACCCAATGCCTGCATCGAGACCCGCCTGAGACCGCCCGGAACCGCGGCGGGATTCACCCTGGTGGAACTGGTGGTCGTATGCACGATCGTCGGCATTCTGCTCGCCGTCGGCGTCCCGTCGTTCAAATACGTCACCACCTCCAATCGCGTCTCCGCCGAAGTCAACGGACTGCTGGGCGACCTGCAGTTCGCCCGCTCGGAGGCGATCAAGCAGGGCCAAACGATTTCACTCTGCCCGACCAACGACGGCGCCAGCTGCCTGACGACGAGCAGCGACTGGGAGACCGGCTGGCTGGTGTTCCTGGACGTCAACGGCAACGGCAAGATCGACAACGCCACCGATCAGGTGCTGAGGGTGCAGAAGGCGTTTTCCGGCGCGGACACCTTCGTGGTCGACAACGGCATCAAGTACGTGTCCTTCAATCGCGACGGCTTCATGATGAACCTGACCGCCGGCGCCACCTTCACCCTGCACGACGGCACGTCGACCGCGAGCTACACGCGCTGCCTGTCCACGACCGTCGTCGGCGCCTTCTCCACGCAGCGGGCGGGTCAAACGACGGCGGAGGCCACGACATGCGGCTGAACCCGGCACAACCGAAATCCGGTCGCTCGCGCATCCGGGGGTTCAGCCTCGTCGAAGTGCTGGTCGCGCTGGTCGTGCTCGGCATCGGCCTTCTCGGAATCGCCAAGCTGGAGGGCGCGGCGTTCTCGAACACGGCCACGGCGGCCCGGCGCTCGATCGCCGCGCTCGAGGCGGACAGCATGGCGGCGAGCATGCACGTCGATCGCGGCTACTGGACCAGCGCCGACCCGGCCGGCGCCACCATCTCCATCCAGGGTACGACCATCACCGTGGCGGGCGGCGCGCCGAATCTCGCCGCGGCCGTGGCGGCACCCCCGGTCTGCACCACCACCGCGGGGTGCACGGTGACGAACCTCGCGGCCTACGATCTCGCGCAGTGGGCATTGGCGCTGAAGGCGCTGCTGCCGAACTACACGGCCACCCTGACCTGCTCGACCGGCACACCGGTCAGCTGCAATCTCAATCTCGAATGGACCGAGAACGCGGTCGCGGTGAACTCCACGGAGGCCAGCGCCGCCGCCTCGGCGCCGTCCGCCGCCAGCGCCGCCGCCGGATTCCAGAACCCAAGCTACACCCTGTACGTGCAACCGTGATCCGTCATCCTTCCACGCAGCGTCCCTGGAACCGCCGGTCCGTCCGCGGATTCACCATGATCGAACTGATGGTCTCGGTGACGATCGCGCTGTTCCTGGTCGGCGGCGCGCTCGCGATCGTCGCGCGCACCAAGAACACCTTCGCCGCGCAAAATCAACTGGCGCAGCTGCAGGACGACGAACGCCTGGTGATGACCTTCATGGCGGAGGTGATCCAGTCCGGGGGGTATTTCCCGGATCCGAAGACCAATCTGTCCAGCACCGTGCTGCCCGCCGGAGGCTCCTTCGCGAGCGCCGGCCAGGCGGTGTTCGGCGGCACCGATGCGAACGGCAGCGACACCGTGATAGTCCGCTTCGGCGCGGGAATCGGCGACAACGTCTACGGCTGCACCGGATCCCAGAACTCGACCGTCAACCCGTACGACACCTACACCAACAATTTTTACATCCTGGTCAACGCGGGCCAGCCTCCCCAGCTGATGTGCAAGCTCACCAACGCGGCGGGAAAGTCGCCC
>JBBIKV010000048.1:0-17690 GCA_037445285.1 Nevskiaceae bacterium | reverse complement strand
CGTGGCGCTGGTCAACGGCGTGACCAAATTGTCGATACTCTACGGCGTCAAGAACGGCGCGACCGACACCGGCAGCTGCGCGGACGGCTACCTCACGCAGGCGCAGATCAACGCCAGCGCGTCGGCCAAAGCGCTCTGGCTCAGCGTCTGCGCCGTCAAGGTGACCGCCACATTCGCCAATCCCTTGAATGCGGCGACTCCGATCAGCATCACCCGCGTGATCGCCGTCATGACGGGCACCGGAGTCAACTCATGAAGAGTCCACCCATGAGACGCCACCGCCCGCAACGGCGCCGCCAGCGCGGCATGGCGCTCATCACCTCGATCCTCCTTCTGGTGGTGTTGACCATCCTGGCGCTCAGCATGATGCGCAGCTACGGGATCGAAGAGCGCATCGCGGGCAACACCCGCGACAAGCAGCGCGCCCTGAACGCCGCCATCAGCGCGCAGCAATACGCCGAGAACTGGCTCGTCAGCGGCGTCAACACGGCCTCGGCCAACTGCACGGGCGTGGTTCCCTCGACCACCGGTCAGGTGTGCACCAATGGACTCACGCCGATCACCCTGCTGCAATTGCCCTGGGCCGCCGGGATCACCTACAGCCAGTTCACGTCCAATCAGGGCAACAATGTGGTGAACACCGTCAATGCCACGAACCCCACCGCGGGGACCTACTCGCAGGCGCCGGTTTACTACATCACGGATTTGGGGCAACCGGCAGGCGGCGCCGGTGAGCTTTACCAGATCGACGCCGTGGGTTACGGCGGCTCGAGCAGCACGGTTTCCATCGTCGAAAGCACCTACATCGTCTCGTCCAACATCCCACAGGATCCGACACAGCCATGAAACTCAAAGGATTCTCAGCCCGGTTCGCGGCGCTGATCATCGTCGTCGGGGTGTCGTTGCCTCTGCTCGGACACGGGCAGGGTGCGACCGTCAACGACGACTTCACCCAGGCGAACGACGCGAACAGCTGGAAGACGTTCGGCGGCGCCTGTCTCACGGCGGGCGACGGTTCAGGCAGCATTCCGTCCTGCGTGGGCCTGCCGTACTACAAGAATCAGGTGCAGGTCGGCGGCTCGATGGGCTACCTGGGCAACTCCTCGCTCCCCGGCAGCGGCGCCGCGGGCGTGCAAACCCCGGACGCCGCCGGCAGCGGCGCACTGCGCCTCACGAACGGCAACAATACCAAGGGCAAATCGGGTTTTTCCTACGGGTACAACCAGGCGGGGGCGATCATTTCCTCCGGAACCCCGTTCGACAACAGCGCCGGCGTCAACATCATTTTCAAGACCATCGCCTACCGGGGCGACGGCGCCAACGGCGACGGCGCGGACGGCATGGGCTTCTTCTTGATGGATGGCGCCCAGTCGCCGTACGACGTCGGTGCGTTCGGCGGCAGCCTCGGTTACTCCTGTTCGAATACCAACAACGACCCGACGCTGCGCCCGGACACCAGCGTGCGGGCTTACGACGGCCTGGCCTACGGATACCTCGGCCTCGGCATGGACGAGTACGGCAATTTCCTGAATGCCGGCGACAACACCGTCACCGGCCCCAACCAGACCCCCGGCCGCATCGGCCTGCGCGGGGCCGGCAGCGTCACCTGGGGGTGGCTCAGCAACAATTATCCGGGCATGTACCCCTCCAGCCTCAAGGGCACGTCCTCGGCGGCGCAGGCCGTCCAGAACACCTGCAAAACCGGGCGCCTGTGGAACTATGGTCCCACGACCGCGCCCGACGGCACCCCCGCCGGAATGAGCGACGGCGGTTCCCTCAATCCGCACGAGACCACGATCACCGTGCCGGACTACGGCATCATCCCGGGGGCCTCGCTGATCCTGAGTGCGGTGCTGCCCGGCAAGAAAATCGCGGCGGAATCGGCCAATACCCGCGGCGCCGCCACGCCGATCACCTACAACCTCAAGATCACTCAAGCCGGCGACTTGAGCCTGTTCATGGCGTACGGCAACGGAGCCTACATTCCCGTCATCTCGAATGCCTCCATCACCGCGAGCAACGGCGCGCCGCCGGCCACGTTCCGCTTCGGCTTCACCGGCTCCACCGGCGGCAGCACCAACGTGCACGAAGTCCTGTGTTTCCAGGCGAGCCCGGCATCCGTGGCGGGCACGTCGGTCGGCGTGAACCAACAGGAAGCGACCAAGATCGCCACCGGCACCCAGGCGTATCTGGCCAATTATTATCCCGCCACCTGGACCGGCGATCTGACGTCGAGCAACATCCTGTACGATTCGACCAACCAGACGGTGAGCATCAGCTCCACGGCCAATTGGGATGCGCAATGCAACCTCACCGGCATCAAGTCGGGCGCCACCTGCGCCAGCACCGGCACCGCGGGAGTGGTGGTCCCGCAGGCCTACGTTCCATCCGCCTCGACTGCCGTGCCGCTGAGCCGCAGCATGATCACGTACGACGGAACCCAGGGCGTCGCCTTCGAATGGGACCCGACCGTGAGCGGCACCGCACTCTCCGCCGCGCAGCAGTCGACTCTCGATATGGGCGACACCTTCGCGGGCTCGCCGAATTCCGACCGCCTCCTGTACCTGCGAGGACAGCGCCGCAATGAAATCAATTCCTTGAGCACGGGCGAGTTCCGGCGCCGCACCGGCATTCTCGGCGACATCATCGACTCCAGTCCGGTCTGGGTGGGACCGCCCGCCTCCGCCTACTCCGCCACCTGGGCCGACAAGATCGTCTCCTCCGACACGATGTCCGAAAACGCCGGCACGCAGACCTACTCAGCCTTCATCAGGGCGCAGCAGTCGCGCCTGAACGTGGTGTACGACGGCGCCAACGACGGCTTTCTGCATGCCTTCCGGTCGGGCTCCTACGACTCCGGCGGCAATTACGTGAACAACGCGACGACGCCGAACGACGGCCAGGAAGTCCTGGCCTACATGCCGTACCTCGTGACCCAGAACATCCACAACAGCACCGACACCACCCAGGATTACTCGAGCGCGTCGTACTCGCACAACTACTTCGTCGACGCCACACCCGGCACGGGCGACCTGTTCTACGGCGGCACGTGGCACACCTGGCTCACGGGCGGACTCGGCGCGGGCGGTGCCGGGATCTACGTGCTCGACATCACGAACCCGACGAATTTCTCCGAAGGCAACGCCGCCAGCCTCGTGATCGGCGACTGGACCGCGTCGACCCTCACCTGCAATCAGGCGGTGGCCGCCTGCGGCACCAACAACCTGGGCAACACGTACGGAACACCCGTCATCCGCCGCCTGCACGACGGCAATTGGGGCGTCATATTCGGCAACGGCTTCGGCAGCGCCTCGGGCGACGCCGGCATCTTCATCATGATCGTGAACGGCACCAGCGGCGCCATTTCGAGCACCTACTATCTGAGCACGGGCACGGGCGGCACCTCGAATCCCAACGGCATCGCGTTCGTCACACCGGTCGACATCGATACCGACCACGTCGTCGATTACGTCTATGCCGGGGACCTCCTGGGCAACGTCTGGCGGTTCGACCTGACCAGTTCCTCGGAAAGCGCCTGGGCGGTCTCCGCGAATTCGCCCCTGTTCACCACCGCCGGCGGACAGCCGATCACCACGCGGATGGTGGTGGCGATCCAACCGCAAACCGGCGGAGCGCCGCAGCTGTTGGTCGAGTTCGGCACGGGTCAGAAGTTTCCGCTCACGAATCTGAATCCGGTGAGTTACCAGCCGGGGTCGCAGGCGCTGTACGGCATCTGGGATTGGGACATGTCCGGGTGGAATGCGCTGGGCTCCAAGCAGTTGGCGAGCCTCGCCGCGCCGCAGACGGTGAGTTCCACCAACCTCCAGACCCAGACCCTGACCCTGGCTTCCGGGATGTACAGCATCACGGCAAACTCCGTCTGCTGGAAGGGGTCGACGGCCTGCACCGGAGGTGCCTCGGCCAATACTCAATTCGGCTGGAAGGTGGCGCTTCCGGGCGCGAACGAACAAGTGGTATTCAGCCCGCTCCTCTACCAGAACGCATTCATCGTCAACACCACCATACCGGCGAACAACTCCCCCGTGAGCTGTACGGTGGTGCAGGACAGCGGCAATAC
This sequence comes from Nevskiaceae bacterium, assembly GCA_037445285.1. Lineage (GTDB taxonomy): Bacteria > Pseudomonadota > Gammaproteobacteria > Steroidobacterales > Steroidobacteraceae > Bog-1198. The sequence continues at coordinate 13,612 of JBBIKV010000048.1, read as the reverse complement.
GATCGCCATCTCCGTCGCCTCCGGCGGTGTCGTTCCCGGCTTCTTCAAGAACACCACGGCGACCAACGCCGCGGGAGCGACCACCGGAGGAACCGGCACGCCGTTCATGCTGCAGGCCGGCGGCCAGAGCTTCATGCTGACCCAGACCAACCAGCAATGTTCCGGGCCCAACTGTACCCCACCGAAGATTTTCAGTTGTGCGACGAATCCGACTGCGTCCTATTGCACCACGAAGACGGGATCCGCGTCACCCACCGGCAAGCGTCTGACCTGGGTCGAGCGGCGCTGAGAGTCACCAAAATGAAGTCAACACCGCGTAGTCGATTGCTTGCAACCCAGGGCGGTTTCACGCTCGTCGAACTGCTCGTCACCATGGTGGTGGCGTCGATCTTGTTCGCGATCGCGATTCCGACCTACACGAACTCGATCAGAAAGTCGCGGCGCACGGATGCGCGCAGCGCGCTCCTCGATCTGGCGGGACGCGAGGAACGGTACATGAGTACCAATACGGCCTATACGAACCTGCAGGCCAATCTAGGGTACGCCGCGAGCGGATCAACCGCCACCCTCACCAACCTTCCGGTTGGCAGCGGCTACTACCAGATCTCGGTGTCAGTGCCGGACCCGAACCAGGCGATCAACAACTCCTTTCTCGCCACGGCCACCGCCGTCGGCGGCCAGACCGCCGACGGGTCCTGCGCCACCCTGTCGATCAACCAGCTCGGTCAACAAACGGCCACCGGCTCGGACCCGAACGCCAACACCGTCTGTTGGCAATGACACCGGATGCCGGCCCGTGACTCCGCGGTGCGCGGCACCGCAGCGCGCCGCGTCACGCCCGGTCAGTTCGCGCTGTAACCCCGGCCCTCGACGCATGCCAGCATGGCGCGCCGGTAATCGTTGGCGTTCGCCTCACCCTGGCCCGCCTGACCCGAAGCCCATTCCTGGCAGGCACGGCGGTCCTCGGACTGCTGTGCTTCGCTCTGTCCGTTCTTGGGATACATGAAGATCTGACCGCCGCCGGGGCCCGGATTCGCATTCGCATCCGGCGCATCTCCGGGCGGTGGGGACGCCGACCCCTCATCGGTGGCCGCACCACCATCGTTCACGGGCGGCGGATCGGTTGCCGTATAACCCTGATAGGAGGGGTCCCAGGTGTAATAGACGTCGTTGGCATAATAATAGGGCACTCCTCCATACCAATAGGTCGAATAGGCCAGCGGCAACACCGGCAGGAACCAGGAATAGCCCAAACCGTAGTAGGCACGCGGCCAATAGCCGCCGCGCCAATAGCCGCCGCCCCAGTAGGCGCCGGTCGAGTACCCACGGTGAAAACCGCCGCCCGGATAGCCGTAGGCGCCCCGCGCGCCATAGCCATAGGCGCCGCGCCCGCCATAGGCGTAGCCGCGCTGTCCTCCGCCGTACGCGTGCCCGACGGCGCCGCCGCCATACCCCCGCCCGCCGGGGGCGTAGTGCGCGCTGCCGCCGTAACGGACACCCCCGCCGTAGGCCCCACCTCCGCCGAAGTGTCCGGCGGCCGCATGGCCACCGCCGCCAAAATGTCCACCGCCCCCATGGCCGCCGCCCCCGCCGTGACCGCCTCCCCCGCCGCCGCCATGACCGCCCCCGCCGCCGGGATTGGCCTGGGACGAGGCGGGCAGCCCGGCTCCGACGATCGCCGCCAACAGGCCGGCCGCCAGGAGAACGCGCCGTTTATGGATGCTCATGACTGTCCTCTCCGTGTTCACTCAAGCTTTCAACAACTGCCCACCCTCAACGTATACAACGCGGGACGGGGCAGTTGGTGCACAAGGCGGCGAAAATCGGGAATCATTCATCGCGATGTGCCGCATTGAACATAAGATAGGCGGTTCTCCCGGGTGCCGCCTCGAAGAACCGAGAATTGCTTTCGTTCACGATCACCGATCCTACATAAGCGCGATTGGCCACATTATCAAGACTCGCGAATTCGCTGAACCGCCAATGTGGGGACTCCTGCACGAATCCCGCCCGGGCATTCGTCACCCAATAGGCGCCGGCCGAATCGGAATTGCGGTCGTCCGTATAAATGTGTGATCGCGACAGGGTCTCCAGCGTGGCGGAGAATCCCCTCGGGGCGTAGGTCCAGGTCAACCCCACATACAGGGCATTCATCGGCACCGCCGGCAGATAGCTGCCCGCGGCCACGCGCACGTAGTTGGCGGGCAGCACACCCGTGACGGTGGCGGGAGGCCGGCACGGTGCGCCGACGCAGGTGTAGTACGCCTGCGCCACCACTGCCCGCAGGTACGTATAGGCCAGGCGGGCGCCGAATCCGCCGGCCCACGACGCATCGAGCGCCCATTCCGCCCCATGGCGCGCGGTTTCGCCGATGTTCTGATTGACGCTTCTGCCGTTTGCGTTGGCGAGCACCGCCAGTTCGTCCCGGGTCTTGATGTAGAACCCGGCCAGGGTCGTCCGCACGTGGTCGTTGCCGGCCTTGACGCCGACTTCATAGTTGTCGCTGCGCGCGGGCTGCAGCGCAAGATTGAGGCCGGGCAGCGACCCGTTCGTGGAGCGGTAGGCCAGATCGTTCAGGGTCGGCGTCTCGAAGCCCCTGCCGTACGACCCATACACATTGACTGCCGGATTCACCCGGAACGTGACGCCTCCCACGGGATTCACGGCCGAAAACCGCACGCCGCTGTCGGGCTCCGTGATGCCGACCAGGTGATTGTGCGACGCCACCTCCACGGTGCTGTTGCGCACGCCGCCGATCAAGCGCAAGCGCACGCCGGGATCCCATTGGGCCTGGAGGTATTGGTCGAAATCATACACATGATTGGCCTCGTCGCGCCGCACCGCGCCCTCGACGCCGAGTTGCGAGCCGACGTAGTTCAAGTACCCCTTGCGTGCCTCCTCCAGATCGTCGTAGCTCAATCCGCCGGTGACCTGCAGCGGCGTGCCCGCGATGCTGCGGTGATCCGTGAGGTGGGCGTCGAATCCCCAGAAGGCTCGATCCAGGTCGATCACCCCACCCGGATACAGGGGCGCGCTCTGCTGAACGCTCTGCGGAATGGCTTGATACTGCGTGGCGGCGCGATGCCCCGTGTACACGGTGGCGTTGAAATCGTCGCTGGCGCCGAGGTGATCGTCGTACACCACGCCGAGTTGTTCCTGGGCGAGGTTCTTGCGCGTGTCGTAGGCGATCGCTCCCACTCCCGACTGTTCCGGATTCGCCGCAAGCTGCGCCCGCGTGAGGCCAAGCGGATCCTGCACGAACGGCGTCTCGATGGCATTGCCCACCACGGTCAGGGTGGAGGCGGCGCCTAGCGCAAATCGCAGCTTGGCATTGAAGTTGTTGCGCTCGGCGTCGCTGTGGAAGCGGTAGCCGTCGGTCTGGAAGTGGGCCGCGTCCAGCACGTAATTGACGGCACCATCATCGCCCGTGGCCTTCAAGGCATAACGCTGCGTGTTGAACGTGCCGTACTCCGCCGTTCCATCCACCGAATGACCGGGCTTCGCATCCTCGGTGAAAATCGCGATCACGCCGCCGGAAGAGTTGCCATAGAGGGCCGAAAAAGGCCCGCGCAGCACTTCGATATGGTCGGCAGAACCCAGATCGAACTGCGAGAACTGGCCCTGGCCGTCCGGCATGGTGCCGGGAATGCCGTCCGAATAGAGGCGCACGCCGCGCACCCCGAAGCTCGACCGGGCGCCGAAGCCCCGCACCGACACCTGCAAATCCTGGGCATAATTTTGGCGGCTCTGGGCCGACACACCCGGAACCGTCATCAGCGATTCGGACAGATTCACCTGCAGCTGGCCCGCCTGGATGGTCTCCTGGCCGACCCGATCGATCGACACCGGCAGGTCGAAACTCGACTGGGCCACCCGCGTCGCCGTCACGACGATGGGGGCCATTTCCAGCGACGTCTCCGCCCGGGCGGTGGAGAAAACCCCGGCCGCGCCCAGCAACCCGGCGCAAATCGGCCAAAATCCGCATCTCATCCTCATCGGTGATTCCCTGATATTCGATATAATGGCGGTCCGGCCGGCGTCCGCGGTGCGGCAGCATGGTATGTCATCCCGTCTCCGCCTGCATCCGGCGGTCGGATGGTGCTAGCATCGGCCCGCCCGGCCTCCAAAGGATCGTGTTGAGAATATTCCAGCATCGTGTCGAGCTGCGGGTCGCCGTCATGGCGGCCTTGGCGTTGCTGATCGCCCAGATCGGAGCGACCTCGCATGCGTATGCCCACGACATCGTCGCGGGCGTCTCCGCCTCGCTGCATGACGGGGCGGCCACGCACAATCCCTGCAGCGATTGCCTGGCGTACGCCCCCCTGCTGTCCGCCGCGGGCACCCCGACCGCGCTACCCCTCATGGGGCATCAGGCGCCCGGCACCGGCGAGTCCGCCGCGGCCGACTCGCTCGTCGAACGCACTCCCACCCACGCCTTCCGCTCCCGCGCCCCGCCCTTCGCGATTTGAGGCTTCGAGATTGGAAATGACCGCGCGAGGCCGCGGTCATGCCGCTCAGGCGGCGCTTGTGCCCCCGCGTAGGAGTTCGATTGCATGTCGAGGATTCAATTCAGGGCGCCGCCGCCGGCGCTGCCGCTCGTTCTCATGGCGGCGTTGTCCGCCGCGGCCCATGCCGCGGGCGCCGGGACCGACGATCCGGGCATGACGCTCGATCCGATCACCGTGATCGCCGAGCACTTGAACGATGCGCGCAACGGCATTCAGACCCAGACCGGCGCGTCGACCTACGTGATCGACGAGCAGGCCATCGCGGCCGAACCCGGCGGCGACAACAACCTGCTCAACCAGGTGATCATGCAGGCGCCGGACGTGTCGCAGGACTCCTTCGGTCAGTTCCACGTGCGCGGCGAACACAACGGACTGCAATACCGGCTGAACGGCATCATCCTGCCGGAGGGCATCAGCGTATTCGGACAGTCGCTGGATCCGCGCCTGATTTCCTCGATGACGCTCATCACCGGCGCGCTCCCCGCCGAATACGGCCTGCGCACCGCCGGCATCATCGACCTGAAGACCAAGAGCGGCGTGATCGACCCCGGCGGCACGGTCTCGCTCTACGGCGGCAGCCACGGCGAGATTGCGCCGAGTCTCAATTACGGCGGCACGTCCGGGAACCTCAATTACTTCGTCTCGGGCGACTTCCTGCGCAGCGATCTCGGCATCGAATCTCCCGACGGCCGTTCGAACCCGATCCACGACCATACGGAGCAATATCACGGCTTCGCCTATGCGGAATACATCCTCGACGCCGAAAACCGCCTGAGCATGGCCTTGAGCGCTTCCACCGGCAGGTTCCAGATTCCCAATCGCGCGAATCTCGAGCCCGGCATCACCAACGCCAACGGAACGCCCCTCGGCGTCGACGGGCGCACGCAGTTCCCAAGCGCGGGTCTCGATGAAAATCAGCGCGAGGTCAATCATTTCGCCGTGTTGAGCTGGCAGCATTCGCGGGGGTCGCTCGACGTGCAAACCTCCGTCACGGCACGCTATTCGAGCCTCACGTTCGTGCCCGACGTGCCGGGCGACATTCTCTTCGGCGGCATCGCGCAGGACGCCTACAAACAGAACGTCGCCTATGCGCTGCAGTCCGACGCGGCCGACAAGCTCGGCGACGACCACACGCTGCGCGCCGGCGTCTTCCTGCAGAGCGACCATTCGAAGAGCGCCACCGCGTCGCAGGTCATTGCGCTCGATGCGTCCGGCAACCAGACGAGCGACGTTCCACTCACGATCATCGACGACGGCGGCAGGACCGAGTGGATCGGGAGCCTCTACCTGCAGGACGAATGGAAATTGCTGCCCGAAGTGACCCTGAATTACGGGCTGCGCTTCGACAGCTTCACGGCCTACGCCCGCGGGCACCAACTGAGCCCGCGGGTGAACCTCGTCTGGCAGGCGCTGCCCGACACCATCGTCCACGGCGGCTATGCGCGCTATCTCTCACCGCCGCCGTTCGAACTGGTGGGCAACCTGACCGTCGACAAATTCGCGGGCACCACCGCCGGGACGGGGGTGACCGGGGCCGCGACGCCGCAGGCGGAACAGGCCAATTATTACGACGTCGGGGTGCAACAAAAGCTGTCGCGGCGCTTCACGGTGGGTCTCGACACCTACTACAAGCAATCCCACGACCTGATCGACGAGGGCCAGTTCGGCGCGCCGATCATACTGACGCCGTTCAACTATGCGCAGGGGAAGCAATACGGGGCGGAGCTGACGGGAAACTTCACCGCCGGGGCACTGTCGGCCTACCTGAACATTGCCTACCAAACCGCCATCGGCAAGAACATCGACTCAGCCCAGTTCAATTTCTCGCAGACGGAACTCGATTACATCGCGACCCACTACATCCACCTAGACCACGAACAGAAAGTCACGGCGTCCGGCGGCGTCTCCTATCTGTGGGGCGACACGCGCTTCAGCGGCGATCTGATCGTGGGTTCGGGGCTGCGCGCCAATCAGGTCCTGGCGGACGGCAGCGCCATTCCGAACGGCGCGCACCTGCCCGAGTACACCCAGATCAATCTCGGGATCAGCCGCGTGTTCCATGTCGAGAACGCAGGCACACTCACCGCCCGGCTGGACCTCGTCAACGCCTTCGACAAGATCTACGAGATCCGTGACGGCACCGGCGTGGGCGTGGGAGCCCCCCAATTCGGGGCACGCCGGGGCTTCTTCGTCGGAATCTCCAAGTCCCTGTGATGCGGCCGCCGGCGGCCGGTCAAAAACCCGCGGCCTGATACACCACCCGTCCGCCGACCACGGTCTGCAGCACCTGCGTTCCGGCAATCTCCTCGGCCGGGACTTTCAGCACGTTTCGATCCAGCACGATGAGGTCCGCCAGCTTGCCGACCTCCAGCGAGCCCGTGGCGAGATCCTGATGCAGCTCATAGGAGGAATTCAGGGTGATGGCGCGCAACACGGCGGCACGCGTCAGGCCGGGATCGTCGCTCAGACGCCCCGCGTACTTCGGACCGCTGCGCGGCGAGTTGGTGCGCGTCACGCCGACCTTGAGAGCGAACCATTCGTCGAGCGGATCGACGGGCCAGTCGCTGCCGAACGCGATGCGGGCCCCCGCCGCCGCCAGCACACCGGCCGGCTCCATGAATTTGTAGCGCGCGGGACCCAGGTAATCCCGTGCATTGTCGACCGTGTCCGATGCCGGCTTTTCCCACTGCAACGACAGCACGGGGACGGCGTTCAAATCCCGGAAACGGCCGAACTCCGCCGGATCGACGATCTCGTCGTGCGCGATGGCGCAGCGCACGTCCTTGCCGGGAAAGGCCTTGCGCACCGCCTGAATGCCATCGAGACCCTCGCGGACCGCGCGGTCGCCGTCGGCATGCATGTGCGGCTCGAGTCCCGCCGCCACGACGTCGATGAGCAATGCGCTCAAGATCGGAGCCGGAAAATACACCTCGGGTCCGCGGTGCGTGCCGGGCACCCACGACGCGCCGGGCGGCCCGGCCGGCGCGGCGAAATACGGCTGCAACATCGCGCCTGACATCGCCGGCGCCGTGATCACCCCGTCGAGAAACAGCTTCACGTTGCGCACGGTCACGCCGGGACTCGGTACCACCGGCCCGCCGTCATAGCGGCGGGCCAACCCGGCGGCCCTCGCACTGGCCGCTTTCGGATCCCGGCCCTCGGGCGGCGTGATCAGCACGGCGAAATGGGCCCGCGCCGTCAGCGAGCCGTCGTGCTGCAATTGCGCGAAGGCGGCGAGCGACGGCGGTTCCGCCGCGGCATCGAGAAAGGTCGTGATTCCCTGTTGACGCATGGCCTCCAGGGCGGAGGCGGCCGCCCTCAGGTCATCCGCCGCCGAGGGCGGCGGCAGGTGTTTGCTCACCAGGTCCTGCGCCGCATCGTCGAGGACACCCGTCGGGTTGCCGGCGGCATCGCGGCCGATCTTGCCGCCGAGGGGATCGGCCGTCTTCGCCGTCATGCCCGCGAGCGCCAGCGCGCGCGAATTCGCCAAGGCCGTGTGGCCGAAGGACGAGGTGACGATGATGGGACGCCGGGTCCTCAAGGCATCCAGCGTCGTGCGGTCGACCACGACGCCGGCCGGCACCATGCCCTCCTGAAACCAGGCGACCACCTCCAGCCATCCGTCCGGTTCGCGCGCCCGCGTGGCGTCCAGGCAGGCCTGGATGCCGGTCTGCATCTGGGCGGCGCTCAGCTGGGCGTAATTCAAGCTGCATTTGAGCCGGGCGGCGCCGCCCTCGAGCGGATGCATGTGCCCGTCGACCAGGCCGGGCATGAGCATGCGCCCTTGCAGGTCGACGACCTTGGTCGCGGCGCCCACGTACGACGCGAGACCTGCGTCGGAACCCACGTAGACGATGCGCCCGCCGCGGATCGCCAGCGCCTGCTGAACGCCGTCGTGCGCATCGACGGTGTAGACGTAGCCGTTGCGGTACGCGGCGTCCGCCGCCATCGTCGCGGCTGCGCCGCCGGAGGCCGCCGCGCCGACGGCCGACGCGTGCAGGGCGGCGAGGCCGAGCACGGCCGCGGCCAGTGCACCGCGGCCCCCTGAACCTGGATGGTCAAATGGCATCGAGCGCCTCGCGCAGATCGGCGATCAGATCGTCCGCATCCTCGATCCCCACCGACAGGCGGATCAACGCATCCGTGATGCCGATCCGGTCGCGCGTCGGCTTCGGCAGTCCCGAATGCGTCGTGCTCGCCGGATGGGAAATCAACGATTCGGTGCCGCCCAGGCTCACCGCCAGCTTGATGACCTGAAGGGCATCGAGCATTCGAAACGCCTCCGCCTCGCCGCCCTTGACCCGAAACCCGAACGTCGAGCCCGCGCTGTCGCATTGGCGCTCGAACACCGCGCGGCAGGGGTCGTCCGGCGGCAGGAAGCCGAGGTAATTCACGTGCGCGATCTTCGGGTGCCCGCGCAGAAACTGCGCCACCGCCGCGGCATTCTGCGCCGCCTTGTGCATGCGCAGGGACAGCGTCTCCATGGAGCGCATGATCATCCACGCGGTGTGCGGATCGAGCTGGGTTCCCAACGCACCGCGCAGCTTCTTGATGGGCTCGACGACGCTCCGGATGCCGACCACGCCGCCCGCGACCAGGTCCGAGTGTCCGCCGACGTACTTGGTCAGCGAATACATCACGAGGTCCGCACCATGCCGCAGGGGCCGTTGGAATACGGGCCCCAGGAACGTGTTGTCGACGAACACCGGCGGCCTGCCGCCGCTCTGGCGTTTGCCGATCTGCTCGGACGCCTCGCGCATCAGGGCGAGGTCGACCAGCCCGTTGGTCGGATTGGCGGGGGTCTCGGCCACGATGAGGCAGACCCTGCCGCCGCTCTCGCCGGCCTTCGCCGACGCGCGGGCCGCCGCATCGGTCACCGCATCGCGATCGCACCCCTCGGTGAAACTCACCGCCGTCACGCCGAACAGCGGCAGCGTCCTCTCGATGAGCGTTTCGGTGCCGCCGTACAACGGCTGGCTCATCAAAATCACGTCCCCGGGGCGCACGAATGCCCACAACGCCGTGGAAATCGCGGCCATGCCGCTCGAGAACACCGCGGCGGTCTCGCTCTGTTCCCACAGCGCCAACCGGTCCTCGAGTACCTCGAGGTTGGGATTGTTGAAGCGGGAGTAGACCAGACCCGACGACTCGCCGGCGACCGGCTCGCGCCGTCCGGAAGTGAAGTCGAAGAAATCCTTGCCGTCCTGGGCGGTCTTGAAGACGAACGTCGATGTGAGGAAGATGGGCGGCTTGAGCGAACCCTCGGACAGGGCCGGATCATAGCCGAAACCCATCATCTGGGTTTCGGGCTTCAGCACGTGCCCGCCTATTTTGCGTCTATGATAAGCATCGTAACTCACGTTACCCCCGGATGGATTCTGCGATGAATGGCAATATAACCCGACGGCGCCGGCGCGTGGGAAAGACCCGCCCGTGTTGTTGACGTTCATCGCCCTGGCGGCGTTCGCGAGCACGTTGACCGGGGGCCTGCTCGCCCTGCGATTGCGCGACAAACTGCATCTGGTGCTCGGCTTCAGCGCCGGCGCGGTCATGGGAGTCGCCTTCTTCGATTTGCTGCCCGAGGCGATCGGGTTCGGCGCCAGGTATCGCGGCCCCGCCGCCACGCTGGCGTGGAGCGCGCTCGGCTTCATGTTCTATCTGGTCCTCGACCGGGTGCTGTCGTTCCACGGCGACGCCGAACACCGCGGCGGATTCACGGCGTTGGTGCTCTGCATACACAGTCTGCTCGACGGCATCGCGATCGGCGTGGCATTTCAAAGCTCGCGCGCCGTGGGAATCATCGTCGCCATCGCGGTGCTGACACACGATTTCTCCGACGGCATCAACACAATGAACGTGATCCTGAAGAATCACGGTGTCCGAACCCGGGCCATGCGCTGGCTCTTGTTGGATGCGGCGGCGCCGGTCCTGGGGATCGCGTCCACCCGCCTCTTCGCCCTGCCGGACGATGCCTTCGGCCTGGCGCTGGCCCTGTTCGGCGGATTTTTCCTCTACATCGGCGCGAGCGACCTGATTCCCGAGAGCTATCATGCCCATCCGAAATTTCTCACGACCGCCATGACCCTTCTCGGCGCGACCGTGCTGTGTCTCGCGGTCCGGCTACTCGGGTAGCGGCGCCGTCGTCGCGTTGCGGCTGGTGGCGGCGCTGCCGGCCGAGGCGAGGATGATGCTCGCGATCGCCGCCCATTGAACGACCCCGAGCGATTCCCCGAGAAAGCACAGTCCGGACAGCGCCGCAAGCGCCGGATCCAGGCTCATCAACACACCGAAGGTCCGCGCCGGCACCCGCGACAGCGCGTACATCTCCAGAGTGTAGGGGAGCGCGCTCGACAGCACCGCCACGAGGCAGGCGGCCGGCAGGATGCCCGGCGACGTCAATGCCCATCCGGCGGAGGCGACTCCGACCGGCACGATGCAGAGGGCGCCGACCACCGTTCCCACCGCCGCGGTCTGGCCGCTGTGGGCGTTGCCCATCTTCTGCCCGAAGACGATGTACAGGGCCCAGCAAACCGCGGCTCCCAGGGCGAACGAAATCCCGGGGACACTCAGCGGCCGGGATTGGTGCCCGAGCGGCAGCAGGATCACCAGCCCGAGCACGGCCAGCGCAATCCACAGGAAGTCGACCGGCCGGCGGGAGGCCGCCATGGCGACCGCGAGCGGACCGGTGAATTCCAACGCCACGGCAATGCCGAGCGGAATCCGCGAAATCGACATGTAGAACAGGAAATTCATCCAGCCCATCGCCAGCCCGTAGGCGACGAGCAGGCGGGCTTCGCGCGCGCTCGGGCGCATGCGCCACGGACGGAAAACCGCCAGCATCATTAGGCTGGCGAGACCCAGCCGGAGCGCGGTCGTCCCCGCCGCGCCCACCAGCGGGAACAGTTGTTTGGCGGTGGCCGCACCGACCTGGAAGCACACCATGGCCACGAGCAGCGCGCCGACGGCCACGGCGACCGGTGAAGCCTTGAACCCGAGGTGACGCATCACGATAATCCGCCCAGGAAAACAGCCGCGCAGGTTACCATTGCGGAGTCGCCGCGGCGCGGCATTGCAGGCGATGATCCCTCGAGCGCATCCCGGCGGACCCATGCACAACCCGATCGAACGCTTCCTTGCCAGCCGCCCCGTGATGATTCTCGACGGCGCCCTGGCCACCGAGCTCGAGCGCCGCGGCGCCGACTTGTTCGATCCGCTGTGGTCCGCCAAGATTCTGCTCGAACGCCCCGACATGATTCGGGCCGTGCATTTGGATTATTTCAACGCCGGCGCCGACGTCGCCACCACGGCGACGTATCAGGCGACCTTCGACGGCTTTGCACGCCGCGGACTGGGGCGCGCCCGGGCCGCACGCCTGATGCGCGACGCCGTGGAGCTCGCCCTGCGGGCCCGGGACGACTTTTGGAACGACCCGATGCGGCCGCCGCAACGCCTGCGCCCGCTGGTTGCCGCGTCGATCGGTCCTTATGGCGCGTTCCTGGCGGACGGCTCCGAGTATCGAGGTAGATATTCGATCAGTGACGGGGAGCTGCGCGAGTTCCATCGACCGAGGCTCGAGGTGCTCGCCGGATCCGGCGCGGATCTCCTGGCCTGTGAAACGATTCCCTGTCTGCGTGAAGCGCTGGTGCTCGCGCACCTGCTCGAAGATTTCCCGCCGCTGACCGCCTGGATCGGCTTCGCCTGCCAGGACGGCGGCCGCAATTGCGAGGGCGAGGACGTCGGTGAATGCGCGGCGGCCCTGCAGCGCTTCGATCGGATCGCGGCGGTCGGCGTGAATTGCACCCGCCCCGAATTCGTCGCCGACCTGCTCGGACGCATGCGGAGCCACACCGACAAGCCGTTGCTGGCGTACCCCAACTCGGGAGAACGCTACGACGCCGTGCGCAAGCGATGGAGTGCGGACGGCGGCATGCAACCGTTCGCCGTCCAGGCGCGCTCGTGGATCGACGCCGGCGCCCGGCTGATCGGCGGCTGTTGCCGCACGACGCCGCAGGACATCGGCGCGCTGTGCGCCGGACACGCGGATCTGCAAGGATCTCACGCCCCGCCCACCCGCGCATAGGCCGGCTCCCGGTCCGCGTCCGGTCCGGCGCGCTAGGAATGTTCGGAAAAATTCGGCTCGCGCTTCTCGAAGAATGCCCGCACACCCTCGACGCAGTCATGGGTCTCCAGGGTCATCTCCTGGGCGCTGCGCTCGGCGCGCAGCTGTTCCTGCAGCGAGTTGTCGAACGTCGAGGCGTGCAGCGAGCGGATCTGGCCGAGCACCGCGCACGGCCCGGTGGCAAGCCGCCGCGCCACCGACTGGGCGCGGCTCACGACCTCGGCATCCGGGACCACCGCGTACGCGAGACCCCAGGCGAGAGCGGTCTTCGCATCGATTTTCTCGGCCAGCATCAGCGAGGACAGCGAGCGGCCGCCGCCGATGCGACGTGCGAGGTGGAACGTGATGCCGGCGTCGGGAACCAACCCGAGGCGTGCGAACGAGGGCAGAAAGTAGGCGCTCTCGCCGGCGATGATGATGTCGCTGGCGAGAGCCAGGCTCATGCCGGCACCGACCGCCGCGCCGTTGACCGCGGCGACGATCGGAAAGCGAAACCCGCTCAGCCGCAGGATCAGCGGATCCATGAAGCGCCGCATCTCGAAATGCGCGCGCTGGCGGGCCTCCTGGGTTTTCAAATCGACGGAATGCAGGTCCAGGCCGCTGCAGAACACATCGTTGCTGCCGGTGATGACCACCGCCCGCACTGCGCTGTCGCCCTTTTGTATTTGATCCAGGGCCAGATGCATCGCCCGAATGATCGTGATGTCGATCGCGTTGCTCACCGCGGCGCGCTGGATTGCCAGCGTGGCGACTCCGTCAGCGACCGTGAAGGAGAGTGAACTGCTCATGTACCGTCCTCTTTCGCCAACGACGCCGTGCGGCATTCATTGACACGTGTATCCGCGCCCAACCCCCGGGGAACTCGCTCGCGGTCCGATCATGAACCTTGGCCGCGGTTGCCGCAAGGACGCCCCGCGCGGGCCCGCTACCGGTCGGGCTCGTGCCTTTTCTCGGGAGGGGCCTTGGGCGGAGGCGCTCTCGCGGC
>JBBIKV010000047.1:21939-28933 GCA_037445285.1 Nevskiaceae bacterium | reverse complement strand
GGCTGTGGGTCGGGGTGCGGCGGGCGCCGGTGCCGGCGCCGGCGCGGCGGCGGACTGCGCGAGGGTGGCATTGCCGGTCGCCGCGGGTGCCGCGTCACGGCCGGAAAGAGCCGTGAGGCGGGCGCCGAGGGTCTCGCCCGCACTCACCACCGAGTCCTGGTGGGTGGCCGTCCACCAAGCGCCGGCGGCGACCAATGCCGCCACCATCCCGCCGAGAAGCCAGCTGCCGCCCCCGGTTCGGGCCGTGCGCGTCGTCAACAGCGCGTCGAGCTTCGGCAGATGCGCAACCGCGGCGCTCACATCCAGGTCCCTGAGCCAACCCTGAACATCGGCGGGGCGTCGCGCGCCATCGAAGCGCAATCCGGCCCGCAGTGCCTGCCACTGGCCGCGCGTGAGGCCCCGGGGGCGTTTGGGCGTCAGCCGCAGGCTGCGCGCCTTGAGGGCGGTGATGTCGTGAAACGGGTGGTGACCCGTCAGTAGCACGTACGCGACACAGGCGAGTGCGTACACGTCGTCGCGCACCTCCGCCGTCTGCCCCTCCAGCAATTCGCAGCTGGCGAACGTCGGTGACGCAAACGACGCATGCGGTTCGGCGTCCAGTTCGGAGATCCAGGGACCGCGGCGCAGGTGTTGTGAGGCGCCGAAATTCAGGACCCTCACTTCACCGTCGTCCGTGATGAATATATTTCCCGGATTCAGGTCCCCATGCGTGAGCCCCTTGGCATGCGCGTGCGCGACCGCGGCGCCCGTGTCGCGGATGAGCGCGAGGGCGCAGCGGCGGTCCAATCCCCGGGGATTCTCGATGGCCAGCAGGCGGCCGAGCGGCGTGCCGCAGAGATATTCCATCGTATAGAACGCAAGGTCGCCGTCGCGATCCATTTCGTGGACCCGCACGATGTTCGGATGCGACAGCGACTGCAAGTGCTGGAACTCGCGCCGCAATTCGGCGAACAGACGGGGCTGTCTCATCACCGCTGGGCGCAGCACCTTGATGGCGACGCGTTGCTCGTCGACGGGCAGATCGAGGCGGTACAGGTCGATCGCCTCGAAAACAGATCCCATCCCGCCTTCACCCAGAAGCTTCTGGATTCGATAGCGGCCGCGCAGGACATCGCCCTCGGCGAGCCTGCGTTCGGGCAGCGGCCGCTCCGGTTCGACCGCGGCGCGTAGGGGTGTCGTGGCCGGGGACGGCGCAGGGCGTGACTCGGCGGTCGGCAGCGGCACGACCGCCGCCGTGGCGGCGGTGGTCTTCGGCAGTTCATCCCTGACCGTCGGGATCTGCGGGGCGGCATCGACTCCCGACTGGCCCATCAAAAGATTCTGCAGATGGGTCTTCAGGGAGGTGAAGGTTTCCGCACCAATCTTGCCGCGACGATAGTACTGATCGAGCAGCGCCAGCATGTCCCACCCACTGTCCGGAGAGCGGTGCAGCAAATCCCCCAGTCCGCGAACGAAGGCGCGCTGATCGCAGGTACCCGTCGCGAGCGCATCGAGCCAATCCTTGGCCGATCGCGTGTCGGGAATGTGACGTGGTTGCTTGATTACAGGTTCGGTCATCAAGTTCATAAGCCGCAACTGTCGCAGATTTGCAAACTTAAGCAAGTTGTCCGCGGGCGATCCTCGTGTCGGATTGAGGATGGTCGGCTATCTTTATGATTTTTAGATAATATGACCAATAGTCCAAAAGCGAGCACTGCATTGCATCGCCGGAAATGGTTCGTCCGGCGAGCGATAGCGTCCTCGCGCGGGGATCAGGCGGCGTGCTGGCGGAGAAACAGTCCGATCGTCAACCCTGTGCCCGTCAGCACGATGCCGATTCGCATGATCCGTTCATTGATGCGGGTCAGTGCGTAGACCCCCACTTGGCCGCCGGCGGTCGCGGCAACTCCAACCACCAGCACCTGTCTCCAGGCAACCTCGTGAGAGAAAAGGAATATCGCCACCGCCGATGCGTTCATCACGCCGGCGAGAACGTTCTTGGTGGCGCCCGCGTTGCGCAGGGCGACGCCCGCGAACGTGAGCATGGCCAGCATCAAGATGCCGATGCCTCCCCCGAAGTAGCCGCCGTAGATCGAGATCACGAACTGCATGAGACCGGCGGACCCGGCGCCCAAATGTCGGGACGTGTCGCCGGGGCGACGGAAGAAGCTGCCCCAGGCGAACACGATCGTGGCGAACAGCACCAGCCACGGCACCAGGGCCGCGAAAATGTCGGTCGGGGTTTCGAGCAGGAGCAGTGCTCCCGCCGCGCCGCCGACCAGGCTCAAGACGAACAAGGTCGGCAGCCGCAGGTCTGCGGTCCCCGTGGCGAGCGTTCTGCCCGCGAAGCCCGTGGTGATCTGGGCCGGGAACAAGGCCACGGTCGAGGTGATGTTGGCGGCGCGGGGATCCAGCCCGGTGAGCAGGAGCGCGGGAAACGTCAGGAAAGATCCACCGCCGGCAAGTGCGTTCTGCGCACCCGCGGCGAAGGATGCGCCGGCCAACAGGACATCGAAGACCGTGATGGCGGGTTCCGCCGGCTGGCTACTTCTGTTCCTCGAGCGGATAGGTGCGGGCACCTTCCTGAGCGGGTTGCGCGGCGGGCGGCGTCCGACCGGCGGGAACCGCCGGCAGGTCGGCCTGCGGCGCCGGCGAGTTTCTCACCGCCGTCCGGGTGGCGGCCGCGAGTCTTTCGAGAAAGCGCTGTGCGGTCGGCGGCGGCGTGGGCGCCTGTCCCGAGAGGATGTCGGTCGCGGTGACGCCGCTCTTGCCGTAGAAATGGGCATTCGCCGAGTGATCGATGGCGATCACGCTGCCGTCGAGCGCAATGCCGCCGAACAAGCCGCGGGTGCGCGCATAGGAATAGATCTCCGCATTGAAGTTCATGTCCGTGGCGGCCGAACCTTGGCGGCCCACGGGGCCCGTCGCCACCGATGCATCCGCGCCCAGGGTGATCTTGCCGCCGGCGATGCCTTCGACGCCGGTCCTGGTGGTGAAAACCAGGATGATGTCGGAGGACTGGGCGCCGATCTGGAAGCCCCAGCTGCCGCCGGTCAGCGACACGAAGACCGGGTTGCTCCAGGGCGACGTCAGCTTGTCGCGCACGACCAGCACGCCGTTGCCATGTCGGCCGCCGAAGATGAAGGCAACCTTGGTGACGTCGGGAATCACGGCGATGCCATAGGCTCGCGACAGCAGAGTATCCGGCAGGCGCTGATCCGGCATGGCCTGCACTTCCTCGACGACCTCGGTTGCGGTCAGGAGACGGCCTTCCTCGCGGGCGGCTCCCGCCTGCGCCTGGTTGGAGACCGAGGCCGCCATGAACAGGGCCGCGGTAACGAACAGGGCGGAAGCATTCTTGGCGTTGTACATCGGCGATCCTCGTTAAGCGCTTGAAGGGGTTATGGTATCCGTACCGCGGGTGCGCGGAGCACTTGGTTGCGCAAGCTTAACCCGCATCATCGAGGGAACGGCCGCCCTGCGAGCACTTGCGCCGCGTCCGCATCGCGGTGGCGGCTGCGTAGGTAGTCGACGAGATGCGCGGTTGCCCACTGCGTGGCCGGATGCGAGGCGCCGACGGCCGCCATGAGTGAGCCGCGGGCAGCGACCAACATCGGCTCACCCTGGGCCGCGTCGTTTCGCGCGATGAGCGTCCAGCCGAGGCTCGCCCGGGAGCGGGAGGTGCGCCAATTGTCGGCGCCCGCCAATGCGCCGTTGATGTCCACTGCGGCACGCAATTCCGTTTCGGCCGCCGCCTCCGACCCCCGCTTCAGCAGAATTTCACCGAGCAGCTGACGCGTCGATGCGACGTACAGGTGACGCGCGGGCAGTGACAGTGCGTAGACCGCCAGGGCTTGGCGGGCATGGGACTCGGCGGCCGGCAGGTCGTTCGCCGCGGCATAGAGGTTGGCCAGGCCGTCGAGATAGTAACCGGTGAGATAGTGGGCGGGCCCCAGGCGTTCCGTGGCGATGTCGACGGCGGTCTGCGCCGCCTCGATGGCGTGCGGCAGATCTCCCTCGCGGTCGTACAGGAGGCTCAAATGGGATTCGATTTGGGCGATGCGCTGATTTCCCGCGCCGAAGACGTTGCGCTCGATTTCCAGAGCCTCGGTCAACACCTGCTCCGCCTCCTGGTACTTGCCGCGTTGCGTCAGGATATAGCCCAGGGTCGCCAGGGCGGTTGCATACTCGGGATGGTTGCGGCTTACCGTCGCTTGCAGCACCGAAATGGCTTCCCGTTGGTGGCGTTCGGCCAGGGGGAAGTCCCCCATCCACACCGCGGCGGCCGACAGAGAGCCCAGAGCGGACGCCACCGAGAGGTTTTGATTGCCATACGCCGCCCGATAAATGTCGAGCGCGTCGCCGAACAGCCGGCCGGCCTCCCGGGGGCTGCTCTTCGCATCGAGTTCGAATTGCCCGAATTGCAGCAGGATGTCCGCCGTTTCGGGAGTCGGGCTGTCGCCGTCCGCGCTGCGCGATGCCGCCAGCGCCTGTTGCAAATACGCTTCGGCCGACACCAGGTGACCCCCGTCGGTCAACGCCTGGGCCAGATTGCCGAGCGCCGCCGCCGACAGGTGCTTGTCGACGGGGCGTTCGTCGCGCCGGATGGCGACCGCCTGTTCGAACAGCGGGATGGCGCGGTCGCTCAGGCCCTGACGCCGGTAGGCGAGTCCGATGCTCTCGAGCAGTTCGGCCCGCACCTCGGGTTGAAGGCTCGTATTGCCCAGGATCCGCTGCGCACCGCGGTCCAGGAGATCCTTGGCCGTGGGCTCGTGTCCCTGCGCGTTGAAAGGATCCGCCCGCGAAAACACGTCGACCAGGAACGCAGAGACCTGTTGAGCCCGGTCCCGCTCCTGCGCCGTGGCATCGCGCGCCTGCGCGATGCGATGGTTTTGCCACAGGGTCACGCCGGCAAACGCGGTCAGCCCCAGGAATGCCACGGACATGCTCGCGACCGCCAGCACATGCCGCCGCAGGAATTTCGCCGAGTTGTAGCGCCAGTCGCCCTGACGCGCGCGGACGGGTCTGCCCATCAGGTGCCGCGTCAGGTCGTCGGCGAGCGCCTCCACGGACGGGTAGCGCCGGTCGGGCTCCTTGCGCATGGCCATGGCGACGATGGCGTCGAGATCGCCGCTCAACCGTGCCCGCAGGCGTTCCGGCGACAAGCCGCGCCGGTCGGATATGCGGCGGCGGTCCATATCGCTCTCGCCCGAGAGTCTGGCGATCACCGCCTGACTCGGACGGACCGGGTTGTCCATGCAGATGGCGCGCTCCAACTGCAGTTGGCTGTAGCTCAGGAGCCGGTACGGAGAGCGGCCCGTGAGCAGTTGATACAGGAGGACCCCGAGTGAGTAGGTGTCGGTGGCGGTGGTGATCGGCCGGCCCAGCACCTGTTCGGGTGCGGCGTTTTCCGGGGTCAAAATCCGCTCCTGCAGGCGGGTCACCGGCAGCGTGTGCGCCAGGCTCTCCGGTGCCAGCAGCTTTGCGATGCCAAAGTCGAGCAGCTTCGGATTGCCGTCGATGCCGACGAAAATGTTCGCCGGTTTGATGTCGCGGTGTACGACGAGGTTACGGTGCGCGTATTGCACGGCGGCGCACACTTGGACGAACAGTTCCAGGCGTTCGCGCACGAACAGCGTGCGGCTGTCGCAGTAGGCGTCGATGGCTTGCCCATCGACGTGTTCCATCACCAGATAGGGCGTGCCGTCCTCCAGATCGCCACTGTCGATGAGCCGTGCAATGGACGGGTGATCCAACGAGGCGAGGATGTGCCGTTCGCTGTGCAAACGGCTGCGCAGGCGCGGATGCAGGGTCGAGTGGTGCAGCACCTTGATGGCAACCGTCAGCCGGTACTGGGAGTCGTCGCGTTCGCCGCGATATACCGTGCTCATGCCGCCGTGACCGAGAATGGACACCACCCGGTAGGGTCCGATGCGCGTCCCCAGAAGCCGGTCCTGATGGTCCTCCAGCAGCGACTCCGCCGCGGTGCCGATGGCGGCGACCAGCGGGTCTTCGGTCCGCTGGTCGGAGGCCAGCATAGATTCGACTTGCGCCCGCACGCCGGGGTCCTCCGCGCTCAGGCTTGCCAACCGGTCCGCCCGCCCAACCGGGTCGGTGTCGACCACCTCCGCGAACAGAGCTTGGACGCGTTGCCAACGTGAGTGCGGCGTCATGGGCGACGGGTCGACCCGATCTCATTGAGCAGCCAGGCGCGCGCCAGCCGGATGTCGCGGTGCACGGTGGCCGTCGACGCCCCCACCGCCTCGGCGATCTGATCGTAGGTCAGGCCTCCGAAGTAGTGCAGTTCGATCACTTGAGCCAGCCGCGGTTCCAGTTGGACGAGGCCTTCGAGGGCGTCGTCGAGTGCGACGACGTCGATACTCGCGGAGTCGGTCGGGTCCTCTCGGGGGGGCGGGAGGGCTGCGGAGGCGGCATTGCGCTTCAGGCGGGAACGCGATTTGGCGTGATCGACCAACACGCGGCGCATCATGCGCGAGGCCAGTGCGAAGAAATGCACGCGGTCCTGCAATGCGACGTTGGCCTGGATCAGGCGCAGAAACGCCTCGTGCACCACCGCGGTGGCCTGCAAGGTATGGCCGCCGCGCTCGGTGCGCATGTGGCTGCGCGCCAGCCGCCGCAATTCGTCGTACACCAGCGGCGTCAACCGTTCGAGCGCCCGTGGGTCGCCGGACCGCCACTCCGTCAGCAGTTGCGTGAAATTGGCAGGCACCGGCATCGCCGGTCGGAGGGGGGACCCGCTCACGTCCATCCCGGCGCCGCCTTCGGGCCGGGCCGCCCGGCGCCCATCGTGAGGGGGATCGGAAAAAATGTGGGGCCAGCGTGAGGGGATTTCGGTCGCGCCGTCGCTATTAACACGGAGAGACCGCCCATTTGTCGGCGGTCCGCCGTTTTGCATGTCTCAACCACACAGAGGGCCATTCCATGAAGTCTAGTCTATTTACTTTGGTGGCGTGCTGCGCCGTAGCGAGTTCCGCTTTTGCGCTGACCGACAACC
>JBBIKV010000047.1:0-21839 GCA_037445285.1 Nevskiaceae bacterium | reverse complement strand
CGGGCGTGAATCCCCCGCGGGTGATGGACAACCCGGGCGTGAATCCCCCGCGGGTGATGGACAACCCGGGCGTGAATCCCCCGCGGGTATAACGCAATTGGAGGAGTCATCCATGCACCGTCGAAAAGTAGTGATGACGGCGGCGGCGATTTTTGCCATTGGCGTGGCGTTCGCGGCCCAGCCGCTGTCCGTGCGCGGCGACCGGCGTGGCGGTGTCCTGGTACAACGCACCCCTTGGGTGCCGGGCACCAATATGTTGATGTCGGCGCACGAACCCGAAGCCTCGCGGTTGGCGCCGCCCCGCTAGCCGCCCTGTCCCCGCCGGGGTACCCGTGGCTCTCGAGGTGGGAGCCACGGGACCGCCCGGCTCGCGTTAAACTTGAGCGCTGGGCCATTCGAGGAATTTCGTGTCGAACGTAGTCGTCATTGCGCACCGAGGTGCGAGCGGAGAGCGTCCCGAACATACCTTGGAGAGTTATCAGCTGGCCATCGACCAGGGTGCCGACTACATCGAGCCGGACCTCGTCATGACCCGGGACGGCGTGCTGATCGCGCGCCACGAGAACGAGATCGGCGGCACCACGGACGTGGCCGACCGGGCGGAATTTGAAGACCGGCGCCGCACCCAGGTCATCGATGGCGAGATGATGACGGGTTGGTTCACCGAAGATTTCACGCTCGCCGAGATCAAGACGCTCCGCGCGCGGGAGCGGTTGCCCGAACTGCGGCCCGCAAACCGTGTCTTCGACGGGCGGGTTGCGGTCCCGAC
Source organism: Nevskiaceae bacterium (assembly GCA_037445285.1). Lineage (GTDB taxonomy): Bacteria > Pseudomonadota > Gammaproteobacteria > Steroidobacterales > Steroidobacteraceae > Bog-1198. The sequence continues at coordinate 21,070 of JBBIKV010000047.1, read as the reverse complement.
CTTCGACGAAATCCTGCAGCTGGCGACCGACTCGAATCGGCGCCGGCGCAGCGAACCGCGGATCGGCGTGTACCCCGAGACCAAGCATCCTGCCCACTTCGCCGCCATCGGCCTGGCCCAGGAGGCGGCCGTGCTGCAGGCCCTGGATCGGTTCGACTACGGCCGCGAGGGCTCGCCGGTGTTCATCCAGTCTTTCGATCCGGCGAATTTGCGGCAATTGAGTCACGAGACGCACCTGCCGCTGGTTCAGCTGCTCGAGCACGAGCTGGGCGACCTGCGGCGGATTGCCGAATATGCCGATGCGATCGGGATCGCCAAGTCGCTGGCGACGGTGCAGAGCGTCGCCGCCGCGCATGCGCTGGATTTGAGCGTCCACGTGTGGACATTCCGCGCGGAGAACGAATTTCTGCCGGACGATCTGCAATTCGGCGATCGCCCGGCCGCTCATGGCAATCTGGAAGCCGAGATCGAGAGATACCTGTCGATGGACATCGACGGATTCTTCACGGACTTCCCGGCGATCGGCGTGGCGGTGCGCAACCGCATGGAGGCGGCGGAGCGCCGGCCCGGCACTTAGGGCGTCGCGGCGCGCCGGGTCTTCCCGATCACATCTCCGCGGTCCAACCGGCACACCAGCCGCGGACCGCCACCAATTTGCCGCCGAACGTGCTGCAGGGGCGATAGTCGTCGCCGGCCGTCCCTTGGAGCTGCAGACAGTTCTCGCAGCGGCTCCCCTTCACGAACGCCGGATACTTCGCGAGGTCCACGTGATCGGCATCCTCGACGTACCCCAGGGCCGCGGCGGCGGGATCTCCGACGGCGAGCTGTTGCGGTTCGGTCCCGAACGAGGCGCGGGCCGTCAGCAGGCTTCCGGCCATTCCCAGGGCCAACGTGTGGACCGCTTTGCGGCGCGACAGCGAACGATTCATGATGACTCCCGGGGCCCGGCCATGGTGCGACTATGCGGAAATTCGCGCCGGGAGTCACGGCGAATTCCGGGTCGGTCCCACTTTGGTATGCTGGCCGTTTTTGGACGTCCCATGATCAAAGTGTCGATACTCGTCCGCGTGGCCCAATGCGCCTTTTTCGCGGCCCTGGCGTTCACCTTCTACAGCGCCGTGATCCCGCCTGAGCACGCGTTGCAGCTGGTGCCATGGGACAAAGCGGAGCATTTCATCGCCTTCTACGGCCTGACGGGACTGGCCGCCGCCGCATTTCCCCGCACGCACCTGTTCGTCGTGGTGGCCGTGCTGTCCGGATTCGGCGCCCTGATCGAGTACGTGCAGGGTCTCCCGATGGTGCATCGGGATCGGGATTTCTGGGACTGGGTGGCGGATACCACCGCCATCATCGCCGCGCTCGCCCCGATGATCCTGGTGTGGTGGCGCGGCCTGGTGCGGTCGGGTCAGAAGAACATCGACATGTAGATCTGGAAGACCGTGGCGTCGAAATGATACAGCGGGTAATCGCCAAAGCTGGCGAATTGGGCGCTGCGCGGATCGCGGAAATCGAGGTAGTGGAATGAAATGCGGCTCACGTCGAAGGTGGCCGTCCCGCGCTTGAAGATCTTCCAGCCGTCCGGCAGGAAGGCATACGTCACCTTGGCGCCGACCGTGGTGTTCTTCGAGGTGGACAGATCCTGGTCCCGGCCCATGAAGTTCTGCGAATTGGCGAACGGGAACAGGTCGCTGTAGAAGTCCGCGTGCCCCTGTTTGTAGTAGCGCAGCCGGCCCTCGAGGATCCAGATGTTGCCGAGCGGGTGGGTGTAGTCGAGCTCGTACGTGTTGGCCTTGATGCCCCAGGTGTCCCGAAAGTACCGGTAGGATCCGGTGATGGCCGCCCGGTAGGGCAGATAGTACTTCGCCTGTCCCTGAATGGCGGTGCTGGTCCGGGTGTTCGGGTAGACCTGGCTGGCCTGGAAGTATCCGGGCTTGCTGCCCGGCTGGGCGATCAGGATCGCCCGGTACGGATTCGCCAGGTACCCGTCGTCGGTGATGACTTCGAGATTCAATCCGCCGATCAGATTCTTCGTCAGGATTTGCGACAGGCCGACATCGTAGCTCTGGCTCTCGGCGTGGCCGAGCCAGGAGACCTTGGGGGCAAAGGCCGTGCCGTTGTTCTCGCCCACCTGATCGCGCGTGCGCGACCAACCCAACGACAGGGTCGTCAGGTCGCCGAACATGTCCTGGCTCAGCGAGAAATGCGTGGTGTTGGAGATGTAGTCGCGTTCGGTGCTGTTGATGAACGACAGCGAGTACGTCGTCTTGTCGTGCAGGTACTCGACGGTGCCGCTCTTCTGTTTGCGCTCGTCCTTGATGACGCTGGCATTGCTCAGGACGTCGACCGAGGCGCCGCTCACGGAGTCGACGAAATAATTCGCCTCGACCGCCAGATCCTCCGTGATCTTCTTGCGCACCAGCACCGACTTGCCGGTGATGTCCATGCCCCCGCCGCTGTACTTGCTGTAGAAGATGTCCGCGCGGTCGTCCGGCAGCACGTCCGCAACCGTGGCCCGCACCAACAGCAACGCCGCGAGCGCCGCGGTCCGGGTCAGGTGACGGTAGGCGGGCCGCATCGGGGTCAATTGCAGCCGCACCCGCCGCCGGCGCTGCCGGTGGCGCCGCGCGAGCCCTCCCGGGCCTCGCGGATGTGGTCCAAATAGGCGGACGAGATCGCGTCGCGGTTCCACGTCATGATCGGATCCGCCAGCCGGTCGCGTTCATAGGGCTTCACCCAGGGCTGCAGATTGCTGCAGGCGCTCGAGGCGAGCATGACGCCGGCGATCAACATGGGCCGCAAGCTGTGCATCGGCTATTCCCGTATGAGTTGACGAATGCGATCCTGATAGTCGTTTTCGTCGCCGGGCTTGTAGCCGCGATGGACGTAGCGGATCGCGCCCTTGCGGTCGATGATTACCGAACTCGGCATCTCGTCGACATGATAGGCCTTGCTGACCTGGTTGGCGGGATCGAGCAGCACCGGGAAGCTCACCGGCTTGCGCGCCAGCAGTTCCTTGACGGCGGGGGCCTCCTTGTCGACGTTCACGCCGATGAGGGTGAAGCCCGCCGGTTTGTATTTTTTGTACATCTGATCGAGCAGCGGCATCTCCTGCTGGCAGGGTCCGCACCAGGTGGCCCAAAAATTCACCATCACGACCTGGCCCTTGTACTGGCTCAAGCCGGACGGCTCGCCGGTCACCGAGGACAGGCTGAAGGCGGGGGCGGGTCCGCCCGCGTCCGCCGCAAACGCCGCGGAGGCGAGGACGATCGCCGCCAGGGCACAGCCCTTGATGAAGTGGACGGTAGAGTGTTGCATTGATCTCTCCTGTTGCATCGGCACTTGATTTGATGCTTAGAAAAACGTGCTCAAGCCGATCGTGGCTTCGATGTTGTCGACATTCTTGGTGCGGCCGGTGAGGTCGGTCTCGAAGATATGGTCGCGCACGTCCAGGTGCAGTGCGAGCCAATCCGTGATCAACAGCCGCTCACCGACGCCGAAATTGAGCGCAAAGCGGTCGGTCTGCGCGAATTTCACGTCACCCATGCCCACCGTGACGTACAACTGCGAGTTGAACGCCCGGCCCCGGCCGAGAAATATCTCTCCCGGCAGGACGTTGTAGCCCAAGTCGAGATCGTAATACGTGAATTGTCTCCCAGCGTTGCCGACGACCGTGATGTTGGGAAACACGTCCTGGAGGCTGGTCGTGCCGGCCTTGGAGCGGGCCAGGAATCCCTCCACGAACACGTCCTCGGTCACGTGGTAGGCGGCGCGCACCCCGTAGACGGGGTTGACGCCGAAGTCCTGGATGCTGAGGGCGCCGAAATACGCGCCGAGTTCGACGTCCTTGGCCTTGATCTTCGGCGTTTTGACCTCCCGACGATTGACCTGCGGCTCGATGATCGACGGGTTGGCGTCCCCGTCGTCGGCAACCACCACCTGACTGTGGGGTTTCTCGCCGCGATGGAACCAGCCGCAGCCGGACAGCAACGCTGCCGCTAGAAGAATACTGCCAAGCCGAATTTCCATTCTTCGAGGTCCTCGTACACGTTCAAGTTGTTGAATACCACGTAGTGACGCCAATCGGCGCGCCACATGAACCGCCGGGTGATGAAGCCGCGGGCACCCAGCGAGACGTACGCCATCTGGTTGTTCGCCTGCAGCGGGGCCGGCGGCGCCTTCGCCTCGATGTGCTGATAAGCCGTTCCGATGCCGATGGTGGGGGAAAACCATTTCCACTCCGGCAGCAGGGTATGACGCAGGCCGATGGAGGCGACATACCGGTTGTCCAAGGTGCCGAGCGCCTGTTGCAGCACGAACTCCGCGTCGATGCTGCTCGTCAGCCCGTAGTCGGCGTAGGCGGAGACGAGATTCTGCCGGTTGTAGACCCCGTAGCCCGCGCCCACCTCCCAGCGGTGGGCCGTGAATTCAGGGTACATCGGAATGGGCGCGGGTTCGCCGGAGGCGAGCTTGGTGAGCGCGAGGTCCTCGCGGCGCGCCCAGCCCTCCTGGCCCCGCGGTGCGCGCACCTTGTACCAGTCGGTGCGGCTGAACAGCACCGTCACGGTGTCGTCGCGGCCCACGACATACACCACGGGATAGCCGCGCCCCGGGCCCGAGTGCATCTCGAGGAACGGCTGCGACACCACCACCTCGAGCAGCTTTTCCGAGGCATGCGTCATCCCGACGGGCAACGCCTGCAACAACAGCACCAGCGCGAACAAACGGCGCATCAGGTCAGTTCGCAACCGGCGCGACGAATGGGTCGTTGTAGTACTGGCCGCCGATGTCAAGCCATTCTGAGATCAATCGCAACTCCGCGGCCGTCAGGAAGCCTGTGTGGTCGAGTACCGGATCATGATATGTGCTGTCGAACATCCTCAAGAAGGCCGTCGATTGGGCCGCGCTGCCCGCGGTCATCGGCGGCGGGAGCACCACCGGTCCGACCACGTCCTGCAAGACGCCCATATTAAGCGTCTGTGCGTTGTGAGGGAACAGAAGTTGTTCATAGGAGGTCACCACCGAGGGGTCGACATTCGATGCCGCGCCGCTCAGATTGAGCTGGCCGGGAGGCACGGCGATGGCGTTGTTCGCATCGATCGGGCTGTGGCAGGTGACGCAGGTGCTCGGCCCGGTGACGCCGTTGTAGGTGGCGGTGGGTGCGGGACGCGGCAGATTCCAGATCGACTGGAGGAACAACTGGCTCGCCGAGGCCGCATTGGCGTAATGAATTGTGACCCGGCATTGCGCCGACCACCGGGGTACGCAATTGCCGTTGAGCGGCGGCGTCTCGGACAGCCCCGTGACGCCTGCGTATGTGTAGGCTATGGGGACGTCGGGCCTTGGCGTCGTGATGCCGGTGCTCCACAATGGCGCGTAGACGACGTCGGTGCTCAGGGTCTCCGAGCAGGGCGCCAGGGCGCTGCCGGAGGCGCAGCTGATGCGCGCCAGCACCTGGGCCATGGTCTCGCCCGCATTCGCGAACAGGGCGGGATTCGTGTCGGGAAAGGGCGCCCCGGTCGTCGGGGCGCCCGCATTGACGGCGGCCGTCAGGCCTTGACGGCCGTGCGAGGTGTTGTTCGCCGCGCTGTGGCAGCCGTTGCAGGTCTTGGTCTCGCCCGGCATCAACTGCAGCCAGCTCGTGTGCCGCGGCGTGGTCGCGCCCTGGAGCGTCAGCGGGCCCCGGCGGGCGTTGAGATCGACGATGTCGAGGGTGAACGGCACCTTGGCGGGCACCTGGATCCGCACCGAACCGTCCGGCTGTATCGGCGCATAACCCAGGATCTCGCGCATCCCCAAGCCGGCGGGACCGAACGCCGAATTGTTGATCTTACGCACGGTCCTGTCGGGGATTTCGACGGCCTTCACGATGCGGATGAAGCGCGCCGGACGCAGGTAATAGGGCAGCTTGCCGGGATCGGAGATGCCCGGAATGTTCGGTTGGGCCACGTCGACGCCGTCCAAGTCATAGACGCTGCCGATGTCGAGGATGCCGACGTCGGCGTTCACCAGGTTTTGCGCTGCGGCGCTTGCCGGCACGCTGTCCGGAATGAAGGTCGGCGCCGGTTTGCGGGCCTGCAGGATGACCGGATCGACGGTCATGAGGCCCGCCGTCGCGCCCAGCACGGGACTCAAGGTGCCGGCGGCGAAGTCGTAGACCCAGATCGTGTACTCCGGCGGCGCCAGCTGCACGTTGGCGCCGGCGGTGTTGTTGGCATCGCACACGGCCGTGGTGGACGCCGTCACCTGCACCAGGCACGGGGCCCAGCTGACGAGCATGCGGTTCGAGCCGTCGTACAGCGGATAGGCCGAGGCGAACCGGCCCCCCAGGGACGGCAGGTTGGCATCCGTGGTCACGCCGAGCGTCGTGGCGCTCGTCTGTGCGACGCCGACCGCCCCGGTGGGCGAACTCGGCTGGGTGATCTCCACGAAGTGATCGGCGTCGATGAGCACGGCATCGCCGCCCGACTGCGTGCCGAGAAACGGCCGGTCGATCGCGATCAGTTTGCCGTCGGCGCGCTGGCGGGCATTCAGGAACTGGATGACGTTGTCGTTGGTGCCGGCGTTGTTGACGCCGCTCGCGTGGCTGTTCGCGCCGTACAGCAGTTCCAGGCCCGTGCCGTCGGGGTTGACGCGGTACAGGCTGATCTGGTCGGTGCCGTTGGTGACCTCCCAGCGCGAAAACACGATCCGGCCGTCGTTCAGCACCGAGGGGGCGAAATCGTGATTGGTGTTGTAGCTGATCTGGTGCAGATTCGTGCCGTCGGCATTCATGACGTGGAGCAGGAAAATCACCTGTTGCCGGTTGTCGGTCACGCCCGAGTACTGCGGCCGCCCTTCATCGAGCAGGATGGCCTGCGTCCCGACCTGGCGCGACGAGGCGAACACGATCCTTCCGTCCGGCAGGTAATGCGCCCCGACGTCGTGGCCGGCCGTGATGCTGTCGTTGGTGAGCTGCGTGACGGTCTGCTTTGCCGCGTCATACTCATAGATGTGCCAGTTCGGCTGTTTAAGGTCCGTGTTGGCGAGGTTCGGATTGAGCGGCAGACGCAGCGAGAACACGAGTTTGGTGCCGTCGGGCGAGACGTCCAGGTCGCGCACGTCGCCCTTGCCGAGGGTGATCGCCTTGGTGACGTTGGTCTCGATGCCCCCGGCGCTGGCCTGGGTCCGCACGTACAGATCGCCGCCGGTGACGGACGTGATGAGGTCGCGTACGTCGATGTCCTTCTTGGGCACCGGCCGCTTGATGTAGGCAAGCGGATAGTTCGTGATGCCGGGGGTCAACGTCTGACCGCCGGCGACGCCCGGCGCGTGGCCGCTCTGTGCGCTGCTGCAGCCGAGCGCCACGAGCACGGGCAGCAGCAGCGCGGCGGCCTTCAGCAAACCGTGACCGATGTCACGCGGGCGGTGGGTCGTCATTCTGCGTCTACCTGAGGTCGGGTCACGGTTGGCGGCGGCAAGGATGCGCGCCCGTTCCGCGTCATTGAACTTATTGAGTCTCATATGTGCATCTTCGTTCGATGCCGATGCGCATTCTGTTAACGCACTCACAGAAGAAGTTCTCCATATTCGTTTCTCTGTGCGTCGCATGGCGGGCCTGAGCATTCGAGGCGGAGGATATAGGCGGCCGGCAAGCGCCCGGTACTGTCGCGAATCACCGACGTCGTTCGGATGAGACATTACTGACGGCCATTTTTCGCACGTATATTCCCGCCACGTCGAACCCACAACTCATTGCAGTGGATGTGAACATGAAGAACGGGATGACCAAGCCGATCCATCCGGACGCGCACGAGACGCCGGACGCGCACGAGGCGTGCGGAGCCCGCCGCACCGCGGCGCGCCTGCTGAGCCGGGCCGCGTGCGTCGGCGCCTTCGCGCTGCTTGCCATGCCCTCGCTGGCGGCGGGCCCGCCGACCGCGGACCAGGCCACGCGCATCTACAACCGCATCGCGGGCATACCGCCGACGGCGGCGGTCCTCGCGAACATGACCGCGGCGCCCGACGCTGTCACGGCCGCGCTCATCGCAACCCAGGATCCGGCGTTCTACAACAACACCATCCGCAACCTGGCGACGCCCTGGACGAACCGCAGCCAGACGGTGTTCGCGCCGCTCAACGACTACACCGCCACCGTCGTCGGCATGGTGCGCGACGACGTCCCCTTCAACACCCTGTTGAGCGCCGACCTCGTGTACATCGCCGATGCGGCCGCCGGCGTGCCCGCCTACTCGCCGGCGACCAACGACATGTACACCGCCATGGATCAGAACAACGTCGATCTCAAGGCCCATCTGGTGTCGAGCACGCAGTCCTCCCTCACCGGAATTCCGGCGGCCGCCACCGCCGGGGTCATGACCACCCGGGGCGCTGCGAGCGCGTTCTTCATCAACGGCACCAACCGCGCCATGTACCGCTTCACGATGATGAACCATCTGTGCAGCGACCTGCAGACCATCATGGACATCACGCGGCCGCCCGACCGCATCCGTCAGGACGTGACCCGCAGCCCGGGCGGCGTCAGCACGCTGTTCCTGACCAACTGCATCGGCTGTCACAGCGGCATGGATCCGATGGCGCAGGCGTTCGCCTACTACAACTTCAACAACATCGATCCGACCACCGCGGGCACCACCGGCCAGATCGTCTATACCGCCGGCCAGGTGCAGCCGAAGTACCACATCAACAACACGAACTTCCCGCAGGGCTTCTCCACGCCGGACGACAGCTGGACCAACCGCTTCCGCGCCGGACCGAACGCCATCATGGGCTGGAGTGGGGCCCTCCCGGGCAGCGGCAACGGGGCCAAATCACTGGGCCAGGAACTTGCCGCGAGCGCGGCCTTCGCCAGCTGCCAGGTGACCCGGGTCTTCAAGGACGTGTGTTTCCGCGCTCCCAGCTCCTCAGCCGACGTCGCCCAGGTCAACTCCATGGTCGCCTCGTTCCAGGCACACAACTACTCGCTGCGGCAGGTCTTCGCTGAAGGCGCCGCCTACTGCATGGGGAATTGAGCATGAACCTCACAAGAATCGCCGGTTTGCTCATCCTGGCCGCTTCGGCCGCGCTCTCGGCCTGCGGCGGTGGCGGGGCGCCGACGACCGCGACGCCCATTGCGGCGCCGACCAGCACCGTCAACGCCTATACGGGTCCGGCTCCCGCGACGGCCGACGTGCAGGCGTTCGAGGTGAACTTCTGGAACAACGTGCGCGTGCAAAACCGCTGCGGCCAGTGCCACAACGCGACCTCGCCGGCGCAGATGCCGAACTTCGCGCGCAGCGACGACGTGAACCTGGCCTACGCCCAGGCCAACACGGTGGTCAATCTAGCGCAGCCCTCGACCTCGCGGATCGTGGTGAAGGTGAGCGGCGGCCACAATTGCTGGCTCGCCGATCCGAGCGCCTGCGGCCAGATCCTGACGACCTGGATCGCGAACTGGGCCGGAGCGGCCGGCGGCGCGACGGCGACCCAGGTGCAGCTGCAGGTTCCCCCCGTCCAGGCGGTGGGACAGAGCCTGAACTTCCCGGCCTCGGCCCTCGACTACCAGAACACCGTGTATACGCTGACCGGCAAGTATTGCGTGCGCTGCCACTCGTCGACCGCGAGCCCGGCGACCCAGCAGTCGCCGTATTTCGCCGATCCTTCGCTCGCGACCGCGTATCCGGCGGCCATCCCCAAGATCGACTTCGCGGGGTGCATCCCGTCCGGTTCCGCGACCTGGGCAAGCACGTGCGGAACCAACTCGCGCTTCTATCAGCGGCTGCTCACCGACAACCACAACTGCTGGGACAATTGCGCGAACGATGCGGCGCTGATGCTCGCTCAGATCCAGGCCTTCGCCAAGATGCTGACGCCGGCCAACATCGACCCCAGCCTGGTGGTCAGCAAGGCGCTGTCGCTCACGCAGGGCACGGTGGCGAGCGGCGCCAACCGCTACGACGCGGACACCATCGCGAAGTACGAATTCCAGACCGGCACGGGCTACACGGCCTACGATACGAGCGGCATCGATCCCGCCGCCGATCTCACCATCTCGGGGAACGTCACCTGGGCGGGCGGTTGGGGCATCACCGTGGGCGCCGGCGGCAAGGCGCAGGCGACCACGGCCTCGAGCGCCAAGCTGTTCAACCTCATCCAGGCCACCGGTGAATTCTCGATCGAAGCCTGGGTCGCGCCCGCCCTCGTGGCGGCCGACAAGTCCTACATGGTCAGCTACTCGGGCGGCGACACCACGCGCAACTTCACGCTGGGCCAGACCAACCAACAGTACGACTTCATGCTGCGCAGCTCGAATTCCGTGCTGAACGGCACGCCGCAGCTGCAGACTCCGGCCGCCGCGAACCTGCTCCAGGCGTCGCTGCAGCATGTCGTCCTGACCTACGACCCGGTGAACGGGCGGCAGATCTACGTCAACGGCGTGAACGCCGGCGTGCCCGATCCGCAGAAGGGCGGGAACATCGCCAATTGGGACAGCACCTTCGCGCTGGTGCTCGGCAACGAGGTGTCGGGCGATCGTTCCTGGCAGGGGCTCATCAAGTTCGTCGCGGTCCACAGCCGGGCCATGAGCGCCGCGCAGATCATGCAGAACTTCAATGCCGGCGTCGGACAGCGCTATTACCTCCTCTTCAACGTGGCGGACGTCACGGGCGTGTCGCAGGCCTACGTGATGTTCACGGTCAGTCAGTACGACAGCTTCAGCTACCTGTTCTACCAGCCGACCTTCATCTCGCTGGACCCGGCGGCCAAGCCGGACAACATCGTGGTGAAGGGGCTGCGCATCGGCATCAACGGCACTGTGCCGAGCGTCGGGCAGGCATACATCCCGCTCAACACCGCCGTGACCGCCGCCAACTACACGTCCCAGGGGGAGGTGTTGTCGAACATCGGCACGGTCATCGGCCTGGAGAACGGCCCGCTGACCGATCAGTTCTTCCTGACCTTCGACCAGCTGGGCAGTCATACCAACGTGGTGGTCGAGCAGACCCCGACCGCGCCGCCGCCCGCCCTCGGTCCGGTCGCGGCCGACGTGGGACTGCGCACCTTCGCGCAGGTCAACGCGACGCTGTCGGCGCTGACGGTCGTGCCCACGACGCAGTCGGCGGTGAACGCCACCTACCTGGCGGTCCAGCAGCAGTTGCCGTCGGCCCCGACCCTGGAGAGCTTCTCGTCCGCCAATCAGGTGGGCATCGCGCAGCTGGCGATCCAGTACTGCAACGTCATGGTCAACACGCCGAGCTACGCCTCCGTGGTGCTTCCCGGCGTGACCATCGGACCGTCGCTGTTCTCGACCCCGGCCGGCATCAGTTCCATGACCAACGCCCTGGCGGCGCGGGTGCTCGGCAGCGGGCTGCACAGCCAGCCGGCGGCGTCGACCGTGACCAACGAACTCGGCAGCCTGATAAACACGCTGTGCACCACGTCGGCGTGCAACACCACGGCCCGCGTCCAGGCCGTGACCGCCGCGGCCTGCGCCACGGCCTTCGGCAGCGCCGACATGCTGATCAACTAGCCCTGAGACGAAGCGGAGAGGTCTTTCAATATGAGCAAGAATCCAAAAGCCCCGGGCATCCACGATCCGTTGCGTCTGCAGGAGCATCCCCGGCCGCGGACCCGCCGCGAATTCGTCGCGCAGAGTTTCATGACCGGGGCGGCCGCCGTGGTCGGCCCGACCCTGCTCGGCCTGCTGGCGAACCCGCGGGCCGCGCGGGCGGCGCTGGCGGGCGACATCCAGCCCCTGCTGGCCCCGTGCGGCATCACCACCGGCGCCGGCAAGATTCCCTTCATCTGCTTCGATCTCGCGGGCGGCGGCAACATCGCCGGTTCCAACGTGCTCGTGGGCGGCCCGAAGGGGCAGCTCGATTTCCTGTCAGTCGCGGGCTACAGCAAGCTCGGACTGCCCGGCACCATGGTGCCGAGTCCGAGCACCACGGGGAATTTCATCGACTCGAGTTTCGGCCTGCGGTTCCACTCGGACAGCGCGCATCTGCGCGGCATGAAGGCGCGCACCAGCGTCAAGGCGATGTCCGGCACCAACGGCACGGTGATTCCCGCCCTGTCGGCGAACGACACGAACACCAATCCGCACAATCCGATGTACGGCATCTACCAGTACGGGGCCCGCGGCGGTCTGCTGAATCTCATCGGTTCCGACAGCTCGATCTCGGGCGGCAACTCCATGGCTCCGCCCACCATGGTGATGGCCGCCGCCCAGCCCACCAAGGTCTCGAGTTCCGCGGACACGCAGGGGCTGGTGAGCACGGGCCAGTTGAGCACGCTGTTGCCGAACGCCAGCGACGTGACCAACGTGCTCGAGTCGATGAAGCGGATCAGCGACGCCAAGCTCGGCACCGTCACCGCCTATCCGACGAATACCAACCTCAATGCGGCGGCGCTGGGACCCAACGGCATCCAGGCCTGCGGCTACACCAAGGCCGCCTACATCGTCGACAAGTACAACAGTCCGGCGGCGGTCAATCCGGACGTGGACCCGAATATCGTCGGTCCCGGCGGGATCTTCACGACCGCGGAATACCAGGCCAACTTGGACTACCAGAAGACCGCTGCCGTGATGAAGCTGGTGATCGACGGCAATGCGGCGGCCGGCACGATCGAGATGGGCGGCTTCGACTACCATACCGGCGACCGCATGACGGGCGAGGCGCGCGACTTCAACCTCGGCAACTGCATCGGTGCCTGCCTGGAATACGCGGCGCGGGTGGGCAAGCCGGTGATGATCTACGTGTTCAGCGACGGCTCGCTGGCCAGCAACGGCATGATCGACAGTTCCGCCGGCGGCCGCGGCAAGGGCGTGTGGACGGCCGACAACGGCAACGTCGCCGCGACCTACTTCCTGGTCTACAACCCGGCGGGCAAGCCGGTGCCGGCGCAGAGCAATCCCGAACTCAGCCTGCAGATCGGGTATTTCAATCCCGATGGATCGCAGAACACCACCAGCAGTCCGGCGGGCAACAACGTGCCGAACCTGGTGCAGATGGTCGTGCTCAACTACATGGCCCTGCACGGGTCGACCGCCATCAACGATTTCCCCAACCTGTATCCCGCGCCCAACTTGAACAACACCCTGGGCAGCGGCACCGCGCTCGAGCCGTTGATCGCTTTCCAGCCCCTGGCGGGCCTGGTGAACGGCCGCGTGGGAAGCTGACGCGAGGGCATCGCGGTTGTCTCAATCCGGAGACAGGGTTGTGCCTTGGGGGCTGTGCCCTCAAGCTCCACGACTTTCCACGAATGTGCGCCAAGTCATGCAGATATCCGGCAATCTACGGGGGCTTTGCGTTGACACTGCGGCTCCCATTGTGCGATTTTGCATAAGGTCTGATAAGGGCAAACTCACCGAAAGGCGAGGGCGCAAAGCTACCGGTCTACGGGGTGTTCCCCAGGACAGCGGGGTTACCGGAGTGATGTTGGATTTACTGCGCTTCGGCGCCGATTACACGATGCTCAAGCGCAGAATCATGCGGTGAGGGATCCCGCGTGAGCCGAGTTTCGTTCGTCTGTGGGTTGGCCCTCGGCGCCGCGTTGGCGCTGAATTCGTTTGCGGCCGTCCCGACCCTGGTCGGCAAGGAAGCGCCGGACTTCGTGTTGAAGGGCGCCGACGGGCGGAACCTGCGACTCTCGGAGTTCCGCGGCCAGGTGGTCCTCATCAATTTTTGGGCGCGCTGGGCGGGCGACTCGCGCCAGGAACTGCCCGCGCTCGAGCGCATCAACTCGACCTACCACCGCGCGGGGTTGGTGGTGCTCGGCGTGTCGGTGGACGAGGATGCGCGGCGGGCGCATGAATTTGCCGATGGCTTGAAGGTGGGCTATCCGATCTTGTTCGACACGACGCTCGGCGTCGGCCGTGATTATCTTCTCGAGAAAATGCCCATGACGATCCTGGTGGATCGTTCGGGTGTGGTGCGATATTCCAACGTCGGCTTCAAGCGCGGCGACGACCGCGCCTACCTGGATCAAATACGCGAATTGCTGCGCGAATAAACGATAGGCCTGTTATGAATTCCAAGTATCGAACTATGTCGATCCTGCTGCAGGGAGCCGTGCTGGCGTGGTCGTGGTCCCAGGGTGCCGGCGCCGCAACCGCCGCCCCACCGGCGGCGCCCGCCGTCGCTGCGGCGCAGGCGGCGCCCGCGGCGGTTCCGAGCGCCGCCCCCGATGCGGGCTCCGCGGCGGCGGACCCGGGCGCGGGCGACCTCAAGACCCTCGACCAGGAAGTCCAGGGCATGAAGAAGGACGTGATCGACCTGAACAAGGACCTGTTCGTGCTGCAGGAGGAACTGCTGTTCCCCGCCAACACCCAGGTGGCGGTGTACGTGTCGATGGACGTGGGCGCGTTTTTCGCGCTGGATTCCGTAACGCTCAAGATCGACAACAAGGAGGTCAAGAACTATCTGTACACGGCGCGCGAGGCGCAGGCGCTGCTGAAGGGCGGTGTTCAGGAACTCTACCTCGGCAACATCAAGGTGGGCAAGCATGAACTCGTCGCCTTCTTCACCGGCAAGGGTCCGGTGGACCGCGACTACAAGCGGGGCGCCACCATCAACTTCGAAAAGGGCGTCGGCGCCAAATACCTGGAGCTGAGCATCACCGATCGGGTCAAGAAGCACCAGCCAGAGTTCAAGATCAAAGACTGGGAATGACGTGACACGCGGTGATGCAGGTGGTGACGCACGCAGGGCGGACCCGATGACGGGCGCGGCCGGGCGGCGCAGCGGCCGCGGACTGCCGCTGCTGATCTGCGGTGCGCTGCTGTCGCTGCCGGCGCACGCCTGGGCGAAGAACGTGAAGCCCGACCCCGACGGTCTGGCGCCGCGCGACGTGAAGGATCTGGCCTACGGCGACGTGCTCTTCTATTTTTACCAGGACGACTATTTCGATTCGATCACCCGTCTGTTGGCGGCCCGTGAATTGCAGCGCCTGCCGAACACGCAGGGAGAGGCGGAACTGCTCCTGGGCGGCCTGTACCTGTCGTTGGGCGAGCACGTCGAGGCCGGCAGGATCTTCGAGGGACTTCTCGACGCCAACGCCAGCGAGCGGGTGCGCAACAAGGCCTGGTTCTACCTCGGCAAGGTGTGGTACCAGCGCGGCTACCTGCAGGAATCCGAGCGCGCGCTGCGCCAGGTCTCGGACAAAATTCAACCGCGCATCAGCGCGGAACGCTACATGCTGCTCGCGCAGCTGATGCTGCGCGAGGACCGCTACGACGACGCCATCGCCGCGCTGAGCGGCTGGCACGGACCGCCGGACTGGACCGCCTATGCGCAGTTCAATCTCGGCGTCGCGCTGGTGAGGAAGGACCGCCTGCCGGAGGCCATCGCCCATCTGGACCAGGTCGGCCTGATGGACACCTCGAACGAGGAACTGATGGCGCTTCGCGACAAGGCCAACCTGGCCCTGGGGTTTGCGCTGCTCCAGGCGAAGCGCCCCGCCGACGCGCGGCCGGTGCTGCAGCGCGTGCGTTTGGACGGGCCGTATTCCAGCAAGGCGCTGCTGGGGGTCGGCTGGGCCGATTCCGCCCTCGGGGATTTCAAGCGTGCGCTGGTGCCCTGGCTCGCGCTGCGCAAGCGCGATCTGCTGGATTCGGCGGTGCAGGAGTCCTACCTCACCGTCCCCTACGCCTACAACCAGCTCGGCGCCGGCGGGCAGGCGGCGGAGTTCTACAACTCGGCCATCGATTCCTTCGACGCCGAGATGAAGCACATCGACGACTCGATCGGGCAAATCCGCGACGGCAAGCTGCTCGACCGGCTGCTGGGCGACGACAAGAAGGATGCCCTCACCTGGTACTGGCAGCTCAAGACGCTGCCCGACGCCCCCGAATCGCGGTATCTATACCAATTGCTCGCGAGCAACGAGTTCCAGGAGGGCCTCAAGAACTACCGCGAACTCGCCTTCATGAGCCGCAACCTCGACGACTGGCGCGGGAATCTGTCCGCCTTCAACGACATGCTGGACACCCGTCGGCAGGCCTACGCCGAGAGGGCACCGAAGGCGGACGCCGTCATGGCGGCGACCGATCTCGACGCACTGGTGAAGAAGCGGGTCGATTTCGAATCGCGGCTCAACGAGATCGAGAAGTCCGACGAGGTGGCCGCCTTGGGCACGCCCGAGGAGCAGCAAAACTGGGTGCGCCTGAAGCACATCGAGGAGGTCCTCGCCGCGCATCCGGACGATCCGGAATTCGCCGACATGCGCGACCGGCTGCGTCTGCTGAAGGGCGTCGTCTACTGGCGTTTATCCGAGAGTTTCAAGGCGCGGTTGTGGAACGAGCGCCGGTCGGTCAAGGAACTCGAGGCCTCCCTGGTCGAAACCCAGAAGCGTGCGGTGCTGGTCAAACAGGCCCGGCAAGCCATGCCGACGAACACCGGGGGCTTCGGCGCCCGCGTGAGCGCCGTGAACGCGCGCATGGATGACCTGCAGGGCCGGCTGGCGGCCCTGTCCGAGCGGCAGAACCGCTTCCTCCAGACCCTCGCCATACGCGAATTGGAGGCGCAGAGGCAGCGCATCGAGATCTATCAAATTCAGGCCCGTTATGAATTGGCCGCCATTTACGACAAGGCGGCGGACAAGGCCGCTGCGCCCGCGCCGAAGGCGAATCCATGAGCCGCCGTTCCGCCGTGATCGGGGGCTGGGTGTGCGCCGCGGCGCTCGGCGCGGCGTGCGTTGCGTCGGCAGCGGTTGCGGCGTCGAAGGCGCCCCAGACCATCCGCGATCTCGAGGGCCAGCAGGTCGACGTCAGCACGGATACGCCGAAGGGCGTCGACGCCGGCAAGGCCATGGACAGCTACCGCCGCTTCCTGGATCTGAATGCGGGTGACGCGGGGCTGCGCGCGGAAGCGTTGCGGCGGCTCGGCGACCTGAACCTCGAGAGTTCCGAGTCCGAACGCATCGAGCGCGAACTGGTGACCAACGAGGGGTTGCGCGCCACGGAGGCGATCCATTTGTATTCGGCGCTGCTCAAGGCGTACCCGGACTATGCGCGCAACGACGCCGTGCTGTACCAGCTGGCGCGGGCGTACGAACTGAACGCGCAGCCGGACAAGGCGCTTGCGTCGCTCGACCAGCTGGTCGCGAAGTATCCCCACAGCCATTTCCTCGACGAGGCGCAGTTTCGGCGCGGCGAGCTGCTGTTCACGGCGAAGGCGTATCCGGCCGCCCAGTCCGCCTACGAGGCCGTGGTCAAGATCGGTCCCGGTTCGAGCTTCTACAACCAAAGTCTCTACAAGCACGGCTGGTCGTTGTTCAAGCAGGGGGAGAACGAGCGGAGCCTGGACTCCTTCGCCGGCGTGCTCGATTCGGTGTTGGTGTCGAAGTCCGGTGCATCGGGGCTCATCGAGCTCGAGGCGCTGAGCCGGGCGAATCGCGAACTGGTCGAGGACACCTTTCGCGTCATGGCCATCACGTTCTCGTATCTGGAGGGGCCGAAGTCCATCGACGGGTTCGTGAAGCACCGCACGCCGCCGGGCCGGGCGCCGATGCCGTATGTCTACCTCCTGTATGCGCGGCTCGGCGACCTGTACATCGAGAAGGAACGGTACACGGACGCCGCCGACGCCTACCGCGCGTTCGTTTCACAGGATCGCAACAACGAAAAAGCACCCTTGCTGCAGATGCAGGCGATCGAAGCGTATTCGAAGGGCGGATTCCCGGAGCTCGTGCTGCAGGGCAAGAAGGAATTCGTCGAGGATTACAGTTACGGCACTCCGTACTGGCAGAAGCGCACCCCCCAGGGCGAACCGGTGGTCGTTGCCGAGCTGAAGACGAATTTGAAGGACGTCGCGCAGTACTACCATGCGCAGGCGCAGCGCTCGAAGAGCCCGGCCGACTATCAGGAGGCGGCGAAGTGGTACCGCAGCATCATCACCTCCTTTCCCGAGGATCCCGCGACGGCCGACACCAATTTCCTGCTGGCGGACACGCTCTTCGAGAACCGGCAGTATCTCGACGCCGCCCAGGAATACGAGAAAACCGCCTACGGCTACGGTGCCTTCGAGAAGGCCGGCGCGGCGGGCTATGCGGCGTTGGTCGCGTACACCAAGGAGGAGGAGACCTCGTCCGGCGAGGCGAAGTCCCGGCTGCATGCCCGGGAAATCGACAGTTCGCTGAAATTCGCGCAGACCTTCCCCCTCCATCCGGAGACCGCCCAGGTGCTGACCCGGGCGGCCACCGACCTGTATGCCGCCAAGGACTACCCGCGCGCGCTCACCGCCTCGCAGGCGCTCCTGGCGCGGCAGCCGCCCGTCGATCAGGCCAAACAGCGCATCGCGTGGACAGTGATCGCGAACTCGGAATTCGACCAAGGGCTGTTCGACAAGGCGGAGGCCGCCTACAACAGCGCGCAGGCGCTGATGCCACAGAACGACCCGGAGCGGCCGGCGATCGTGGAGCGGCTTGCCGCGTCGATCTACAAACAGGGCGAACAAAAGAGCAAGGCGGGCGACAGCGCCGGCGCGGTCGATGACTTCCTGCGGGTGTCGAAGGAGGCGCCGACGTCGAAGGTGCGCGCCAACGCCGACTTCGATGCCGCCGCACTGCTCATCACCGCCAAGCAGTGGGATAGTGCGATTGCCGTGCTCGAGGCGTTCCGCCGTAATTTCCCACAGAGCCCCCTGCAGCCCGACGTGACGCGCAAGCTCGCGGTGGCCTACTCCGAGTCGAACCGCCCCGGCCTGGCCGCGGCCGAGTTCGAACGGATCGCACACGCCCCGGGCGAGACGCCGGCCGTGCAGCGCGAGGCCATCCTGAGCGCCGCCGACCTGTACGACAAGGCCGGTGATCCGGCCAAGGCCCGGGGCATGCTCGAGACCTTCGTCAAACAGTTTCCGCAGCCCCTGAACCCGGCCATGGAAGCCCGCAACAAATTGGGCCTCATGGCGGCGAAGGCGGGCGACGTGAGCGGCCGCGATCGTTGGCTGAAGGAGATCATCGCAGCCGACCGCGCAGCGGGTGCGTCCCGGACGGATCGCAGCCGGGCGCTCGCGGCCGAGGCGACGCTCACGCTCGCCGCTCCCGTGCGCGAGCAGTTCGTCCGCGTGAAGCTCGTTATCCCGCTCAAGAAATCGTTGGCGGCAAAGCGCCGAGCGATGGAGGCGGCGCTGAAGGCCTATACCGATGCCGCCGATTACCAGGTGTCGGGCGTGACCACGGCGGCCACCTTCGAGAGCGCCGAACTCTACCGTCAGCTCGGCAAGGATCTGATTGACTCGGAGCGTCCGAAGAACCTCTCCAAGGACGAGTTGGAACAGTACAACGTATTGCTGGAGGAACAGGCATTCCCCTTCGAGGAGAAGTCGATCAAATTGCATGAGGTGAACGCGGCGCGCACCAAGGACGGAATCTACGACGAGTGGGTTCAAAAGAGCTTTGCTGCGCTGGCACAACTCAATCCAGGCCGTTACGGCAAGGTGGAACTCGGTGAGCCGCTGGTCGAATCGATTCGCTAACCTGGGGCTGCCGCTCCTGCTCGCGGCGTGCCAGAGCACGCCGCATGCGGCACCGCGCGCGGCCGCCGAGGCCGTGGAGACCGCGGGCCAACCGGCGTCCGACCGGCCGGCGCGGGCCATGGGCACGACGGCGGCAGGCGCTCCCGCGGCCGGTGCGGCCGATGCCGTACCGGTGCCTGCGCAGGCGGCGCAGCTCTATGCCGATGCGCTGGCGCACATGAGGGCCGGCCACGGCACCGAGGCCGAGCTGGAACTGAAACAACTGAACGCGAGCTATCCGGAATTCGCCGGTCCCGAGGTGAATCTCGGCCTGCTGTACCTGAAGGATTCCCGGCTGCCTGAGGCGGAGGCGGCGTTCAAGGAGGCGATCGCGCGCAATCCGGCGAGCGCCGTCGCCGGCAACGAGTTGGGGATCGTGGAGCGCAAACTCGGCAAATTCGCCGAGTCGGAAGCCGCCTATCAGCGGGCGATCGCCGCGGCGCCCGAATATGCCCCGGCGTACCTGAATTTGGGCGTGCTCTACGACCTGTATCTGGCCGAGCCGCAGAAAGCGCTGGAGCAATTCGAGACTTATCTGCACCTGGTGGGCGACAACAAGCAGGTGTCGGGTTGGGTAATTGAATTGCGCAAGCGGGTCGGCGCTGCGGCGCCGCCGGCAAAAAAGGAGCCTGCATGATCGCTTCCCTCAAATCGATGAACTGGTGTTGGCTCTGGCTGGCCCTCGGTGCGGGCGCCGGCGGCACGGCTTTGGCTCAGAACGCCCCGCCCGCCGCGTCGAAATCGACCGCGCAGATCGATGCAGGAGAGCCGCGGGCCGATACCTCGCCGGGATCGGTCCCGCCCGCCGCCTCTGCCGGCCCCGCTGCGACGTCCGCGGCGGGCGGTGCGGCGCCGGCATCCGCCCCCCATCCGGCACCTAGGGGCGTCCCGGCCCGGCCGGCCGCGACCCCCGGCCGGCCCGGTGCCGCCGCCTCGGACCACGTGGATTTGGGCACGGCGACCGTGACGGGCGACCGGGAGCAGCCCAAGGTCATGTACATCGTTCCCTGGAAGCGTTCGGATATCGGCGACCTGTCGGGCAAGCCCATGCACAGCCTGCTGGACGAGGCGCTGGCGCCGGTGGATCGGGACGAGTTCAGGCGAGAAGTGACCTATTACGAGGCCGTGAAATCGACTTCGTCGCAAAATGGCGCGCCGGCGCCGGCAGCGGATCTTAGGTGAGAAGTAAGTCATAGCCGATTTTACGGAATCTGATTGAATCTCATGTTCGAAGCGGATGAGTTTTTTTAGGAGCGCGCAGATGAATTTCTTCAATTCAGTCATCAATTTCTTCAAGGACGGCGGAATCTTCCTCTATCCGCTGGCCTTGATCTTCGTGGTGGGTGTCTCGATTGCGATCGAGCGCTACGTCTATCTGACGCGCGAGACCATTCGCAACCGCGGCCTGTGGGACGACCTCGTGCCCGCCCTCAGCGCGGGTAACTTCAAACAGGTCGTGGCCCTGACTCAGAACTCGAAGGCGTCGATTGCCACCATCCTGAACTATGGGGTCGCCCGGGTGGCGAGCGCCCGCCGCCGCGACGACATCGAGAAGGCGATGGACGAGAGCCTGCTCGAGG
>JBBIKV010000046.1:0-29131 GCA_037445285.1 Nevskiaceae bacterium | reverse complement strand
GGGGCATGAGTACTCGCGAAAAGACCATCACGGAATTCATGATCGAGGAGCAGCGGCGCTACCCGCAGGCCTCCGGCGACTTCACGGCGCTGCTCAACTACGTTCGGCTCGCCTGCAAACGCATCAGTTTCATCGTCGGACGCGGTGCACTCGCCGGCGCCCACGGTTCGGCGCAGGCGGTCAACGTACAGGGGGAAACGCAGATGAAACTGGACGTCATGTCCAACGACATCTTCCTGCGCACCAGCGAGTACGGCGGACATCTCGCCGGGATGGTGTCCGAGGAACTGGAGGAGCCCTATCAGATTCCCGACGAATATCCGCGGGGCAACTACCTGTTGTCGTTCGATCCCCTGGACGGCTCCAGCAACATCGACATCAACGCCCCGGTCGGCAGCATCTTCTCCGTTCTCAGGGCGCCGCACGGCACCGACCGGCCCACGAGGGAGGATTTTCTGCAGCCGGGATCGAAGCAACTATGCGCCGGGTATGCGATTTACGGCGCGACGACCATGCTGGTCTTCACGGTCGGGCGCGGCGTGCATGGCTTCACGCTGGATCGCGGCTTCGGTGAGTTCATTCTCACGCATCCGAACATGAAGATTCCCGACGAGGCGAGCGAATTCGCGATCAACGCCTCCAACGAACGCTTCTGGGAGCCGCCGGTCAAGCGCTATGTGGTCGAGTGCCTCGCTGGACGCGGCGGCGTGCGCGGCAAGGACTTCAACATGCGCTGGATCGCCTCGCTGGTCGCGGAGGTCCATCGTATCCTCATCCGGGGCGGCCTCTTCATGTATCCGAAAGACTTCAAGGATCCCTCCAAGGCGGGCCGGCTGCGCCTCCTCTACGAGGCGAACCCCATGGCCATGCTGGTCGAACAGGCCGGCGGGGCCGCCTCGAACGGACGCGGCAGAATACTGGACATGCAAGCCGACGCACTGCATCAGCGCGTGCCGCTCATCCTCGGCTGCAGGGACGAGGTGGAGCGCATCGAACGCTATCACCACGAGCATGACCAGGGCCTCGATCGGATCTACAGTTCGCCCCTGTTCAAGGAGCGATCCTTGTTCATCCAATCCTAATCAGACGCCGAGCGGAGCCCACATGTCAGCAAAACATCCCATCATTGCGGTCACTGGATCGTCCGGCGCCGGGACGACGTCGGTGACCCGCACCTTCAACTGGATTTTTCGGCGCGAACACATCAACGCCGTTCTGGTCGAGGGCGATTCCTTCCACCGCTATGACCGCCTCGAGATGAAGCAGAAGCTGGCGGAGGCCTCGGCCCGGGGCGACGACCACTTCAGCCACTTCGGTCCCGCGAACAATCTGTTCAAGGAGTTGGAGGAGACCTTCCGGCACTACGGCGAGACGGGGCGCGGCAAGATCCGGCGCTACCTGCACAACGAGAAGGAGGCCGCGCCCTACCAACAGGAGCCCGGCACCTTCACCGCCTGGGAGGAAATCCCGGGCAACACCGACCTCATGTTCTACGAGGGACTGCATGGGGCGGTCGTGACCCCCGAGGTGAACGTCGCCCGCCATGCCGACCTGACCATCGGCGTGGTGCCCATCATCAACCTCGAGTGGATACAAAAGCTGCACCGCGACAAGGAAACCCGCGGCTATTCGACCGAAGCGGTGGTGGATACGATCCTGCGCCGCATGCCGGACTACGTGAACTACATATGCCCGCAGTTCTCGGAAACCCACGTCAATTTCCAGCGGGTGCCGACGGTCGACACTTCCAATCCGTTCACCGCGCGCTACATTCCCGCCGCCGACGAAAGCTTCGTCGTCATCCGCTTCGCCAATCCGAAGGGGATCGACTTTCCGTACCTGCTGTCCATGATCCACGATTCGTTCATGTCGCGGCCCAACATCATCGTTGCGCCCGGCGGAAAAATGGAGCTGGCGATGCAGCTCATACTGACGCCGATGATCTTGAAATTGATGGATACGCGGCGCCGCGCGCTCGGTGCCTACCCGGCGCGCAGCAGCGTGTAGCTACTCCCGTCGCGTCGCCGCCGTCACGATCCGGGAGATTGCGCGGGCGCCGGCGAATGGCAGCGGAACGTACCGCGCATTCATCGCCGACGCGAGGTCGGCCGCGAGCGGATTCGGGCGGGGTGAGGTGTCCACGAACAAGGCGCGGATGCCCGCAAGACCCATGAGGCGCGCGGCCCGCAGGGCATCGGCATGGGCGGCCTCGCGGCCGCCCGCGCCGTCTCGAGCCACGTTCGCACGGCCGTCGGTGAGCATCACCAGCGTCGGAGTTTCGCCGCGGCGCAGAGCCTGCGTGCCGACCCGCGTGGCGCTGTCGATGGCGGCCGCCAGCGGCGTACCACCGCCGCCGGGAACTCCGGCGAGCGCGCGCTTTGCACGCACCAGGGAGCGGGTCGGCGGCAGCAGCACGTCCGCCGAGCGCCCCCGAAAAGTCACCACCGCCACCTGATCGCGGCGCACGTAGCAGTCGGCCAGCAGCAGTTCGACCGCCCCCTTCGCTTCCGCCAGACGATTCAATGCCGACGATCCCGACGCATCGATGGCGAAGATCGTCAGCGTCGGGGTCCGCTGCTGATGGCGGGTGACGCGGAAATCGCCCGGTTCGATGCGGATGCGGGAGTCCCCGCCCACCAGCCGCCCGCGCAGGCGCTGCCACGGCGCCGCCGCCCGCAGCGTCTCCATGACGTTGAGCCGGTTGTGACCCTTGGGTGGACCGCTGCGTACCCCGGCGGGTCGGCCACGGGTTCCGCCGCTGCGCATTGCGCCCGATCGTCCGGCCTCCGAGCGAGGGCCGGCCCGCCCGGAGGCGGCATTGCGCAGAGTGGCGAGCAACCCCCGTGGAATCGCCGCCTGGACGGCGGCCAGCACGATGTCACCGAGGTTCTGCCCGCCGCTGTCGGACCGGTCGTCGCCCTCGCCCGGGCCGGACGCGGACTCCGGCGGCGACGCGGACGCGGACGGCGACGAGTCATCCGACGTTGCAGAATCCCCGGCCGCTTCGGGCGGCTGCGCCTCGACGGTCGATTCCTCGGCGCGCGCCCGGGGAATCTGCGTCGCGCGGGGAGCGAGCACCAATCTGCCGGCGGTTGCCGCGTCCTCCGCGGTGACTTCGAAACGCCCATCGAGCGCCGCCACCGCCTTGGCGGCGCGCATCGCCAACAGGGACACCCGCATCGAGCCGGCGCCGAGTGCGGTCGCCGTGGCGCAAAGCGCGTCGAGCACGCCGTCGGGGATGAGTACGCGGGGCAGTCGTTCCCGGGCGTCCACCACCTCCCGCGCATCGTGGAGCGGCCCCAACGGCGTGCGCAAATCATGGCCGTCGAGGTCGACGAGGAAGGCCAGGCGGTCGAGCACCGAAGCCGGAACACGCTCATCCTCGGTCATGCCCTCGTCGAGCGCGATGATCCCCACGGCCGCGCGGTCGTGAATCCGCACCCCCTCGCGCTGCATCACGACTTCACCGGAATCGAGCACCGCGTTCAGGCAGGCGGCGGTATGCGGCGACAACCGCTCGGCCATCGCGATCACCACGACGCCCCCGTCGGCCGACGCCAGGACACCGCGCTCCGCCACCGGCCGATTGGCCCTGAGCGTCGCCACCAGATCGAGGCCGCCGAGCAGCCTGCCGTCGTCGATGTTGAACGGCACCCGGCGCAGCGGTGCATCCCCCGGCAACAGCTCGCGCACCGCGTCGAGCCACTGCGTGCGAGCGGGCTGCACCAGGGAACGCAGGCAAACGCCTCCGAGCCCCGCCGGATCGACGGCGATCAGCGATGCGGCGAGCGATGCATCGCCGGCGGCGCTCACGGACCGAATAGCTCCTGCACCGCCCTGTCGATGCGCGCAGCCGATCCGGACTCATCGAGGGGGTCCCGGCGCAGACGATGCCGCAGAGCCGGCGCCGCCATGCGGCGCACGTGCGCGTCGGTGACCTCCACGGCCGTCTCGACACAGGCCAGGGCGCGCGCGGCCCTCATCAGGGTGAGCTCCGCACGCAACCCGTCCGTTCCCAGCTGCATGCACAGCCGCGCGGCATTCTCGAGCACGGGATCCGGGATCGTCATGTCTGCGACGAGCTTTCTGCCCGCGACGATGCGCCGCCGGAGCACGGCATCGGCCTTCTTCCATTTCTCGACGAACGCGGCCCTTCCACGTTCGAACTCGTCCCGCCGTTTGATGACCTGCACCCGCTCCGCGAGGTCGGTGGGTGTCTTGATGTCGACCGACAATCCGAAGCGGTCGAGCAGCTGCGGACGCAGCTCCCCCTCCTCCGGATTGCCGCTGCCGACCAGGACGAAGCGTGACGGGTGGCGCACGCTCAGTCCCTCGCGCTCCACCACATTCTCTCCGGAGGCGGCGACGTCGATGAGCAGGTCGACCAGATGGTCCTCGAGAAGATTCACCTCGTCGATGTAGAGGAACCCTCGGTTCGCCCGCGCCAGCAATCCAGGTTCGAAGGCTTTGATTCCCTGGGACAGCGCGCGTTCGAGGTCGAGTGCACCGACCACCCGATCCTCGGTCACGCCGAGCGGCATGTCGATCACCGGCACGGGAATCGCCCGGCCCTTCAGCGCGGGCTTCGCGGCGCGGCTTCGGCACTCCGTGCACCACGCCCCGGGGTCCGCGGGATCGCAGGCATAACGGCAGCCGACGACGGCCTGCATGGGCGGCAACAGGGCGGCCAGAGCGCGGATGGCCGTGGACTTCCCCGTTCCGCGGTCGCCGAACACCAGGACGCCGCCCAGCGTCGGATCCACCGCCGCGCAGATCAACGCAAGCTTCATCTCTTCCTGGCCGACGATGGCCGAAAACGGAAATACGGGCCGAACCTCTGCGCTCATTCTGGATCCTTTCTCCCACGGGATACCCGCACATTGGCACAAACCGGCCGGCGACGCCAAGGGCGGCGGTCCGCCGTCGAAACCGCATTCCTCTTCTCCATTACAATGTGCCGGACCCGAGAACCAAATGCAGCATCGTGAACACCCCAATGGTCGGATGAGCGGCATCGCCTTCATGATGGCGGCGGTGTTCGTGTTCTCGATCATGGATGCCCTCATGAAGCGCCTGTCCGCGCACTATGGGCCCCTCGAGATCGCATGCCTGCGCAGTCTTGCCTCGCTGGGGTGCATCACCCTCGCCATCGCCTGGCGGGGCGCGTGGGCTTCCCTGCGGGCACAGGGGCCGTTCCTGCATCTGCTGCGTGCGGTGCTGGGCATCGCCATGCTGACGAGCTTCGTGTTCGCGGTTCACCGGCTCACGTTGGCGCAGACCTACTCGCTGTTCCTCGCCGCCCCGCTGCTCATGACGGCCTTGTCGGTGCCGATCTTCGCGGACCGCGTCGCGCCGCGCCGCTGGTTCGCCATCGTCTGCGGCATGAGCGGTGTGCTGTGGGTGCTTCAACCGTGGAGCAAGGGGGCATTCTCGCTGGTCGCAGCGGCGGCGGCGGCGATCGCGACCCTGTGCTACTCCCTGAGCGCGCTCACCGTCCGCATTCTGGGCAGGCGCAACACGAGCATGGCCATGGTGTTTTGGTATCTGGCGCTCGTGGGACTGGGATCCGGATGCCTGGCTCTCCCCGAATGGCGCGCGGTGGCAGGCGGCGACTGGGTCTGGCTGGCCGCGATCGGATTGTCGGGGGCATTGGGGCAGTTGTGGCTGACGGAGGCGTTCAGCCGCGCGCCGCCGTCGGTGGTGGGACCGTTCGAGTACATGGCAATCCTGTGGGCCTTCGGAATCGACTGGCTGTTCTGGTCGGCGTCACCCTCCGCCAGCCTGATGGTCGGCGCGGCCATCGTCGTCGCCAGCGGCATCATCGTCATCCTGGACGAACGGCGCATGGCCGGCCTCGCGGCGGCCGCGGCATTCGCACCGCCATAGGCCGCGATTACCGTGCCCGTTCGCCGCCCGCGGGCGCGGCGCTGCGGTCCGCGACGATCGCCCGCCAATTGATGATGGCGTTCCACAGCATCCTTTGATCCCCTCGATTGAGGTCGCGGTAGAGGGGATTGAAATTGAAGGCGACGATGTGCCCCGCACCGACCGGCTCGTCGAGGACGGCCGGGCGGCCGATGAGATTGTCCTCTCCCCAAGCCTGGCCGCTCACGACGAAGGGCTCGCCGCCGCGTCCTCCCCACTGCAGCACGACGCTGCGCGCGTCGACCGGTCCGTCGAGACAGGAGGTGCAATACGCCATCCGGAGCCAGCGTCGCGGCGTCGAGTACAGGGCAAAATTCTGGCGAAATACGAAGCTGGACACCGGGTACCCGTAGGCGATGGGGTGGTCGGGACGGGCAAAGGTGACACGGACATGCGCTCCGGGCGTGCGTGTGACCGCTTCCTGCGCCGCCGCGGCCGCCGCCGCGCCGCCGCCGGCGGTACTTCGCGGCACACCGCCGGAATCCCGACGCACGCCCCGCAGCATGCCCGCCTCGATCGGCAGCATGCTGCCGTTGCCGAGGGTGATGAGCATGCCGCCGCGTTCGACGAATGCCTGCAGTTGCGCGAGACCCTGCCAGCCGATGCCGCCCGTGATGTCGTCCGACGCGGCCGGCGTCCCGAACGCGGGCGTCTTCGGCGTCTTGTTGAACGGCATGGGACCCCAGGCTCGCGGAATACCCTGGATCTGCTCCGCCAATTCGAGATCGACGTGACCGTACAGGAGCACGTCGATCTTGCCGCGCAGCCGGCCGCTGCGGATGTCCTCGTCCCGGACGTAGGTGTATGGAATCTTGCGTTGATCCAGCGAATATCGGACCCAACCGATCGAATCCGTATCCGCCCACGGTACCCATACTCCCAGGCGCGGCACGGGTGCCGCATGGGACGGCACGTCGGGCAGTGACGGCACGCCGACGAAGTTCAATCCCATCTGCCTGGCCAACGTGCGCAACGCCTCGGGCAGGCCCGCCTGCTGCGGCAACATCCACGAGCCCGGGGGATAGGTCTTGCCGCCCTCCACGAACCGTCGCTCCGCGACGTCGATCCTGAAACCGGCCAGCCGGTAACGCGCCTCGAACAGTTCCTCCTGTCCCGTGTCGCTCAGGAGGAAGTTCGGTCCGGCTCCCGTCACGAGGCCCCGCGGCTCGGGTGCCGCGTCGAGGGCCACGAGCGGCGCCTGGCGGATCGACGCATCGGCCGTCGGCGTGACCTCCAGGTGATAGTAGGCCGGCAACTCCCAGGAGACGTCGTCGTACGGCTCACCGCCGTCCTTCGGGTAGTGCTGCGGCGTCAGCAGGTCCACGGCGTAATTGCGGTAGGGCTGATCCAGCCGGACGACGAAGGTGCCGCGGGGAAACGCACCTTCGGCCACGACGAGCGGTGCATCGCTGCGGCCGACCTCGATATGCTGCGCCTGAAGGCGCGCCACCAACTGAGCCACGCGCATCGGATCCCCCTGATCCGGCGGAATCAAGAAGGCGTAGGGCGCCTCCTCGATCCCCTTGCGCCAGCTGTGCAGGCCCTTGGTGTAGAAATTGCGCAGCAACATTCCGGCGTTGCCCGCGGCGTAGTCGAGCGCCGCGAGCGCACCCGTTTCGTTGTAGTTGACGTTGTCCCGGGCCGACCAGGAGAATTTGCCGGTCGGGGGCGGAAGCACCCGGTACCATTCACGCGAGGTTTCCTCCGGAGACAGGGACTGAACCAGCGTTTCGGCCGTGCCATTGCCGAACGTCTCGTAACCGCGGCCGATGGCGTTGTGATTCATGGCGACCGAGTCCATGAACATGTGGCCGAAACCCTCGCCGAAATTCCAGGTGCTCACGCCCGGCATCCCCAGGCCGGTCATGGCCTCGACCTCGTGAAAACTCAGGGCGAGAAACTCCGTGAAGGTGATCGGATCGATGTTGGGATTGTAAGGACCGGTCCCGTTCCAGGTCATCAGCAACGGAACCGCCTCATGCAGGTCGTGCACGATGACCGGGTGCCACTCGAAGAACATCCGGCTCACCGCCCTGGTCGTCTCGTGGGTCAGCTGATGCGCGTCCCGATTGATGTCGACGAAGGCATACTTAGACCAGTACGGCGGCGATTGCCGCGGCAGAGTGTCGCGATCGGTCCTGCCCTTGAGGTAGCGGTAGAACCATTCGACCTGCTTGTCCCGCCCGTCGGGGTTGCACACCGGATTGATGAGCACGACCAGGTTCTCCCGGATTCTCCGGATCATCGGCTGCTCGGATACCGCCAATCGATAGGCGAGTTCGAGCACGGATTCAGTCGATCCGGTTTCATCGGAATGCAGGGCCGCATTGAAATAATAGAACGGCCGCGAAACGGCGATCAGCCGCTCCGCCGCCGCGCTGTCGAGGCTGCGTGGATCGGCGAGCGCCGCGGTCGCGGCCTTCAGCCTGTCGAGATTCAGGATCCCCTTCTCGTCGGCGATCGCCAACAGCACGATGTCCCGGCCCTCCTCGGAGCGGCCGATGGTGAATACCTTGACCCGCGGCGAAGCGGCCGCGAGCGCCCGGGCGTAGGCGTAGGCTTGCTGCGAATCGACCAGTTCTCCGGGCGCACCCGCGATCCGTCCGAAAAACGCCGTCGGTGACGGCACCGTTGCGGAGGCCGGAACGTACGCGACCCAGGGCGAGGAAAAGCGCGGCTCGGTGGTTGCCCGGGCGATGGCCTCGACCGATCCGGGTTCGGCCGTATCGGGCGCCGTCGACTGCGCGGCCGCCGCGGCCGACGCAAATCCGGCAATGCAGATCCACATCAAAAACTTGGACACCATGAGCCTCCGTCCCCGGGCATCAGGGGTCGCGGGGGTAAGGGAAGTCTACTCCTTGATCGCCTGGCGACGGACGTGATCGGGAATCAACGGACCCCGATGAAGCCGTCGGCGGGTGCGTCGCGCGACCACCACCAGTAGAACGGCAGTCCTGCGAACAGGACCGCCACGCCCTGCAGTGCCTGCGTGGGCGCTGCGATGAATGTGTTGACCAGCAATGCCAGGGTGACACAGAGGAAAATCAGCGGGACCACGGGATAGCCCAGCGCCCGGTAGGGCCGGGGCGCTTCGGGCATCGTGCGCCTGAAGATGAACAGCGATGCGATGCTGAGTCCGTAGAACGCCCAGGACACGAACACCACCGAATCGGTGAGTGCATCGTAGGATCCGGAGACCGCGAGCACGCTGCCCCAGGCGGCCTGCGCGACGATCGCGCGGGCCGGCACGTTGGCCCGTGGCGACAATTTGGCGAGTCCCCGGAAGAAGAGCCCGTCGCGAGCCATGGCGAACGGGATCCGCGAGTTGGCGAGCACGCTCGCATGCAGCGAACCGAACGACGATACCATCAATGCCACGGCGGTCAGGGACACCGCGATGGGACCCCAGAATCGCTTGAGCACTTCCGTGGCCACCGATGAACCGGTCGGGATGTTCGCGATTTCCAGCGGCGAAAGGGTGTAGTAGTAGGCCAGATTCACGAACAGGTACAACGCCCCCACGACCAGCATCCCCCCGACGAACGCGCGCGGCAGATTGCGCTGCGGATCCCGGATCTCGCCCGCCAGCGGCGCCACGTTGTTCCAGCCGTCGTAGGCCCACAGGGCGCCCAACATGGCGGCGCCGAAGCCGGCGAGTCCGCCGCGGGCACTGCCGGCCACGCCCTCGCAGGATCCGTGCAAGCCGGATCCGGCCAAATGCGACCAGGCGCCGGGAGCGAAGAGGAATGCCGCGAGTCCGACCCCGAACACCAGAACGACCTTGACGCTCGTTACCACCAATGCCGTGCGACCGCCCGTCGACACCGAGGCGCAGTTGATGAGCGCCACCGTCCAGATGGTGGTCAACGCCACCACGGTAAGACCGCTGATCCGCAGCGTGAATCCGAGGATGCCGGCCTCCACGTGCCAGCGTTCGAGCATGCCACCGAGTGCGACGTTCATGAAGATCGACAGGCCCACCGCGAGTGCCGCCTGGGAGCCCGCGCGCGCCACCGCGAACACCATCCACCCGTACAGAAACCCGACCAACCGCCCGTAGGCGCGGCGCAGATAGACGTAGTCGCCGCCCGCCTCGGGCATCATGGCCGCGATCTCGGAGTAGGAAAACGTCCCCGCGAGCGACAGCAGACCGGCGGCGGCCCAAACCACGAGTACCGTCTTGGCGCTGCCGACGTTGCAGGTCATGACGCGGGTCTTGAGGAACACCCCCGTCCCGATCATGTTGGCGACGTTCACCGCAATCGCCGCCCAAGCACCCATCCCTCGAGTAAGTTCGGGCCGCGCCGGAGCCGTCCTGCTGGGTGGTGGCATGCCGGGTAGTATCGGCGAAGTGCCGGCCGCCTACCCGCGAATTTTTGAAGCCGGTCGGTTTACCGCGCGAGAACGAATACCGCGTAGGTCAATACGGCCATGCCGAGGAGCAGCGTATTCGTGCCCCAGCGTGCAACGCTTCCGATCATGTCGACTTTGAACTCGTCCATTGCAATGCTCCGTTTTACGAATCCCGTCGCAACCTCTGCGGTGGGTCTCATTCGTGCGGGCGCAAAGTAACATTTCCGGATTGCACGGGATTGCTGGACGTCTCAAATCCGGCAGGTGCACCGCAGCGGCCTTGGGTTATGTCAGACGCGCGCGTTCAACCTCGCATGAACGCCCCGGCCGGGTCGAATGCCGCACCCGTCAGCCGCGTGGCCCGATGCCGTTCCCCGATGATCTCGATTTCGAAGCCGCCGTCAGCCGTCGCGACCGAGGCCGGCACATAGCCGAGCGCCAGCGACGCGCCGACGCGGTGCCCGAAGGCGCCGGAGGTCACCCAGCCGACCACCTTGCCATCGTGCCAGATGGGTTCGTCACCGAGGGCGTCCGCGTCCGTCGCGTCGACCTTGAAGGCGAGGAGGCGCAGCGCTCCACCCGACTCCTTCTCCTCCGCGGCGGCCGTGCGGCCGATGAAGCTTCCCTTGTTCAGATCGACGAAACGCCCCAATCCCGCCTCGTACGGTCCGTAGATCGGGCGATATTCGCGAGCCCAGGTACCGAAGCTCTTTTCGACGCGCATGGCATTGAGGGCGCGCCCGCCGAACGGCCTCAGTCCGAACTCGCGGCCGGCCCCGGCGAGCGCATCGTACAACGCGCGCTGGTAGTCGGTCGTCACCCAGATCTCATAGCCCAATTCGCCCGTGAACGAGACCCGCCCGACGTAGGCGGGCACCATGCCGACCTCCATGCGGCGGAACGACATGAAGGGAAACGCCGCCGTCGCCAGATCGTCGCGCACGAGGGTCTGCAACAGCGCGCGGGAATTCGGACCGGCCACCGAAAGGCCGACGTACTGCATGGCGCAGGGCCGAACCGTCACGCCGGACGGCGGCAGATGCCTTTCGAACCAGCGCAGGTAATAGTCCTCCGCGGCGTAGGTGCCGATCAGGAAGAAATGCTCGGCCGACACCCGGCACATCGTGAAGTCGCCGATCAATTTACCGCGGTCGTTCAGCATCGGCGAGAGGGTGATTCGCCCCACACCGGGCACTCGATTGGCCATCAGACCCGAGAGCCAGTCGGCCGCCGCCGGCCCCTGCACCTCGAATTTGCCGTAGTTGGAGATTTCGATCATGCCCGCACCGGCGCGCACGGCGGCACATTCCGCACCGACGTGCGGATGGGCGTTCGAGCGGCGGAAGCTCACCTCATCGACGGCCTGTGCCGCCGTCGGCGCGAACCACAGGGGATGTTCCAGCCCGCAGTAGTCGCCGAACACCGCATGCTCCGCCATCAGCTTCTCGTAGACCGGCGTCGTTCGCAGCGGCCGCGCGGCGGTGAGTTCCTCGTTCGGGAACCGTATGCTGAACCGGCGGGAATAGTTCTCCCGGACCTTGGCGTTGGTGTAGGCCAGGGTTGTCCAATCGCCATAACGCGCGACATCCATGCCCCACACGTCGGCGCCCGGGTCCCCATCGACCATCCAGCTCGACAGCGCCAGGCCGACCCCGCCGCCCTGACTGAAGCCGGCCATGACGCCGCAGGCGACCCAGAAATTTTTGAGACCCTTGACCGGCCCGATCAACGGGTTGCCGTCCGGGGCGAAGGTGAAAGGACCGTTGACGACCTTCTTGATCCCGGCGCCGCCGAGCGCGGGAAAGTGCTCGAACCCGACCTCGAGGCTCGGCGCGATGCGCTCCAGGTCGTTGGGCAGGAGGTCCTGGCCGAAATCCCACGGCGTCGTGACCTCGGACCACGGGACGCCGGCACGCTCGTACGTACCCATCAGCATGCCGCCGCGTTCCTGGCGGATGTAGATCTCCCCCTCAAAGTCGATGGCATGCAATTGCTCGGGCTTGCCGACCAATTCGGGCATGTCGCCGGTGATGAGGTATTGATGTTCCATTGCGAGAATCGGCAGTTCGATGCCGACCATCCGTCCGACCTCGCGGGCCCACAATCCGGCTGCATTCACCACATGCTCCGCGTGCACGTTGCCGTGGTCGGTCACCACATCCCACGAACCGTCGGGGCGCGCCTTGAGATCGGTCACGCGAGTGTGACGGACGATCTCCGCACCGCCGATCTGCGCGGACTTGGCATAGGCATGGGTCACGCCATACGGATCGACGTGACCCTCGATCGGGTCGTACATGGCCCCCTTGAAATGCTTTTTCTCCATCAGCGGAAACAGCCTCGCGGCCTCGTCCACCGAGATGATCTCCAGGTCCATGCCGAGGTAGCGGCCCCGCGCCTTGGCCATCTTCAGCCAGTCGAGGCGCTCACGGGTGCCGGCGAGCATGATGCCGCCGGTGATGTGCACGCCGCACGACTGGCCTGAAATCGCCTCGATTTCCTTGTAGAGCTGGATGGTGTATTGCTGCAATTTGGCGACGTTGGGGTCGCCGTTGACGGTGTGCATGCCGCCGGCGGCATGCCAGGTCGATCCCGACGTGAGTTCGGCACGCTCGATCAGCAGCACGTCCTTCCATCCGGCCTTCGTCAGGTGATACAGGACGCTGGCGCCGACGACGCCGCCGCCGATCACCACCACCTTTGCGTGGCTCTTCATAAAATCTCCAAATTTATCGTGATTGTTGCGGGTTGCCGCGCAGGGGTTGCGCGGTCATTCATTGGAAACGGCCAGGTGAATGGCCGGCGACCCCTTGCCGTCGCCGGTCCCGAAGCGCTCGATGAGCCAGGAGCGGAACAAGGCGATCGCCGTATCGCTCAGGGCCTCGGGATGGGTGGTCAAATAATAGCCGTAGCCGTCGTCCAGGCTGTTCTCGAACGGCCGAACCAGCCTGCCGGAGCGCACCGTGTCGCCGAACAGATAGGTGTCGACCAGGGCGATGCCCTCGCCGCTCAATGCGTACTGCACGGCCAGCATCGCGGTGTCGAAGACGAGACCCCGCTCGACGTTGAGCGACGGCAGATTCGCCTGGCGTGCGAACTGCGACCAAAGGTGATGTCGCGGCAGATCGGCGATCCGCACGTGTACCAGCTCGTTCGACTGGATGAATTCCGCCAGATTCTTGCCCTGATGGCGCGCCGCGACGCCGGGGTGGCAGAGCATGCCGAGACGCACAGACCACAGCAGATCGGTCACGAGGTCGGTGACCGTCGGTTTCGAGTACACGACGGCGACATCCACGTCGCCGGGAGGGGGGCCGACCCCGTAGGGGCTGACGAGGTCGATTTCCACCTCGGCCGCCGTGCGGCGGAAATCGCGCAGGATGGGCACGGCGAGATGCACCGCGAAGCTCGGCGGCATTTGCACTCTCAGGGTTCTGACGCTGGTCGCGCCCTCGTTGCGGATGTCGTCGAGGGCGTACTCCAGGCGATCGAAGGATTTCACGACGGCGGGCAGCAGCAACTGGCCGGCCTTGGTGAGCACCAGTGCATGGGGCCGGCGCTCGAACAGCTGGCTGCCGATCAATTTCTCGAGCGCGATCACGTGCCGCGACAGGGCGCTCTGCGAGATCAGCAGCGCATTTGCCGCCGCCGTGAAGCTGCTGTGCTTTGCCACGCCTTCGAACGCGCGCAGCGCATTCAAGGGCAGCCAGCGTCGATCGATGATCGTCCTACCCATGGCAGTCCGGCTCGCTCATGTCCGTCTCAGGGCGACCATGCCCGGGTATAGGCGATCGCGCGCTTCTGATCGGCGATGATGGTCGTCGATGCCATGAACAAATGATACGCCGCCCAAAACCCCGTCGGCGCCAGGATCAGCATCGCCATGCGCAGGGACGAGGCATCCACGCCGCGCCCCCCCGCGAACCAGACGCTCAGCAGCCCGACCAATTTCGGCGCCACGATCAAGTTGAAGATGTTGGCGACCAGCAGCGACACGGCGATGAACATGGACCGCATGTGGCAGGGCGAGAGGTTGTTGAGCAGCCCGAAGCAGGGTCCGATGTAGAAATAGATCGCAGGAATGAAAACCCAGAACATGAGTTTGGCGAGCGCCAGCGAATGGGTCCAGTAGGCGAGTATGGAGGGAATCGTCGCCAGCGCGACCACCCCGCCGAGCAGCCAAACGACCCGCCGCGGGTCGGCCATCGCCGGCCGCGACAACAGCCAGGCGGTCGCCACGGTGGCCACCGAGCCGCCGATCAAATGGATGTTTCCCGTGACCTCACCGGCCTGGCCGACGTCGATCTGGTAGGTCCGCATCAAGAATGCGGGAGTCCAGTACATGAGGCCCCATCCCCACAACGCACACACACCGCCGCCCATGACGACGTGGTAGGCCGCCTTTTGCTGCCAGAAGAACCGCCATGTCTCGCGCACAGACGGTTTGATCTCGTCCACGATCTCATCCAGACGCCCGCGGACCGGCTCCCGAACCGTCAGGAACACGATCACTCCGACCACCAGCCCGGGTACGCCGAGCGCCAGGAAGGCATGCCGCCAATCGTAGGCCCTCGCCACCGCGCCGGCCACGTCCGCCGCGATCCAGGCGCCGATCGGAGCCCCCAGGGCAAGCACCGTCATCGCCATGGGCCGGCGGTCCGGCGGAAAACAGTCCGAAACGATGGCGGTCGACGGCGGCGTGCCGCCGGCCTCGCCGATTCCCGCCCCGATGCGCGCGAGCGCGAACTGCATCCAGCCGCGCGAGAGGCCGCACAGCGCCGTGAACCCCGACCAAACGATCAAGGAGGCGGACAGGATATTGCGCCGGTTCGACCGGTCGGCAATCCACGAAATCGGGATGCCGCAGGTGACGTAGAAGAGCGCCAGCGGCCAGCTGGTCAACATCCCCACTCCGTCGTCGTCCAGGTGCAGGTCGAGCCGGATCGGCTCCAGCACGGTCGACACGACGTAGCGGTCGGCGATGTTGATCGCGTAAATCAGGCACATCAGAATGAGTACGTACCAGCGCTCCACGGACGACGGAGCACGCGCTCGAGCAACTTCAATCGCAGTGCTGATCACTCGTGGCAACCTCGCTTCCGGACGTTTCGCGCACCATACATGTTTCGGCCGGGTTGCGCGATGTCCGCGCCGCGGCCGCCGATGCGGCTCGCCGAAAAATGTCATGGGTGGATCTTGAAATGGCATGGCGGGAATGAACGATCAGGCTAAGCTCGCAGGCGTGGAGCAGTTCGACTACATCATCATCGGGGCCGGCACCGCCGGATGCGTGCTCGCCGAGCGGCTCTCGGCCGACGGCCGGCGGCGCGTCCTGCTCCTCGAGGCCGGGGGTTCGGATGCACGGTTCTGGATCAAAACTCCGATCGGCTACGGACGCACCTTCGCGGACCCGACGGTCAACTGGAGATATCAGACGGCGCCCAGCCCCGGACTGAACGGGCGCACGATGTACTGGCCGCGCGGCCGGGTGCTCGGCGGTTCGAGTTCCATCAACGCCCTGGTCTATTGCCGCGGCATGCCGGCGGACTTCGAGGACTGGCGTGCCCTGGGGAATGTCGGCTGGGGATGGGAGGACGTGGAGCCCTATTTCGCGAAGTCGGAACGTCGGGTCGACCCTTCCGGCCGGGCGCGCACCCACGGCGTGCTCGACGTGAAGGACGTCACCCCGTTCCTGCATGGCATGCGCGAGAACTGGCTGGCCGCCGCGCGCGAGCTCAACTTGCCGACCACCGATGATTTCAACGGACCGAATCCGGAGGGGCTCGGCTGCTACCAAGTGACCATACGCGACGGCCGCCGGCGATCGGCGGCGGACGCATTCCTCCGGCCGGCGCTGCACAGGCCCAACGTGAAGCTCGAAATGCACGCGTGGGTCAGCAGGATCCGCATCCGCGGGGGTCGCGCCACCGGCGTCGAATGGTCGCGGGAGGGTCAGGCGCATTATTCAGCCGCCTCAGCCGAGGTGATCGTTTGCGGTGGGGCCGTCAATTCGCCGCAGCTGTTGCAGCTCTCGGGGATCGGGCCCGGCGCGACGCTGTCCGCGCACGGCATCGCCCCGCTGGTCGACAATCCCGCCGTCGGCGGAAATCTCCAGGACCACCTCGCCGTCGTCTACTCCTTCAAGGCCACCCGGCGCACGCTGAACGACGAGCTGCACTCGACCCTGGGGCAGCTGCGCGCGGGCCTGCGCTACCTGCTTCGCAGAGGCGGGCCGCTCGCCCTCAGCGTGAATCAATTCGGCGGCTTCCTGCGCGCGGACCCGGCGGCGACTCGTCCCGACGTACAGTTGTATTTCAACCCGGTCACCTACGGCACGGGTGATGCGACCCGCAAACGCATCACGGTGGACCCATTCCCCGGATTTTATCTGTGCTTCCAGCCGACCCGGCCGACCAGCGTCGGACGGATCGACATCGCCGGCGCGGATTTCC
The DNA here is from genome assembly GCA_037445285.1 of Nevskiaceae bacterium. Taxonomy (GTDB): domain Bacteria; phylum Pseudomonadota; class Gammaproteobacteria; order Steroidobacterales; family Steroidobacteraceae; genus Bog-1198. Next base: position 12,401 of record JBBIKV010000046.1, on the reverse strand, counting down.
GCAGTCCGCCGGTGATCGCGCCGAATTACATGGCCACCGACAAGGACACGCTCGACGTGGTGAACGGCGGCCACCTGCTGCAGGCCATCGCCCGCACCCGGGCCATCAGGGAATTGACGCTCGAGCCCATTGCCCCGGCATTGGACACGATGAGCGAGGCCCAGCTGGTCGCCGATTTTCGCGCCCGCGCGGCCACCGTATATCACCCGGTCGGCACCTGCCGGATGGGCAACCGCCCGGGGGACTGCGTCGTCGATGCCTCGCTCCGGGTACACGGAGTGCTCGGCCTGCGGGTGGTCGACGCATCGGTGTTTCCGACGGTCACGTCGGCGAACACCAATGCGCCGACCTTGATGGTGGCGCAAAAAGGCGCGGATTTAATCATGGCGGGATGATCCCGCGACAAGGAAGGTATGAAACTCGACAGTGTCAAAGTCTTCATCGTCGCCAATCCGCCGCCGAGTTTCGGCGGACGGTACTTCGTGTTCCTGAAACTGCGCACGGCCTGCGGAATCGAGGGGGTGGGCGAAGTCTATGCGGCAACCTTCGGTCCGCATGTGATCGCTTCCATGATCGAGGACGTCTTCGCACGCCGCTTCCACGGACGAGATCCGTTCCAGATCGAATCGATCTGGCGGGAAAGCTACGGGTCCGGCTTCAGCCTGCGCCCCGACCTCTCCCTCATGGGCGTGTTGAGCGGGCTGGAAATGGCCTGCTGGGACATCGTCGGCAAGGCCGTGGAGCAGCCGGTGTACAACCTGCTGGGAGGCAGGGTGCACGAGCGCCTCCGGAGCTACACCTATCTGTATCCGGGCGACGGCGAGGGCGACGAGTTCTACCACGATGCGGAGCGCTCGGCGCAGCGCGCCGCCGAATACGTCAAACAGGGTTTCACCGGCCTCAAATTCGATCCCACCGGCGGCTTCTCTGCCTACGATCCGCGCCAACCCACGCAGGAGGCGCTGGAACGCACGGTGCGTCTCGTGCGCCTGGTGCGCGAGGCGGTGGGCCACCAAGCCGACCTTCTGGTGGGAACGCACGGCCAGTTCACCACGTCCGGCGCCATCCGCCTGGCCAATCGATTGGAAGCCTATGACCCGCTCTGGTTCGAGGAACCGGTGCCGCCCGAAATGCCGGAACAGATGGCGCTGGTGGCGCGTGGCACGCGCATACCGGTGGCCACCGGCGAACGGCTGACCACGAAGTACGAATTTGCCCGGGTACTCGCCGTGGGGGCCGCGAACATCCTGCAACTCAACCTCGGCCGGGTCGGTGGGCTGCTCGAGGCGAAAAAGGTGGCGGCACTGGCGGAAGTGCACTACGCGCAGATCGCGCCCCATTTGTACTGCGGACCGGTGGTGGGCGCGGCCAACATCCAGATCGCCACCTGCTGCACCAACTTCCTGATCCTGGAAGGCATCCAGCAATGGGGCGGGTTCCACGCAGCCATCCTCAAGACACCGATCCGCTGGGAGGCGGGTTACGTCATTCCGCCGACCTCGCCGGGGCTCGGCGTGGAGTTGAACGAAGCCGTGGCGCTCGCCAACCCGTATCCGCTCGACGGCAAACTGCATCTTGAAATGATCGATCGACCGCTCGGTTGACACGCGTCCGCGGCCGGTGCCGCGACGAACGTCGGACACACTGGCAAACAAGGTAGGTACCCAATTGCGTTACGGATTCATCGGACTAGGACATCTGGGCAGACACCTGGCGATCAACCTCGCCCGCGGCGGTTTCGACGTCGGTGTCCATGATTTGAACCGCGCTGCGGCGGATCCCGTCATCGCCGCCGGCGCGCGTTGGGCGGATTCGGTACCCTCGCTGGCGGCCGACTGCGACGCGCTCATCACGTGCCTGCCGTCCCCGGCCGCCACCGCCGCCGTGCTGGCTCTCGCGCTTCCCGCCATGAAGCCCGGAAGCACCTGGCTCGAAATGAGCACCAATGATTTCGCCCAGATCGAACTTTGGGCGGGACGCGCGGCGGAGCGGCAGATCGCCACCCTCGCCTGCCCGGTCACCGGCGGTGTCCACCGCGCGGAAGCCGGCGATATCACGGTACTTGTTGGTGGAACGCAACAAGCCTTCGAGGCGCATGAACCGGCGTTCAAGGCCATGGGGGGAAGGGTCATTTACCTCGGAGGCATCGAGCAGGCCGCGGTCACGAAGGTCGTCACCAACATGCTGGCATTCATCCACCTCATCGCCGCCGGCGAGGCCCTGATGCTGTGCGCCAAGGCGGGAGTCGACCTGCGCGCCGCTTTCGACGCCATTGCCGCGAGTTCCGGCAACAGCTTCGTTCACGAGACCGAGAGCCAGGTCATCCTTAACGGCAGCTATGATATTGGTTTTACTATGGATTTGGCTTGCAAGGATGCCGGGTTCGCGGTCGAATTCGGACGTCGGTTCGGGGTTCCGCTGCGCCTCGCGGGCGTCATGGAGCAGACCTTCATCGAAGGCCGGGCCAAATATGGCGGCGAGGCCTGGTCCTCGATGATCGTGAAATTGCTGGAGGACGCCGTCGGCACCCCGCTGCGCGCGCGCGGCTTCCCGGCGAAGCTCGGACCCGGTGACGCCTGAGATTGAACGGCCGACCACCGGCATCGAATTTTCGCATGGCAGCATCTAAATTGAGCATCCGGAGATGCTCGAGAGCAACAAAATAGCCCTTCAGGCTCCCGCGCACGGTGATATTGTCGGCATGCACCGATTGGCTGTCACAAAAATGAAGCTTGTCTCCTCAACCGAAGGGATCGACACATGAATTTGAATCCGAAACTCTCGTACGCGATCGCCGCCATTCTGAGCGGTTCCGGCATGGGCCTGGCCCACGCCGCCACCGCGAGCGACACCAGCGATTCCGAGGGAATCCAGGAGATCACGGTCACCGCGCAACGCCGCGTGGAAAACATGCAGGACGTGCCCATCTCCATCCAGGCGATGACGGCCGAAACCCTGAAACAGCTGAACGTCACCACCTTCGACGACTTCGTCAAATACGTGCCGAACGTGACGACCGCCAGCACCGGCCCGGGACAGAGCAGCATATTCATGCGCGGCCTGAGCGTCGGCATCACGGGTCAGCAGGGAACCGGCACCACCGGCCCCATTCCCAATGTCGCGGTGTACTTGGATGACCAATCCGTCGCCCTACCCGGCCGCAATCTCGACGTCTATGCCGCCGACATGGAGCGCATCGAGGTGCTCGAGGGCCCGCAGGGGACCCTGTTCGGTTCCGGCGCCGAGGCGGGCGTGCTGCGCTACATCACGAACAAACCGAAGCTCGACGTCACCGAGGGAAACGTCAACGCCGGGTATAGCTATACGGCCCATGGCGATCCCAACACCAACGTGGATGCGACCATCAATCTTCCGTTGATCCCGGACACGTTGGCCGTGCGCGCGGTGATCTACGACGACAGCCGGGGCGGCTACATCAACAACGTGCCCTCGACCTTCACCCGCCAAGGCACCGACGAGGGTCTGGCGAACAAGAACGGCGGCGTGGTGCCCGCCAACAGCCCCTCGGTCAGCAACGCCAACGTGGTCGGCAACGCGATCAATCCGGTGACCTATCAGGGCATGCGGCTGTCCGCCCTGGTCAAATTCAACGAGGACTGGGACGCACTGCTGGTGCAGAGCTACCAGGACATGAACGCCCAGGGGGTGTTTTACGACATGCCGAACGGCCCCAACGGGGTGCACTTCGACAGCCTCGGCCAGCCCCAGGGGGGCAACCCGCTCCCGCCGCTGTCGGTGGCGGTATTCAACCCGTCCTACAACAAGGATAAATTCGAGAGCACCGCCCTCACGGTCGACGGCAAGGTCGGCGATCTGAAGCTCGTCTACAACGGGAGCTACCTCGTCCGCAACGTGAACCAGCAGGCGGATTACACGAATTATTCCCGCGGTGTGTTCGGCTACTACTATCAGTGCACCGGGGTCAGCTACTCGAAGACCAAGGCGGGCGCCAACGCGCAGTGCTATTCGCCGTCGGCCGTCTGGCAGGAGAAGGAACGCAACACCCACCAAAGCCACGAATTGCGGCTAAGCACGCCCGACGACTGGCGGGTGCGCGCGATCGGCGGCATCTACTGGGAACAGTTCAAGATCTACGATGACACGGAATGGCTCTACAAGAGCGTTCCCACGTGTTCGCCGACGAACAACATCAACTGCTTCAACAACGTGGCGCCGCGGCCGGGCCAGACCGCCAACGATCCGAGCATACGCAACGACAGCGTCGGCTTCTTCGACGACACGCAGCGCACGATCACTCAAAAGGCGGCGTTCGGTTCGGTCGACGTGGACCTCATCCCCAAGAAGCTGATCCTCACCGTCGGCACCCGGTACTACAAGTTCGACGAGAAGGAGGTGGGCGGCGACGTCGGCAGCTTCTACTGCAAGAACTTCTACGTGACCACGTACTTCGGACCCTGCACGGCGGCCACCAATGGCAAGCTCGCACCGTATGGAACCAACCTCGACCTCGCCAGCTACAACACGTCGTCCTATCACGGCTTCCGCAGCCGGGCGAACCTCAGCTGGCACGTCACCGACGACTTCCTGTTGTACTACACCTGGTCCCAGGGGTTCCGGCCCGGCGGCTTCAATCGCGGCACGCACCTGACCCAGCCGAACGCCAGCGGGGCCTACCAGTACGCGACCCCGACCAATTACAGCCCTGACACGCTCATCAACAACGAGATCGGTTGGAAGAGCGAGTTCTTCAACCACAGGCTGCAATTGAACGGCGCGATCTACCAGGAGATGTGGAAGAACACCATCGTAGAGTTCTTCGATCCGCAGCAGGGATTCGGCAATCTCACGTTCGTCACCAACGGCCCGGATTATCGGGTGCGCGGACTCGAGCTGCAGATGGTCACGCGGGTGACGGATGGCCTGACCGTGCAGGGTTCGGCTTCCTACAACAAGAGCACGCAGGCCAATTCGCCCTACCTCACCATCAACAATCCGGCTCTGGCGAGCAACGGTCAGCCGCTGACCTCGGTCCCGAACGTGTTCGGCCTGCAGGGCACGCCGCTCGGCGAGTCGCCGCTGTTCCAGGGGAACCTGCGGGTTCGCTACGAGTTCCCCCTGGGGGCATACCACGCGTTCACGCAAGCGGGCGGCCAGTATTACGGCGGGTCCCATTCGACCATCGGTACGGTGGACAATTACTACATGGGCGGCTTCGCCACGTTCGACGCCTCGGCCGGCTTCGCCAAGGATGCCTGGAACGTGGAGTTCTTCGCGCAGAATCTGGGGAACAAGATCGCCAGCACCTACACGAACTCGGCCCAATTCATCATCACGGAGACGCCGCTGCGGCCGAGGATCGCGGGGGTGAAGTTCGGATACAAGTTTTAGTCTAGACTCGGGTCGATCCAGCGTCCGTTCGTGGGACGACATCAAAGCGGGCAACGGTGCCCGCTTTTTCACATGCGCAGAGCAGCCGAGGGCCATGCAATCCGCCGACATTAATCCGCACGCCTCCCGCATCGAAACCGGTGTAAAGCGCATCGCCGCGCTGCTCGAACTCGACGAGCCGGCGGCGGCGGCGGCGGCCGCGCTCGAGTTGCGGGCCCTGGTGCCCAGCAACCGCGATGTCCTGCATCTGCTGGCGGTCTGCCAACGCCGTCTGCGGCGGATTCCGGAGGCGTTCGCGACGCTCGCCGCCCTGGAGGAGCGCCACCCGCTGTATGGCCGGTTGTATTTGGAGCGCGGTCACTGTCATGCGGCGCTCGATCGCGTGGATGCGGCCATCGAGGCGTATTCGCAGGCGGTGATCCTGAACACGGATCTGCGGGAGGCCTGGATCGGCCTCCATTCCCTCTTCGGGGCGAAGGGATTGCGCGCGGAGGCGGACAACGCGGCGCGGCACGTCGCCCGCATCACGGCGATCCCCCCCGAGATCGTGACGGCCGCGGAAATGCTGGCCAACGGCGAGGTCGGCGTGGCGGAGGAATTGGTGCGCGATCACCTTCGGCGGCACGGCGAGCACGTCGAATCGTTGCGCTTGCTCGCCCGCATCGCAATGCGCTTCGATGCCGCCCACGATGCGGAATTGCTGCTGGAACGGGCGCTGGTGCTCGCGCCGCAACACCGGGATGCCCGCCTGGAATATGCGCTCGTCCTGCTGCAGCGCCAGAGTCATCGGAAGGCGGACGCACAGCTTCAGGCGCTGCTGACCGACGATCCCCGGAATCGATCCGACCGCATCCTGCAGGCGGCGGCCTGGGCGGGACTCGGCGATTACGACAAGGCGCTGCCCATGTACCGGGCGCTGATCGCCGAATCGCCGCGCCGGCCGGAACTGCATTTGTCCGTGGCCCACGCCTTGAAGGCACTCGGCAGGACGCAGGAGGCGGTCGAGTCCTATCGCCGCGCGGCGGCCCTCGCTCCCGGCCTCGGCGAGGCGTACTGGAGCCTCGCCAATTTGAAGACGTATCGCTTTTCCGACGAGGACCTCGCCCACATGCAGGCAGCGGAAGCCCGGGGTGTTTCGCCGGAGAACCGTTATCATTTCTGCTTCGCCCTGGGCAAGGCGCTCGAGGACCGTGGACAGTACGCGCAATCCTTCGCCTATTACGAGTGCGGCAACGCGCTGAAGCTGTCCGAAGTCCGCGGCCGTCCCGAGGACTTCGAGCGGGCTGCCGCCTTGCAGACCTCCCTCTGCACCCGGGAATTCTTCGCCGCGCGGGCGGGATACGGCTGCGACGGCGATGCGCCGATATTCATCGTCGGACTGCCGCGTTCCGGTTCGACGCTGATCGAGCAGATTCTGGCCTCTCACTCCCAAGTCGAGGGGACCATGGAACTCGCCGACATTCCACGGCTGGTCCAGGACCTGCAGTCGAGCGAACTGGCGGGGGCGGAATCCTCGTACCCCGGCATACTCGCGCAACTCACGGCCGCGCGGTGCCGACGGCTGGGAGAGGACTACCTGCGCGATACTCGCGCCTACCGCTCCGGCAGACCCTTCTTCATCGACAAGATGCCGAACAACTTCCTGCATCTGGGCCTGATTCACCTGATCCTGCCGAATGCCAGGATCATCGATGCGCGGCGCGACCCGATGGCGTGCTCGTTCAGCATCTTCAAGCAGCTCTTCGCCGCGGGACAGCGCTTCGCCTACAGCATGGAACACATCGCTCGCTACTATCGGATGTATGTCGATCTGATGGCACACTGGGATCGCGTCCTTCCCGGGAAGGTGCTGCGCGTGCACCATGAGGATGTGGTCCGCGACCTCGACGGGCAGGTGCGCCGCCTGCTCGCTTTTTGCGGCCTGGATTTCGAGCCGTCCTGCCTGGAGTTCCACAAGACATGGCGAGCCGTGCATTCCGCGAGTTCCGAACAGGTGCATCTGCCGCTGTACAGCGAGGGAGTCGACCAGTGGCGCCATTTCGACCCCTGGTTGGCGCCGTTGAAATCGGCGCTGGCGCCGGTGATCGGTCGCCATGAATGAGGCGGCGACAACGGCGCCGCCGACCGCGATCGAGCGGGAAGTGTCGCGTCTGCGCCTGCTGCTCGAGCAAGGACATTATCCAGAGGCCCTCGCGGGCGCGACCGCACTCCTCGCGAGGGTACCCGAGAACCGCGACGCCTGGTACCTGCTCGCAGTCAGCCAGCGGTTCATGCAGATGATTCCGGAAGCCCTGGCCACACTCGGAGAGTTCGAACGGATCCATCCCGGCTACAGCCGCCTGCACCAGGAGCGCGGTCATTGCCACGTCGCGCGGCGCGACGCCGACGCCGCCATCGAAGCCTTCCTGCGGGCGGTGAACATCAATCCGGCGCTGCCGGCGAGTTGGAATGCGTTGAGAACCCTGTTTCGCATGACCGGCCGCACGGCCGAGGCCGAGATGGCGGCCGCCCACGTCGAGGCGCTCTCGAAGCAGCCGCCCGAGATCGTCACGGCCTCCAGCATGTTTGCCGACGGCGAAATTCTTCCGGCCGAGCGAATGGTGCGCGACTATCTCCTCGAGCACGGCGACCATGTGGAGGCCATGCGGTTGCTCGCCAAGATCGGCATGAAGCTCGACGTGCTCGACGATGCCGAGCTGTTGCTGGAAAGCCTGCTGGCGCTCGCTCCCGGCTATCACGCCGCCCGGCACGACTACGCGCTGGTTTTGCTGCAGCGGCACAAGCATCGGCGCGCTCTGGAGGAATTGCGGCGACTGCTCGGGACCGATCCCGGAAATCGCGCGTATCGGATCAGCCACGCCGCGGCCTGCGTGGGCCTCGGCCACCACGAGGAAGCGATCGGGATCTATCGCGCAATTCTCGACGAGACCCCCGGAGCGGCGGATTTGCACCTGTCGATCGCCCACGCCCTGAAGACCCTCGGCAGGCAGGCCGAAGCCGTCGATGCCTACCGCACCGCCATTGCCTGCCGGCCCGGCTACGGCGACGCCTATTGGAGCCTCGCGAACCTCAAGACGTACCGGCTCTCCGATGCCGACATCGCCGTCATGCGTGCGCGGCAGGAAGCGCCGGATGCCTCGCTCGAGGATCGATACCACCTTTGCTTCGCCCTCGGCAAGGCGCTCGAGGATCGCGCGGATTACGCCGGCTCATTCCATTATTACGAGCGCGGGAACGCACTGAAGAAGACCGAGATCCGCTTCCAGATCGAGCCGATAGAACGCAATGCGCGGCTGCAATCCGCCGTGTGCACCCGGGAGTTCCTTGCCGCACGTCGGGGCTGGGGTTGCGAACGCGCCGATCCGATATTCATCGTCGGCCTGCCGCGCGCCGGTTCCACCTTGCTCGAACAGATCCTGGCATCGCATTCACGGGTTGAAGGCACCATGGAATTGCCGAACGTCCTGCAAATGGTGGCCGACCTCCAGGGACGGGATCCGGACCCGGCCAATCCCCGCTATCCGGCGATCTTGGGCTCTCTGGCGTCCGAGAAATTCCGTGAACTCGGCGAGAAGTACCTCGCGGATACCCGCATCTATCGCACGGGAAGGCCACTCTTCATCGACAAGATGCCGAACAATTTCCGCCACATAGGACTCATTCATCTGATTCTTCCGAACGCACGCATTATCGATGCACGGCGCGAGCCCATGGCCTGCTGCTTCGGCAATTTCAAACAGTTGTTCGCCTCGGGCCAGGAATTCACGTACGGCATCGAGGACATCGCGCGCTATTATCGGAGCTACGTGGAGTTGATGGATCACTGGGATGCCGTGCTTCCCGGCAAGATATTGAGGGTCCAGCATGAGGAAGTGGTCGATGATCTGGAGGGCAGCGTACGGCGTCTGCTGCATCATTGCGGGCTGGAATTCGAGCCCGCGTGCCTCGAGTTCTACAAGAACGAGCGCAGCGTGCGCACGGCGAGTTCCGAACAGGTCAGGCGGCCGATATTCAAGGAGGGCATCGATCAGTGGCGTCATTACGAGCCGTGGCTGGATTCACTCCGCGCGGCGCTCGGCGGGCTGGCGCAGGGCCCACCCATGAATGCCAATTAAATGACTATTCAACGGAATTTGGTCGCGCGATCCGAATGTTTCATCGATATTTTATTCCTAACTAATTGATAAATATAATTTTCGACCGGCAGCTGTTTTGATTGATCTTAGACTCAAAGATTGATACAACGTCCCAGCGGCGGCGTTATGGAAATCGTTGAGCAGACGTTCAATGTATTGCCTCGAGCCGCGCGAACCGGCCTCGGTACGACAGAATCGATCTCAATTCTTATAGGAAGGGATGAACCGTGAATTCAAAATTATCCTACGCGATTGCCGTCATTCTTGGCGGATCGTCCGCCGGAATCGCCTACGCCGCGCCGCCCGCGGCCGCCGACACCAGCGGCGACGCCATCCAGGAGATCACCGTCACCGCGCAGCGCCGCTCCGAAAACATGCAGGACGTGCCGATCCAGATTCAGGCGCTCACCGGCGAGGCGTTGACCCAATTGAACGTCAGCACGTTCGATGACTTCGTGAAATACCTTCCCAACGTCACGGCGGCCAGCAACGGTCCCGGCCAGGGCGTCATTTTCATGCGGGGTCTCGCCACCTCCACGCTGGCCGTCCAGGGCTCGAGCGGCATCGGCAGCTTCCCCAACGTCGCGATTTACTTGGACGACCAATCCGGCCAATTGCCGGGCCGCAATCTTGACGTCTATGCCGCCGACATCGAGCGCATCGAAGTCCTCGAGGGTCCCCAGGGCACGCTGTTCGGCGCCGGTGCGCAGGCCGGCGTGCTGCGTTACATCACCAACAAGCCGAAACTCGACGTCACCGAGGGCAGCGTCAATGCCGGGTATGCGTACACCAGCGGCGGCAACCCCAGCAGCAACGTCGACGCGACCCTCAATCTGCCGCTGATACCCGACACGCTCGCCGTGCGCGGCGTGATCTACAGCGATACCCGCGGCGGCTACATCAACAACGTGCCGGGCACCTTCTCCCGGCAGGCGAGCGACCTCGGCATCCATTACGCCGGCTATGCCACCGGGTGCTCCGCCGGCGCACCCGTGGGCGGAGCGTGCCCGACGGGCGCGACCCCGACGACCTACGGCGTTCCGCCCGGCAGTCCGTCGGCCAGCAACGCCGCACTCGTGGGCAATGCGATCAACCCCGTCACCTATCAGGGAATCCGCCTCGGCGCCCTGTACAAGATCAACGAGGACTGGAATGCCCTGTTGGTCCAGTCCTATCAAGATATGAATGCGCAGGGCGTCTTTTACGTGACGCCGACCAGTTCGGCCGGCGAGACCCTCCCCAACCTCGGCGTGCAGCTCTACAACCCCTCCTACGACAAGGACCGGTTCGAGAACACGGCGTTGACCATCAACGGCCAGCTGGGCGCCGTGAAGGTCGTGTACGCCGGCAGCTACATGGTGCGCAACATCGAACAACAGGGCGACTATACGAATTACGCCCGCGGCGTGTACGCCGACTACTATCAGTGCACGAATCCGCTCACCGAACCGGGCACGACGAGCAAGTGCTACTCGCCCAGCGCGGCCTGGCACGAGACCGACACGGCGACGCACAACAGCCAGGAACTGCGCTTCAGCACGCCCGATGATTGGCGCCTGCGCGGCATCGGCGGGCTGTTCTGGGAGGATTACAAGATCGCCGAGAACATCGACTGGATGTACAAGACATTGCCGGCTTGCACGACCGCGGCCGACATCGGCTGCCTGACCAACGTCGGTCCCGCCGCCGGCGCCCAAGTGCGCAACCCCAACGTGCGCGGCGACAATGTCTCGTTCTTCGACGACATCACGCGCGGCTACACCCAGAAGGCGCTGTTCGGCTCTGTCGATTTCGACATCATTCCCAAGGTGCTGACCGTCACGGCCGGCACCCGGTACTACCAGATCGACACCACCGCCGTCGGCAGCTCCGTCAGCAGTTTCGGCTGCTACGCGGGTGGACCGCCGCCATGCTCCACCAACGGGCCCTACAGCAACGACCTGAGCGCGCACAATCTCAACATCACCTACAAGGGATTCAAGAGCCGCGGCAACATCAGCTGGCGGCCCATGGACGACGTGCTGCTGTACTACACCTGGTCGCAGGGCTTCAGGCCGGGCGGCTTCAACCGCGGCTCGCACCTGATCGATCACTCGGTGGGATCCCTGTCCGGTCCGGTCAACGGCGCCGCCTATACCTATCAGACGCCGCAGGCCTATGCGCCCGACACCCTGGTGAACAACGAGCTCGGTTGGAAGACCCAATGGTTCGACAAGCGCCTGGAATTCAACGGCGCTGTGTACCAGGAGGATTGGAAGGACGTGCAGGTCCAGATTTTCCAGTCCTGCTGCTACGGGAACCTGAGCTTCGTCACCAACGGCCCGAATTATCGCGTGCGCGGGGTCGAGATCGAATCCGTCGGTCGCGTGACCCACGGTTTGACGGTCATCGGCTCCGCCTCCTGGAACAGCAGCAACCTGACCAACGCGCCCTTCCTGAACCAGCCCAACGGTTCACCGATCGCCATTCCGTTGGTCAACGGCGTCGGTGGCAGCGCCTTCGGACAGACGGGCAGCCCGCTCGCCGAATCGCCGCCCTTCCAGGCGAGCCTGCGCGCGCGCTACGAATTCGAGTTCGGCGACTACAAGGCCTTCTGGCAGATCGGAGGCACCCATCAGGCGCACTCCTACTCGGCCACCGGCAACATCACGACCTACGATCAGGCGGGCTTCACGACCTACGACGGCTCCGTGGGCGTCGCGAAGGATTCCTGGAGCGCGCAGCTCTACGGTCAAAACCTGACGAACGTGCAGGCGAATCTGTTCGAGAACGGCAACCAGTTCGTGACGGCGGAAACGATCAACCGGCCGCGCACGGCGGGGGTGAAGTTCGGCTACAAGTTCTGAGTGCGACGCGAAACGAAGCTGATGATTCTTCTTTCCGAAAATTCATCAG
>JBBIKV010000045.1:0-29216 GCA_037445285.1 Nevskiaceae bacterium | reverse complement strand
CTAGCCGGCCATTATTCACTGCGATCATCGGCGAAGTCCTATTGTCGCCGCACGCGCTGGGGTTGGTGCACGGATTCCCCACGGACCAATTCTCGATTGACGCTGCGGCGTAATATGGCCTGTACGGCACGGTCGAACGGGTGGACCGAATCCCGCCATGGCCCCCACCGCGTACCCGCACGATGAAGCCGGCACGAGCGGACCCCGACCGGCTCCCTCACCGGGCCGGGAAATCGGGATTCATCCTCCGGTTAACACCGGCCCGCGGCCTCACCGCGAGGCGGTAGGTCGTCAAACCATGCGCCGTGGCGATCTCGAACAGCACGGCTCTCTGACGGATCCCCGGATCGAAGGCCCCGGGGTCGGGGTTCCCTTGATTTCCGCGTCAAAAGTAATGCCGGTACTTTCTCTCGGTAATCGTGGCGGATTGGCCAGCTTTCCCCGGGTCGGTCAAGCACTTGCTGTTCGTGGTTTCGACGGGCGTAATGTGCTGCTCATCGGGAGGCAGAACATGAACGACTGGCAGTTCACGTATCTGGGTCGAGGCGCGTTGCCGAGTGACTTGAGCGGCTTCGAGATCGAAGCGGTCTTTACGTATTCCGAGTCGGAACGCCGCGTCATCGAACGAGCGTCGATCGTCCGCCCTCAAGCTTGCCTTGGCGCTACAGATTGGCTTTTTACGCATGACCGGTCGTTTGCTGGAGGCGTTGCGTATGGTGCCCCCGGCACTGTGGCGCCATCTGGGCGCGCAGTTCGAGATCGACGCACCGGACACAGCCTCGCTTTGCACGATGTATCGTCGGCGTCGCGCATAGTTTGAGCAGCAGGATCTCGCGTGTTCCGTACTCGGATTTTGCGACGTCACCGAAGCCCAGCGACGCGCGTTGGTCCGGGCGATCAACGCTGAGCTCTCACGGACCAGTGATCGGCAGCGATTGCTGCAGTTCGCACGCCGATGGCTTTACGATCATAAGCAGATTATTCCACGAGAGCGTGAACTGGGCGGCTACATCGCCAAGGCGATTCGCCAACATGAGGCGACGCTGGCCAGCGAGATCGTGGAGGCGGTCGTAAGCGTCCCAGCGGGTACAGGAACTTGAATGGTTGAGGAGTGCTGTATATCGATGCCCGGTGTGTCATGAATGGGGTATCGAGATGGAAAGTGAAGGCCAGGTGGTGGTGGCCGGGACGGTTGCGGCGGCGAGGCAGCGGCGTTTTTACCGCCCCGAAGATCGGGATCGATTGCTGGAGGAGTTCGATCGCAGCGGACAGTCGGTCCATTCCAGCTCACCGATTTGTTGGTACCGGCGGGTGGTATCTAGATTCGGAGAGGAGAAAAACAATTATTGGTCCCCGCCACCGGATCGGGGTTTTCGATCTGGTTGCCGTAGGGTACGGCGGCCGTCCCATCGAGCGTGGTCGGGTTCGTGAAGAACGCGACGTCAGCGGAGACCAGCGCCTGGAAGTTCGCGCCCGTGCCGCCCATGATGGCTTGGTGATAGTTGTCGCTGATCGCGTACTGGTCCGCGAGTCCCTTCAGGATCGGGGCATCGCCGGCATGCGCGACACCGGCGCCGTCGACATACGGGTTCACGTTGAAAAAGCCGAGCGAGATCGCGCCCTCGTGAGGATTGAATCCGCCGGCGGGGGGCGGCGCGCCGTTGGAGCCGGTGCCGATGGTCTGCTCCACCCACGCAAACTTGTCGTGCTTGCCGCCGTCGACATCCTGCCACATCTGGAAGAAACGATGCACCGGGTCACCGGTGAAATTGGCATAGGGTGCGTACTTGCTGATTTGATAAGGACCGTTCGGCAGGTTCGTCGGAAAGCGCGCGTCGGGCACGCCCGGCGGCTGAAAAATGGCATAGGTCGTGTAGGGCTGGGCGAGCGTGCCGTAGGCGCCCGTCGACTCCGTGGTGGCGTGGTACTTGTCGGTGTCGCGCCCCATCATCTGCAGTGCGCGGTCGAAACGCGGCCCGGGCGTACCGTCGGCGTTGACGATGCCCTTGCTCAGAAGATTGTCGATTCGCTGACCCGACTTTGGCTTGTAGGTGCCGAACAAATTGTCGAAGGTATGGTTCTCGCCGATGACGATGATCACATGCTTGATCGGGGTCGTCGTCTCGCTGGATCGATCGGACGGCGCGCCGATTGCGCTCCCGACCAGCAGCGCAGCCGCCGCTCCGGCGGCCACGCCTGCACAACGGTTCAAAGTGGGAATCCTCATGGGTATCTCCTTGTCGATTCATCCGCAGGGCATTTCGCCGGTCTCGGCCGGCATGTACCTCGTTCACTATCCGGTACACGCATGTCGTCCACGTGGCCGGGAGATGACGTTTTTTTCTCAAGGGCGCATCAGGAACGCCTGGGTTGCCGCGATGACCGCGAACAGATCGGTGGCGCAGGTCCTGCCCCACGTATCCAGGGTTTGCCCGGAAACTCCTCAACCGCCCGCGGCCCCGTAGTTATCACTTTTTTGTGCTGGATTTATCATACGATTACGCCATGAGAACCGGCTCCGCGCTCGAATCCGCGCTCCTGGAGGCCGCCGCCAATCAACGGCGCGTCGTACTGCTGGGTGAGCGCCGCATGGGCAAATCCAGTCTCGTCGAACACACCCTCGATCGCGAGGAACGCGACTCGCGACGCCGGCGCAGCGCCGCGTACTGTTCGCGATCGCCCTGCGCGAGAACGAGGAAACGTCCACCGACTCCTTCATTCGATTCGCCGGCTTCCACTCCAACAGCCCCGTGCTCGCCGCGATGCGCCCGTTCCTGAAGGGCCGGGCCACCCTTCTCGAGAAGCGCGGCGGCCGCGCGCGCTATCGCGAACGTTTCACGCGGCTCTGGGTGCTGCTCCAGGTGCTGAAAACCCCCGGCATCGTCCCCGCGGGGCGCCGCTTCCTCGCCGACAGCGAACAGGGCCTCTTGCTGCCTTACCTGACGGGCGCGCACGGTGCGCGTCGACCGCGATGAGAGTCTGATGCCGACCCCCTCGCCCCCTCCCCTCGGCACGCCCGGAGTTCCCTGGGGTGACGCGGAAGTCGCCGCCTGGCTGTCGCGGCAGACCGTCAGGCGCAGCTACGAGGCCGACGTGCTGCGCGCGGTCGAGGCCCTGTGCCCGCGCTACGAGGCGGTGCAGTACGGCCGCCTCGACCATGACACCCGCCGGTATCCGCTCATGGCGCTCGAGAGCCGCCACTGGAATGACGCGCTGCCCATCGCGCTGGTGACGGGCGGCGTGCATGGCTACGAGACCAGCGGGGTGCACGGGGCACTGAGGTTCGCGGACCTGCATGCCGAAACCTATGCGGGTCGGGTCAACCTACTGATCGTACCCTGTGTCAGTCCCTGGGCCTACGAGGTGGTTCATCGCTGGAACCCCCGCGCGATCGATCCGAACCGCTCCTTTCGGAAGGACAGTCCGGCGCAGGAATCGGCGGCGCTCATGCGCCTGGTCGCCCACTTCGCCGAGGACGTGCTCGTGCACGTCGATTTGCACGAGACCACCGACACCGACGAATCGGAGTTTCGCCCGGCGCTGGCCGCCCGCGACGGCGTGAAGCACGTGCCAGGTGACATACCCGACGGCTTTTATCTGGTCGACGACGAGGAACATCCGCAGCCCGAGTTTCAAGAGGCGATCATCGCGTCGGTGGCGCAGGTCACCCACATCGCGCCAGCGGATCTTCACGGCGAGATCATCGGTTCGCCCATGGCCGCGCCGGGCGTCATCCGCTACCCCTTCAGGCGGCTCGGGCTGTGCGCCGGCATGACCCGCGCCCCCTACAGGACGACCACCGAGGTCTATCCAGACAGCCCGCGCGCGACGCCCGAGCAATGCATCGCCGCGCAGGTGGCAGCGGTATGCGCGGCGATCGATTACGCGTGGGCGCAGCGTCAGTACACGGCCTCGACCGGCGCGCTGAAGCGATAGCCGGCGCCGCGCTCCGTGACGATGTACCGTGGCTTCGACGGGTCGGGTTCGATCTTGCGCCGCAGACGCAGCACCTGGATGTCGATCGCCCGGTCGTAAACCTCGTTGTCGTACACCCGGCTCGACTCCAGGAGCTGATCCCGGGTCAATATCCGCCCGGGGGCGGCGAGCAACGCCGCGAGCAGGTTGAGCTCCCCGTTGGTGAGACCGACCGTACTCCCGTTCTGCCGCTTGAGGCGTCGCGTGCGCAGATTGAGTTCGAATTCGGCGAAGCGATAGGCGCGGATCTCGTGCGGCGGGTCACTCTCCCGCGGGGCGCTCCGGGTGCGCCGCAGCACGGTGCGAATGCGCGCCAGCAGCTCCCGCGGACTGAACGGCTTGGTGATGTAGTCGTCGGCACCGAGTTCCAGCCCCATGACCCGGTCCGCCTCGTCCCGCACCCCGGTGAGCATGATGACCGGCATCGACAGCCGCTCGCGCAGGGATCGTGCGAGGGCGAGTCCGTCCTCGTCCTTCAGCCGCACGTCGAGAATCACCAGATCGATCGTCTCCTCGCCGAGGACGTTCGACATCTCGGCGCCGCTCGACGCGAGGCTCACGCGCAGTCCGTTCCCGGAGAGGTACTCGAACAACAGCGCGCGGATCTGCGCGTCGTCATCCACGGCCAGGATGTGCGGCTGGCGGACCTCAGGCATGCAGCCCCTCCAGAACGCGGGCCAGCGCATCGGCGATCTCCCGGGCGTGCAGCGGCTTGCGCAGGACCTCGGCGATGCCGGCCTGCGCCGCGCGGTCCACCAGCGGCGCCACGGCGCGCCCGCTCATCATGAGGATCGGGATTGACGGGCGGAGCCCGCGGATCCGCCGGACCAGCTCCGTTCCGGCCAGGTCGGGCATCATTTCGTCGGTGAGCACGGCATCGAAGCGCTGCGGCGCCGCAGCGAACGCCTCCAGCGCCGCCGTGCTCGAGGCGAAGCCGACCGGCTCGTAGCCGAGGCGCGCCACGACTTCCTCGGCGAGTTCCACGAGCGCCTGCTCGTCGTCGACGATCATCACGGTCTCGCCGCGGCCACGCGGCAACGTCCGGGCGGGTTCGGCCACCGCCACCGAGATGTCACCGGCCACCGGCAGCCAGATGTCGAAGCGGGTTCCCCGGCCCACCGCCGAGGCCACCTCGATCACGCCGCCGAGATCCTCGACGATGCCGTGCACCAGCGACAGCCCCAGCCCCGTCCCCTCGCCGACCCGCTTGGTGGTAAAGAACGGGTCGAAGATGCGGTCCTGCACCTCCGGCGGGATGCCCGCGCCGGTATCCGTGATCGACAGCCGCACGTAATCTCCGGGCACGAGCGCTCCGCGGGAGAGCGCCCTGGCCTCGCGCACGGTAAGACGCTCCACGACGACGCCGAGCTTCCCGCCCTGCGTCATGGCCTGCACGGCGTTGGTACAGAGATTCATCGTGACCTGATGCAGGTCGGTCGGATCGCCGCTGACGCCCGCGTCGCCCGCCGCGAAGCGCGACTCCAGTTCGATGCCGACGGGCAGCGAGGCCGCGAGCAGATCGAGCGTCTCGTTCACCACGGCCTGCACATTGAACAGCACCCGGTCGCCGAGTCCGCTGCGGCTGAACCCGAGAATGCGCTCGACCAGTCGTTTCGCACGCTCGGCCGCGTGCATGACGTTGTCGAGGTAGCGCCGCAGCTCGCTGTTCCCGGCGGACTGCTGCAGGGCAAGCTCGCCATAGCCCAGGATGGCGCCGAGCACGTTGTTGAAATCGTGGGCAATGCCGCCGGCGAGCGTGCCGATGGCCTCCATTTTCTGGGACTGACGCAGCCGCTCCTCGCTCTCGCGCAGCGCCCGCTCGCCGCTCGCCACGCGTTTGATCTGGCGCACGAGCAGCGCCAGCAGCGCGGCACCGAGCAGCACTGCGATGAGCGTCCGGATGGCGACGCGTATGGTCTCGTCGCGCCACGGCTGCAGCGCCACGTCCACCTCGCGCGTCACCTCGAGCCGCAGCGGTGTGTTCCTCACCGGCACCACCGCGATGAAATCCCGTCGACCGCTGATGGGGTTGACCACTCGGGCGTCGGGCCCGGCCGGCACGGCGGCGAGCACCGGGTATTTCCGCCCGACGATGTCCGGTGCCGGCGGATTGCGGACGAGGAGCGTCCCATCGTCTCGAAGCAGCGCGATGTGCGTCCCGGGACCGCCGTCGACGGCCCCATAGAGGCGGTTCAGGTCCTCGAGATCGACGTTCGCCACCACGACGCCGGCAAAATGTCCGGCCTCATCGTCCAGCCGCCGCGACAGGATCACGGCGCTGCGGCCTTCCGAGCGCGTGGTGAGCAGTTCGCTCATGAACATTCCCGCGTGCGGGTCGTCGCGTTGCACGCGGAAGTAGGAGCGATCGGCGACGTTGTGATTCGGGGCGGAGAAATCCCGCGAGCGGAACGAGGGATCGCCCGCCGCATCCATGATGGTGACCTGACGCACCTGCGGCACGGCGGCCGCGCGGGCCGCGAGTGCCGCCTCGATGCTCTCCCGGGGGAGCCGCGAGCCCTCGCTGCGATACCACCGCACGGTGTCGACCAGGAGCAGATCGTCGGCCTGCAGGCTCCACACCGTCTGCTCGGCGAGCGCGCTCGCCAGATTGGCGATTTCGCGCCCGGTGCCCGTCACCGCATAGCGGTAGGAGCGCCACGCGTCGTAGGCGGAGGATCCCACCAGGGCCGCCATCACCAGCACGCCGAGCGCGACGACGCCGAGTTGCAGGCGCTCGAAGCGATTGGTATCGGTTTCCGGGGGCGCCGGGGCGCTGGTGGAGAGCATTCGACGGGCCGCGCACGCGTGAGGTCAGTGATCCAGTATACCGCGCACCGATTCGACCAGTTCCTCACGCACCAGCGGTTTGGCGACGACCTGTTGAACCTGCAACAGCCGCGCCGTCGACCCCGACGCCGGCAGTCCCGCGCGAAAGTGCCCCGAAATGGCGATGATCGGAGTCCCCGCATGCGCCGCCTGGATGTCGCGGGTGCAGTGTGCGCCGGCCTGTTTGGGCAGGTAGACGCTCAAGATCACGAGGTCGCACCGGCCATCGCCGCCCGGATTGCACCGGTTTCCGATCCGCACCCGGTAACCCGCGCCCTCCAGCCACTCCTTCACCAGCGCGCAGGTCAGGCAGTCCTCCTCGTAGACGATGACGTTCCGCACGGCGCTCATGCCGGCATCCTCCGGAGCGGCCGTTGCGCGGCCATGTCAGCCTACCCGCGTCCATGTTTCAGATGAAACAGAGCCGCAATGAGGACGTAGGGCTCCTCGGCTAGGCTGCACGGAACCATGCTCGCCATCGTCCGCATCGCCCTCAGCCGGCCCTACACGTTCGTCGTCGCCGCGCTGCTAATCCTGCTGCTCGGCGCGCTCGCCGCCGTGCGCATGCCGGTCGACATCTTCCCCCGCATCGACATCCCCATCGTCGGCGTGGCCTTCCAGTACACCGGATTGCCGCCCGACCAGATGGCGGGCCGGGTCATCACGCCCTTCGAGCGCGCTCTGACCACCACGGTGAACGACATCGAGCACATCGAGGCGACCTCCTACACCGGCTTCGGCATCGTCAAGATCTTCTTCCACCCGTCCGCCAACATCGCCACGGCCAACGCGCAGGTCACGGCCATCGCCCAGACGCTGCTCAAACAGATGCCGCCGGGAGAGACGCCGCCGCTGATCCTGAACTACAGCGCCTCGACGGTGCCCATCATCCAGCTGGGGCTCTCCGGCAAGGGACTCACCGAACAGGCGCTCTCGGACCTCGGCCTGAATTTCGTGCGCACCCGCCTGGTCACCGTGCAGGGCGCCGGAATTCCCTATCCGTTCGGCGGCAGGACGCCGGAGATCATGTACGACCTCGACACCGGCGCCCTGCAGTCCCGCGGCCTGACCGGACAGGACGTCGCCGCGGCGCTGGCGGCGCAGAACATCCTGACGCCGGCCGGCACGGAGAAGATCGGCGACTACGAATACACCGTCAACCTGAACAACGCCCCCTCGAAACTCACGGACCTTGCCGACCTGCCCATCAAGAGCGTGAACGGCGCCATGGTGTACATGCACGACGTGGCGCACATCCGCAACGGCAGCGCGGTCCAGACCAACGTGGTGCACGTCGACGGCAGCCGCTCGGTCCTCCTCAGCGTGTTCAAGAACGGCTCCACGTCGACGCTCGACATCGTGCGCGGCGTGAAGCGGATGCTGGAGGTGATCAAGCCCTCGCTGCCCGACGCGCTCGAGGTCAAGGCCATCGGCGATCAATCCCTGTTCGTGCGCGCCTCCATCGACGGCGTCATCCGCGAAGGGGTGATCGCGGCCGCGCTCACCAGTCTCATGATCCTGCTGTTCCTCGGCAGCTGGCGCTCGACCCTGATCGTGGCCACGTCGATCCCGCTCTCGGTGCTCGGCGCCATCGGCTCGCTCTGGGCGATCGGCGAGACCCTGAACATCATGACGCTGGGAGGCCTCGCGCTCGCGGTCGGCATCCTGGTCGACGAGGCGACCGTGACCATCGAGAGCATCAACTACCACCTCGAGTCGGGCAAGGGCGTCGAACAGGCCATCGTCGACGGCGCGACCCAGATCGTGGTGCCGGCCTTCGTGTCCCTGCTGTGCATCTGCATCGTCTTCGTGCCGATGTTCTTTCTCGGCGGGGTGGCGCATTTCCTGTTCGTGCCGATGGCCGAGAGCGTCATGTTCGCCATGGTCTTCTCGTTCCTGCTGTCGCGGACCCTCGTGCCGACGATGGCCAAATACCTGCTGAGGGCGCATCCGGGCCACGTGCACAATCCGGCCAGGGCCGCCCCGTCGCGCAATCCGCTGGTCCTCCTGCAGCGCAGCTTCGAAGCGCGCTTCATGCGGCTGCGCGCCGCCTATCACGACCTCCTTGCCCTCGCGATCGGGCGCCGGCGGGCGTTCGTCGCCGGTTTCCTGGCGTTCGTGGCCGCCTCGCTGCTGCTCACCCCCTTCCTCGGGCGCAATTTCTTTCCGCAGGTGGACGGCGGCCAGATCCTGCTGCACGTGCGCGCCCCCGTGGGCATGCGCATCGAGGAGACCGCCGCGCGCTTCGGCGACGTCGAGAAGGCGATCCGGCGCCTGATTCCACCGGCCGAGATTGGTGCCTTGGTCGACAACATCGGCACCTACCTGTCGGCGATCAACACCATCTACAACAACACCGGCACCATCAACGAGTCGGACGGCGACATTCAAATATCGCTCAACCCGGGTCACGGACCCACGGCGGCCTATGTGCAGCGCCTGCGCAGCGAGCTGCCGCGGCGCTTTCCCGGCCTCACCTTCTCGTTCCTGCCCGCCGACATCGTCAGCCAGATCCTGAATTTCGGCGCCCCGGCGCCGATCGACCTGCAGGTGCGCGGCAACGACCTGGCCGCGGACTTCGCCTACGCGAACCGGCTGCTGGCGCAGATCCGCCACGTCACCGGCGTGGCCGACGCGCGCATCCAGCAATCGGCGCGGCTGCCGGGACTCGACGTCGACATCGACCGCACCCGGGCCAAATACACGGGCCTCACCGCCGCCGACGTGACCAACAGCCTCGTCGTCAATCTCGCGAGCTCCAGCCAGGTCGCACCCACGTTCTGGCTGAACAAGAAGAACGGCGTCGCCTATCCCATCGCCCTGCAGACGCCGCAGTACCAGCTGGACAGCCTCGCCGCTCTGGCGAATCTGCCGATCAACGCGCCCGGTGCGCCCACCACGGTGCTGGGAGGCATCGCCGACATCCACCGTTCGAACGGCAACGCGGTGGTCTCGCAATACGACATCTCCTCGATGGTCGAGATCTTCGCGACCGTCCAAGGCCGCGATCTCGGCGCCGTCTCCACGGACATCCGCGACATCATGGCCCGGTACGACAAGGACAAGCCGAAGGGCTCGACCATCGCCCTGGCGGGGCAGACCGCAACCATGTACAGCGCCTACAGCGGGTTGTTGTTCGGTCTGCTGGGCGCCGTCGCGCTCATCTATTTCCTGATCGTGGTGAACTTCCAATCCTGGACCGATCCCTTCGTCATCATCACGGCGCTGCCGGCGGCGCTCGCCGGCATCGTCTGGACGCTGTTCGCCACGCACACCACGCTGTCGGTTCCGGCCTTGACCGGCGCGATCATGTGCATGGGCGTCGCGACCGCCAACAGCGTGCTGGTGGTGAGCTTCGCCCGCGAGAAGCTCACCGAGTTCGGCGATGCCACCCAGGCCGCGCTCGAGGCCGGGTTCGTGCGCCTGCGGCCCGTGCTCATGACGGCGCTCGCAATGGTCATCGGCATGCTGCCGATGGCGCTCGGTCTCGGCGAGGGCGGCGAACAGAACGCGCCCCTCGGACGCGCCGTGATCGGCGGCCTTGTTTTCGCGACCGTCTCGACGCTGTTCTTCGTGCCCGTCGTGTTCAGCAT
Source organism: Nevskiaceae bacterium (assembly GCA_037445285.1). Lineage (GTDB taxonomy): Bacteria > Pseudomonadota > Gammaproteobacteria > Steroidobacterales > Steroidobacteraceae > Bog-1198. The sequence continues at coordinate 18,822 of JBBIKV010000045.1, read as the reverse complement.
CGTTCATCGCAACCATCGTCCCCTGCCGGATGAGGACGCGAGCCTGGGAGAAGCCAATGCATTCGCCTGATAAACCGCCCCCCCGCACCCTGCTGCGCGACCTGCGCCTGGCCGGGATCGGCTTTGCGGCGCTCATCGCCGCCATCCTGCTGTACGGCGTGATCTCGCGGGCGGCGGAGAATTCGCGCCTGCACGAGCTCACCGAGGCGGAGGCGGTGCCGAACGTCGCCGTCGCGCTGCCGAAGCGCGAGGAGCATCTCGCGGGTCTCGAACTGCCCGGACGACTGGAGGCCTTCATCCGCGCGCCCATCTACGCACGCGTGCCGGGCTATTTGAAGAGCTGGAAATACGACATCGGCAGCAAGGTCAAAGCCGGCGAGGTGCTCGCCGAAATCGACACCCCCGACCTCGACCAGCAGCTCATGCAGGCGCGGGCGGCCCTCAACGTCGCCCGCGCCAATTCGAAGCTGTCGGAGATCACCGCGAAACGCTGGCAGTCGCTCGCCAGCACCGATGCCGTCGCCAAGCAGGACGTGGACCAGCGCACCTTCGCCTACGACGCCAACCTCGCGCAGGTCAAAGCCGCCCAGGCGAACGTCGATCAACTCGCGGCCGAGGAGGGATTCAAGCGCCTGGTCGCGCCCTTCGACGGCATCGTCACGGCGCGCGCGACGGACATCGGCCAGCTCATCAACGTCGGCGGCGCCGGGGGCGCGGAACTCTTCGTGGTGTCCGAGACCCAGAAGCTGCGGGTTTATGTGAACGTGCCGCAGAATTACGTCCCGAGCGTGCCGGCCGGCACCCGCGCCACGCTGCGCGTCCCCGAGCATCCGGACAAGACCTTCAGCGGCATCGTCGAGGCGTCCGCCCAGTCCGTCAATCCCGGTTCCGGCACCACGCTGATGCAGATCATCGTCGACAACCGCGGCGGCGAACTGATGGCGGGGGGCTATGCCAGCATCCGCCTCGAGGCCGCCACCGCCGCGAACGTGCTCAGCGTGCCCTCGAGCGCACTGATCTTCGACGCCAAGGGTCTGTCGATCGCCACCGTGCGCGGCGACGATCGCGTGGCCGTGAAGCCCGTCACCGTCGCGCGCGATCTGGGGTCGGTCATCGAGATCGCGTCCGGCCTCGCGCCGACCGACCGGGTCATTCAGAATCCGCCGGACGGCATCGCGGCCGGGGACCTGGTCCGCGTGGTCGAGGGCACCGCGTCCTCCGCCGTCGCGGCCGCGCCGCCGCCATCGAAGACCCGGGCCGGGAAAGACCATGGCTAGCGCGCTTCCCCGGCTCGTCCTGTGCACTCTCCTGCTGGGCGGCTGCTCCCTCGCGCCGCCCCTCTCGGTTCCGGACGTTCCCGCGGGCGCGGCGTACAAGGAACTCGGACCCTGGACCCGGGCCCGACCGGCCGATCGGCTGCCGCGCGACGGCTGGTGGACGTGGTACGACACCCCGGAAATCGATGATTTCGCCGGGAGGCTGATCGCCGGCAATCCGACGCTCGCCGCATCGCTGGCCCACTACGCCCAGGCAACCGCCCTCCGGGACCAAGCTCGCGCCGGGTTGTTCCCCACTCTCGGCTTGAATGCCGGAGCCTCGCGTGCCCGAGAATCGGCCCATGCCCCCCTGATCGGGCCCACGACCCCGCGCTATTACGACAACAACGTCGTCGGCGGCACCGCCGCTTACGAACTCGATCTGTGGGGACAGATCCGCAACCAGGTGGCGGCCGGCCAGGCGAATGCGCAGGCCGCCGCGGACGATCTCGAGAACGCGCGCCTCTCGCTGCTCGCGCAACTCGTCGACGATTACATCCAGCTGCGCAGCCTCGACCGCGAGGGCGCGATCCTCGATGACACGGTCAAGGCCTTCGACCGCGCGGTCCACCTGACCGAGCAGCGACACGACGCAGGCATCGCCGCCGGACTCGACGTGGCGCAGGCGCAGACCCAGTTGAGCGCGGCACGCTCCCAGGCGGCACAGGTCCTGGCGCAACGCGCGCTGCTGGAACATGCCATCGCCGCCCTGCTCGGGGTCTCGGCCTCGACCTTTTCGATCGAACCGAAGCGCGTGGACATCACGCTGCCGGGCATCCCCACGGGCGTGCCCACCACGCTCCTGGAGCGGCGTCCCGACATCGCGGCGGCGCAGCGGCGCATGATGGCGGCGAATGCGGCCATCGGAGTCGCCCGCGCAGCCTACTTCCCGACGCTGACCCTCGGCGCGCAGGGCGGTTTCCAGAGCAATGCGTTCGGCAATTGGCTCACCGCCCCGAGCACCTTTTGGGCGGTCGGGCCCGACGCGGTGCTCAGCGTGCTGGACGGGGGCCTGCACCGCGCACAGGTCGCACAGGCGCGCGCCCAGTTCGACGCCTCGGCGGCCGACTATCGGGGCGTCGTCGTCGCCGCGTTCCAGCAGGTGGAGGACAGCCTCGCCGGCCTCAGTCATTACCATGACGCGGCCGAACAAGAGAAGGCCGCCGTCGATGCCGCGCAGCGCACGCTCGACCTGTCGATGGCGCTGTACACACGCGGAGCGGCCGACTACCTCACCGTGGTCACCTCACAGACCGCGCTGCTGCAGGCCCAGCTGCAGGCCCTCACTCTCGACACGCTGCAATTGCGCGCGAGCGTCGATCTCGTCCGGGCGCTCGGCGGCGGATGGGAGGCGGATGGGAGGCGGACGTCATCGAATCTGCCCGGGCTCAAAGGGGAATGTCGTGCCCGGCCGCAGACGACGTCTCCACCCCGTGCGATGGAGCGGTGCGGTATTTGAGTTCCACCACCCGGTCGAACCGGCGCAGATAGGTGTTCAGCAGATTCGGACTGCAGGAATGCAGGGTGCTCCGCAGTTCCGACTCCGCGACGTTGACGGACAGGCGGAAGAACTCGATCAGCTTCGAGCGGAATTGCCGCCATTCGACGATGTCCTGTTCCAATCTCGCTTCCCGGCGCACGCGGCGCTCGACTGCTGTGAAAAGTTACGCGGAGCATCGCAGACCCGCCCGCGGTCCCGCAATCGCAGCCCGGCCGAACCCGCTGTAGTCGTGCGCCGACAGCTCGCCGCCGACATGATCCCGGGATAGCCCGCCTGATTTGCTAGACTGAGATCATGAAATCCCTGGGTAAACGCGCAGCAGGAGCGCGCCTTGAACGTATGCAGGCCTCCCCCTCGTGGGCCGGAGACGGCTTCAAGAACGTGCACCCGACGCTCCCGAATCTGAGGGACCCTTCCGTGCCGATGCCGTCGATCAAGGACTTCATTTGGGGCGGCGAGCGACGGGTGCCCTCGGGACCGCTGCCGTCGATGAACCCGCTCGAGGCATGGGCGGGAAGGCCGCAGAGCGGCCTGCGGATCACCTGGCTCGGACATTCCACGATGTTGATCGAGATCGACGGGGTACGGGTACTCACCGATCCGGTGTGGGGACCGCGCGCATCTCCGTCGGCACTCGTCGGACCGAAGCGCTTTCAGCCGGCGCCCGTATCACTGCGCGACATGCCGCCGGTCGATGTCGTGGTGATATCCCATGATCACTACGATCATCTCGACTACGCGACGATTCGCGCGCTCGCCAAGACCGGCGTGCCGCGCTTCGCCGGACGGTTCGTCACCTCGCTCGGCGTCGGCGCTCATCTGGAGTCGTGGGGGGTGCACCCCGACCGGATCACGGAACTCGATTGGTGGGAGTCCTACCAGGTGTCGACGGCGGGAGTCGTCGTGACGGCGGCGCCATCCCAACATTTTTCCGGGCGCGGACTGAAGGATCGCAATGCCACGCTTTGGTCGTCGTTTGCGATTCGTTCGCCGCGACACTCCGTTTTCTTCAGCGGTGACACCGGCCTCACCACCGAGTACGAGTCGATCGGAGGGCGGCTGGGTCCCTTCGATGCCGTGATGTTGGAAATAGGCGCTTTCCATCCCGCCTGGGGCGATATCCACCTGGGTCCCGACAACGCCCTGAAGGCGCATGCCATGCTCGGCGGGGTGTTTCTGCCGGTCCATTGGGGAACGTTCGCGCTGGCCATGCACGCGTGGGATCAACCGGCCGAGCGCTTGCTGGAACTGGCGCCTCGCACCGATGCGCAGCTGCTGATGCCGTTGCTCGGCCAACCCGTGGAACCGGCGCATGCCGGAAACGCCACCTCCTGGTGGCGCGACGTCGATCAAATCCCGGTGGAGCCGGCGGTGGCGCCCGACGCAGAATTCACCCTGCCCGCGTCGGCGCCCTGGCCGCTGGATTAGCGCCTGGATCAGAGGTTTGCACGCTCAATGCCCGGCACACACTCGAGGCGCGGGAGCAATGGAACGGGCTTGCAACGGCGGCCCGTTCATTGCGAAGAACCGCCCGCCGCGCGCACCGGCAACGGCACGTTGCACAGGTCGATGCGGCCCGGATTGAATTTGAACCACGGCTCGTGCCGGTTGCGGCGTTGGTCGAGCACCCTGCGGAAGGTGGCGCTGCCGGTGCGCAGGACCTCGATCGGCGTACGCTGCGCCTCCGGGACATCCGCGGCGAGACGCATCGATTTGATCGGCACCGGCGCTTCCCCGGGGAGGTAGAACCCCATTTCGCCCCCGCCGCGCGGGAGGCTGGAGAGGAGCTCGATCCCCTGCAGGACCCGGCCGAACAAGGCGACGTTGCGGTCCAGCTGGCGCGGCGCATGGCCGATCACCGCATACAATTCGGTCCCGTCGCTCTGCGGCGCATCGTCGCGTCCCGCACCGACCATGCCATAACAATGCGCCAGCCAAACCGTGTGTGTGCGCGGATCGCGAGCCGCCGGAAAGCCGTCGAGGAATCCGACCTCGGGGGCGTAGACGTCGCGATCCGGCAAGGGCTCGAAGCGCCGGGCCGCGCGCGCATCCACGGTGAACTCGACCGCAGGCGTCACGCCGGCCGGGACGGGACGCCGATGTCCCGGGTCGTCCCACTGAACGACATAGTTGTCCTGCACCCGGATGATCGACAGGCCGTCGAAATAGCGGCTCCGCAGCAGCGTCTTGAGATTCGCGGCGTGCCGCGGCGCCGCCCGCGTCGCGAGCTCGATCACCACGCGCCCGGAGGCCAGTTCCAGGTACACGGTGTCCTCCGGATTCGGCGCACGCCAATCCCCGGCGGGCGCGCCGTGCAGCAAGTCCGCCACCGTGACCGGCGTGGCGCCGAGGTCCGTCACCGCGCCGGGACCCTGCAGCATCAGGATCCCGCTCAATGCAATCGCCGCCACGAATCGTCGCATGCCCCGCTCCCCGGTTGTCGCCACTCGATCGTCGTTGCCGGCGTACACGCCACTTCGGGGCATCCCGTGCCGCGCCGAGGCGTCGGCGGTCGGCGGTCGGCGGTCGGCGGTCGGCGGTCGGCGGTCGGCGCAGCATTGTAGCTTGCACCGACGCACGCGTGCCAAACCGGCGGCAGGCCCGGTAGAATCGACGGCGACCCGAGTTTCCATGCGCCCGCGCGCCCACACCCCCATGACCCCACATCCCCGTGACCCATCCGCATGATTAGGCTCGACCGCCGCTACGCGGTATGGGCCGTTGCCTTCTTCGCGTTGATCCTGATCCCGGGCGCTGCGGGCTATGCAGGACTGGGATGGGAACTTGCCCAGTTCACGGGATGGGCGGGGGCCCTCGCCTGCATCGCCCTGTGCGGCATGCCGGTTCGACCGCGGGAGGCGGTGCCGCCGACGCTGCTGTCCCTGCGCCTGCACACAGCCATCGGTTGGGCGGCACTGATTGCCGCCGCGATGCATGCCGCGGGCCTCGTGGTCGATGACCCGACCGTCATCGAGTACCTCAAACCCACCGCCCCGCCGTATCAGTGGGCGGGCATCGTGGCACTGGTCCTGGTGCTGGCCGTCGTCGTCTCGTCGCGAACCCCGGTGCGCCGGCGGTGGGCGAGTCACCGGGGCTTTCAGGCGGTGCATGTCATCGCCGGCTGCGCGCTCACCGCCCTCATCACGGTGCACATCGTCGTCACGAACCGCTATGTCGCCGGGGTCGGGCGCCGCATTTGGTTCCTGCTGGCGGCCGGCGGAGCACTGCTTCTGCTGCTGCGATCCCGTCGGCGGAGCGCGGCCGACACCACCCCGCAGGGCCTGCGAAGGCTGGTATTCGGACGCCATTCGCGGGTCGTGGGCGGCGCCGTGCTGCTGAGCGCCGCCGCGATTGCCGCGCTATCGGCGGGCCGCGTCACGACCGCCCTGCGCCAGCCGATGATCGCCCGCGCGGCCGCCATTCCGTTGGATTTTCCGCACGGCAAGCACGTCGCCGTGAATTGCCTCGTCTGCCACCACAATTATGCGGACGGCGCGGGCGGCGATGCCTGCATCAGCTGCCACCGCGGTGATCGTGGAGATCTCCTCCTGGGTGCCGAGGCCCGCTTCCACGCCTTCTGTTTCGACTGCCACCGGCATCCATCCGCCACGCTCGAACGCCACGGTCCGGTCTCCGGGTGCGCGGTCTGTCACAAGGTGCCGGCCGCCGACCGCTGAAACACCCGCCGGCGGGCTCAGGCGTCACGACTCCGCCGCGCACCGGTCCCATACGCGCGGTCATCGAAGCTCGTCACCCACTCCGGCCGGTAGACGACGGCCGCCGACATCAACAGTCCGTTGATGTACGCCTCGGCGAAGGCCGTGAGGCCGACGATCACCGGAAAGTCCCCCGCGCCCTGCCCGACCGGCAGGGATTCGTCCACCACCCGCCGCGCGAGAGCGGAAAGCACGACGGCGGCGATGGTGCCGGCGAAGACCGTCACGAAGATGAACACCCAATAGTTCCGCGGCAGCCGCCGGGCCACGAGAGCATGAAGCCAATGGATGAACAGCGCCGGCACGGCGGCATCCCATAGGAATTGAGCCGGCCAGGTCGACCAGTCGCCCTGCTGAACGCAGTTCACCGCCAGCACGCTTCCGATGCCGACGACCGCCAGCATCCACCCATGCATCAGCGTGAACGTGGTGACGAAGAAGAGCTGCGGAAGCATGCCGTGCGTGACATCGGTCCTCACGGTGCACAACAGCAGCAGCACGACCAGACCGCCGAGCCAGACGTGCTGGCGATCGGGGTGGCCGACGAGCCATGACCGCCAGGGCGCCCGCGCACAGGCCAGGGCGAACAACGCCAGCGCCACCCCGCGCAGCGCCTCGTGCGCCTGCGGACGCAGACAGGAGCCCATCAGGTCCGACCCGGTGGAAACGCCGGTCATACACGCGATCAAGGCGACTCCTTCATGCGGATCAAATCTCCTCGCTCCGATCCCGGATCTCGAACCTGAATTGCCAGCCCTCGAAACCCATCACCATCCGCCCGAACTCGTCCCAGGAAATGTCCTTGCCGTCGATCACGAGCATCGGCAGCCTGCCCTCCTCGGCCTCGTCCCAGGCGATGCGTCCGCGCACCAGCAGATCGGCGATGTGCAATCCCGGCATGTGCGCTTCGGCCTTCAGATGCCGGCGGGCGAGCAGGCGGCGGATCCGCGGAACGAGCCGGCCCAGCAATTCGAACAAATCCTGCTCGGCATCGCCGAGCACCTGAAACTGATGGCCGCCGGGACGCCCGTCCACGAGTTCGAACGCCTCCAGCGACACCTTGTCGCCGAGCAGCCGCACCTCGAAATGGAAGCGATGCACGATCCCGGCCGCATCGGATATCTCGATCGGCTCGAACTGCACGTGGGCGAAATCGATTCCGCCGGTCTCGGCCACCTCCACGTTGAAGCAGCGGTTGCAAAGATCGCGGTAACCCCCGTCGATCGAGCCGTAATGCACACTCTCGAATCCGGCAACCGCGCGTCCGCACGTGTGACAGCGCAGCGTCCGGTCCGGCACATTCGGCCGCTTGTTCGACGGGTGGCGGTCCGACCTTCGTTTCATGTGCGGCAAAGTGTCGGTCGAATCGCCGCGAAGTTCAAGGGGGCGGCCGTCTCGCGTCAACTCGGTGGCAACGTCGTGTCGAATGCCGAAAGCACGTCGAACAGTTCCTCGTCGATGACCTCCTGCCGGATCTGGTGAAAGGTCCGGGTCATCTCCTCGAGCATGCCCTCGATGTTCTTCTCCGCCCGCTGCATCGCCGCCTCCCCGCGGCCCGCCGGACCGACAGCGGCCGACAAGGCTACCTGCGAACTGGCGGCAATTCGATGCGCGGATGTACGTATGGATACGCGGCTGCGAGCCCCCATGTGGTCGTGAAGGGTCGGTTGACCATCCACGCGAGTCATATGAGCACGAATCCCTCCGCGGAGGACGTCGATTCCGACATCGCGCTGCTGTACCGACTGGCGTTGGATCTGCGGTGGTCGTGGAACCATGCCGCGGACGATCTGTGGCGTCGGATCGAGCCCGGCTTGTGGACCCAGACACACAGTCCCTGGGCGATCCTGCGCACCCTGTCGAGGTCGCGCTTGTCGCAGGTGCTGGCGGAGCCCGGAGTCCGGGACGCTCTGCAGCGGCTGGCGCATGCGGCGGAAGAGTCGGCGCACGCACCCACCTGGTTTCACGCCGCGCATCCCGGCTCCCCGCTGACCCGCATCGCCTATTTCAGCATGGAATACATGCTGAGCGAGGCTCTGCCGATCTATGCCGGCGGCCTGGGCAACGTGGCGGGCGATCAGCTCAAGGCGGCCGGCGATCTCGGCGTGCCGGTCGTCGGCGTGGGCCTGCTCTACAGCCAGGGATATTTTCGCCAGGTGATCGGCGCGGACGGCGCGCAGCAGGCACTGTACCCCTACAATGATCCCGGCGAGCTGCCGATCACGCCCCTGCGCGGGTCCGATGGCGAATGGCTGCGGCTGCCGATCGCCATGCCCGGGTATCGTCTCTGGCTGCGGGCCTGGCAGGCGAAGGTCGGCCGGCTAGACTTGGTTCTGCTCGACAGCAACGACATCGCCAACCACCCTGCGCAGCGCGGCATCACCAGCGAACTCTACGGCGGCGGATCGGAGTTGCGTCTGCAACAGGAAATGGTGCTCGGCATCGGCGGCTGGCGGCTGCTCGCTGCCTTGGGCCTGACTCCCGAGGTGTGCCACTTGAACGAGGGGCATGCCGCCTTCGCCGTTCTCGAGCGGGCGCGAGCCTTCATGGAGACCGGCGGCGTGTCGTTCGACACCGCGCTGTTCGCGACGCGTGCCGGCAACGTCTTCACCACGCACACGGCGGTGCCTGCGGGATTCGACCGGTTCGATCCGCGCCTGATCGAGCAATACCTCGCGCCCTACGCCTCGAACGAGCTCCACCTATCGGTGAGGCAGCTGCTCTCGCTCGGGCGCGAGCACGCGGACGATGACGCGGAGCCCTTCAACATGGCGTATCTGGCCGTGCGCGGCTGCGCCGCGGTGAACGGGGTGAGCCGGCTGCATGGCGAAGTGAGCCGCCGCATCTTTCAGCCGCTGTTTCCCCGGCGGCCGGCGATCGAGGTGCCCGTCAACCACGTCACCAACGGGATCCATACGCCGAGTTGGGACGGTCCCTCGGCGGACGAGCTGTGGACCGGCTGCTGCGGCAAGGATCGCTGGCTGGGGTCTCTCGAGGCCGTGGACGAGCGCATTCGCGGCGCCTCCGATGCCGCCCTCTGGCAATGCCGCACGGCCGCGCGCCGCTCGCTCGTCGAGTACGCCCGCCGGCGGCTGTCCCTGCAACTCGCTTCCTCGGGAGGCAGCGCCGGGGAGATCGAGGGGGCGAATCACCTGCTCAATCCCGAGACGCTGACGTTGGGCTTTGCCCGGCGATTCGCGGCCTACAAGCGGCCGAATCTGCTGCTGCACGACCCGCAGCGCCTGGCCGCACTGCTCACCAACCCCCGGCGGCCGCTGCAAATCCTGCTCGCCGGCAAGGCTCATCCGGACGACGCGGCGGGCCAGGCGCTGATCCGCGACTGGATCGGCTTCGTACGTCGCTACGACATCCGGCCTCACGCGATTTTCCTGAGCGATTACGACATGCTGCTGACGGAGCGCCTGGTCGCGGGCGTGGATCTGTGGCTCAACACCCCGCGGCGCCCGTGGGAGGCCTGCGGGACCAGCGGCATGAAGGTGCTGGTCAACGGCGGACTCAATCTGTCGGAACTCGACGGCTGGTGGGCGGAAGCCTACTCGCCCAGTGTGGGATGGGCCTTGGGCGACGGCAAGGAGCACGGCGAGGATCCGGCGCAGGATGCCGTCGAGGCCGCGCAACTGTACGAGATGCTGGAACAGCAGGTGATTCCGGAATTCTATTCGCGCGGCGCCGACGGCATACCGCGCGCCTGGGTGGGCCGTGTGCGCGAAAGCATGGCGTGCCTGACCCCGGTGTACTCGGCCAATCGCAGCGTGCGCGAGTACGTGGAGCGGTTCTACCTGCCGGCCGCCGCCGCCTACCACGAGCGCATCCAGAACGGCTGCGCCCTGGGTGAACGCATGCGTTCCTGGCGTCATGCGCTCGACGCCGGCTGGCCTTCGCTGCGCTTTGGCCGCGTACGGGTCGACACCCGCGGCGACCGCCATCACTTCACCGTGGAGGTGGCGCTCGGGACCCTGGAACCGGCGTCGGTGAGCGTGGAGTTGTACGCGGACCCCCTGTCGGACAGCCCGGCGTTTCGTCAGGAAATGACGCGTCTGCACGGGTCCGAAGGATCCGCCATGGAGGTCTATGCGGCGAGCGTGCCGACGCTGCGCGCGGCCGACGACTACACGGCGCGAGTGCTGCCCAGATTTCCGGGCGTCAACGTGCCGTTGGAGGCCCCCCAGATCCTCTGGCAGCGATGAGGGGAGGTTCCGGACGGGCGCAGCGGACCTAGCGCGGCCCTTTCGCGCGGTGCACCCAGAACTGCGCAAGGGCACAGGAGGCCAGCCGCGCCACATCGCCGTCCGCCCGGCTCGTCAGGATGATCGGCAGGCGCGCGCCGAGGACGATCCCGGCCGCCACCGCACCGGCGAGATAGACCAGCTGTTTGACCAGCATGTTGCCCGCCTCCAGATCCGGCACGACGAGGATGTCGACCTGCCCGGCCACTCTGCTCGAGATGCCCTTGGTGCGCGCGGCGGCGCTCGAGATCGCGTTGTCGAAGGCCAGCGGTCCGTCGAGCGTTCCGCCCACGATCTGCCCGCGCTCGGCCATCTTGCACAGGGCGGCGGCATCGATCGTCGAGGGCATCCTGCCGCTCACGGTCTCGACCGCCGCCAGAATGGCGACCTTCGGGGACTCGATGCCGAGCGCGTGCGCCAGGTCGATCGCGTTCTGGACGATGTCGCGCTTGGTATCCAGATCCGGCGTGATGTTGACGGCTGCATCCGTGATGAAGAGCAGCTTCGGATAATGCGGCACGTCCAGCGCGAACACATGACTCATGCGGCGCTCCGTGCGCAATCCCGCGGCCTTGTCCACCACCGCCGCCATGAGTTCGTCCGTGTGCAGCGCCCCCTTCATCAGGGCATCGACCTTGGCCTCGCGCCCCAGCGCGACCGCGTGCTCCGCCGCGGCGTGGCTATGCGGCACGTCGACGATCTCCACGTCCTTGAGCTCGCGTCCCGCCTCCGACGCCGCCCGGCGGATCTTGGCGACCGGTCCGATGAGCACCGGCACGATGAGGCCCGACTCCCTGGCCGCCATCGCACTCGAGAGGGAAGCCGCATCGCAGGGATGGACGACGGCCGTGCGGATCGGCCGCAATTGGCGCGCCGCCTCGAGGAACCGGCGGTGCCTGGCCGCCGCGGCGTGGGGAGTGGCCGCCGGCATGGCGCGCGGCAGACGCAGCCTGACGTCGGGCGCGATGACTCGCGCTGCGCCCTCCAGGAGCACCTCCCCGGACCGGGTCGCGCACTCGCAGTGGAACGTCACGTGTCGCGTCTCGGGCACCAGGGCGCTCACCCGTATCCGCGCCGTCACCTCATCGCCGGCCGCCGCGGGACGCCGGAAATGCAGCGCCACATCGACCAGGATGGTGCCCGGTCCCGGCAGCTCGGTCGACAGCAGTTCGCAGATGAAGCCGCCGCGCATGCCGTCCGCCGCGGGCTCGAGATCCTCGGCCCGAAGCGTGCGCGTCATCTCCGCCGCATCCCCCACGCGCAGCTCCGCGAAAGTCCTATTTTCCAGGAACTCCATGGCTACCCGCTGCCGCCAAGGCGCCGCACCGACCGAACGCACCCGACCTTGACCCGCATCGGCATCCTCTCACCTCGAGACTCACCGCACCGACCAGAGCATCGGCAGCCGTGCTGACAATATAGACCGGAATGGGGATTCCTGCCGTCCGGAGCCGCGAATGCCGCCATGATCCAGCCTCGCTACCTCCGAAAATCCTTATTTCCATCCACAGAAAATCATAATTTCCAAAGTAGGCGCGGCCGGCGATACTGATGTGATCGGGCCCCGGCCTCAAGCGGCCCCGTGTCCCAACCCGGCCCAAAGGTGCGAAGCATGGCAGTCGACGCAGTGGAGACGCTCATCATCGGCGGCGGACAGGCAGGCTTGGCGATGAGCGAGCACCTGGGAAGACGCGGTGCGCCTCATCTCATCGTCGAGCGCCATCGGATCGCCGAACGCTGGCGCTCGGAGCGATGGGATTCGCTCGTCGCCAATGGCCCGGCTTGGCATGACCGCTTTCCGAGTAAGGCGTTCTCCGGCATCGATCCCAACAGCTTCGCCACCAAGGACCGCATCGTCGACTATTTCGTCGCCTACGCCGACCAGATCGCCGCGCCCATCCGCTGCGGTGTCGCGGTCGAGGCCCTGCACCGCAAGACCGATGGCTCCGGCTTCCGTGCGCAGACCTCGGAGGGCGTCATCGAGGCCACGAACGTCGTCGTCGCCACCGGACCGTTTCAACGCCCGCTCATCCCCACCGCCGTTCCGGCAGACACGGGCATCACCCAGATCCATTCCGCGGCCTACCGCAATCCCGGCCAGCTGCGCGAGGGGGCGGTACTCGTGATCGGCGCCGGCTCCTCGGGGGTGCAAATCGCCGACGAACTCGCGCGCGCCGGTCGGCGCGTCTACCTGTCGGTGGGCCCGCACAACCGCCCGCCCCGACGCTATCGCGGGCGAGATTTCGTCTGGTGGCTGGGCGTGTTGGGCGAATGGGATACCCAGGTCGTCGCTCCCGGTACCGAGCACGTCACCATCGCCGTGAGCGGCGCCCACGGCGGCCACACCGTCGATTTCCGCGACCTCGCCGCGCGCGGAATCATGTTGTTGGGCAGCACGGGAACCTACCGCGACGGTGTCATGCAGCTCCTGCCGAACCTTGCCCAGAACATCGCCCTGGGCGACGCCAACTACCTCTCCATGTTGACCGCGGCCGATGCCTACGTCGCGCAGAAGGGCCTCGATCTGCCGCCGGAGCCTCTGGCCCACAGGATTCAACCCGATCCGCCCTGCGTGACCCAGCCGCTTTCCGAGCTGAACCTGGCGGCCGCCGGCGTCACCACCATCCTCTGGGCGACGGGCTACGCCCTCGATCTGGGTTGGCTGCAGGTCGACGCCTTCGATGAGAAGGGTCGGCCGGCGCATCGACGCGGCGTTTCCGGGGTCCCGGGACTCTATTTTCTGGGGCTGCCCTGGCTCTCGCGACGAGCCTCGCCGTTCATCTGGGGCGTCTGGCACGACGCCGATTACCTGGCGGGCCATATCGCCGCCGCGCGGCGCGCACCCGAGATCACCGCGCTTGACCCGCGCTTCGCCCCATCATAGGCTGGCGCAGTCGTTGGGAGAGACTGACACGGTACGTGTCGGCGCCGAAGGAGCAACCGCCCCGGAAACTCTCAGGCAGAAGAACCACGACACGAAATATCTGGAAAGAGACACGACGGCGTGTCCGCCGACGGGATAACACTCTCAGGCACTTGCAACAGATGGGGCGATGTACTCATTGGCCGTGGATGCGGCCGAGGGAATCGCCGCCATGTCCGCAGACCACTCTCCGACTCCTGTTGCCAACCTGCCGCTGCATGCATTTCATGTAGCTCGCGGCGCGCGCATGGAGCCCTTTGCCGGCTGGTCCATGCCCCTTCACTATCCGCCCGGCATCCTGGGCGAACATCGCGCCACCCGCTCGGGGGCGGGGCTGTTCGATGTGTCGCACATGGGCCAGCTCGTCGTGCGCGCCTGCAGCGGCGATCCTCTGGACGGCGCCCGCGCGCTGGAGGCGTTGTTGCCGGTCGATCTCGTGGGCTTGCGCGCGGGTCGCCAGCGCTACGCCCTCCTGACGACGGACACCGGGGGAATCCTCGATGACCTGATGATCGCGAACCTCGGGGAGTTCTGGTTCCTCGTGGTGAATGCGGCGTCGGTCACGGCCGATTTGGCCCACCTCGAACGGCATCTCTCGGCGACCTGTTCCGTCCGTCGCCTCACGGACCGTGCCCTGTGGTCGGTCCAGGGTCCGGCGGCCGGCGCGGCGCTGGCCGCGCTGCTGCCGTCGGTGGCTGCCATGCGCTTCATGGACGCCGGCATCGTCCCCTTCGACGGCGCCCTCTGCCATGTGTCGCGCTCCGGTTACACCGGCGAGGACGGCTTCGAGATTTCCGTTCCCATCGGGAACGCGGAAGCACTCGCCGACCGGTTGCTGCAGAACCCCGGGGTTGAGCTCGCCGGATTGGGTGCACGCAACGGCCTGCGCCTCGAGGCCGGCCTGTGCCTGCACGGTCATGACATCGACGTCCACACCACACCGGTTGAAGCCGCGCTGACGTGGGCCATTCCGACGGTGCGGCGCGCCGCCGGCGCGCGCGCCGGCGGCTTTCCCGGCGCCGAGGTCATTTTGCGGCAGCTCGAGACGGGCACGGCCCGGCAACGCGTGGGCCTGCGGGCCGAAGGCCGGCCCGTGCGCGACGGCGCCGCGCTGTTCGCGGACGCCCACTCGCCGGTTCCCCTGGGCCGCGTGACCTCCGGCACCTACGGGCCGTCCGTGCAAGGGTTCGTCGCCTTGGGATACGTCCCGTCGGAGTTCGCCGGCATCGGCGACCGGCTATTTGCCGACGTCCGCGGCCAACGGGTTCTCGTCACCGTCAGCGCCCTGCCCTTTATCGCCCACCGTTACCACCGTTGATCCTAGAGGAGAGTTCAAGTTCATGGAAATCCGCTATACCGCCGAACACGAATGGGTGGCCATCGACGGCTCGATCGCCACCGTGGGGATTACCGAGCATGCGCAGCGCGTGCTGGGTGACCTGGTCTACATCCAGCTGCCGGAACCCGGCGCGGCGCTGGCCAAGGGCGCGGTGGCGGGCGTGGTCGAGTCGGTGAAGGCCGCCTCCGATCTCTATGCCCCGCTCACCGGCAGCGTCCTCGAAGTGAACGCCGCCACCGTCACGAATCCGGCCCTGGTGAACACCGATCCGCTCGGCGCCGGGTGGCTGTTCAAGATGTCCGTGGGCGACATGTCCGAATGGCGTCAATTGCTCGATGACCACCGCTATCGGGAGTTGACCTCATGACGCGGCCGGCGAGCCCTGCCGCATCGACCGGGGAGCCGGGGGCGGTAGATGATGTCGTGCCGCATGCGCACCCCGGCCGCCCCCCGGTCGATTTTGCCGGCCGGCACATCGGCCCGTCGCCCGCGGACGTCGCGGCGATGCTTGCGACACTCGGCGTGCCGTCGATCGATTCCCTCATTCGTCAGACGCTGCCGGACTCGATTCGCATGCCCGGCACGCTCCGCATCGGTGCCGCGTTGTCGGAAAGCGAGGCGTTGGCGCATCTGCGATCCCTGGCCGCCAAGAACCAGGTGGCCACCTCGCTCATCGGGATGGGCTATTACGACACGGTCGTGCCCCCGGTGATCTTGCGCAACGTCCTGGAGAACCCGGCCTGGTACACCGCGTACACGCCCTACCAACCGGAAATCAGTCAGGGGCGGCTCGAGGCGCTCTTGAACTTCCAGACCATGGTCTGCGATTTGACCGGTCTGGACGTCGCGAACGCGTCCTTGCTGGACGAGGGCACCGCCGCCGCGGAAGCCATGGCCTTGGCGAAGCGCGCTGCAAACTCCTCATCGTCGCGCTTCCTGGTGGATTCGCACGTCCACCCGCAGACACTGGCCGTGCTGCGGACGCGCGCGGCGCCCTTGGGGTGGGACATCGTCACCGTCGAGGCGGGCGACGATTGGCAGCGCACGGAGTGTTTCGGCGGCCTGATGCAATATCCCGGCACCTACGGCCACCTGCCCGATCTCGAGGATGCGATCCAGGCGCTTCACGCCCGGGGCGCCCTGGCCATCGTGTCGGCGGATCCGTTGGCGCTGACGCTGTTGAAGCCACCCGGGGAGTTCGGCGCGGACATTGCCATCGGCACGACCCAGCGCTTCGGTGTGCCCCTGGGTTTCGGCGGACCGCATGCCGCGTACCTGGCCGTACGGCAGCCGCTCCTGCGGAATCTTCCCGGCCGGCTGGTCGGCGTCTCCGTCGATGCCAACGGAACACCCGCCTATCGGCTCACCCTGCAGACCCGGGAGCAGCACATCCGGCGCGACAAGGCGACGTCGAACATCTGCACCGCCCAGGTGCTGCTGGCGGTCACCGCGGCCATGTATGCCGTGTATCACGGACCCGAAGGACTGGTGCACATTGCCGGGGCCATCCATCGGCGCACGTCGATGCTCGCGGCCGGATTGCAGCGGTTGGGGCGACGGATATTGAATGACACCTACTTCGACACCCTGACCGTGGAGAGCCAGGATGGTCACGAAGTCATCCTCGGTCGCGCCCGCGCCCGAGGTCTCAACTTCCGAGTGATGGACGGAGGCGCCTGCGGCGCGCGGCCCGCACTCGGCATGTCGCTCGATGAAACGAGCACCGATGCCACGGTCGAGGCCATCCTGCAGTGCTTCGTCCCCTCGGTCGGGGGGCCGGGTTCCCCTGCAATGCCCGCTCCGCCCCGCGCAGCGGCCGGCGAGGCGCCCCGCGGGATACCCCGGTCGTTGCGCCGCACCTCGCCATTTCTCGAGCATCCGGTGTTTCACCGCCATCGCTCCGAGACCGACATGCTGCGTTACCTGCGCCGCCTGAGCGACCGCGACCTGGCCCTGGATCGCACCATGATTCCTCTCGGCTCCTGCACGATGAAGCTCAATGGCACGGCCGAGATGATGCCGATGACCTGGCCCGGCTTTGCCGGCTTGCATCCGTTCGCCCCGCCCGACCAGTGGCGGGGGTACGCCGAACTGTGCACCGCCCTCGAGGATGCGCTCTGCGACATCACCGGCTACGACGCCGTTTCGCTGCAGCCGAATTCCGGCGCCCAAGGCGAATACGCCGGACTGCTTGCCATCCGCGCCTACCATCGCAGCCGCCATGAATCGCACCGCAACGTGTGCCTCATTCCCGCGTCGGCGCATGGCACCAATCCGGCATCGGCGGCGATGGCGGGCATGCAGGTCGTGGTGGTCCGGTGCGATGCCGAAGGTAATGTCGACCTCGAGGATCTGCGCGCGGCATGCGGGCGCCATGCCGACGATCTCGCCGCCATCATGATGACCTATCCCTCGACGCATGGCGTCTTCGAGGAACACATCCGCCGGTCGTGCGAGATGGTGCACCGGGCCGGCGGCCAGGTGTACATCGACGGCGCCAATCTCAACGCACAGGTGGGTCTGGCGCGCCCCGGGGATTATGGCGCCGACGTATCGCACCTGAACCTGCACAAGACCTTTTGCATTCCTCATGGCGGCGGCGGCCCCGGCATGGGGCCCATCGGCGTCAAGGCCCACCTCGCGCCATACCTGCCCGCGCATCCTCTGCGAGATCCGGACCGCGCAGGCGGCGGCGTCGGGGCGGTGTCCTCGGCGCCGTTCGGCTCGCCCTCCCTGCTCCCCATCGCGTACATGTACATCCGGCTCATGGGCAGCACCGGCCTGAAACGCGCCAGCGAAATCGCCATACTCTCGGCGAATTATGTGGCGCGGCGCCTCGAGGATCACTTTCCCGTGTTGTACCGCAACGCCCGCGGACGCGTGGCGCATGAATGCATCGTCGATCCGCGTGCCTTCAAGGACGGTTGCGGAGTGACCGTGGAGGATATCGCCAAACGGCTGATCGATTTCGGCTTTCACGCACCGACGATGAGCTTTCCGGTGCCCGGCACGCTCATGATCGAGCCGACCGAATCCGAATCGAAACGCGAATTGGATCGCTTCTGCGACGCCATGTTGAGCATCCGCGCCGAAATTCGCGAGATCGAAGAGCATCGCGTGACCGTCGCCGAATCGGCATTGCGCCGCGCGCCTCACACCCTCGTGGACCTGACGAGCGAGGCGTGGAATCGACCGTATACGCGCGCAGCCGGCTGTTGCCCCGGGGGCGGCGGCGGTGCCGACAAATACTGGCCGCCGGTGGGTCGCGTCGACCAGGTGCACGGCGACCGCCACCCCGTCTGTCGCCGCCCGCCGTGACCGGGAACCGCCCTCAGGTGCCCGATTTGAACCGCGTCCACATGCGGGTCAGAGACCTCGAAAATTCCTGCGATCGGGCCCGCTGCGGGACGAGCCTCGTCCGCACGTCCGCCGGGGGATAAATGCCCGCATCGGAGCGCAGCGCTTCATCGACCAGCGGCGTCGCGGTCATCACGCTGGTGGCGAATTTGATCGCATTGGAGTTCTTGGCGGCGACGTCGGGACGGAGCATGTAGTCGATGAACGCATGCGCCATGACCGGATGGGGCGCGTCTGCCGGGATGGCGAGCACGTCGAATATGACGATCGTCCCCTCCGTCGGAATGGAATAGGCGATGTCGAGAGGCTTGCCGGCCTCCCGGGCATGGTCGCGTGCCTGCGTGATGTCTCCCGACCAACCGAGCGCCATGCAAATGTCGCCGTTGGCGAGATCGTCCACATAGTGATTGGAATCCACTTGCC
>JBBIKV010000044.1:29046-30159 GCA_037445285.1 Nevskiaceae bacterium | reverse complement strand
TACTAATCATGTTGATTTCAACTTACGCGCGGGCGCAAGTCCTCTCGACCGCCAACGGCCTTGGTGTTTACGACGCCGTCAATAACGTAACCTGGATCGCGGACGGGAACTTGTTCGCAACACAGGCGGCGACCTACGTAGGTGGCTCGGCAGCTCTCATCGCGACGATCATCGCAGACTCCGCCGGGGTCATTCACGATATTCCGAATGCCTATGACGTCAACGGCGTGCACGGGCTGTCGAGCGGGGAATTCATAAATCCCAATACAGGTATGGTGGACGGGTCGCTGGATTGGTTTGCCGCCCAAGCCTGGGTTATTTACCTCAACAAGACGAACTACGGCGGCTCCAATCAATGGGCGTTGCCTACCACGGTGAATGATGCCTCTTCCTCTGGTTATCCCGACGGTGCAGCGGGCGATCCCTCGCAAAGTTCGAGTCAATTGGCGGAGTTGTTTTATGGCAGCTTGGGCCAAGTGGCTGGAACGTCGATCCAATCCACTCACAACGCGAATTACCTGCTGTTCAAAAACATTCAGCATAATTATTGGTCGTCTCAGAGTACGAGGTCCCCGTCGCAGGCATGGCATCTCGTCACCGCTAGTGGATTCCAGGACGATGGTTACAGCTGCGGCTTACTTTGCGACAAATTGATTGATTTGACGTACTTTTTCACGACGGCGGTGGCGCCCGGTCAGGTCGGCGCAAGTTCGCCTTCGAAATTTCCGCAGATCATTAATATCAACGCAGCGGTCAGCGGTTTCAACGCCGGCAGTTTCACGGCGCCCGTGAAACTCATCCTCGGCAAAGGTTGCTACACGGTGGCGGATGCGTTCGGATTGTATCCCAACGCAGTGTACGAGGCGTTCAACTATCACAACGGCGTGGCGAACGATTGGGCATGGCAGTACCGAGTGATCGACGTCGCCAACGGAGCCTCGCTGCTGTATGTAGCCGCTGGCGGGAGCCGATCGCCGGCAACAATTTATGCGAGCGAGAGCCGGGCCTCCGCTGCCGGACAAGCAATACCGACGAGTAGCTTATGTCTCACCAAAACCACGACTATCGGGTTTGTGATCGACGATAATTTCTTGCCCGACAACGTTGGCGGTG
>JBBIKV010000044.1:0-29036 GCA_037445285.1 Nevskiaceae bacterium | reverse complement strand
CTGCCTGTGCACCCCTTCTCGTGCGATCTCGTGACGCCGATCCGCTCCGGCAAGCGCGAACTTGATGCCCAATTGGCAGTCGGCAGTGTGAGGAATCTCCACCTCGTCACCGCGGAATCGCGCGATTACAATGTCGGACAAGATCTTATACATCTCCGGCATGCAAAGTTCCACGAGGATAGGAACCCTGCGCTGGTACAGCCGCACTCGAAGAACTATCACTCGACAGCAAATCGTGACGGGGACAGTCGAGGGCTGATCCAAATCCAGGTTTCGTGGGCTTGGAAACTCTTGATGATTTAAGAACCAAAATCGACGTAGTACCCAAATGCTCTCATGGTGACATCGCAGATTGCCGTAAATCGAGCTTTTTGTTCAGGTGTCCAGTCAGTTTTCGATAGGGACATCCAGTTATCCCCCGCCCCGGTTTTTTCGAGGGCGCCGGAAGAAAGAGACGTGGCGAGTTGGCCCAGCAAATCCGGCCGATCCAAAAATTGCGCCAATTGCTTCGCAACGTGGTCCGGCGCCGAAGCCATCCCCTCCTGTTCCACATCGAGGTAGTTCGGAAGCTGGGGGCGCACCCGCATCCATTCCTGCATCGTAGCAGCCCAATCGGTGCAGTGCTCCTCGAAATCCCCGCCGAATCGGGCCATTCGGGACACGATATTCGCGATGGGATGGCGCCGTATGAACACGAACTTGGCGTCTGGAAAACATTCGGCCATGAACGTGGCGGCTCGCACCATGGCCAAGCCGGGCGTTTTGTCGAGAAATGAGGACGAACTGTGCGCGAAGAAGTAGGCGCGTCGGGCGGCCTCGATCGCGAGGCGACGAAAGTTCCAGGCGTCCATCGCCCGCACGAATTCGATGGGTGATTTGGGATCGCCGCTCAACTGCTCAGCCGCGACGGCGAATCGGGGACCCACGTGTGCCTCGCCGGTCCAGGGTATCGACAGGCACTCCGCGAGGGTCGCGCCCAGTTGTGAGGTACCGCTCCGCGGCGAGCCCAGCACGAAAACTCGAGTGGGGCGGTCGCGATCGACCTTGAGCGTCTCGCTCCTCGGCAGGGGTCGCTCCGCTTCGATCACGCGAACGACCACGCGCTCGACGTCGGCCGGCGACAGGGATCCGTAGTAGGGAACGACGAACGCGAGGCCTTTGACGGCAAACAGTCCACGCGCCAGCTCCAAATCCTTTCTGACGAGGTCGGCGCGGCTGAAGCCGATGACATTGCCGTCGAGAGTTGCGATCACGTGCGAGGGTGCGCCGCTCTGGGTGACGGCGGCCCAACCAATGGCAAACTCCATGGCCAATAGCTCGACTTGCCCGACCGCATATTCGACGGCTGGAACGACCCCCGTCGCCGCTTCCGCGGCAAGTTCGACTCCGGGAAACATCTGCTCGAAGGTCGTCCCACTTGCGTGGTCACCGCCGCCGGGCGCGATCGAGTCGCCGACCGTGCGGTGGGCGGAGGGGGAATCTTCCCCGGCCGGTCCTCCCGCTGGCGGGGCGCTCATACTGTCCAACGGGGCCTCGCTGGATCGAGGCCCCTCCGCCGATGAATTGGCCATGCGAATCCCGCCATGTCGCTAATTCCCCCGCCGGACCGCCGGAATTCGGCGCCTGATATTTGTTGTGCCGGGGCTGCTCATTGGCGGAAGATCTACCTGCAAATTTTGAAAATATGGACACCCCCTCCTTGGGTTTAGCGACTACGGCAATCCATGGCACGTATCGTCATGTTCCCGCCGTCCCTTAACCGCTCACCCCATTGGCCCGTCCGCCATTCGATGCGGCGTCCGCCCGATACAACGCCGCATACTCCGCCACCATCACGTCCCGGCTGGCCGGCGGCGTGATGCCCGCCGACAACCGCTCCCATAATCCCTCTTCCGTGCAGGCCCGCAGCATCGCACTCGCGAGCGACTGCGGGTCGCCCACCTGAAAATGCAGCCCGTCGACGCCGTGGCGCACCCGCTCGAGCGGGCCTCCGACGTTCGACACGATCACCGGTCGGCCGAACATCCAGGCCTCGGAGATCACCAGACAGAAGATTTCCCACCAGACCGACGGCACGATGCACCAATCGATGCGCGCCATGCGACCGGCGAGCTGGTCGACCTGGTAGGAGCCGTTGAACACGACGTGTTGTTCGGCGGCGGGCTTCTGGCCCTCGCGCTCCAGGAAGCCCTCGATCTCTTTGCGGCGAGCCTCCGACGCATAGCGGATGTTGTCGCCGTTGATCTCCACCACGAAATCCGTGAAACCCGCGGCGCGCAGGTACTCGACCGCGCGCAGAATGACGTGGATGCCCTTCATGTCCACCATTTGGCCGAAGAAGCCGAAGCGATTGCGCCGGGCGCGGGGTTCGGACGCCGCGGCCGACGTTCCCCGGTTGCGCTGCACGTTGCCGACCTTGAAGATTCTCTTCGGGTCGATGCCCCAGTCGGTGTAGTGCTTGATCATGAATTGACTGGGCGTGGTGAACACGTCCACCGGCTCCATGTGCTTCTTCATCCACTTCTCGCGCACGAAGAACTGTTCGGGCGGCAGTTCGGGGAAACATTGATGGCAGCGCACCGGCGAGGCGTGGGTGCACAGCGACTTGTCGTGCTTGCGCACCATGTGGCCGTCCGCCGCACAGATCGTCATGAATTCGTGAAAGGTGAACACGATGCGCGCCTGCGGCAGCACCTTGCGGGTGAGCGTGATGAGTTCCACGCCCAGCGTCAGAAAATGGTGGATGTGCACGACGTCCGGCGCGAGCGTTCTCAGGAAATCCGCGTAGGCCTCGAGCAGCAGCGGACTCGACGTGCGGTGCCACCAATAATCGTATTCCGCGCTCAGGAACAGGAATTCCCCCTCGCGTCCATCGAAACCGGTGATGCGCGCCCCGTTCTTGTAGAGAGCCGGCTGCGAGGCATCGATGGAGGCCAGCAGCGTCGGCGTGACGTTCGGTAATTCCTTCAGGCCCTCGAAGAGTTCGTAGCAGATCTGCTGCGCCCCGCCGCGCACGAGCTCGGGGTGAAACAAACTGATGAGCAGCACCTTGAGGGGCGCGGAATTAACGCTCATCGGCTTCGTGCTTGGGCGACCTCAGGGGCGGACGTACGCCCTTGCGCGCCTCGACCGGCGGCTTCGTGGGCGCGCTCTTGATTTCAGCTGCACGCGGAAACGTCAGGTCCAAGGTCGGCTTGGGCTTCGCCGACTCGTCGAACAGCGGATGCCGGGGCTTGCGTCCCTCGAGACCCGCCGCGATCACCTCATCCCAGCGCTCCGAGAAAATGCCCCGGTTCACGTAGGAGCCGCCCTCGTGCACGGGAAGGCGCGTCGAGCCTTTGCCCTCGAGATGCCACATCTTGATGTCGTGTATCCACGGGGCCACGCCCGCGGCGATGCTCTTCAGGCACAGATCCGCATCCTCGTAATGTCCGAACACGAAATCCTCGGTGAATCCGCCCAATTTCTCGTACCACGCGCGATCGAGCGAGATGAACGCGCCGGTCACCGCCGGCACGGGACGCGGCTGGGTGAACTCCTCGGCCCAGGCCGGCGCCCCCTTGCCGTAGTGCTCGACCCGCACCATGCGGCGCCCGCTCATCGTCTTCGCATCGACGCTGAGGCCCGTGTCGTACTCGAAGTACATGCCGCCGTGCATCAACGACCCATCGTCGTAGTACAGCGGCACGCCGAACAGGTCGGTCTGGCTCTTGGGCAGCTCCGCGACGGCCTGGGTGTGTTTGCGGGCCCAGTCGGCATCGCGCGGGAACACGTCCGGATTGACGACGACGATGCGGTCGCTGGAGGCATGGTTGACCGCGACGTTGTTGGCGGCGCCGAAGCCGGCATTGCCGGGGAGCAGCACCAACGTCTGGGTGAGCCCGTACACCTGGGTGCCCACGCGCATGTCCTTCATCAGCTTCTCGGCCATTTCCGGGCTGTTGGAGACGTACACCATCTCGTAGTCGTCGAAGCCGGCGCCGCCGGTGAACAACGCATTTTGCAGGAACAGATATTCGGGCTTGCCGTACAGACACACCACCAGCGAACCCCGGAACTTCCTGCCCCGCGGTCCGAAGCGCTCGACGTAGGCGCCGGCGACGATGTCCTCGCTGATGTCGCGGTTGTGCTTGACGATGGCTCCGCCCAGCGGGCCCCGCAGCAGCCGCACCGCCTCGACCTGCCGGTTGCCGAACAGCTCGGCCTCGGACACGTAGGTGAGCACGGTGTGGCGCAATTCGATCTCGCTCACGCGCCGCACCGGCAGGTCGTGGCTCACGTCGCGGCCATCGGCGAGACCCAGGGTGACCTTGCACATGCCGGCGGTGCCCAGCACCTCGTTCAGGTAGGCGAACGTGAAGAAGCCGAAGGAGTGCATGCCGGCGGCCCCGAGCGCCGCTTCCACGTCCGAGCGCCGAAACCGCGCCACTCGATTGGCGGTGAGCGTGATGTGCCAGTCGGCGTCCGAGACTTTGATCCACTCGAGCGGGCTCGCCATGTCGTCGACCCACCCCACCACCATCACGGCGCCCCGCGGCGACACCATCACGGCCTCGATCGAGACGCGGAGTTCGCCGCGGGCGGCCACGGTGTCGGCGGGGCGCGTGCTGCGGACCAGGCAATTGCGCCGCTCCGGCGAGCTGCCGTGCAGCGCACGGCGTTCGCCGCGACCATGCAGCACGTAGTGATGATAGGCGGAGGTGAACTCCTTCGCAGCCACCGAAGCGAGGACGTCCGGGTTCGCGCTGAGATAGGCTTCCTCGTCGAACCAGTCCGGCGGCTCGAGGCTGCGCGGCGGCTCGGCCGCCTCGTCGAACTCGTCGAACTCGTCGTCGAAAATATCCGGCTCGGGCGCCTTGGTCACCATCCCACTCCCTTCAGCGGCGTCAATCCTCGACTTCGAGTTGGAATCCACGGTAGGGGTAGCGCCCTTCCTTGTAGCCCATGAGTTCGAAATGCTGCTGACCGGACGCGAAATGCTTGGCCGTGACCACCCCTTCGCGCACGTCCGGGTATTCCATCAGGTACCACGGCTCGTCGACGAGAATGCGGTGCGGCATGCGGTGTTCGAAATACCCATAGAGGCAGTAATGCGCCTTCGCCGTGGGCACCACACCGCGCTTGATGGCCGCGTGCACGTCGGGGTAGGTGTCCAGATACCAGGCTTCGTCGACCTGGATTTTTTCCAGTCGCGGCAACAGCAACTGGGCGACGAAATGTTCGTCCACCGCGAGAAACGGCTTCTTGGACGACGGCACGACGAGCTTCCGATTGATCAAGCTCGCGTAAGTTGGGATTTCCAATGCGGCCACCTATGCAAATGCAATACGAAACCAATGAAGTCGACGCCGGCCAAATCCCCTTTTAACCGCCAGATCTTAGGTCACGGGCGGCGCACATTCCAGTTCTTTCTCGGATTGGACTCGGATGTGATATCGAGGCATGGCCCACCTCAAGCGGGCGCCACGAGCGCGGCGAGGCGCGCCGCGAGCGGGAGATCACAGTTCTTGACAAACTGCGCCAGGAATTCGCCGCTCACCGCATACCGAAAATTATGCGTGCCCACCTCGCGCACCCGGTCGAGCCAGGCGTGGCGATTCGTGGCGATTCGCGCGGCTTGCCGCAACACGTCCTCGACCACCCGGTTGAAGCGGGCGGAGGGATCCGACAGCGCGTCGGCCGCGCGATTGAAGACCTCCCCCCCGTCCTGAAAGCCCAGATCCGTCATGAACGCGATGGAGCGGGCATTGCCGACGACCAGGGTGGGATGTCCCATGCAGAAGGCCTTCACGGTCTTCTCGGTCACCCGTTCGATGAAGGGATCCGAGAAGTCGCTCTCGGTGACCAGCGAAAAATACGTACGCTCGTAGACCCTGGGGTCGATCTTTTCGACCAGCGCGTTGCCCCGCTCCGGGAATGGATCGACCCGCATCGGCGGCAACTGCGCCACCGCGTCGATGCACGGACGCAGGTACTCGAGGTCCGGCGTCGCCTTGAGGAACTCGCGCACCTCCTGGAGGGAGACCCCCGACTTGACATAGTCCATCCCGGGAAACGAGACCAGCGATTTGTCCAGGAGCCGATGACGCATCAATGCAGCCACGGTCAGCACCCGGGGCAGGCGCGGCGTGGCGTTCAAACACAGCAGCAGCCGGTCCTTCCCGCGCGCGTCGAACAGCCGCCCGATATAGGCGTCGGCATCGACGCCCATCGCGACCTCGGGACTCGAGGGCGAGAAAATCCAGGCCATGATCTTCACGAAATAATCGTAATGCTCGAAACGGATCAGCTTCGCGCGCTCGCCCGCGGCCGCTCTCGCACCGTCCGCGATGCGCCGATTTTGCGCCAGCCACACACAGCGGCCGGCAGGCAGGCG
Organism: Nevskiaceae bacterium; assembly: GCA_037445285.1. Classification (GTDB taxonomy): domain Bacteria; phylum Pseudomonadota; class Gammaproteobacteria; order Steroidobacterales; family Steroidobacteraceae; genus Bog-1198. The sequence goes on along the minus strand of JBBIKV010000044.1, from coordinate 22,660 downwards.
CTGCGTCTCGATCCAAGCGTAAAGCTCGGAAAAAATGCCCGGATCGTAGGCCGGACCTTCGTTGCACAAATCGAACACCAACACCGCGCGCCCCGCCCGCACATCCGCGAAAATCGCGGGTTCGATGAGACTGTAGTGCCATTCACCGGCATCCTTGACGGCAGCGCGCATCCGATAAAAATCCTGCACGGCGATCAGGCAGGCATACCGCGCCTCCGCAGTGCGTTCGTTGCCCGGCAGCACCGTGAGAGGACTGCGCTCGGCGCTGAGGCCGAGCGCGTGTGCGAAGAACCCCGCCTCGTGGTGTCCGCGAAAGATGACCGGCAACAACGGCGGCCGCATCCCTAGGCGCCGGGGAGCGACGAATAAACCTGCGCGTAGCGCTCCAGGGTGTCTTCGACGGGTGCGGGCGATCTCAAGGTCTCGGCGACGCCGCTCAACATCGACGGCGACTCGGCCAGCGTCAGGAGCAGCGCCGCGAGCGCCAGAGAATTGCCCACCGGAAAATGGAATCCATCGATTCCGTCGCGAACCTTTTCGGCCATCCCGCCGATGTCGGAACAGAGCACCGGACGGCGGTTGCGCAGTGCCTCTTGAATCACCACGGGAGAGTTTTCCCACCAAATGCTGGGCACCAGGATGGCATCCAGGGACTGCATGAGCCGATCCACCCGCTCGTGATCGTACGCGCCCTGAAATTTGACGTTGCGCCCCGCCTTGGCCAGGCGCTTGAGGAAACTGTCCTGGAATTCCTGAGGCTGGCCGCTGTAATCGCCATGGATCTCGAACACGATGTGGTCGTTTTTCCGTTCGAGCAAGCAATCGGCCGCATCGAACAGGACGTCGATGCCCTTGAGGGGCGATATCTGCCCGAAAAAACCGATCCGCAGCAGATCCTTGGGTTCGCGGCGCCTGAGTGTCGCCGGCGGAGTGAGCATCGGGGCGGTGACGTTCTCGAGGAGGGACACCCGCTCCTCGGGAATGCCCCAGGCAATGTACCGTTCGGCCAGAAACCTGCTCGGTGCGACGAAGCGATCCACGAGGTCGAAGAACCGCTGGATGTAGGTCTTGCGCAGGAAAAAATCCGACGGCGGGACGTCCGTGAAGCAGGCCGAACACCGTATCGGCGTGGCCGCATGGCACAGCGTGTGGTTCTGCTTCGTGACCATCTGACCGTAGTGGTGACACACGGCCAGGTATTCGTGCAGGGTCACGACGATGTGGCACTGCGGGAGTGTCTCGCGGACGTGCCACAGGGCTTCCACGCCAAAATTGAGATAGTGGTGAAAATGCACGACCTGCGGCTTTAGGCGCCGCAGCAGACCGCGCAATTCACCGGGGAATTTTGGATCGCGGTTGGCGAAGTGGAACCAGTCGAACGCGCCGCCCGCATACAGGTACTCGCGCTCGCCAAAGGGCTGGCTCAGCGTGGCGCCCAATTTTTGATGCGCGGTGTCGCGGCTGCATCCCAAAAACCAGGCGGCGTATCCCGCTCGGGCGTTGAGTTGATTGAACAGGTGAAACGCCGCAATCTCCGCCCCCCCTTTGGACACCTGCGGATGGCTGTGCGAGGCGATGAGCACCCTCACCGGGTCCGCCGCGGCGCAACCCGACGTCTGAGGACGCCCTCGGATCGCGGGTTTGGCCACTAACGGCGCTCCCGCGGAACCGCCGGGAACCAGCGCCGCTGATGGATCCAGGCGTTGTACAAGGTCAGGTTCATGCGCCACGCATCGCCGGGTGAATGCTGCGACTGACGCTCGAGGTGGTGCAGGTGCACCGCCAGGTCGACCGCACACGCCAAGCCGCGAGCCCTCACCTTCAGACACAAATCCGAGTCCTCGAAATCACCGACGATGAACGCTTCGTCGAAACCGCCCAGTTCCGCGGCCAGTGAGCGGCGCATCACCATGCACGCGCCCGTGATCGCCTCGTGGCGGCGAATGTCCACGCTCGCGTCGGGCCGCAGCCCCTTGTTGCGGTGCTCGACGAAGGTCCAATCGCCGAATTCGCTCAACGTCCGGTAATGGCACCCTTCATGTTGCACCGAACCGTCCTCGAACAACAGCCGCGCCCCGATCACCCCAAGATCCGGATTGCGGTCCAATCCCGTCACCAACCGTTCGAGCCACCGGTCGGTGATGGGAAACACGTCTGAATTCAAAAAGCAGACGACCTCGCCGCGCGCGGCGCGCAGGCCGAGGTTGTTTGCGGCCGCGAAACCCACATTGGCATCGAGCAGCAACAGCCGAAACGGAATCCGGAACCGCCCGTACAGCGAGCGAGCGAGAATTTCCAGCTCGCGCCGCTTCGCGGGATCGTCGAGGACGTACAGAATCTCGTTTCGCCCGGCATCCCAACCCCGGGAGAACAGCGCCATCTGGTATTCGACGAAGTCGATGCGTCCATAGAGGGGAACGATGATGCTCGCACGGGGCGACGCCGGCACCTCTCCGAATGCGAGTTCACGCACGCTCACCGGGATTTGCCGCTGCGCGTGGTGGATCGCGCCGACCGCCGGGCCCAAGGTCTTGTCGAACGCTGCGTCGATCTCGTCGGGACCGACCTCGACTCGCTCCAGAATGCGCTTGATGGCCTCCACCCCCGTGCGCTTCGACGGCTGCAGACCCTTGAAGCCCACCTCGCCGTTCTGCAATTCGACCTCCAGGTACACGGCCTCTCGAGCCGACGCCGCGGCCGGCACGAAGCCGATGAACCCGCATCGGATATCGGTAAACCCATAGTGGGGCGCGACGGCGGCGACCACGTCGGGCCGGTCGACACGCAGCGCATCGACCAGGTTCAGTTCGCCCGAGAGCGGCCCCGAACGCACGCGGATGCGGCGCAGCGCCCCCGGAGCACACTGGAGCCATCCCTTCAGGAGCACCCCGTCCGGCGGGCACAGAATGGCCTCATCCACTTCCAACAACACGGTGTCGCTCAGCGATGCGAGAGTGTCCTGTCCGGTGAATACGGCGCGCGCGGTGAGGGCGAGCAGTCGCTCGCGGTCCTGGTGCCCGACCGCTTGAGTGGCCAGGGTCGAGCGGACGCGGTCGACGATGTCCTGGTCGGGCAGGCGGGCGGTAAAATGCCCGGTTTCGGCTCGATAGCTCACGCCGTCGAGCGAGAACGCGATGGACTTGAGGGAATCTGCGCTGCCGCTGCTGCCGGCCATGTACGCGACCAGCCCGATCGAGTTCTGGTCCACGTCCTTGCGCTGGTAGAACACCAGGGTTGCGCGGCCCCGGCAAACCTCCTTCTCGTAGTGCGCCGCGAATTCCACCGGCGCGGATGCCTCGAGAGTCGGCGGCCGCGACACCCAGCCGCTGAACAGCCATCCGCCGGCCCCGCTGGAATGGCCGAACACGTCGACATAGCCGACGAGTGGCGCCTGCGGCGCCGATCGCGGAGCTTTACTACGCATCAAGCTTGCGGATTACCGAGCGTCTTCACGCGCGGATCTAACCATATCGGCGTGCAATTGACACACCCGGCGGGCCTCGCGAGCGTCGCATGGGAGTGCACAAAGCGTCGATCCATGCACCACACTGGAACATTAAAACGCTTGATTTTTTTCATACGCCTGTCACACTTTGAAAGCTAGACTATTAATATGTAAATTCAATCGGTTACACAAGCTGATTTCAAAGCCAGTTGAGCTTGCGGCGCGTCACGATTGTGGCACGTCGGTTGCATGTCACCCAAGCTGAAGCGGAGCGCAACCGGATGCGCGCCGTTTGTTTAGATTTTTCGAGACGCAAGGAGAGGCCACTTGGGATCCACCACAGTATCGATCGGCGGCGGCAACACCAACCTCACGCTGTTCGGCAATGGGACGGTGACTGCCGGCGACGGCAATGACACCATCACCGTCACCGGCGTCGGTCTCATCAAGGCCGGTGCGGGCAACGACAGTATCTCCATCTACTCGAAAGGCACGGTGATCGCCGGAAACGGCCGGGACACGATTAACATCGATGGAGCCGGCACCATCACGGTGGGCGGCGGCAACGACCAGATCAAGTTGCTCGGCACGGGCACCATCCATCAACTGGGATCTTCCGGCCACGACACGGTCACGCTGGGCTCGGGGAGCGATACGATTTTCGAGGCCGGACACGCCACCGTGAAGGGTATCTTCGGTGACGCGTCGGTTGCCGGCGGTATCGTCGCGTTCCTCAACGATGACGGCCAGCACATCGAGCACGCCCAGAGCGGACAGGCCACCCTGATGGGCGGGCTGTATACGAACGAGTTCATCGGCGGCACCGGCTCCACGAAGATGATCGGCGGCACGGGCAACGACACCTTCATCGGTGGCTCGGGTCCCGACACCATGACGGGCGGCAGCGGTCAAAACCTGTTCGCATTCGAGATGCACGAGGCGGGCAGCAAGCACATCATCACGAATTTCGTTTCCGGTCAGGACAAGCTCTACCTGGAAGGCTACTCACTCTCGTACTTGCAGTCGCACGGCGATATCACGGTCAGCGGCGGCACGACGACGATCAAGCTCGATGGCGGTGCGACCACCATCGAACTGAAGGGCGTCACGCACCTGAACGGATCGGACGTCACGACCCACAAGCCCTCCTGAACGGGCGGTCATGAGTCCTTTGGCTGGTAGGGGTTAGGGACTCGCCTTGATGCCCATGGACGGTCGGCCCGACGGCGCAAGCGCTGCGGGCCGGCCGCGCTTCGACCGGCTGCTGCTCGCCTCGGCGTGCCGGGCACTCGAGAACGCACGACAGATCCGTGCCCGACGACGCACCCCGAGCCGCCCCACGGCTCGTCAGCTGGGCGAAGCGATCGCGGCCCTGCGCTCATCCGATCTCGACGCGGCCCTGCGGCACATAGACCGGTCCTGGCGCTGCGCACCGGACGATCCGCAGGAATTGCTGTCGATCTACGCCCGGCTTCTCGTGCTGGACGCTCGCGAACCTCAGGCGGCCTTGGGTGTGCTGCGGCGGGTCGACACCCCCGCGGCGGATTTGGCCGCCCTCACGGCGCATACCTTGCTGCAGCTCGATCGTGGCGCCGAGGCGCGTCACACGCTGGACCTCGCACTGGCGCAATTTTGCGTGGCGCCGGACGGACTGTTGGCGGCAGTCGCCGCCGCCGTGAGCCGCCACCCGGGCATGGGCCTCGCCGGCTGGATCGGTCGCGGCCCGAACCTGGACTTCGTCGGTGAACTCGCCGGTGAAGAGACGACGCAGGCATTGCAGGTTCGACTCGATTCCGGAGCGCGGTTCATTCAACCCCTCTATACCTCCGCAGAGGACGGTCGCCCCCACTTTCAATTCAGATTGCCGCAGCTCGCCCCGGAGGCGACCCTCGAATTCACCCGTCACGCCGTTCCTCTGCTCGGCAGCGGCTGTCGCGCCACGCCGCAGTTCGGCCTCGACGGCCGCACGTCGAGCGTCGCCCGCACGGTGAGCGGTTGGGTGCGGATCAACTGGAATCCAACGGCGCCGGTGGCGCTGCGAGTCGAGGACGACGGGGGTCGGCTGCATGAACTCGAAACCTCGACGCTGGCGCGATCGGACTATCGCTGGGCCTTCGACCTCGATCTCGATCGATGCCGGATCCCCGGCAACCGGATCCAGCTCTCGGCACGTCACCCCGACGGCGGGTGGCAGTCGTTGCCCGACATGCCCCTGTTGCTCGATGACCTCGTGCGTCTGCGGCGCCGGCCCCGGACGCTCCCGACACGCTGGACGCCGCGGGTCGCCGCGCAGCGTCGGCCCGTGACCGGCCGACGCGCCGGTATCGACGTGATCATTCCCGTCTATCGCGGCAGGCTGGAAACGCTGGCCTGCATCGACGCGGTGCTGGACACGGCCGCCTCCGCTCGCGTCGTGGTGGTGGACGACGCCACACAGGACCCCGCCCTCGCGGTCGCGCTCGATGCTCTCGCGGCGGCCGGATGCATCACGCTGCTGCGCAATGCCGCCAATCTGGGTTTCGTGGGTTCCGTCAATCGCGCCTTGGCGCGCAATCGCACCCGCGATGTCGTCCTGCTCAACTCCGATACGGTGGTGTTCGGCGACTGGCTGACGCGCCTGCGGGACGCCGCGTACCGCGCACCGCACGTGGGCACCGTCACACCCTTCAGCAACAACGGCTCGATTGCCAGCTACCCGCGCACCGGAGCGGACTCGATGAGCATCGCCGATGCCGCGGCCTTGCACCGGCTCGCGGCGGACACCCACTCCGGGGCGGGTGCCGCTCTGCCGGTGGGTGTGGGATTCTGCTTGTACGTGCGTCGGGCCTGTCTCGATCAGGTCGGCGGCCTGGACGAATCGGTCTTCGGTAAAGGCTACGGCGAAGAGACCGATTTTTGCCTGCGGGCGGCGCGTCGGGGCTGGTCGCATTGGCTCGCCGCCGACGTCTTCGTCCATCACGCCGGCGCCCGCTCCTTTGCCGGCCGGCGCGACGCGCTCCTGCACCGCAGTCAACGGCTGCTGAATCTGCGTCATCCCGGCTACGATGCCCATATTGCGGCCTTTCTTGCCCGGGACCCCCTGGCCTCGCTGCGACGCGCGCTCGACGAACAGCGTCTGGCGAAATTTCGCGGGAAACTGGTGCTCATCGTCACCCTGGCACTGAAGGGTGGCGTGAGCCGGTTCGTGAACGAGCGGTGCCGCGCCCTCCGCGCACAGGGTCGACATCCCGTGATCCTGCGCCCGCCCGCGCCGGGAGACGATCGGCATTGTGAACTGTGGACCGACGCGCTCGACGCACCCAATCTGCATTACGACATCCCGTCGGAGCTGGATCGCCTGACGGCCCTCTTGCGCGGCCTGTCGTTCGGCGCCATCGAGATCCAGCATTTTCTGCACCTGGATCCGCGGGTGATCGAAGCGGTGCGCGCGCTCGGCATCCCGTACGCCGTGGTGGTCCACGACTATGCCTGGATTTGTCCGCGGGTGACCTTGGTCGATCGTCAAGGGCGATATTGCGGGGAACCCGCCGTCGAGGCGTGCGTCTCGTGTGTCGAACGCAACGGCTCGGAGTTGCGTGAGACGATATCGGTCGCCGCCTTGCGACGGCGCAGCGCCGCCTGGTTGGCCGGGGCGTGCCGCGTCACCGCACCGTCGGCCGATGCGGCGGCGCGCCTCGAGCGCTACATCGACGTCGCCATCGACGTGCAGGCACCGACGACCTGCCTCCCGCAGGTCCCGGCCCGACCGCCCCGTGCATCGCCCGACGCGGCGGTCCGCGTGGCGCTCATCGGCGCCATCGGCGATCACAAGGGGTATCGAATCCTGCTCGACTGCGCACGCGACGCGGCGCTTCGACGGTTGCGGCTGCACTTCATCGTGATCGGCCACACCTATGACGACGCCGCGCTGCTGAAAACGGGCAAGGTGTTCGTCACCGGCGAGTATGGCGAGGGCGAGGTGCCGTATCTGCTCAGAAGGGAACGGCCCGACATGGTGTGGTTGGCCTCGCGTTGGCCCGAGACCTGGTCCTACGCGTTGGATGATGCCCTGGCGGCGCGATTGCCGGTGGTGGCGTTCGATCTGGGCGCCATCGCCGAGCGCCTGCGCGGCGCAGACCTCGGGACGCTCTTGCCGCTCGAGACGAGCGCACCGCGCATCAATGAAACACTTCTCCAACTCGCGGCCGAAACAGCGCTGCCGCCGGCAGGCGATATGGATATCATGCGAAAGCCCGTGGAGAAGATCATGCACAATCCCCCCGTCGGTTCGACTCAACCCGAAGCCCTCAGCGCCTCGCTGCAGCTGTTGCCGCTGACGGCGGGACTTTACTTATTCTCGGTGAAGGCCGCGGCGGCCTCGCCCGACAACCTCACCGGGCAACTCAAGCTGCCCGCCCTGCACGTGGGCTTGGGTCCCGGCGTGCAGTCGGGTCAAGTCGAGTTCATCGCCGGACCCACGACCGACGGTGCGTGGCTGTTCGCGAAGGACGATTGCCTGGTGACGAAGGTGAACGGCGGCGGCGCGACGCTGGTGTTGACCTCCGTCCGTGCGCCGGGCGGCGACACGCTGTCGATCAAGGTGGAACGCCTGGATTCCCGCGTGGAAGCCCCCGCCGTGGCGGCCTTTGCCGCACCGGTCGCGGCCGCCGCGCCTGCAGCGTCCCCCAAGTCATCGATCGACCGCGTGCGGACCGTGCCGTCGAAGGACAAGATCGCCAAGAGGCCGGTGGTCGCCGCGGCCGACCTCAACGGCCCCGTGCCCCTTTCGATCAGTGCCCACATTCGCACGCGCGGCGACATGACGTTCAGCGATGCCGCATGGGCGGGCCGCGTCGGCCCCGGCTTGTGGATCGAATCGTTTTCCGTCGTACCGGGGCGGCGCTTTGCGGCCGGGGACGTCGAATACAAGGGACTCACCGGCAGCGGTTTCGAAACCCCCTGGGTGACCGATGCCGCGATGTGCGGCACCCGGGGCATGGCCGTCCCCCTGGTGGGCTTTGCAATCCGCTTGAAGCCCGGCAAGGAGGCGGCGGGTTTCGACTGTGAGTACAGCGGCTACTTCAAGTCGGGTGTGACGGTGGGCCCCTTGCGCAACGGCGCCCCATGCCGCTCGACCGTGGCGAACGATCCGCTCGAGGGGATTCAGGTCCAAATCCGCAAACACGCGGGCGCGGGCAAGGCCCCTGTAGGCGTTGTTCATGCTCCCGCCAACGGGGGTCCCTCGTTCGGCCGTTACCGCGATGCCAATCATCACGCGGCCGACGCCGTTGCCGCGCCGAAGGCGCCGGCTTCCGTCAACGCCAGACCCGCGGCCAAACAGCGCGGCAAATCCACACGCGCGAAGCGCACCGCCACTCGCCGGCCGTGATTTGACCCGGGGCCGCGGCTCGGAGCCTGGCGGCACGCAGGGCTTATGAACTACCTGTTCATCCATCAGAATTTTCCGGCGCAGTACCGTCACGTGGTGCGTCACCTCGCCGACCAGCGCGGCAATCGGGTCTGCTTCATCACGCAGCCAAACGACAACTCCATGGGCGGCGTCACCAAGGTGACCTACCCCAGGGATGAACGCGGACCCATCAATTGCCATGCCTATTCGGTGGAGATCGATCGCGCCATCCACACCGGTGCCGTGGTGGCGGAGGTGTGCCGGAAGCTGCGCGACGACGGCTTTCGACCGGACCTCATCGTCGGCCACAGCGGCTGGGGTGAAACGCTGTTCGTCAAGGATGTGTTCCCCGACGTGCCGTTGCTCGCCAATTTCGAGTTTTACTACCACGCGCACGGCGTCGACGTGGGTTTCGATCCGGAATTCGTCTCCATCTTCAACGACCCGGCACGCCTGCGCGCGCGCAATGCCACCAATCTGCTTGCCTTCGAAGCCGCCGACTGGGGTCACTCCGCCACCGCCTGGCAGCGCAGCCTCTATCCGCCCGAGATGCGTCCGCGCATCAGCGCCTTGCACGAGGGCGTGGATACGGACGTCGCCCGCCCGCGGCGCAACGCGTCATTCAAGCTGCCGGGAATGCGCCGCGCGCTCACGCGTCGCGATCAAATCGTCACCTATGTGGCGCGCAACCTCGAACCCTATCGCGGCTTCCATATGTTCATGCGCGCCCTGCCGCAGGTGCTGCGCCGCTGTCCGCGCGCGCGGGTGGTCATCGTCGGCGGCGACGGCGTCAGTTATGGCGCCCCACCGCCGCCCCGCAGCACGTTTCGCGAGACGATGCTGCAGGAACTGAAGGGCAAGCTCGATCTCGGGCGCGTTTATTTCCTCGGCATGGTCGAGTATCACGATTATCTCACGCTGCTGCAGGTCTCCTCGGCGCATGTGTATCTCACGTATCCGTTCGTGCTGTCCTGGTCGTTCATCGAGGCCATGGCGAGCGGCTGCCTCCTCGTCGGCTCCGCCACTCCGCCGGTGCTCGAGGTGCTGCGCGACGGGGAAAACGGTTTCGCGGTGGACTTCTTTTCTCCGCGCACCCTGGCGAACCGCATCGAGGAGGCGCTCGAGGACCCTGCCGGCGTGCAACGCCTGCGCGCCGCCGCGCGCGCCACGGCGGTGGCGCGGTTCGATCTGAAATCGGTGTTGTTGCCGCGCTGGCTCGGCTTGCTCGACGACCTCATCCATCATCGGCGTCCCTCGGGCTGACCTGCCCGAGACGGTCCGGGATCACCAGCGGGCTCGGCAACCTGGACCCGATCGAGGGCACCCTGATCGACCTCGCCATCCCCTACCCGCAGCGCGACGTGCGCCTGGTGAAGGACGCCGCGTAGCGCTTCCCCGCCGTCGCCTCAGCCCTTCCAGGTGCGGAACGCCCCCGTATCCAGGTGAACGAAATCGGAGCGCCGGTAATAGCCGACGCCGCCCCGGGTCAAATCGAGCGCGCGGCCGGCGAGATGGGCGCAGGCGACGCCGGCCAGCCGCACGTCGATGGCCCGTCCCTCCAGGTGCAGGCTGTGGCGCGCGACGCCGCTGCTGCGCTCGCGCAGCTGCGCGGCCCATGACGGAGGCGACGGCGATCGCGGCGGGAGCCGCGATGTAGCGGCCCGGCTCGGCGATGACGCGGATCCCGGGGTCCAGCGATTCGAGCGCCTTGCGGATCGGGGCACAGAACGCCTCGATGGGCGTGGCCTCGCGGGCGTAGTCCACGGGAAAGCCGCCGCCGATGTCGAGGGTGACGAGGCCGCAGCCGCGGTGCGCCACGGCCTGCATCAACGCCCGGCAGCTCTCGATGGCCTGCACGTGCATCGCGGAATCCCCGCATTGCGACCCCAAGTGAAAGGACAGCCCTTCGACCTTGATGCGCAGCGCGGCTGCCAGGGTGAGCAGGTCGGCGACCGCCTCGGGCGCACAGCCGAATTTCTTCGACAAATCGCACACCGCGCCAGGGCTGCGGAAGGACACGCGGATCAGGAGCGATGCGCGCTTGCGGTACTTGACGAATTTGCGCAGTTCGTCCGGATTGTCGACGACGAACCGTTCGACGCCACGCAATACGGCAATCGAAGGGCGGCGAGCGTCGCCTCGATGCCGGCGACCGGCCTGACCTCGGCGCGCAGCGCCACGGCCGATCGGGCCCGATGGTCCTCGACGAATCCCGGCGGGACCTCCCGGCCCAGCAGGCCGTGGATGATCTCGAGACATTGGTCCATCGAGCGCCCGACGAAGCGCTCGAAAACCCCCTCGATGCCGATGTCGAGCCCGAGTTCCCGCAGCTTTTCCGCGAAAATGGCGGCCGTGATGCGTTCGCTGTCGACCAGCACCCCGTCGCAATCGAAAATGACGAGGTCGTAGCGGGACGCGTGCACCTCGATCGCAGAGTCCCCGACCGATTCCACCTCAGGCACGCCTCGACTGGTTTCCCACCGCATTGGGTATACTTCAGTCTACAGAGCGCGCCCGACAATAGGAATGTCATGGGTAAACTACATCGGCTTTTGGGGTGTTTGATCGCTTCCGCGTGGTTGATGAGCGGCGCGAGGGCGCAGGCCCCGCCCACCGGGCAGCTGCCCGACGATGCAAGGCCCTTGGCCTATGCGCTCGACCTCAGGGTCGATCCCCGGGCGGAGCGGTTCAGCGGCCAGGTGCGCATCCGCGTGAAGCTCACGAAACCCCTCGATCACCTCTGGCTGCATGCGAGCGATCTCTCGGTCGGCAAGGTCGAGGTGACCGATGCCCACGGAGTGACGCACGGCGCCACCCTCACGGTGCGCGACAAGACCGGTGTCGCCGAAGTCGCCTTCGACGGGCTGCTGGCCGCCCAGGACATCGAGCTCTCGATCCGCTACGACGCGGCATTCAACCCCCGATTGGAGGGCCTCTACAAGGTGAGGGTCGGCGAGGACGCGTACGCGGTCACCCAGATGGAGGCGATCAGCGCACGCTATGCCTTTCCGTCCTTCGACGAACCGCGATTCAAGACACCGTTCGACCTCACGCTCACCGTACCGCGGGACGAGGTGGCCGTCGCCAACACCCAATCCGTCGGCGAGCGCGTCTCGGACGATGCCAAGTGGAAAACACTGACGTTTGCCAGAACGAAGCCGCTGCCGACGTATCTGGTCGCGATCGCGGTCGGCCCCTGGGACATCGCCTCAGGGGCCGCGATCCCGGCCGATTCCGTGCGCGGCGATCCGGTGGCGCTGCGCGGGATCGGGCCGCGCGGCACCGCACCGCAGCTGCGGTGGATCCTCGACCAAACGCCGCGCATCGTGAAGTACTTCGAGGACTACACCCATCAGCCCTATCCATTCGACAAGCTGGATCTGCTCGGTGCGCCGGATTTCGGCGCGGGTGCCATGGAAAATGCGGGCCTGATCGTCTTCCGCGACGCGCTGCTGCGCATCGATGAGAACTCCTCGGCCTTCGCGCATCGCTCCGCGTTCAACGTCACGGCCCATGAGGTCGCGCATCAATGGTTCGGTGATCTCGTGACGGTTCCGTGGTGGAACGACATCTGGTTGAACGAGGCCTTCGCCACCTGGGCCCAGGGCAAGGCCGCGGTCGACCTCAAACCGGATTACAGCGGCGATCTCGGCCGGCTCGAGGGCACGCTGCGGGCGATGCGCAGCGACAGCCTGTTGTCCGCCCGCAAGATCCGCCAGCCGATCCTGAACAACGACGACATCCAGACCGCGTTCGACGGCATCACGTATCAGAAAGGTGCGGCGGTGCTGCGGATGGTCGAGGAGTGGCTGGGCGAAGCCACCTTCCGGGCGGCAATCCGCGACTACCTCGCGGCTCACGCCTATGGCTCGGGCAGTTCCGACGACCTGATCGCCACGATCGCCCGGGTGAGCCGCCGAGGCGGCGTGGTGGCGGCCGCCATGGGCAGTTTCCTCGATCAACCGGGAATCCCTCTCGTGAATACCGAGCTTCGCTGCCACCAGGGCAAGGCGACGCTCGCCCTGCGCCAGACGCGCTACCTGCCCTACGGCGTCGCCGCCCCCGACCACGCTCCGTGGACGCTCCCCGTCTGCGTGCGCTTCGATCGCCGCGGGAAATCGGCCCGAGAATGTTTCCTGCTCGATCGGCCGGCGAGGGAGTTCGCCGTGGCCGGCGGCTGTGCGGATGCCTATCTGCCGAATGCCGATGCCGAGGGCTATTATCGTTTCACCCTGGCCGACGCGGACTTGGCCGCGCTCCACCGACACATGACCGTGCTGACGCCGGCCGAGCAGATGATCTACGCCGATGCGATCTCGAGCACCTTCGATCGCGGCACCCTGTCGCCGGCGGCGCTGCTCGAGGCCCTGCCTGCCCTCGCGCATTCCAACATCCCCCAGGTCGCCACGGCACTTACGGACCGGTTCGAGTGGATCAGCGATAACCTCGCGACGGACGCCACGCGGCCCGCGTTGGAGGCGTACGCCGCCCGGCTGTTCGAACCGGCAGCCACCGCGTTGGGTCTGCGCAGGCGGCCCGCCGAGACGGATCGGACGACGGAACTGCGCGTGCGGCTGGTGGATTTTCTGGCGTTCACGGTTCGCGACGAGTCGCTGCTGCGGGCGTTGAACGAGCAGGGCCGGATCGCCCTCGGATTGGATTCCGGCAGTCCGGCCGATTTGTCGCGCATCGATCCGGATACGCGGGGAGCCAGCCTGAAGGCCGCCGTTCAAGTGTCCGGCGAACCGGCGTTCCGCGCCGTCCTCGGCGCCTTGGCCGTCAATCATCAGACGCGCCAGCGATATGAACTCCTCGCCGCCTTGGGCGCCACCAGGGATCCGCGGCTCGGCGAGGAGGCACGAAACTACGGCCTCACGCCGGCCGTCGCGGTGGGCGAGATATCGATCCTGTATTCGAGCCATGTGGCGGAGGCCGCCAACCGCGCGCCGTTCTTTCAGTGGCTGCAATCGAACCATGACGCCCTCGCCGCGCGCCTTCCCAATCAGTTCCAAAGCTCGATCATCCGCATCGCCGCCATCAAACGCTGCAGCGCGACCGAATCGGCGGAACTGCGCGCGTACTTTTCGCCGCGCCTCGCGAGCCTCATCGGCGGCGAGCGCGCGCTCGCCCAATCGCTCGAGGCGATCGATCAATGTGCGGCGCTGCGCGAGCACCTGACGGGCAGGGCGCTCGACATGTGGGCGGAGCCACGCTCGACCACTCATCATTGACGAGGTAGGAACCAATGAACCCACTCAGCAGCGGACTCGGCAATCTGGACCAGATCAAGGGCACCCTGATCGACCTCGCCATCCGCTTCGGACCTAAACTGCTGACCGCGGTCCTCATCCTGACGGCCGGCGTGTTCGTCGCCGGCTGGGTCGCCCGCGGCACCGCCCGCGGCCTGCAGCGCTGGGAGCTCGAACCGCCCCTGCGGCAGCTCATGACCCGGGTGGTGCGCGTGCTGGTGCTGGGGCTCTTCCTCATCATGGCGCTGCAAAATCTCGGGATCGAGCTGTTGCCGCTGATCGCCGGCATCGGCGTCGCGGGCGCGGGCATCGCCCTGGCGACCCAGGGCGTCCTCAGCAACGTCGTGGCCGGCCTCACCATCATCTTCACCAAGCCGTACCGCGTCGGCGAATACATCGGGGTCGCCGGCGTCGAGGGCGAGGTGGAGGTCATCTCCCTGTTCAGCACCGTGCTGCGGCACACCGACCGCTCACGGGTGGTCGTGCCGAACCGCAAGGTGGTGGGCGAGATCCTGCACAATTATGGCCGCATCCGCCAATGCGAGCTGCAGGTGGGGATCGGCTACGAATCCGATCTGCCGGTCGCGCTCGGCATCATTCGCGACCTCGTGCGCGCGAACTCCCGGGTGTTGGCCGATCCGCCGCCGGTCATCCAGGTGCTCACCCTGGCCGACTCCGCGATCGTGGTCGGCATCAAACCGTGGGTGGCCGTCACCGACTTCGTCGCCGCCGGCGGCGAGCTCAATCAGTCGCTGGTGGAAGAACTCAAGCGCAGGCACATCAGCATCCCCTACCCGCAGCGGGACGTGCGCCTGGTGAGGGACGCCGCGTAGCGCTTCCCCGCGCGGTCCCCCTCAGCCCTTCCAGGTGCGGAACGCGCCCGTGTCCAGATGGACGAAATCGGAGCGCCGGTAATAGCCGACGCCGCCCCGCGTCATATCGAGCGCGCGGCCGGCCAGATGGGCGCAATCGACGCCGGCCAGCCGCACGTCGATGGCCCGTCCCTCCAGGTGCAGGCTGTGGCGCGCGACGCCGCTGCTGCGCTCGCGCAGCTGCGCGTTGGTCTGCGGCGAGCGGTAGCCCGAAATCACGCTGAATACCGGATCGACGCCGACGTGCCCCGCGACGTCGTACAAATAATCCATGAGCCGCGGGTCGATCGGGTGTTGTTCGCCGTTGCGAAAATCCCGCAGCAGCACCTGCAGGGCGGCGAGCGACTCGGGCACATAGGCGTCGCCGCGGAAGAACTCGAGTTCCAGGTGCTCGTCGGTATGCAGATTGCGCAGCGAGAGGCGCCGCGCCGTACCGGCGCGGGGTTCCCGGCGGGCGGCGGCCGCGCGCAGAGGTCCGGCCGCGAAGCCGGCCGCCGCCATGCCCGCCGCTCCACCCACGCGCAACAGGCGCCTTCGAGTCCAGTTCATCGATGCGACTCCTCCGTCAATAGACGGCCGTGATCCAGCGCCAGCACGGTGGCGCGCGGAAAGAAATTGAAATCGGACGCGGACGCCGACGTATACGCCCCCATGGCCCGACCGACGACGAGATCGCCGATGTCGAGCCGCGGCAGCTGCAGCGCTTCGTCGATCACGTCGATGCTGTCGCAGGTCGGTCCCGCCAGCACCGAGGGGAAGGTCGCCCCCGCGGGCACCAGCGCCTCCACCGGATAATGGGCGTGATCGTACAGGCGGCCGCTGTAGCTGCCGTACAGCCCGTCGTCCAGATAATACCACCAGCGCCCGTCGCGCAGGGCGCGGCCCATGACGGAGGCGACGGCGATCGCGGCGGGAGCCGCGATGTAGCGGCCCGGCTCCGCGATGACGCGGATCCCGGGATCCAGCGCTTCGAGCGCCCGGCGGATCGGGGCGCAGAACACCTCGATGGGCGTGGCCTCGCGGGCATAGTCCACGGGAAAGCCGCCGCCGATGTCGAGGGTGGTGAGGCCGCATCCGCGCTGCGCCGCAGCCCGCATCAGCTCGCGGCAGCTCTCGATGGCCTGCACGTGCATGGCGGAATCCGCGCACTGCGACCCCACGTGAAAGGAGAACCCCTCGATCGGGATGCGCAACGTCGCCGCCAGGGTGAGCAGGTCGGCGACCGCCTCGGGCGCGCAGCCGAATTTCTTCGACAAATCGCACACCGCGCCGGGGCTGCGGAAGGACACGCGAATCAGGAGCGAGACGCGCTTGCGGTACTTGACGAATTTGCGCAGCTCGTCCGGATTGTCGATGACGAACCGCTCGACGCCGAACGCGAGCGCGGTGCGGATGTCGCTGTCGCGCTTGATCGGATGCGTGTGAATGCACCGCCCGGGCGCCACCCCCAGGCGTTCGACGAGGTCGACCTCGCCGTTGGTCGCGAGATCGAAACCCGCCCCCTCATCGCGCAGGGTCTGGATGACGGACGTCTGCGGCAGCGGCTTCAACGCGTAGTGCAGCGCGACCGTCGGCAGGGCGCCCGCCAGCCGCCGATACTGGCGCCGCACGCGCTCCGCATCGATGATGAACAGCGGCGAGCCGAAGCGCTCGACTAGGTGGCCGATCGCCGCGGGCGCGAAAGGGTCTTGGGCCGGATCGAGCACCGACGCCGGATCGAGGGAGTCCGTGCGCAGACCGACCGCCTTGGCCACCGGCAATTCCTCGCCTAACCTGCGCTCAGTTCGAGCGGATCGCCGTCTTCCATGCCGCTCGCGCGCTGCAGCCGGTCGAGGATCGCCGCCCAACGCTCGTCGCGCGGCAGGTCCTGCACGAGAATTCTCGCGCAACCCGTGCGGTCGAGGGTGCGCAGGTGGTTGTACAGATTGTGCGCGTAGGCCGCGGGCTTGTTGCCCGCGTTGATCCAGGTCATGAAGCGCTGGGTCTCGAGCGGCGGACGCAGGGCAAGCACCGCGACCTTTTCCTGCCGGGAGACGAATTCTCCGGCATAGCGCTCCAAATCGTCGGAGGGCACGATCGCCAGCGGTGTGGCCGGCGCGTAATGCAGCAGGCGGTCGCCGGGCGTGCGCGGCACCGTGCCGTCGCGGGAGGTGCCGCCGCCCGCCAGCGTGCCGACCACCTGTTCGAGTTGCGACCGGGTGATATACCCGGGACGCAGCAGGCGGGCCTCATTGCCCAGACAGGACACGATGGTCGACTCGAGGCCGATGGGCGAGTCCCCGCCGTCGAGGATGATTTTGACCGCATCGCCGAGTTCGTCGCGCACATGTTCCGGCTTGGTCGGACTCAGGCGGCCGAAGCGGTTGGCGGAGGGCGCGGCGATTCCGCCGCCGAACGCGGTGAGCAGTTGCTGCGCCATCGGATGGGAGGGTACGCGGATGCCAATGCTGTCCTGCCCGCCGGTGACGAGGTCGTTGACGTTCTCCGCCTTCGGCAGGATCAGCGTCAACGGTCCCGGCCAGAATTTGGCCGCCAACTGGTCGGCGACCGGGGGCATCTCCGATACCCAGCGATGCAGATAGCGCGGATTGTCCAGATGCACGATCACGGGGTGATCGGCAGGGCGTCCCTTGACCTCGAATATCTTGCGCACGGCTGCCGGATCGGCCGCATTGGCGCCCAGGCCGTAGACGGTCTCCGTCGGGAACACCACCAGCTCGCCGCTGCGCAGCGCCTGGACGGCCGCCTCGATGTCGGTTTGTGTCGCTCTTACCACGTGTGCATGATAACAAGACTCGGATGCCCGCAAATGCGCCTTCGCGTACCAGTCTGAACAACTGTGTCGCAGTGCCGGTTTTTTCGTCCCCGGGACGGCAGGGAGGCCCCCTTCAGAGCAGGCGCTGCATGAAGACCAGGTCGAGCCAGCGCCCGAACTTGAAGCCCACTTCGTGGAAACGGCCGGCGACGCCGAACCCCAGGCCCTGATGCAAGCCGATGGAAGCGGCGTTATCGGCATCGATTCCCGCGACCATCGCGTGCTTGCCCATCGCCCGGGCGCGCCCGATCAGCTCGACCAGGAGCAACCGACCGATGCCCCGCCCGCGGCGATCGGCGCGCACGTGGAGGCTGTGTTCCACGGTGTATCGATAACAGGGCCATGCCCGGAAATCGCCGAACGTGGCAAATCCCACGACCTCGCCCGCATAGCCCGCATCGCCGGCCACGAGGAAGGGAAACCCCTGCTCAGCCTTGGTGGCAAGCCATTCATCGCCGCGGGCGGCGGTGAACTCGACTTCCGAGTACACGGCCGTGGAATTGCGGATCACTTCGTTGTAGATCGCGAGAATCTGCGGCAGATCGAAACGCTCCGCAGCACGAACTGTCGTCGATTGCCTACAGGCCGTCACGGAGCATCCAGGTCGGTCCGGGTCCAGGTGCCGTCGCTTTGACGGTCGAGTTCGTACGCGGGCCAGTAGTGCTTGTCGAGCTTCAGCGTGATCACGTCCGTAATGCCGTTCCAGCTGACCGTCTTCAGGCGCAGCGACGCCCGGTCGGGCTTGCCGCGAACCACGCGGACGAAGGCATCCAGATCGGGGGTGGGCTGCCCGTCGACTTCCGTGATGCGCCGGCCGGCATACAGGCCGTAGTGGGTTGCCGGCGACCCATAGAAGAAGAACGCGACGAACACCCCGTAGGGCGCGATGCCGCGCTGCGCCGTCATCGCGCGATGCGGCGCCTGCAGCGTGGCGCCCGCCCAGATGAGGACGCGGTCGAGGTCGCGGCCCGTCAGCGCCACCGTCTGCAATTGCAGCGTCTTCTCCGCACCGTCCCGCCATACCGTCACGACGACGTTCGGCCTCTGCACGGCGCGCTCCACCTCGCGGAAGCGATTGACGACCTGGCCGTCGATGGCCAGCAACAGGTCCCCGGGCTCGAGCAGAGCGGCCGCCGGCGAACCGGCGACCAGTCGGCCGATGCCGAGCGCCTGACGGCGCTGCTGATCATGGCCTTCGAAGCGTCGCACCCAGGCATCGGGCAGCCCGAGCTTGCGGGCATTGGCCAGCGATTCGACGTCGAACTCCGCCTCGAAGGAGTAGAGCTGCCGGCCGTCCTCGACCACCTTGATCATCTCCGTCACCAGATCGGCCGGAATCCCGCGATTCACCTGTTCCAGATCCCGCTGCGTTTCGAACGCGAAGCTCGACCACAGCGCGACCACGTCGCCCTTGTCGTTCGCGACGACCCCGTCGAAGTCGCCCGGCGCGTTCACCAGGCTCACCGCCTCCAGGTTGCTGTCGCGGAACCGCAGGGTCCGCGACAGCGGAAACGCCACGGCGTCGACGCTCGCGACCTGGGTTCGCTGCGACATGAGCTTCGAATCGCTGCGCTGCCCCACCACCCAGACGTCGTCGCCCGCGCGCAGCGGCGCGTCGAGCAGCGTGGCGGAGCGGACGGGGGTATCCCCGATCGACCGCGGATCGTAGGAGACCACCGCGAGATTGTGCAGCGGATGGATGAATTCGACCTTGCCGGGCACTTCGACGGTGCCGTTGAAGGTGATGCGCACGTCCCCCATGGCCAGCGGCACGGTGTTCCGGTCGACCACCACCAGGCCGCGCTGCGCATCGACGATGAGTCCGGTGCCGTGATAGTTCTTTTCGGTCACGCCCGACACCGAATAGGGCATGTCGAACGTCACCATCACCAGGGACGGGGCCAGCTTGTCGATGCGCACGTCGCCGGTCGTCGCGAACTGGGTCGCCGCCGGCGCCACGCTCGAGGGCGCGGGACCTGCGGCGATCCCGACGCAGGGCCATATTCCCAGCGCGTCGTCCCGGTGGCACTTGCGCGCCGGAAACCAGCGCCGGTCCATGCGGATCACCTTGAGCTGGGTGGCGCGCGGGTCCTCCAGCGTCACGTAGCGGACCGGCGCTCGGGCACCGTCGGCGAGTCCCGCGAGGGCGGCTTCGAAATCCGCCAGCGTTTCCATTTTTTTTCCGTCGAAGGAGCTGATGAGTGCGCCGTGCGGAATGCCCGCGCTGCCGAAGACGTAGCCCGGGTTCGCGACGTAGACACCCTTGATCGGCAGGTTGTAATGTCGCGCCTGCTGGTAGGACAGCGTGTGCACCACCGCTTCGCCGAACTCGAGGTACTCGTCGGCCGTGATGCGGCCCAAGGATTGGACCTCGAGCGCATGGTGCAGCGAGGCGCTGCCGCGCTGCACCTGCACGTTGACCGCTTCACCGACGTGGTTGTCGAGGACGTCCTCCAAGGCGAAGAACTCCGGCACCGGCTTGCCATCGATCGATTCGAGGATGTCGCCGGGCTGCAGAATGCCGTCGGCGCCGGAACCCGGCTGCACGTCGTCGACCACGAGCATGCCCGTGAGCTTCGGATAAGCGGTGCGCATGCGCGCTTCGGTGGCCGGATCAAGGCCGAGCCGGCGCAACTCATCGTATGGCGTGTACTTGAACACGGTCTCGAGCGTGCCGCGGGGCACGGGTTTGCCCTCCTCGATGAACTTGAGAGCCCTGACGACCGCCGTCAGCGGCAGATAGAAGCTCGACTGGGCGCCGGTGGCGCCGCCCGCGTTGATGGCCACGACGCGGCCGTCGATGTCGATCACCGGCGAGCCCGACGAGCCTCCGGAAGTGCCCGACGCGGCCTGGAAATAAAACGTGTTGAAGTCGTTGTACTTCCCGTAGCCGTACTCCGGCGCCTCCCGATCGAGCCGTGCCAGGGTGCCGGCGAGAATGGACAATTGCTCGCCGGCATCGTTGCCGACGACCCGTATTTCCCGACCAATCACGGCACCGGCCGGGTACAGGGGCAGCTCGGCCGGTTGGATGAATTTGAGCTTGGCCGGGTCGTAGCGGTAGATCCCGAAATCATGCACGGGATCACGGTAGACGGGGTACAGCTGGACCTCTTCGCGATTCTGGAAGGTCGCCTGGGCGGTCACCGGACCCGGAGTGACGACGTGCCGATTCGTGAGGATGAGTCCGCGCTTGGCATCGATCACGAACCCGGTGGCCTGGGCGGAGGTGTTCCACTCCGTGTCGAAGGCGCGCGTGCTGTCGAGCTGAATCGTCACCACCCCGCTCGCGATCCGCTCGAGCGTTTGCGCCCAATTGGCCGGTGTGCCGGGAACGGCCGGCGCGTGAGCGCTCCAGGCCGGGACGGCCGACAGGATCCATAGCGACAAAAACAAAGCGATGCGGGGCATGCCGATCCTAATGGTGAGAGGAGTTCAACGTCCGTGGTCGGACAAGACGAGGAGCCAGACGGTTCCTAACAGGATGAAACTGAGCATGACGGCGGCCGATCCCATGTCCTTGGCCATGCCGGCGAGCGGATCCCGCTCGGTCCCGGATCGATCCACCACCGCCTCGACGGCGCTGTTCAGTATTTCGACCACCAGAATCAGGAGCATGGGGCAGACCAACAGGGCCCGCTCGACGCCCGAACGCCCGAGGATCAGGCCCCCGGGGATCACGAACGCGGACAGGAACACTTCCTGGCGAAAGGCGGCCTCTTCGCGCCAAGCCAGCCTGAAACCTTGAAAGGAATAGCCGAACGCGCGCAGTAGACGCGTCATGCCGATCGGTTTTTCTCTTTCCATCAGGAGCGGCATTGTAGAGGAACGCATGGTCATTTTTTCTCGAATCGCTAGAATCCGACGCATGAAACGCTCCCTCGCCGTGCTGCTGATGGCCTGCCTCGCCCCCTGGGCGCAGCCGTCACCGGCCGCCGGGTTCGCCGGCGCCGCCGCCTCCGACGAGGCCAAGGAACGGCTCGAGACGCTCTACGAGGCCGAATGGCAGCGCGAACTGCGCGACGACCCCACACTGGCGACCGGCGTGGGGGATACTCGCTACGGCGACCGCTGGCCGGACTTGTCGCTCGCCGCGATCGCGAGGCGGCAGGCTCTCGATCGCGCCACCCTCGCGGCCCTGACGGCGATCGACCCCACCCCGCTGGCCCCGGCGGATCGATTGAACTACGACATCGCCAGGGTGCAATTCACGCGCCGCGTCGCCGGCGCCCGGTTCAAGCCCTATGTCTATGCGATCAGTCATCTCGGCAGCCTGCAGAACGCGGGCAGCGTTCAGACCGCCAGCGAACTGACCGAGGTCGCGCGCTTCGCCACGGTCCGCGACTACGAGCAGTGGATCGAACGCCTGCGCGGCTTCGGCGCCTACGTCGACCAGGTCACGGAACTGCTGCGCATCGGCATTCTCGAGAAGCGCACGTCGCCCCGGGTCGTGATGCAACGAGTATCCGCGCAACTGGCCGCACAGCGCGTGGCCGACCCCGACGACAGTCCGTTCTTCTCCCCGTTCAAACGCTTTCCCCAAGGCGTGCCGGCGGATGATAGGCAGCGCCTGACCGCCGCGGCTCGCGCCGCCATCAGCGGGGTCGTCCTGCCGGCGTTCGCGAAATTCGAAAAATTCTTCAACGACACCTATCTACCCGCCTGCCGCAGCAGCATCGGGATCGACGCCACGCCCGATGGACCGGCCTTCTATCGTGAGCTCATCGAGTACCACACCACCACGACGCTGACGCCCGGGCAGATCCATGCCATCGGACTCGCCGAAGTCAAACGCATCCGCACCGAGATGGACGCCATCATCGCCGGGGTGGGTTTCAAGGGGGGGTTCCAGGAATTCTCGCGCTACCTGCGCACCGACCCCCGATTTTT
>JBBIKV010000043.1:2050-30259 GCA_037445285.1 Nevskiaceae bacterium | reverse complement strand
GCCGGGACGGCTCCCGGAGGCCGATGGGTCGGATTGACGGGAATCGGTGGCAGCCATGAAAATCGACTCGATCCACTATCGTGTTGCGGAAGGCACCAGAATCGACCTCAGGTCGTGGCCGACGATCACCAAGCCGGTCTATCGGTCGAAGAAGCATTACCGCAGCATGCTGGAAGACCACGTGGCCCGCCTGAGCTCGCTTCAGGAACTTCACTATGCGGCGAACCGGCATGCGCTGCTCCTCATCTTCCAGGCCATGGATGCCGCGGGCAAGGACGGCGCGATCAAGCACGTGATGTCCGGCGTGAACCCCCAGGGTTGTCAGGTGTTCAGCTACAAGCACCCGAGCGCAATGGAGTTGAAACACGACTTTCTATGGCGGACCACCCGCGATCTGCCGGAGCGCGGCCGCATCGGTATATTCAACCGCTCCTACTACGAAGAGGTGCTGATCGCGCAGGTCCACCCCGATATCCTGCGCACCGAAGGAGTGCCGGATGTTCCGGAGGATGAGTCGACGATCTGGGAGGGGCGATACCGCTCGATCGTCGATCTCGAGCGCCACCTGCGCCGCAACGGCACGCACATCGTCAAATTCTTCCTGCATCTGTCGAAGGAGGAACAGCGCAAGCGCTTCCTCGCCCGCATCGACGAACCGGAAAAGAACTGGAAGTTCAGCCTGGCGGACGTCGAGGAACGCAGGTATTGGAAGTCCTACTCCAAGGCCTATGAACAATGCCTGAGCCGGACCAGCACGCGCGATGCGCCGTGGTACATCGTGCCGGCGGACGACAAGGCGAACGCGCGCCTGATCATCTCCCAGGTCGTGGTCGACACGCTCGCGAGCCTGCACGACACCGCTCCGAAGGTGGATGCGGCCCGACGCCGCGAACTCCGGTCGATTCGGGCGCGGTTGGCGAAGTGAGCCGGGGCGGACTCAGAGTCCGCCATTCTTGGCGGTGGTGAGAGCGATCGCCGACCAGTCGATGCCCTCTCCCTCGATGGCGAGGGTCTGCAGGAGGTGATCGCGCAGTACGTTGAGCAGAGGCATGGGAACGCGCAGGGCTTCCGCCGAGTGCCCGACCAGGCGCATGTCCTTGAGGCCGAGCGGGGCCGCGAAACCGGCGGGCTTGAAGCGCCCCTCCACCAGGATGGCGCCATAGGTGCGGTATGCCGGTGCGTCGAACAGCGTGCCGGTCAGGACCTCCAGCAACTGCGCCTTCGGGACTCCGCCTTTTTCGGCCAGGGTCATCGCTTCGCCCAGCGCCTCGACCGCCGCGAGGATCATGAAGTTGCCGCACAGTTTGACCATGCTCGCGGAGGAGGGCGTCGTGCCCACTTCGAAGATCCGCTGACCGATCGCCTCGAAAGCCGGCTTCGCGGTCCGCAGGTCGGCGCCGGGACCGGCGGCGACGATGAAGAGTTTGGCGGCCGCAGCGGCCTCGGGCCTGCCGAAGACGGGGGCGCAGACGAAGCGCTGCCCGTGCGCAAGGTGTCCGGCGGCCAGGCGTTCCGCGGTGGCCACCGCAATCGTGCTCATCGAAACGTGCAGGGCGTTCCGTTCCATTCCGGCCATTATGCCGTCGGCGCCGCCGACCACGGCATCGAGGGCGTCGTCGTCGGACAGCATGGTGATGATGACCTCCCGCGTGGCTGCGGCCGCTTTCGGAGTGGCCGCGAGGACGGCGCCGGCCGCGACAAGGGGAGCCGCCTTCGATGCGGAGCGGTTCCACACGGCCAACTCGTGGCCCGCCTCGACCAGGTTGCGCGCCATCGAGGCGCCCATGTTGCCGAGTCCGATAAAGCCGATTCTCATGGCATCCTCCGCATGGCGTGGGCATCGAACAAAGTCAGACCGGCTCCCGGGACGACGGCAGCTCACGCTCGAAGCCCACGGCGTCGCTGCCCGCCGTGTCGAACTCCCGCGCATACCGATGACCGGCGTACACCGCGGCGGCGATCGTGCTCGGCGCCAGACAGTCGCCGATCGATGCGACGCTGATGATACCGGCTCGCGCCACGGCGTCCGGCATGCCTTCGAGTGCGGCGGCCAATTCATCGTTGGGCATCCGCGAGGTGATCGTCACCAGCGACCGGCAGGCATGCTCGGAGCGGCGCCCGGTATAGGTGCACTCGAGAATGACGGCCGTGCCGGTGAATTCGACGATGTTGCGATTGGCGAGAATACCGACGCCGAGCTCCAGGAGACGCTTCTGGATCGCGTGTTGTTCGAGCGTGTTCACGCTCCACGCCGACGCCTTGTCCGCCGGCGTCACGAGCACGACGTCGCTTCCCTTCGCGCGCAGGTGTTCGCTCAGGACGCCTCCCAGGTAATAGTGGTCATCGTCGAACACGATGACCGGGCCTTCGGGCACCGCTCCTGCGAGAAGCTCGTCCGGAGTGTGGACGTTGGTCCGCGCAAATCCCGCGATCGGCCATGGATTGGCCCGCCCGACCCCGTCCCGCCGCCAATGGGCCCCCGTCGCGAGCACGACCCGCGCCGCGCCGAACTCCACGACGTGCTCGGCGGTCATCCGGCTGTCGCGAAAGACCTCGACATTGGCCATCCTTTTCAGCTGGTTCAGCCGATGGTCCCGCACACGTGCCCAGGCGGCCAGGCCCGGAAGGCGCGACTCCAGGGTCACCCGGCCGCCCAATTCC
This sequence comes from Nevskiaceae bacterium, assembly GCA_037445285.1. GTDB lineage: Bacteria > Pseudomonadota > Gammaproteobacteria > Steroidobacterales > Steroidobacteraceae > Bog-1198. The sequence goes on along the minus strand of JBBIKV010000043.1, from coordinate 27,598 downwards.
CGCCCGGCCTCCGCCAGGTGCACCGAAAAGCCTCGCCGACCCAGAAGGCGCGCGCATTCGAGCCCCGTGGGGCCCGCGCCCACGACGAGGAATGAATCGTCGCCGACGCGCGGCGGGGCGGTCTCCGGATGCCATCCCCTGCGCCACTCCTCGCCCATGGTGGGGTTCTGCGTGCAGCGGATCGGAGTCATCGAGTAATCGCCGCTCACGCATATGTTGCAGCCGATGCACTCGCGGATGTCGTCCAGATCGCCGCTGTCGATTTTTCGCGGCAGGAACGGATCGGCTATGGATGGACGCGCCGCACCGATGAAGTCGAGCACGCCGCGGCGCAGTTGGGACACCATGGCGTCCGGCGAGGTGAATCGGCCGACGCCGACGACGGGCTTGGTCGTCACGGTCTTGACGAATCTCGTGAATTCTTCCTGATAGCCCTCGGCGGCGAAGCGCGAGGTCATCGAATCGTTCGCCCAATCGCTGACGTTCACGTCCCATAGGTCGGGCAGCTCGGCCAGCATCTCGACGACCGCCCGGCCCTCGCCCTCGTGCGTCAAGCCGTCCGCACCGCGCCGCTCGTCGACGGCAAAGCGCAGGGCCACGGCCGAATTCTTGCCGACCGCGTCCTTGGTGTCCTCGATCAACTCGCGCAGCAGGCGCACGCGGTTCACCAGGGAGCCGCCGTACTCGTCGCTTCGGTGATTGTGCCGGGCCTGCAAAAAGTGCATGGGCAGCGAGAGGCTGTGGCCACAGTAGACGTAGATGATGTCGAATCCCGCGCGCTGCGCGCGGATCGCCGCGGCGCGGTGCCAGCGGCGGAAGGCGCGAATGTCGGCCTTGGTCATGGCCCGGGCCTGGGCGGGCGTGTACGTGGCGGGACTCGCAATCTGGCTCGGTGCGATCGGCACTTCGCGGGAATACAGGTTGCCCGCATTCATGCCGCCATGCGCGAGCTCGATGGCGGCCAACGCGCCATGCCGGTGAACCGCGCCCGTGATGAGCGCGAGCGCCGGAATGTCGCGGTCGTCCCACAGACGTCCTTCGATGTAGGGCGACAGATCGCTGGAGGGGTGGATCTCGACTTCCTCCGTGCTCACCACACCCCAGCCGCCTTCCGCCTTGACGCCGCGCATGGCGGCATGGCTCTGCGGCCGCCAATGGCCCATGCCGTTGCAGTGGGGGACCTGGTAGAACCGGTTCTTGGCGGTGACCGGTCCGATGCGCAGGGGTTCGAATAGAGGGTCGTAGCGGGCGTCACGGGGCATGGTGGGGTCCAATGAGATGGGCAATGGGTGTCACGGGGCGCGGGGTGTCAACGCGCGAGCTCGAGTCGCCCGCCGTAGCCGGTGAGTTCGAGGTAGCCGCGACCGACGAGCCGATCTTGTTCATACGCGCGGACCGCCCCCTCCCAATAAATCGCGCCGGTCGAGAGGCGGGTGTCGTTTTCCTGATCGTCGATGAGCGGCCGAAGCTCGAACCGTCGTGGGCCCACCGTCACCTGCCATTGCACAGGATACCGGATGCCGGTGCGTGGGGAGGTCCAGTCGCGCATGCCCTGAAAGCGCACCTGAGTCCGATCCAACACCTGCACCTTGCCGTCGGGCGACCGCAGCGTGCCGCCGGCCCAGCGTGCCGAGCCGTCCTTGCCGCGGATGCGAAACGCCATCAGAGCGGATCCGTCGACCAGATTGATGCCGGTCCAATCCCAGCCGACGGCTCCGCGGTCGAGGTACTCGCTGGACCATTCGTGGTCGAGCCACGCTTCGCCCGTCACCCGGTCGGCCCTGTCATGCCGGTGGATCGTGCCCGTCACCCGCAGGTGCGGCAGGCTGTAATAATAGCTCGCCGCGTCGGGCGAGGGGCCTTTGGCGCTGACCCCCGCATCGCCGTTGAGGAGGGCGGGCTGCGTCTCGGCAAGCGCCAGTTGCAGGGAGAAATCCTCCGCGTCGATGCTTGCGGCGTATCCCGCGGCATCATGCTGCAGCGACCACCCCTCGATCGCGACCCGGGTGTCGCCCTCGCTCGCTTCGGCGAGGCCAAAGCCTGCGCGCCGGATGCGTTGATCCTGCCACAGGCGTCCGCGCGAGGGGTCGCTGAGCGCCGCATGTCCAATGAGGAGTTGACGCGGTGCAAAGGCGCTGGGATTCGCGGGATCGATCTGCGGTTTGGTCCGGAAGAACGTGACCTGAAAGCCCAGCGACTCGCCGCGTTCGGTGGTGAGCCAGCCGGTGACGTACCACCATTCGGTCCGAAACCCCGGATGGCTGCCGAGGTCGTGCGGGAAGGCGATTGGCTGCCCGGGTGTCACCGCGGCGAACTCCTCGGACGCACCCACCGGCGCGGCGGCACACACCCGCGCACCGCCGGGCACGGCGGTACCGAGCACGGCACAGGCCACCGCGGCGCAGACCGCCGCGGTCCGACGGACGCACCCCTGGACGGTGTTCACCAGTCCTCCCGAACGGCGCGCACGGCATCCTGGCTGGTGGCGGCACGTCCGCTCCAGACGGCGGTCAGTGCGGCCGCCGCGATCAGGGTGACGCTGAGCGCGGCGAGCTGCCACGCGGGCACCGCCAGATCGATGCTCCAGTTGAATGACTGTCGGTTGACCACGTATACCAGCACCAGGCTGAGCATCGCGCCGAGAGCGAGTCCATAGAGCACGCCGAATGCGCTCATCACAATGCCCTCGCTCGCCAGTATGCCGACCACCTGCCGCCGCAGCATGCCGATATGGCGCAGCATGCCGAACTCCGAACGGCGTGCGAGCGCCGTGGAGCTGGCGGCGAAGCTGATGCCGGTGAGGCCAATGACGACGGCGATGGCCTCCAGGGCATAGGTGATCGCAAATGCGCGGTCGAATATCTGCAGCGAGTGTTCCCGAACGGACAGGCTCGTGAGCAGCTCGGGCGCGTTGCCTGCGCCCAGGCGGGCGCGAAGTTCCGCCAGCACGCGGTCCGCACCCACGAGGCCGGTGAGCCAGATCGAGCCTTCCGTGGCGCTGCGATCGCCGGTCGCCGCCACGTAGTCGGGTCGGGAGATCACCACTGCGCCGAAGGTACGGGCATAGTCACGCCAGACTCCGGCGATCCGGTACTCGCGGTTCCTTCCTGCGAGCGGCAGCGTGAGGATGCCGCCCGGTTTGAGGCCGTACAGGTCCTGCAGCGCTTCCGAGATCCAGGCGGGGTCGCGGGAATCGCCGGCGGCGGGCGCCGCCCGCTGCACGAGGGGTAATTCACCCTCGGTACGGGCGCGGTCGGCGCCGCGCGCGATGAGCGTCACCGGCGGCCGCGCCGCGTCGAGCAAGAGCTGCCGGGTGCGCCGAAACTCGATCCGCGCGATTCCCGGCACGGAGCCGAGCGCGGCCTGATCGTCGGGGGACCAGTAGGCCGTGTCATTGCCCTGCGGCTCGCGGATCTGCACGTCGGCGGGGAGCATCTTCGCCAGCCAATGTTCGAACGATACCCTGAAGGAATACACCATGATGGCCATCGCGACCATGAGACTGAAGCTCACGATGATCGATGCCAGGCTCAAGGTGGAGAGTCCGACGTTCTCGCGCAATTGGGCGATCGCCGCGTCCCAGACGACGCGGTTGGTGCGCGGCGCACGATTCAGGATGTTCACCGTCAGCACCGGCACCAGCAGCACGGAGCCGAACAGCAGCATCGCCACGGCCACGTAGCCGAAAACCGGCAGGCCGCCGAGGGGCGGCAGTTGTGCGCTCAGGGCACCGGACAGCAGCAGCACCGCGCCGGTCCGCCAGCTGGTACCGGCGGCGACCCGATAGTCGCCGTCGCCGCCCTTGAGCGCGCGCGCGGGCGGTTGACGCGCGGCGGCGCGTGCCGGCAGCCACGCGCCCGCGCTGGCCACTCCGGTGCCGATCAGAAAAAAAAGGAGCATCGGCGCAATCTCCGCATGCACCGACGGCGCCACGGTGCGCAGCTGTCCGTTTCCGAGATCGCCCGTGAGGACGCGCAGCATGACGGTGGCGAGCAGCGTGCCGAGCAGCAATCCGAGCAGCGAGCCGGCGGCGCCGAGCGCGGCGCCCTCGCCGACCAGCGCACCCTCGAGTTCACCGCGAGTGACGCCGAGCGCACGCAGCAGCGCGAGGGCGCGGCGTCTGCGCAGCACCGACAGCGACTGCGTGGAGAACACCAGGAAGGCGCCGGTCCACAGGGCCACGAGTGCCAGCATGTTGAGATTCACCCGGTAGGCGCGGGTGACCGTGATGGCGCGGTCGAGCTCGATTCTCGGGGCCACGGCCATGACGCCGGCCGGCAGGCGGCGGGTGAGGGCGGTGCGGAAGGCGTCGACGTCGACGCCCGACCGCAGACGCAGATCGATGCGGTTCAGGCGTCCGATCTCCCGGAAGATCCATTGCGTGGATGCGATGTCCATCACGCCCAACGCCTGCGGATACGTTCCCTCCGACAGGACCCCGAGAACCTCGAGCGACTTCACCGTGCTGCCGACGGTCACCGCCAGGACGTCGCCACGCTGCAGGTTCATCTGCCGCGCGGCGCTGGTGCTCAAGAACAGGCCGGTCCCCCGGAACAAGTCGAATGCCCGTCCGGCGATGTCGCCGAACAGGCCCGGTTGCAGCACGGCGGCGCGAAACAGGTCGATGCCGAGCACTTTCAACGTCTCGCGCCTGCCGGGCAGGGCGGCCTCGATTTCCAGGACCGGACTTGCGACGCTGACCGCCGGGTCACGGGCGAGCGTGGCGTACAGCGCGTCTGGAAATCCTTCGGACCCGCGGACCACGACATCCGATTCTCCGACCAACCGTTTCGCCGCCAGGCCGAACTCGTTCAGCGCCGTCGCATTGACCAGATACACCGACGCGCCGAGGGCGACGCCGAGGGCGATGGCGAGGAGCGTCACCAGAAGTCGTCCCGGCTGATCGCGCAGTTGGGACAGCAGCAGCACGCTCCAAACGCGGATCATCCCCCCGGCTCCAGGGGCTGCAAACCGCGCCCGTCCAACCTCAGGATGCGGTCGGCGGTGTCCGCCGCGGTGCGCGAGTGCGTGATGAGGATGCCCGCGGCGCCGGTCGCCTTGAGCTGCTCGCGCAGCAGCGCCTGGATCTGGGCGGCGCTGCGCGGATCCAGATTTCCCGTCGGCTCGTCCGCCAGCAGCAATCGCGGCCGGTGCACCAGGGCGCGGGCGATGGCGATGCGCTGCACCTCGCCGCCCGACAATTCCTTCGCATGACGGCGCGCCAGGGCCGCGATGCCGACCCGGCCGAGCATCTCGGCGGTGCGGCGCGTCCGCTCGCCGGCGGCGACGCCGAGCAATTCGAGCGGCAGGGCGACGTTTTGTTCGACCGTGAGATAGGGCAGCACGTGGAAGGCCTGGAACACGAACCCGACGGCGCGACGCCGCAGCAGCGTCGTCGCGTCGTCGTCCATGGCGGACAAATCCATTCCGTCGAGAATCACGCGGCCGGCGTCGGCCCTGTCGAGCCCGGCCAGCAGGTTCAGCAGGGTCGATTTGCCGACGCCCGACTCGCCCATGATGGCGATGTACTCGCCCCCCCGGAGTTCGAGATTCAGATTCTCGAACACCGGCGGCCGGTCGGAACGATACCGTCTGGCGAGGTTCTCGAGCCGCAGGACGGCCGCGTCATTCACCGTGAACCGCGGCCGTCAAGCGGCGTCGACTCCGATGACCGCCTTGACCTCCAGGAAATCGCGCAGTCCGAACTCGCCGTACTCGCGGCCGTTGCCCGACATCTTGAAGCCGCCGAACGGCGTCTGCATGTCGCCGAAGGCGCCGTTCAAGGCGACCTGACCCGCGCGGATGCGGTTCCCCACGCTGCGCGCCCGCGCATTGCTCGCGGACCACACGTAGGCGGCGAGTCCGTAGGGTGTGTCGTTCGCGATCCTCACCGCCTCCTCCTCGCTGCCGTACGGCAGGATGCAGAGCACGGGTCCGAAGATCTCCTCCCGTGCTATGGTCATGTCGTTGTTCACATTCGAGAAAATCGTCGGTTTGACGAAGTATCCCTTGGTCAACCCGTCGGGGCGTCCCGAGCCGCCCACGACGAGCTTTGCGCCCTCGGCGATGCCCTTCTCGATGTAGCCTTCGACCCTCCCGAATTGCAGCTTCGACACCACCGGGCCCACGGCCGTCTTGTCGGAGGTCGGATCGCCGACCACCACCGCTTCCGCGACCCGCTTGGCGATGGCTTCCACTTCGGCGAGTCGCGACGCCGGGACCAACATGCGCGTGGGTGCGTTGCAGGACTGCCCGGAATTCTGGAACACGTGCAGCACGCTGGCCTTCACGGCCCGTTCGAAGTCGGCGTCGTCCAACAGCACGTTGGGTGACTTTCCGCCGAGTTCCTGATGCACGCGCTTCACCGAGGCCGCGGCGCTCTTCGCCACCTCGGTGCCCGCGCGCGTCGATCCTGTGAAGGACACCATGTCGACCTCGCGATGCGAGGAGAGCGGTGCGCCGGTGCTGACGCCGTCGCCGTTGATCAGATTGAACACCCCGGGCGGCACGGCGGCTTCGTGCATGACTTTAGCCCACAGGATCGCGCTGAATGGCGAATATTCGGACGGCTTCAGCACCATGGTGCAGCCGGCCGCGAGCGCGGGGATCACCTTCGCGGCCACCTGGTTCATCGGCCAATTCCAGGGAGTAATCAGTGCGCACACCCCGACCGGTTCCTGGACCAGACGCGTGGTGCCGCGCATTTCCTCGAATTTGAAGGTCTTCAGGACCTCGATCATGGCGCTGATGTGCCCGACGCCGATGCGCGTCTGCGAGCCCTTGGCGAGGGAGATGGGCGCGCCCATTTCGGTCGAAATGGCAAGCGCGATTTCATCGTAGTGAGCCTTGTAAGCCGCGAGAATCCGCTCCATGAGGGCGAGACGCTCCGCCGGCGTCGTGCGCGAAAACCCCTCGAAGGCGCGCCGCGCGGCCGCAACCGCCAGATCCACGTCCTTCGGGCCGCCCATTGAGATGACGCCGGCGACCGCTTCGGTGGCTGGATTGATGACGTTGAACTCCTTGGGTTCAACTGGATCGACCCATGCGCCGTCGATATAGAACTGCCGGTTGTCGTAGAACATCGAATTTCCCCTGAAACGAACTGGACTGATCGAACCAACATTCTACCCGCAGCGCGGGGCCGGCGGGGAACGCCCGCGCGGGAACTCGATCCGTCGCGGCGCCGGATGTTTCCCCGCTTCCGGAGAGATACGTGCATTTGGATGAATTCCCTGGTGTTTTGCCGTCACAGTTCGCATTCCCGGGGCGTGGAAGTTGGTAGTCTTGCGGACGGCAAAACGACGGAATATCGGGGAGACATCATGGTTCGTTGGGGGCTGGAGTGGGGTGCGCTCGCCTGCATCGCTGGCGCGTGTCTGGCGGGCCCGGCGCGCGCGGAATTCGCGCCGGTTCTGCATCGTCCGGCGGTCATCGGACTCGAGGCCCGGCGGCTGATCGTCGGCTTTCGCACGACCCCCGACAACGCGATGGCGCAGTTCATCCCGGCGCGCATCCACGAGCAGAGCGTCGTGTCGATCCAGGCGATGACGTCGCCCGGTGATGTGGTGGTGCTCGCCGCCCGCGCGCATCTCGACGTGGCGCGCACGCGGCAGGTCACGCCGAGCATGCACGTCATGTATCTGCCCCGGACGTTGTACGGCGCCGCCGCCGCCGCGGCGCTCGACACGCTGCGCGCCGACCCGGCCGTCAAGTTCGCCGATGTGGATCGTCGCCGCTATCCTCACTCGCTGCCGAACGACCCCCTGTTCGGCGCATCGGCCGGCGCCGGCGGCCAGTGGTTCATGCTGACGCCGAGCTCCGCGACTCCGACCAGCGATGCTGCGGCGACGGATGCGGTCTCCGCCTGGGCGATCACCACCGGCAGCTCCGGCACGGTGATTGCCGACATCGACACCGGGGTGCGGTTCGAGCATCCGGATTTGTTGCGCGCCGGATTCGGCGGGCGGCTGCTTCCGGGCTACGATTTCGTCTCGGAGGATCAGAATGCGACCACGGGCGCGGCGCTCGGCACCTTCCTGATTGCGAACGATGGCGATGGATGGGACCCGGATGCGTCGGATCCCGGCGATTGGATCAGCGCCGCGGATCAGGCCAATGCCTTGTTTCCCGCCGCCAGTTGTGCGGTGGCGGACAGCACCTGGCATGGCACCCGCGTCATGGGGCTCCTCGGGGCTCTGACCGACAATGCCACCGGGGTTGCGGGCATGACCTGGAATCCCTATCTGCTGCCGGTGCGGGCGCTCGGCAAATGTGGCGGCTACGATTCGGACATCATCGCCGGGATGCAGTGGGCGGCGGGGATGCCGGTCACCGGCGCTCCCGATAATCCGTATCCGGCGGACATCGTCAATCTCAGCCTCGGCGGCAGTGGCAGCTGCCCCTCGAGCTACGCCGATGCCGTCCGCACCCTGACCGCGATGGGGGTGTTGATCGTCGCGTCCGCCGGCAACGCCAGCGGGCCGGTCGATGCGCCGGGCAATTGCGCCGGGGCGTTGGCGGTCGGCGGCCTGCGCAACGTCGGCACCAAGGTGGGCTACAGTTCCCTGGGGCCCGAGGTCGGCATTTCGGCGCCGGCGGGCAATTGCGTCAACTCCTCGGGCGCGTGTCTGAAGTCGATCGACACCACGACCAACACCGGCCTGACCGGCCCTGTCGACAGCGCCTACACCAGCGAGACGAACCCCAATTTAGGGACCAGTTTTTCGGCGCCGATCGTGGCGGGAGTCGCCGCGCTGATGCGCGCGGTCAACGCCAATCTCACCCCTGCGCAAGTGATCGAGAGGCTCGAGTCGAGCGCCTCGGCGTTTCCCCAGCCCGTCGGATTGCCCGTGTGTCCCGCGGTCGCGACGGACGGCTCCGGCGAGTGCGCCTGCCCCAACGACCACAGTCAATGCGGTGCGGGCATGGTGAACGCGCTGGCCGCCGTCACCGCGGCGCAGCGTCCCATTGCGGCCGTGGCGCTGCCGGCGAAGGGGGTGGGCGGCGGCGCCGTCCTCGACGCGTCGGGCAGCGCGGCATCCTGCGGCCGTGCCATCAGCGCCTTTGCCTGGACCACCGGGGGCAGCGTGGCCCTGCAATCCGGCGGCGCCTCGCCGCAGGCCACGGTGGTTTCGACGGGCGCCGGTTCGGTCACGCTCACGGTCACGGATTCCGCCGGCGCAGTCGACGTGGCGACGCTTGCCGTTGCCGCCGACGGATCGATTGCCGCCGCCGCGACCACGCCGGCAAGGGCGGGATCGGCGGCCTCGGCGTGTCCCGCCGCCTTCACCGTGACGCCGCTCGCGCCCGTGGTCTCGGAGGCCTTCGCTCCGGCAAGCGTCTCCGAAAATACCGCCACCACGCTGACGATCTCGCTCGACAATCCCAATGGCTTCGCCCTGACGCAGTCGAATCTGACCGCCTCGTTGCCCGCCGGTCTGACGATCCCGAGTGCGTCGGTCACGGCGAAGGCGGCCACCACCTGCACGGGCGCCGCGGCCTCTCTGATGGTTGCGGCGGGCACAGTGACGCTGTCCGGCGCCACCATCGCGGCCCACGGCAGTTGCGCGATCACCATCCCGCTGCAATCGACCTCTGCGGGCACCTATACCAACACCCTCGTTCCCGGGATGCTCAGCACCGCGTCGGCCGGCGCCAACGTCGGTGCGGCGACCGCGACCTTGACGGTCATGGGGCCGAGCCATGGCGGGGGCGGGGAGTTGGATTGGTGGGATTCCTTGTTCGTCATCGGCGTGTTGCTCGCCGGCCGACGCCACGGCAGGCGCGGGCCGCCGCGCGGGTAATCCGGCCCGGCAGCGGTATAATCGGGCTCATGAGCGCACCGCAACCACCGCCCGCAGGCCGGGCCCCCGTCACGTCCGTTGACCCCGTCAGAACTCATCGAGATTCCCGCGGCGCGCTGTTCGAACCCTTGAGCGACGCGGAACTCGCCGCACAGAGGAACGTCCACGTGGTGTTGACCGGGCCGAACGAAGTGCGCGGCAATCACGTGCATCTGACCGCGGTCGAGACCACCACCGTGGTCGGGCCGTGTCTGGTGCGGCTGAAGGAAGGTGGCGTGATCCGCGACGTCGAGGTGCCCGCGGGGGAGATCCGGCGCTTTACGATACCGCCGGGTGTCGTGCACGCGTACCGCAACACCGGCGATGCCGTCATGGTGTTGATCTCGTTCAGCACGAATCTGCATGATCCGGGAGGCACCGATACGAGGCGCGAGGAAATTCTGCACGCCTGAGCGGCAGGTGCGGTGGTTCGTCGTTCCGTGCGGCGTGCTCAGGCGACCTGTGCTTGCGGGTCCGTCAGCACGACGGTGACGGCGTCCGGATCGGCTGCCACGTCGGGACGGGGGTCGATCGAGGCGGCCACCGCTTCGGCCTGAAACAGGGGTTCGGCGTCGCTGAGCGCCTCGACGATCGCCTTGGACGGTGCCGGCGCGGGTGCGGGGGAGGCGTCCGCCACGGCACCCAGCGGCGGCAGCACGATCTTGAACCGCGTGTCGCGGCCCGTCAGGCTCGCCAGGGCGATCTTGCCGCCGGACTCGTGCACGTAGCGGCGGACCAGGGACATCCCGCCGCCATGGCGCGTGTCCGCCGAGGATTCCGCGAGCGTGGTGTACCGCGACTTGAAAATCAGTTTGATCGCTTCGCGGTCGCGCATGCGCGCCGCCGCCTCCGGCGTGCTAACGCCCCGCGCGATGGCGGTCGCGCGCACCTCGTGCGGGTCGATGCCGCGGCCGTCGTCCTCGAACAGCAGCTGATAGCCTTCGGATTTCACCTTGAATTGCAGCCGCAGACGGCCGGCGGCCGGTTTCCCGGCGGCTTCGCGAACCGCTGCCGGTTCGATTCCATGCATCACGGCATTGCGGATGAGTTGTATGGCGACGTTCTTGATCGCCGCCTGGTATTTCGGCGGTACCAGATCGAGGCCGGCGCTCTCGAGCACGACATCCTTGTGCTGTTCCTGGGACACGTGCTCGGTCAGCGATTGCAGGGCGCCGTCGAGGCTCCCGGCGGGCGCCGTCCGCGGGGCCGCGAGTACCGGCTTGAGCTCCGCCCCCTCGGCCAGCAGCTTCGGCGCGGCGAGGATCAGGGTGCCGTTCTCGGTGACGTTTTGGGCGGGCGCCGAGGATTCGGAGTCGCGCGGGGGCGCCGCGGCGCTGGTGAGCGACTTCACCAGGGCGAACTGTGAATACAACTGGTCCATCTTGACGGCCACCGGCAGAAAATCGCTGCCGGAGAGTTCGCTGCGGCTGCGCAGATCGTGCAGTGCGTCTTCGAAAACGCGCGCGGAGCCGACCAGGGCCGTGAGCTTGAACGCCGCCGCGTCGCGCCTCACGCGGTCGACTTCGTCGAGAGTCTCTTCGATCTTGTGGCGAAACGCCTCCGCCTCGCGCGCCGGCTTCTTCAGGACGGCGTTGATGGTCTTCATCGATTCCTCGGTCTTCTGCATGAAGGCGCCGAAACGCGCAGCGCCCATTCGCAGCACTCCGCGCAGAATCTCGCCCTGGGTCCGCACCTGACTGCGCAGGTCCTCGACCTCCTGCGTGAGCTGGATGCGCGAGGTGATGTCGGTGACCCGCACCAGCCAAAACGGGGGTTCGCCGGGGGCCGCGATCGAATCGAATTCAAAGGCGTAATGAGCGCTGTCGAACGACCCGTCCGCGTTCGTCAGGCGCATGTCGACGCAGGCGAGGGGGTTCTGCGGAGGCACCGCGTCCCGGGGCGCCCCGAGGAGCGCGGCGATGAAGGCTCTCGCGACCGTGAGCGTCTTGGGGGACACGACCGGGACCAGCAGTTTCTCGAAGGTCAGGTGGTTCAGATCCTTGCGTCGGAACAGGGTCTGCATCGAGTGCGATGCGGTCGGCAGCAGGTTCCCGGCTGCGTCGAGCATGAACAGTCCCTGGTCGGCGTACTTCATGACGGCTTCGTGCAGCCGGTTGCCGGCGCCCAGCAGAACTTGTTTCTCGCGCTCGTGGCGCTTCACGGTGATGAACATGGTCGGCAGAGAGTGCCAAAACCTGCGGTGACGATGGTTGATGGGTGTCACAGCGCCACGGTCCGATTATGACCGGATCAGGCGAGGGCTTCCTGACTTGGGACGTGGGTCACAGTGAGGGGGCCCAGGTCCGCCAGCAGTTCATCCGCGGACGCGTAGCGGTCCTCCGGTCGCTTCGCCATCAGCCGATCGAGCAGCGGCTGCTGCGGGGCGACGGCCGGCGGCAGGATCGGCACCGGCGACCCGACGTGTTGCGCCATGATGCTCATGGCGCTGCGCCCGTTGTAGGGGCGCTGCCCGGTGAGCATTTCGTAGAACATCACGCCCAGGCTGTACAGGTCAGTGCGCGCATCGACGCGCTGGCCCTGGGACTGCTCCGGACTGATGTAGTACGGGGAGCCCAGCACCTGGCCGGCGCCGGTGGTGTCCGAATCCTCGATGGAGCGCCGCGCCAGGCCGAAGTCGATGAGCACGGGCGAATTCTCCTCCCGCAGCATCACGTTGGCGGGCTTCAAATCGCGGTGCAATATGCCGAAGACGTGAATCACACGCAGCGCCTCGGCGATGCTGCGCAGGTAATAAAGGCTCTCGTCGACGCTGAGCGGGTTGCGCAGGCGGTCGCGCAGGTCGCCGCACGGAATGTATTCCATGGCCAGGTACTGATATGCGGGCTCGGCGCCGAAGTCGTAGATTTCGGCGATGGCGCGGTGCGAAATGCTCGAGATGATCTCGTATTCACGCTGAAATCGCTCCGCATCGTCCAGTTCGCGCGCCGAGGTCCCGCGGTTCATGACCTTGAGGATCACGTTGCGCCTAAGGCGCTCGCTCCGGGCGAGGAATACCGAGGAAAAATTGCTCGTCGCAATGTCCTTGACGATCGAATACCCGGGCACCTTGACGGGGGTCGGGTCGTGCGCGGAGGGCAACAACGCGTCGCCGTCCGGCGTGGCGGCGCGGCGGCGCTCGCTCGCTTCGGCGATCGCCAGCAGCAGCCCGTCGCGCGTGATCTTCGCCAGCGGCAGATAATCCCCGGCGCCGGCCTTCATGACGCGCACCGCGGACAGTTCGCCGCCGTGCTCGGCGAGCACGATGACGTGCAGGTCCGGCTTCGCGCGAAGCAGGAGCGCCAGCCGTTTCAGCGCGGCCCCGGCGAGTTCATCGCTGCCGAAATCCACCGGCAGAATGACCGCGTCGAGCGGTCGCTCCCGGACGACGTCCGCCAGCGATGCGCCGTCCTGCGCCGGTGCCAGAGTGACCACCGCGTCAGGCCAATGGCTCGTGACATGGTGGGTCAACCATTGCAGGCGTTTGGGTTCGCCACCCACCACCAACAGGACCGGAGCGGTCGGGTCTGCCATAGTGATCGATCAGGATTGAATGAACGGGCAGGTTAGCCGCTCCAGCCGGTCTGGCGCCCGTCGTTGATTCACATTTTTGCCGAGTGGGCCGAATATGGGCGGTACGGAGCGCCAGAGGGCCGGCCAACCGAAAATTACCGGCTCGCGGACCTGGAAAATTGAAACAAATGCCCCACCATGCCAGTCTGACGGGGAAGGTCAGCCGTTTTCGCAGAGGATAATTTAAATGGGTAGCATGAGAACTTGGTCGCTTGCCGCGGTCGCGGGTATCTTCGTCGTGGCGGTGGTGCATGAGCGTTCCAGCGCGGATGCGGGTCAAACCCCAACCGTTCCGGTGGTCGCCGCCGTCGTGCCGACCTCGCCCGCCCCCGCATCCGCCCGGGTGACCGGCTTGCCCGATTTCTCCGGTCTCGTTGCCGAGCCCGGGCCCGCCGTCGTCAACATCAGCGTCACCGAAAAGGCCCAGAAGCAGCCGCTGATGGGCGCCGACCAGGGGGAGGGCGATGATCCGTTGTCGCAGTTCTTCCACCGGTTCCAGATGCCGGCCCCGGAGCACGCTCCGCCCAGTCACGGAATCGGTTCCGGCTTCATCGTCAGCGCCGACGGTTACGTCCTCACCAACGCGCACGTCGTGGCCGATGCGTCCGAAGTGACGGTCAAACTGACCGACCGCCGGGAATTCGCCGCCAAGGTCATCGGGGTGGACAAGCGCAGCGACGTGGCGCTCATCAAGATCGCGGCAACCGGTCTGCCATTCGTGCACTTTGGCGACCCGTCGCGCGTCCGTCCCGGCCAATGGGCGATCGCCATCGGCTCGCCGTTCGGTTTCGAGAACAGCGTGACGGCGGGCGTGGTGAGCGCCACCGGCCGCAATCTGCCCGACGAGTCCGGCGGTTCGTACGTGCCGTTCATTCAGACCGATGCCGCGGTCAACCCCGGCAACTCGGGCGGGCCCTTGTTCAATCTCGACGGCCAGGTGATCGGCATCAATTCGCAGATCTACAGCCGCACCGGCGGCTACATGGGGATGTCCTTCGCCATTCCGATCGACGTCGCGTTGCACGTGAAGGACCAGCTCCTCAAGAACGGCAAGGTGAGCCGCAGCCGCATCGGAGTGGCGGTGCAGGACATCGGGCAGCAGCTGGCCTTGTCGTTCGGCTTGAGCATCCCGCATGGCGCTCTGGTGAGTGCCGTGGAGCCGCAGAGTCCCGGCGAGCGCGCGGGCTTGAAGCCGGGCGACATCATCACCAGCGTCAACGGCAGGAATATCGATCATTCCTCCGATCTGCCGGCGGTGATTTCCGAGTTGACGCCGGGCACCGAGGCGCGCCTCGGCGTCTGGCACGACAGGAAGGCGATCGAGGTGACGGTCAAGACGGTGTTGCTGGAGGACACGCCCGCACAGGCCGCCAAGAATGCCGGTGAGGACGGCGGCGGAAAGTTGGGCCTGGCGGTGCGGCCGTTGAAGCCGGACGAACAGCAGGAATTGCACACACGGGGCAAACTCGTGGTGGAGGACGTGACGGGGCCCGCGCTGGCCGCGGGTCTGCAGGCCGGCGACGTGGTGCTCGGGGTGAACGGGGCGAACGTGTCGACCGTCGCGGACCTCAAGCGCGAGGTGGCGCGCGCCGGCCGCAGCGTCGCCCTGTTGATCCAACGGGAGGACGCACAGATCTACGTCCCGATCGATTTAGGGTAGCGTGCAAACCGCCGACCCCCTGTTTTCCGGCGACTCCGGCAAGGTCGGCGGTTCCGCGCCGGCGGACTTCCTGCCGACCACCCGAGCTGAAATGGATGCGCTGGGGTGGCGGCAATGCGACATCATCATCGTCACCGGCGACGCCTACGTCGACCATCCGAGCTTCGGCATGGCCATCATCGGCCGCGTGCTCGAGGCTCAGGGCTTCAAGGTCGGCATCATCGCGCAGCCCGACTGGCACGGCACCCGTGATTTCGAAGCGCTGGGAGAGCCGCGGCTGTTCTTCGGGGTGACCGGCGGCAACATGGACTCGATGGTGAACCGATACACCTCGGATCGACGCGTGCGCAGCGACGATGCGTACACGCCGGGAGGCATCGGCGGCAAGCGTCCCGATCGCTGTGTCATCGTGTATTCACAGCGGGTGCGGGAGGCCTACGGGTCGGTGCCGATCGTGATCGGCGGCATCGAAGCCAGCCTGCGCCGGATCGCACATTTCGACTATTGGTCGGAGCACGTGCGCCGGTCGGTGCTGGTGGATTCGAAGGCGGATCTGCTCGTGTACGGAAATGCGGAACGGCAAATCGGGGCGATCGCGCGGCGTCTGGATGCCGGTGCGTCGATCGGGGACATCACCGATTTGCGCGGCACGGCCTTTGTGCGACGCACCGTTCCGGCCGATTGGGTGGTCATCGATTCCACGGAACTGGACACCCCGGGACCTCTGGCGCCGCCGATCGATCCGTATGCCGACGAGACGGAGCGCAAGCTGACCCTGAGTCAGGCGCCGAAGACGGCCGGCCCGCCGGCGGCGGCGAACGTCGTCAAGTTCTACCGGCAGGTGCCGAATGCGCAGCGCGAGCGCAGCGTCATCCGGCTTCCGTCGTTCGAACAGGTGAGTCGGGACGCGGTGCTCTATGCGCACGCCTCCCGGATCCTCCATCTCGAATCCAATCCCGGGAATGCCCGCGCGCTCGTGCAGCGTCATGGCACACAGGACGTATGGCTCAGTCCCCCGCCGATTCCCCTGGCGACGGCCGACATGGATGCCGTGTACGAACTCCCCTATGCGCGCCGGCCGCACCCGGGCTATGGGAATGCGAAGATTCCCGCTTACCACATGATCCGCTTTTCCGTGGCGATTCAACGGGGCTGCTTCGGCGGATGCACGTTCTGTTCGATCACGGAGCACGAGGGACGGATCATTCAGAGCCGCTCGGAGGACTCCGTCATCCGGGAGATCGAAACGATTCGCGACTCGGTGGCCGGATTCACGGGCGTGATTTCCGATCTCGGCGGGCCCACGGCCAACATGTACCGGTTGCACTGCAAGAGTCCGGCGGTCGAGTCGGCCTGCCGGCGCCCGTCCTGCGTGTTTCCGGGCGTATGCCCCAACCTGAACACCGATCACGCGCCGCTCATCCGGTTGTACCGGCGTGCCCGCGCGTTGCCGGGCGTCAAGAAGATCCTGATCGCCTCGGGCGTGCGCTACGACCTGGCGATCGAGTCGCCCGAATACGTCAAGGAGCTGGCCACCCACCACACGGGCGGCTATCTGAAGATCGCTCCGGAGGCGATCGGGGAGGGGCCGCTCTCGAAGATGATGAAGCCGGGGGTGGGCACCTATTACAAATTCAAGGAGCTGTTCGACAAATATTCCCGGGAAGCCGGCAAGGAACAGTACCTCATCCCTTATTTCATCGCCGCGCACCCCGGGACGCGCGATCTGGACATGCTGGAGCTCGCGATCTGGCTGAAGAAGAACGGCTTTCGCGCCGACCAGGTTCAGGCGTTCCTGCCGTCGCCGATGGCCACCGCCACGGCGATGTACCATTCGGGCAAGAATCCGCTCAAGCGAATCGCACGGGGGAGCGAGGACGTCGTGATTCCGAAGGGGATCAAGGTGCGGCGGCTGCACAAGGCGTTTCTCCGGTATCACGATCCTGAGAATTGGCCGCTGCTGCGCGAGGCGTTGAAGCGCATGGGTCGGGCCGATTTGATCGGCAACGGCAAGCATCACCTGATCCCGGCCTATCAGCCGGTCGCCGGAGCCGGTCGGGCGGCCGTCGGGGCGGGTCGGGCGGCGTTGCCGTTTCGGACGCAGCACACGGGATTGCCGCGATCCGGGACGGGCGGCGCGCCGATATCCAAGCGTCGCGGCCGGCCATAGAAACCGGCCTCCGGGTTTTCCCCTTGCTGCCTCCGGGCGGTGCGATTAAAGTTCCGGCCTGTCTAGCGGTTTCCAGCCGCAATTCATCAACTTAATGGTTATATCGGGAAGACGCTGGGCCCGAAGGCCGGGGCGGGCGTGTGAAGCATGGAAAAATGGATCGTACATAAGTTTGGTGGCTCCAGTGTGGCCGATGCCGCCTGTTTCCGGCGGGTTGCCGACATCATAGAAGCGTCCTCGAACCCCCGGGAAGCCGTGGTGTTGTCCGCGTGCCGGGGTGTCACCGACTCTTTGCTCGGATTGGTGAGCCTCGCCGAAAAGCCGGGCGGAGACTTCATTACGGCCCTCGAGGCCCTCAAGGCCCGGCACGCGGCCCTGGCGGCCGAGTTGGTGTCTGCGGCCGAGTGTGTGGCGTATCGCGCCCAATTGGATCACGACTGCCGCGACATCGCCGGCATGCTGCAGACCGTTCGCCTCATCCGGTCGGCGCCGCAGACCATGCGCGACGTCATCTCGGGCTATGGCGAGATATGGTCGACCCGGCTGTTTGCCCCGTTCCTGCGGGAGCGGGCCCGCATCGCGGGCGAGGTCTTGTGGGTGGATGCTCGCGAAGTCATCATCGTCGAGTGGGGGCCTCTGGGTCCGGCCGTTCAGTGGGCGGTCAGCGAGCAACATCTACAGCGCCTGATACCCCCGGGATTCAAGGGGCGCCTCGTGGTGACCGGCTTCGTGGCGACCACGACCTCCGGGATGCAGACCACGCTGGGCCGCAACGGCAGCGACTTTTCCGGTTCGATATTCGGCGCGCTGCTCCACGCCGCCGAGATCATCATCTGGACCGACGTCGACGGCGTGCTGTCGGCGGATCCGCGGCTCGTGCCGAATGCCCAGGTCATCGACCAGCTGTCGTACAACGAGGCGATGGAACTGGCCTACTTCGGCGCCAAGGTCATTCATCCGCAGACCATGGAACCGGCCGTTGCGCGCGACATCCCCATCTACATCCGCAATACCTTCGCGCCGCAAAAGCCGGGCACGCTGATCTGCGCCAAACCGGTGTCGGCGCTCAAGGTCAAGGGCATCACCACCATAGACCCGGTGGCGCTCGTCAACCTCGAAGGCGCCGGAATGATCGGCGTGCCTGGCACGGCCCACCGATTGTTCGGCGCGCTGCGCGATGCCGGCATCTCCGTCATCCTGATTTCGCAGGGCAGTTCCGAGCACTCGATCTGCTTCGCGATCCCCCAGGACCAGGCGGTGCGCGCCGAGGCGGCGGTGCGCGCGGCCTTCGACACGGAGCTGCGCGACGGACAGATCCAGCGGGTCGACGTCGGCCTGGATCTCTGCATTCTCGCCGTCGTCGGCGACGGCATGGCAGGGGCGCACGGCGTCGCGGCCAAGGTGTTCAACTCCCTGGGCGATGCCGCGATCAGCGTGCGGGCCATAGCGCAGGGCGCGTCCGAACGCAATATTTCCGTGGTCGTCGATGGCAAGGGCGCGGCAAGGGCGTTGCGTGCGGTGCATGCGGCCTTCTACCTGTCGCCGAACACGCTGTCGATCGGCCTTATCGGTCCGGGCACCGTGGGGCGTGTGCTGATCGCCCAGATCGCCACCCAGGTCGAGCGTCTGCGCGCATTGAATCTGGATCTGCGCCTGCGCGGCATCGCGGGGTCGAAGCGGATGCTGCTGGCCGAAAACGCCATCGATCTGGACCATTGGGCCGAGCAGCTGGCGGCGTCGGGAGAACCGCTCGATCTGGTGAAATTTGCCGACCATTGCCAGGCGGATTACATCCCGCACACCGTTATCATCGACTGCACCGCGAGCGCCGACGTCGCCGCCCACTATCGGTCCTGGCTCGGACGAGGGATTCACGTGGTCACCCCCAACAAGAAGGCGAACAGCGGGCCGCTGCCGTATTACCGGGGCATGCATGAGGCGCGGCGGGCCGCCGGCAGCCACTATCTGTACGAGGCCACGGTCGGCGCGGGGCTGCCCATCATCCAGACGCTGCGCGACCTGCGCGAGACGGGAGACGACATCACCTGTATCGAGGGTATTTTCTCGGGCACGCTCGCGTATCTTTTCAACGTGTTCGACGGCACCGACTCCTTTTCCTCCATCGTCCGCGCCGCCAAACTCAAGGGCTACACCGAGCCGGATCCGCGCGACGACTTGTCCGGCATGGACGTCGCGCGCAAGCTCATCATTTTGGGCCGTGAAATGGGGTTGACGCTCGAGATGTCCGACGTGGACGTGCAGGGGTTGGTGCCGAAGACGCTCGAGAAGGTCAGCGTCGAGGAATTCATGGCGCGGCTGTCCGAGTTCGATGCCGAGATGGCGGCCATGCTCGCCGACGCGACCGGCAGCAAACAGGTGCTGCGCTACGTCGGGCGCATCGAATCGACCGGCCGGGCAACCGTGGGCCTGATGCGCCTCGACGCCCGCCATGCGTTCGCGAACATCGCGCTGACCGACAACGTCGTGCGCTTCGCGACCCGCCGCTACTGCGACAATCCGCTGATCGTACAGGGACCGGGAGCCGGTCCCGAGGTCACCGCCGGCGGCGTGTTCTCCGACCTGCTGCGACTCTCCGCCTATCTTGGCGCGCATCTTTAAAGCCGATACACCAACGAGGATCGCCGTGCTCACCGACGTTACCGCCTTCGCACCCGCCACCGTCGCCAATGTCGGCATCGGCTTCGATATCCTGGGACACACGGTGGAGGCCGTCGGCGACCGCGTGCGCATCCGCAGGATCGACGAACCGGTGGTGCGCATCCGCGCGATCACGGGAGTCGCCGGAGATCTGCCCACCCTCCCCAAGAGCAATACCGCCGGACGCGCGGTGCAGGCCATGCATGCCGCCCTCGGGCTCGGGTATGGGTTCGAGCTCGACATCGACAAGGGCATTCCGCTCGCGTCCGGCATGGGCGGTTCCGCCGCGTCGGCGGTGGCGGCGGTGGTCGCCGCCAACGCGCTGCTCGAGCAGCCGGTACCCCGCCTGCAGCTGCTCAAATTCGCGATGGAGGGCGAGATAGTCGCCAGCGGTTCGGCGCACATCGACAACATCGCACCCTGCCTGTGCGGCGGCCTGGTGTTGACCGTCGGCATCGACCATCCACGCGTGAAACAGATCCCCGTGCCTCCCTCGCTGCGCTGCGTTCTCGTCCATCCGCACATGTTCCTCGGCACGCGCGAGGCGCGCGCGATCCTGAAAACCGACGTCAGCCGCTCGGACTTCATCTGGCAGTCGGCCAATCTCGCCGGGTTCATCAGCGGCTGCTACTCGAACGACCTGGACATGATCCGCGATTCCTTCAACGACGTGATCATCGAGCCGCAGCGGCATTCCCTGATCCCCGGGTTCAAGGACGTGCAACGCGGAGCCATGTCCGCCGGGGCGCTTGGCTGCTCGATTTCGGGCGCCGGGCCGACCATATTCGCATGGGCCGAGATTCAGCAGGCCGAGGCCGTGCGCGGCGCGATGGTGGCCGCATTCGCCGGGCACGGGTTGCAGTCGGACCATTGGATTTCGTCGCTCGAGAACTACGGCGCCAGAGTGGTGAAAGCCTGATGTCCCCGTTGCGGTTCCTGAGTTCGCGCGGCAATTCGCCTGCGGTGACCCTGAGCGGGGCGATCCGCCAGGGCCTGGCGCCCGACGGTGGTCTGTATGTGCCGACGCGGCTGCCCAACGTCGACCTGTCTGCCTTCGCCGGCTTGACGCGGCTGCCCGACATCGCACGCGCCGCGCTGGGCGGTTTTTTCGAGGACGATCGCGTGCTGCCCGAACTCGGCGAAGTCGCCGAGGCGGCGCTGAATTTCGCCGCGCCGACGACGCCGGTGTCAGGCGCGGCGGAGCGTCTGTTCGCCCTCGAGCTCTTCCACGGACCGACCGCGGCGTTCAAGGATTTCGGCGCACGCTTCCTGGCCGAGACCCTGCAGCGGCTGGAGGCCGGTGCGTCGCGCCCCCTGACGATCCTGGTGGCGACGTCCGGCGACACCGGCGGGGCGGTCGCGGCCGCCTTCCATCTCCGGCCGTGGGTCCGGATCGTGGTCCTGTATCCGAAGGGGCTGGTGAGTCCGCGGCAGGAACAACAGCTCACCTGCTGGGGCGACAACGTGATTTCGCTGCGCATCGACGGCACGTTCGACGACTGTCAACGCCTGGTGAAGGAGGCGTTCGTCGACGCCACGTTGAACACGAAGCACCGATTCAGTTCCGCCAACAGCATCAATATCGGACGGCTCCTGCCGCAGATGGTCTACTACGTCGCGTCCAGTCTCGACATCGAGAAGAGTACGAGGCAGAAGCCCTCCTACATCATACCGGCGGGTAATCTGGGCAATGCGTTTGCCGCCGTGTGGGCCCGCGCATTGGGCTTTCCCATCGGCCGCATCGTTCTCGCACACAACGCCAACCGGACCGTGCCCGATTACCTCGAGACCGGCGTCTGGCAGCCGCGCCCGAGCATTCCCACCCTCGCCTCGGCGATGGATGTCGGCAACCCGAGCAACATGGAGCGGGTCCGTACGTTCTATCCGACTCTGGATTCGATCCGAGAACAATTGAGTGCGGAGAGCGTCGACGACGATGCGATTCGCGCCCGGATCCGGGAGGACTTCGTGCGATACGGGCGGGTGTGGTGCCCGCACACCGCGACGGCGGCCGAAGTCTACAGCCGGTTGAGTCCCGGGGAGCGAAGCGCCCACCCCTGGGTGCTGGTCGCGACCGCGCATCCGTCCAAATTCAACGAGGTCGTCGAGCCGATCATCGGCAGGCCGATCGACGTGCCCGAGAGTCTCCGCCGCCTGTTGACCCTGCCGCGGCATTTTCTGGATCTGCCGCCGCGCTTGCAGTCCCTGGCCGCGGCGATCGAATGAGCGATTTGAAGATCGAACCGCAGTGGCTGGTGACGGGTGCGGCGTTGCTGCTCATCGGCACCGGCGGGTACATGGCCTACGGCGCCTTCCAGCGCCGTTCGCGCCGCAAGGGCCTGATCGGCCGTCTCGAGCGCATTGCATACCAGGCCGCGCATCAGGTTCTGGTGCCGGATGGGATGGGCGGCTTCATCCACATCGATCACCTGCTGCTCACGCGCCGCGGGATCCTGGTGCTCGACACGCGGCGGGTCGCGGGCCTGATCTTCGGCGGCGATCAAATGAGCGAGTGGACGGTCATGGGCCGCGGGCACCGCCATACCTTCGACAATCCGCAACCCGCCTTGTACGACCGGATTGCGGCCGTCAAGGCCCTGGTCGGCGAGGTGCCGGTGGAGGGCCGGCTGCTGTTTTCAAATCTGGGCAAATTCACCAAGGGCAAGCCGAAGTACGTGATGATGCTGGACGGCATCGAAGTCGAGTTTCCGGTCGTCGACCGCTCGTACACCGCGTTTCCCGAATACCCAGCCTATGCGAATGCCTGGAGCCGCCTGGTCGCGCAGCTGCGGCCGAGTCCCCACACCTTCACCAATCTGTAGCTGCCGAGTTCCCGGCTCCCAGCCCGAAGAAATCCACCGCGGTGCGCGTGGTCGAGGCGGCCAGCGATTCGAACGACTCGCGCCTGACGGCGGCCACGGTGCGGGCGACGTGCACCAGGTATCGAGGTTCATTGCGCCGCGACTTCGGTCCGGGTGCCAGGTCCCGGGGCAGCAGGTAGGGCGCGTCCGTCTCCACCATCAGGCGCGCGGCGGGGATGCGGGGGACGACGTCGCGCAGATGCCCGCCACGCCGTTCGTCGCATATCCATCCTGTGATGCCGATGCAGAGCCCGAGCGCGAGGCAGTCCTCGAGTTGAGCGGCATCGCCCGTGAAACAATGCGCCACGCCCCCGACGAGACGGCCGTCGAACTCCCGGAGAATCGCGACGAAGTCGGCGTGGGCGTCGCGCTGATGGAGGAATACGGGCTTGTGCGCCTCGAGCGCCATTTCCAGTTGCGCCGCGAAGGCGGCCCGTTGCGCTTTCCGCGGCGATAAATCACGGAAGTAATCGAGACCGCATTCGCCGACCGCGACGACCTGCGGCAGTCGCAGCAACGCCTGCAGGCCCTCACGGGTTGCCGCATCGAAGCTCTCCGCGCGGTGGGGATGGACCCCCGCCGTGCTCCAGAGCACCGCCGGATGCACTGCGGCCAGCGCGGCGGCGGCGGCCGAGCTTTGCAGATCCGCGCCTGTGACCACCTGCCGCGTGACCCCGGCGGCCGCGGCGCGTGCGAGCACCTCGGCGAGATCGGGGACAAAGCTTTCGTGGGTCAAATTCGCGCCGATGTCGATCAATTCGGGGTTCAAGAATCGTGGCTCCGCTGTGGTATCGTCATTATATGGCGCGATTCGTGAGTCTGGTGCTGCTGCCCTTGAGCCTGATGTGCACCCTGGCCGCCGGCCAGGAGGGCGGCGATCTTCAGGCGCAAATTTTGTATGCGTATCATGCGGAGAACTCCGGCCGATTGAGGAGTTTGATCCAGACGCTGAGCGCTCAGGTGGCGGCCGGCGGCGCCGACAATGCGCTGGCCTATCACCTGGCGCACGCCGAGTACCGCCTCGGAGCGCTCTCGGCCGCGCAGGATCCGCACGGGGCGGATGCCGCATTTTCGCAATGCATCGACCGGCTCAAACTCCTGCTCGGGCGGGATCCTGCGTCGGTCGAGTCCCTGATTCTGCAATCCGACTGCTATTCGGGGCTGGCCGTGGTGCGCCGCTTCGGGGCGGTGCTGCTCCGCGCCCGTGCATCGGACCGGGTGCAATCCGCCCTGCAGCTGGCGCCCGAGAATCCGCGGGGCGTTTTGACGGCGGCGCTGCAGGAACTCGCGCGCAGCGATCCGGGCTCGCCGGACAATGCGCGGGCGTTCTCCCGTCTGCGGTTCGCGGCGCAGCTGTTCGAACGCTCCTCGGCCACGAGCATCGAGGCGCCGGGCTGGGGCCATGCCGACGCCTACCTGGAATTGGGCCGGCAGCTGCAGGCCCGCGGCGATATCGTGGGAGCCCGCAATTGGATCGAAAAGGCGTTGATCGCGTCGCCCGACTTCAAGGCCGCGCAACGGCAGATGGCCGATTTGATGCATCGTTGAGCGCGGCGTACGTCCCCGGCGGCCCGGACAAACCTGGTATCATGCGGCGCGATGAACGCCCAAGTCACGCAGCTATCGTTGTTCGAGACTCGTAGCTCCGACGACCCGTTCGCCGTGCGGGTGAGTCCCCGCGCCCGTCGGCTCACCGCCCGCGTTCATGTCGGCGGCCGCGTCGAGATCGTGGTGCCGGTCGGTGTGACGCCGAAGGCCGTGCGCGACTTCGTGCAACGCTTCACTCCCTGGATCGACCGGAAGGTGGCGGCGATGCAGTGCCTCGCCGAACCGGAGGCGGCGGTACCCAAGACCATGGAGTTCGCGCTGACGGACGAGCGGTTCGAGGTCGAGTGGCATTGTGCGGCCAGACGCAGCGTGAGGCACCACGGCGAACGCCTGGTGATTCACGCACCGGATGATGCCGGCGCCCGTTCGCTGCTGCAGACCTGGCTGAAGCGGGCCGCCGGCGAGCGGCTCGAGCCGCGCCTGATGCGGTTGGCGGCCGATTTGAATTATTCCGTGTCACGGGTCGCCATCCGCTGCCAGCGCACGCGTTGGGGGAGTTGTTCCACCCGCGGCACGGTGAGCCTGAACTGCTCCCTGGTGTTCCTGCGGCCGGAGGTGGTCCGCTACCTTTTCGTCCACGAACTGGCGCATACCAAGCATATGAATCATTCCGCCAATTTCTGGCGCCTGGTCGAAAGATTGGAGCCGGAGTATCGCCTTCTGGACCGCGAGCTGCTCGCCGGCTGGCGCACCGTGCCTGCATGGGTGTTCAAAAGGTAGCGCATGAGCGACCCCACCCTGCAGGTCAAACCCTTCGTGGATTTGAGCGACGAGGACGTTCATTGGGACCTGACCGCGCACCTGAGCTATGCGCAGTACCTCAATCTCGACAAGCTGCTCGATGCTCAGCATCCCCTGTCGTACCACCACGACGAGATGCTGTTCATCGTCATTCACCAGGTGTCCGAGCTGTGGATGAAGTTGTGCCTGCACGAACTGCAGTCGACGATCGATTGCGTGCGGCGCGACGACCTGGGTCCCACGTTCAAGATGCTCGCGCGCGTCTCGACGATCCAGCACCAGCTGCAGCAGTCCTGGGACGTGCTCGCCACCCTGACGCCGTCGGATTATTCGGAATTCCGCAACACGCTCGGCCGCTCCTCCGGATTCCAATCGGCGCAATATCGTCTGCTCGAGTTCACGATCGGCAACAAGAATGCCGACGCGATCAAGGTCTTT
>JBBIKV010000043.1:0-2033 GCA_037445285.1 Nevskiaceae bacterium | reverse complement strand
CAGCCGCCGCGGGCTGGATTTGCCGGCGGAGTCCGTCGACCGCGATTTTTCCCAGCCCTATCAGGCGAGCAAGCAGGTCGCGGCCGCCTGGCTCAGCGTGTACCACAATTCCGACAAGGACTGGGATTTGTACGGATTGGCGGAGCGCCTGGTCGACCTCGATTACAAATTCCAGCTGTGGCGTTTCGCGCACGTGAAGACCGTCGAACGCATCGTCGGCTACAAACGCGGCACGGGCGGCACCGCCGGCGTGTCTTATCTCACGAAGGCGCTGGAGCTGCGGTTCTTTCCCGAGCTCTGGACCATCCGAACTTCCATGTAGGTCTGCGGTGACGAACATCCAAGATCAGCTGCAAAACGTCAACGTCGTCTCGAGCGACATCCTTGCCACGCCCGAGGAGATCAAGCGGCGCGTGCCCCTGTCGGCCCGCGCCGCCGCGACGGTGTTCAACGCGCGCGACGGTGTGCGCGCCATCCTTGAGCGTCGCGACCCGCGGCTGTTCGTGGTGGTGGGCCCGTGTTCAATCCACGACGTGGCCGCGGCGCGGGAGTATGCGGACCGGCTGAAGGCCCTGGCGGCACGGATCGAATCGACCATGCTGCTCATCATGCGGGTCTATTTCGAGAAGCCGCGGACCACCGTGGGCTGGAAGGGGCTCATCAACGATCCCGACATGGACGATTCCTTCCACATCGAGAAGGGCATCCTCACGGCGCGCGGACTGCTGCTGCACATTGCGGATCTGGGCCTGCCTGCGGGCACGGAGGCGCTCGATCCGATCATGCCGCAGTACCTGTCCGAACTCATCACCTGGACGGCCATCGGTGCGCGGACCACGGAGTCCCAGACCCACCGGGAGATGGCGAGCGGCCTGTCGACGCCGGTGGGGTTCAAGAACGGCACCGACGGCGGACTGGCGACCTCGATCAACGCGCTCCAGTCGGTGCGGCACCCGCACCATTTTCTCGGGATCACTCAACAGGGACAGTCGGCCGTGTTCCACACCCGCGGCAACGGTCATGCGCACCTTGTGTTGCGGGGCGGCGGCGGCCGCTCGAATTACGACGCGGTGAGCATCGCGGTGGCCGAGCGGGAATTGACCGCCGCCGGGCTGCCGCCGACGATCGTGGTCGATTGCAGCCACGGCAACTCCAACAAGGATCCGGGAATCCAGCCGCTGGTGGCGGAGAACTGTGTCGCGCAGATCGTCGACGGCAACCGCTCGATCGTCGGACTGATGCTCGAGAGCAATCTCAAGGCGGGCAACCAGCCGATACCGAAGGATCCGTCCCAGCTGGAATACGGCGTCTCGATCACCGACCCCTGCATCGATTGGGCGACGACCGAGAATTTGCTGCTCAAGATGCATCGTTCCTTGCAAGACGTTCGACGTTGAGGCGTGCGGCCAGCGCGCCGCGCTGCTTCCAGAGCCGGTAGCCGAGCAGCAGCGAAAGCCCCGCGGCGTACCACAGCGGCTCGCGGATGTCCTTCTTGACCTGCCACCAGAAGTGCCAGACGCCGAGTATCGCTATCGGATAGATCAGGCGGTGAAGGCGGGTCCAGCGGGACTTCAGACGGCGCTGTGCCTTCGCCGTCGACGTGGCGGCGAGCGGAATCAACATGACCAGCGCGGTCATCCCGATCGTAATGTATGGCCGCTTGGCCACGTCCTCCAGCAGGGCGGAAAGCCTGCCCGCTTGATCGAGCAGCAGATACACCGAAAAATGCAGCAGCGCGTAGAAGAAGGCGAACAGGCCGAACATCCGGCGAAAATGCAGCCAGAGCGTCGTCCGGGTCAGGTCCCTCAGCGGCGTCATGCACAATGTGACCATCAGGAAGTTGAGGGTCCACTTGCCGCAGGTGTGCAGCATCACGGCGACGGGGTCCGCCCCGAGGGAGATGCCGGCGAATCCGAATGCCCCGGCGGTCAGCCGCAGCGCCGGCAGCAGACACGCGATGAACACCATCGGCTTCAACACCCGGCGAATCGAGGGGGTCAAAAATCCCTCCGTAGATTCATGCCGGCGTACAG
>JBBIKV010000042.1:0-30845 GCA_037445285.1 Nevskiaceae bacterium | reverse complement strand
TCGTCCCCACGTTCACGTGCGGCTTCGTTCGCTCAAACTTCCCCTTCGACACGGCAAGTACCCCCAAAAATTAGAACAGGAAAAATGACACTGTAAGCGCTTGGAATCTCAATGACTCTTCATCACGGCATCGGCGACGTTGCTCGGCACTTCCATGTACTTCGCGAACTCCATGGTGTAGTTCGCACGTCCCTGGCTCATCGAGCGCATCGCCGTCGAATACTGAAACATTTCGGCCAGCGGCACCTCCGCCGTGACCACCTTGCCGGAGGGAGAATCCTCCATCCCGATGATCTGGCCCCGACGGCGGTTCAGGTCGCCGACGATGTCGCCATAGTAATCTTCGGGAGTCACGACCTCGACCTTCATGATGGGCTCGAGGAGCACGGGCTTCGCGTTGCGGAAGCCCTCCTTGAAGCCCATGGAGCCGGCGATCTTGAACGCCATTTCGTTCGAGTCGACATCATGGTACGAGCCGTCGAAGATCGTGACCTTGACGTCGACGATCGGATAGCCCGCGATCACCCCGGTCTGCACGGCCTCCTGGATGCCCTTGTCCACCGCCGGGATGAACTCCCGCGGCACGGCGCCGCCGACGATGCCGTTGACGAACAGGTAGCCCTTGCCGGCCTCCTGGGGCTCGATCTTCAGCCACACATGCCCGTACTGCCCGCGACCGCCGGACTGGCGCACGAACTTGCCCTCCGAGTCGACCTTCGCACGGATGGTCTCGCGATAGGCGACCTGCGGCTTGCCGACGTTGGCGTCCACCTTGAATTCCCGCTTCATGCGGTCGACGATGATTTCCAGGTGCAGCTCGCCCATGCCGGAAATGATCGTCTGGCCGGACTCCTGGTCGGTGTGCACGCGGAACGAGGGATCTTCCTTCGCCAGGCGCTGCAGTGCGACGCCCATCTTTTCCTGATCGACCTTCGTCTTCGGCTCCACGGCCACCGAAATCACGGGTTCGGGGAATTCCATCTTTTCGAGAATGATGACCTTCTGCGGATCCGACAGGGTGTCGCCGGTGGTCACATCCTTGAGGCCGACCGCGGCGGCGATGTCGCCGGCGTGCACCTCCTTAATTTCGGAGCGCTCGCTGGCGTGCATCTGCAGGAGGCGCCCGATCCGCTCGGTGCGGTTCTTGTTCGGCACGAACACCTGGTCGCCCGAATTCAGGGTTCCGGAATAGACCCGGAAAAATGTCAGGTTGCCGACGAACGGGTCGTTCAGGATCTTGAACGCCAGCGCCGCGAACGGCGCCGCGTCGTCGGGCTTGCGCGTCAGCGGTTCGCCGCGCTCATCCTGGCCCTTGACGGGCGGCACTTCCGTCGGCGACGGCATGTACTCCACGATGGCGTCGAGCACGGCCTGCACGCCCTTGTTCTTGAACGCCGAACCGCAGGTCACGAGGCAGATTTCGTTCTTCAAGGCGCGGGCGCGCAGGCCGCGCTTGATCTCCTCGTCCGCGAGCTCCCCGGTCTCGAGGTATTTGTTGAGGAGCTCCTCGTCGCCTTCCGCGGCCGCCTCGATCATCTTGGCGCGCCATTCACGGCACTCCGCGAGCATGTCCGGCGGGATTTCCCGGTACTCGAACTTCATGCCCTGGGTCTCGTCGTCCCAGAAAATGGACTTCATCTTGACCAGGTCGACCACGCCCGTGAACGCATCCTCCGCACCGATGGGCAGTTGGATCGGCACGGGCACCCCGCGCAGGCGGGTCCTGATCTGTTCCACGCAGCGCAGGAAATCCGCCCCGGCCCGGTCCATCTTGTTGACGAACGCGACCCGCGGTACGCCGTACTTGTTCATCTGGCGCCAGACGGTCTCGGACTGCGGCTGCACGCCCGACACGGCGCAGTACACCGCGACGGCGGAATCCAGCACGCGCAGACTGCGCTCGACCTCGATGGTGAAGTCGACGTGGCCCGGAGTGTCGATGATGTTGATGCGGTATTCGGGGAAGCTCTTGTCCATCCCCTTCCAGAAACAGGTCGTCGCCGCGGCCGTGATGGTGATGCCGCGTTCCTGTTCCTGTTCCATGTAGTCCATGACCGCGGCGCCGTCGTGCACTTCCCCGATCTTGTGCGACACCCCCGTATAGAACAGGATGCGCTCCGTCGCGGTGGTCTTTCCCGCGTCGATGTGCGCAGAGATACCGATATTCCGATATCTTTCGATGGGCGTCGTACGTGCCATATATTCCAGGCGCTTACGCGCCGAGTTCAACGGGGTCGAGGCGACCCCGTCCGATGAGTCCGTATATAGGGCCGCGGAAGCGCATTACCAGCCGCCGGGGCGCCGCCCGCCGGGCACTACCAACGGTAGTGTGCGAATGCCTTGTTGGCTTCTGCCATGCGGTGAGTATCTTCGCGCTTGCGGACGGCGGCGCCGCGGTTTTCGGCGGCCTCCATCAATTCCGCCGCAAGGCGGTGCGCCATCGACTTCTCGCTGCGGGCGGTGGCGGCCTCGATGACCCAGCGCATCGCGAGGGTTTGACGGCGATTGGCGCGGACTTCGACGGGCACCTGATAGGTGGCGCCGCCGACGCGCCGGGATTTGACTTCGACCACGGGCTTGACGTTGTCCAGCGCCTGCTGCAGCACGGCGATGGCTTCGCCGCCGACCGCACCGCTCTTCTTCTCGCCGATGCGATCGATGGCGCCGTAGACGATCTTCTCGGCGGCGGACTTCTTGCCGCGCTCCATCACCATGTTGATGAATTTTGCCAACATATCGTTCCCGAACTTGGGATCGGGAAGGATGGTGCGATGGGGGGCTGCTGCTCTGCGGGACATGGAAACCTACTTTGTTATTTCTTCGGACGTTTGGCGCCGTACTTGGAGCGGCCTTGCCGACGATCGCTGACACCGGCGCAATCGAGCGCACCGCGGACAGTATGGTAGCGGACACCGGGCAGATCCTTGACGCGGCCGCCGCGGATCAACACCACCGAGTGTTCCTGTAAATTATGGCCTTCGCCGCCGATGTAGCTCGACACTTCGTAGCCATTGGTCAAACGGACGCGGCACACCTTGCGAAGCGCCGAATTCGGCTTCTTCGGCGTCGTGGTGTACACGCGGGTGCACACGCCGCGCTTCTGCGGCGAGGCCGCCAGCGCCGGAACCTTGGACTTCCAGGCGGGTTCGTTGCGGCCGGTGCGGATTAATTGGGTCGTCGTCGCCATAAATACCTTCAAGGGCCAAATCGTACGATTCGGCTTGGTTGTTCGAGAAAACCTTTAAAGTGGCCGGAGGCCCCGCGGCTATGCCCAGCGACAAAGGCCGGCGATTGTAGGAACCAAGGGCTTGAGTGTCAAGGTAATTGCTGCGACGCAGCATCGATAAACCGAACGGGAGAGAGACTCTGTCATGAAATGGATGCTCGTGCACGCCTGCCTGGCCTGCCTACTCTGGACGCCGGCATTCGCCGCCGGCGGCCAGGATCCGATCGTCATCACCACGCTGGGCGCCATCCGAGGCACGGACGGCATCGTTCAGGCCTGGAAGGGAATTCCCTATGCGGCTCCACCGGTCGGGGCGCTGCGCTGGCGTCCGCCGCAGCCGGCGGCAGGCTGGACGGGGGTCCGCGATGCCACCCGTTTTGGCAACGACTGCATGCAGGCGCCCTGGATAGTCTCCAGCGGCCAGGCGTTCAGCGAGGATTGCTTGACCGTCAACGTCTGGGCGGCGAAACCCCGTACGCCGGCCGGGCGCCCGGTTCTGGTGTTCATCTACGGCGGCGCCTTCATCGGCGGAACGAGCGGCTACCCGATTTATGACGGTGAGCGACTCGCGGCCGATGGCGCGGTGGTCGTGAGCTTGAATTATCGCGTCGGCATCTTCGGCTTTCTGGCCCACCCGGGCCTGACCGCGGAATCGCCGATGCATGCCTCCGGGAACTACGGACTGCTCGATCAAATCGCCGCCCTGCGGTGGATCAAGGCCAACGTGTCCGCCTTCGGCGGCGATCCCCATCGGGTCACCGTGTTCGGCGAATCGGCGGGCGCCGCATCGATCGCCATGCTGATGACCTCCCCGCTCGCCCGCGGCCTGTTCGAGGGCGCGATCATCGAAAGCCCGGTTCTGCCGCAGCTCGCCACGCTGCCGGCGGCCGAAGCCGGCGGTGCGCGACTCAGCACTGACATCGCCGCCCTGCGGGCCCGGAGCGCCCAATCACTCCTCGAGCACAACACCGATTTCTACCCGCTGCCGGCCTCCAGCGTCCTGACCCTGTCGTTCCCGGCACCGATCGTCGATGGCTACTGCCTGCCGGCGCAGCCCCGTGCCGCCTATGCGGCCGGCCGGATCCCCGCCATCCCGACCCTCGTCGGCATCAACGCCGACGAGGGTCGGATGTTCCTGCCGGAGGCCGGGAAGACCACGCTGCACGCCTATCGGGACTGGCTCCAGGCGACCTTCGGCAAGTCCGCACCCACCCTGACGCTACAGTATCCGGCGACGGACGATGCCTCGGCACGCAGCGCGTGGAGCGCCGCCAGCGGCGACGGCACCTTCGCCGAGGCGGCGCGCTCTATCGCACGCGGCATGTCCCGCCACGAACCCCGGACCTACGCGTACCTCTTCACCCGCAGCGTCCAGGACCTGCCGCCGGTGCCGACGCACTCCGAGGAACTGCAGTTCGTGTTCGGTACCCTGGATGTTCCCGGCTTCACCGGCCGCCCCACGCCCGACGCGGCGGACCGGCGGCTCTCGGAGGTCATGCGCCACGCCTGGGTGCGCTTCGCCGCGACCGGAAATCCGAACGGTGCGGGCCTCGTCGCCTGGCCGGCTTATGCCGCCGCCACCGACCCCTATCTGGAATTCGGCACCGAGATTCGGACGGGCGCGGCACGGCACGCGCTTGGGCTCGACGCCTTCACGCGCTTTTTCGATGCGGCTCACCAGGGTGGTCCGGCCGCCGCGCCCTGACCTGCGTTTCATGGAATCCCGCCGCGAGCGCGCGGCCGCGGGAACTTTTTCCGGAGCGGCCCGCTCCACTCTATACCTCGTCTCACAAGGTATCGGTCATGACGCCATCGACGCCCTCCCGGAGCCCCGCGCTGATGTCCGGCGTGCCGGAATTGATCGTGTTGCGGCTGCTCGCGCAGCGCGAGATGTACGGCTACGAAATCGCCCGGGCCATCAAGACCGCCACCCTGGACTCGTTGAGCCTCGGCGAGGGCGTGCTCTACCCCGCCCTGCATCTCATGGAATCCCGCCGCCTGCTCAAATCCCATTCCGTAAAGGCCGGCGGCCGGGCGCGCGTCTACTACCGTGCGACCGCCAAGGGCCACGAGCGTCTCGCCCGACTCACCGCCGATTGGCGCCGCATGAGTGCCGGCGTCGAGTCGATACTGGGAGGAGAAATCCATGGCTGAAGGACAGTTCCAGGCCCTGCGGGAAGCGTTGCTCCGCGCCGGCATCGCGCCACGCCATGTGTGCCGCGCGGTCGGCGAGATATCGGATCATTATGAGGTGTTGGTCGCCGCCGCGATCGCGGGCGGTGCCGAGGACCACGAGGCGAGACTCGCAGCGCGAGATTTGCTGGGCTCGGACAGCGCCCTGGTGAGTCGCTACGCCGACCAGCCGGAGTTGCACGCCTGGCCGAGCCGATTCCCGGCTGCCTGGTTCACGCTCCTGCCAATGCTCGGGTTCCTGGCGGCGCTCGCGGCCGCCTTCGCCGCCATCGTGCTTCTCGGCGATCATTGGTCCGCGGCGCTGCACCGTATACAGCTGCGGCGCGAAGTCACCCTGCGCATCGACCTGGCCGTGCGCATTCTCTTGTTGTGGGTCCTGCCGCTGCTGCTGGCCGCCGGATTCGCAATGCAGGCCTGGAGGCGGCGCATCGCGCCGGCGTGGCCGGGCGCCGGGGTTCTTCTCTTGAGCGCTCTGGCCGCCGTGTTGAACGTGGGACTCAAGATTACCGGCGGTGCGGTGCCCGGCGAGGCCAGCGCCGGCATGGGCATTTCCGCGGACACGTGGCCGGGACAGGCGGCCCATGCTCTGGTGATCGCCGCCGCCGTAGTCGGCCCACTGTGGCTCGCCGCGCGCCGCGCGCGGCGCTCGGCAATCCCCTCAGGCTGAAGTCGCTTCTCGACGCCATGGCCGGGAGGGAGCAGCGCCGGCGGTCGTTCCGGGCCGCGGTCGCCGTCGCCGCCCTGCACGTGGGCGTCGTCTTGCTGCTGCTCTCCGCCACGCGGCCGCGCCCCACCCTCGAATCCGTACTCTCGGATTCCGCCCACGAATTCGAGGTGATGCTCATGCCGCCGTCGCCCGCTCGGGCGACTTCATCCGGCAACCTCGCTCACCGTGAGCATGCCACCACCGCAGCGAACTCGAACGGATCGGCAACCACGGCGCGACCGGTGCCGCGCCCGGAGACTTCGCAGCCCCGGGCACCCGCCGCAACCGACGAGCCGGACCACGCGACGACAGCCCCCATCGATTGGGCCGCCGAGCTCGACCGCGCCGCGCGCCAGGCGGTACCCGACTCGCAGAGCCCTTCGGCGCGCGGCTTCGGCCACCCCCATCGGGGAACCCCGCCGCCGACGCCGCCCGAGTTCGGCTGGGACGTCGCACACACGAATCGGGTGGAGTCGATCCCCGGGGGAGGCTTGCTGATGCACCTCAGTGATCGCTGCATCGTCGTGCTGGCGCCGCTGCCCTTTGCGTTCTGCAGCCCCACCAAGCCGCCGGCCAACGGCGGTCTGTTCGATCATCTGCACGATGCGCAAGAGAACCCGGCGGCGCAGGCGGTGCCCTAACCGCTGCCGCGGAATTGCGGGTGACCGGTGACCGACGCCCGCCAGGAGTCGTCGCCTGGAGTCGTCCCAGGCGGTGCCTGCGCGTCGCTGCGATGCCATTTCGCGAGGAACTCCGGCCCCAGCAACTCGCGACCATGCGGCAACAGCGCCGCCCGCGGCGAGAGTCCGATGGTGGTCTCCGCCTTCGGCCCGGTGGCCCGCCCCCGCGCCACGTGAAAACCCGCCGCCAAGAGGGCCGCACGCACGCTGGTGGAATAGGAATAGGTGAACAGTTCGACCGGCTGCGAGGCGCACAGCTGCGCCAGTTCGCGAAACGCGTCCAGCGTCCATAGCGCCGCGTCGGTCTTGAAGGAGAACGGGTCGAAGAAAATCAGGTCCGGCGGCGGCGCCGCCCGCTGGGTCGCGCGAAAATCACCGCGCAAGAGCCGCCACTCCACCGCCGCCGCCGCGCCGGTCCAGCGATCCTCGGCGAGAATCCGGCGCGGCGCCGGGTGCCGCAGATGCTTGAACCACGCCGGGTGCCGCAGCGCGAGCACGAGCGAATCCAGGTCGTTCTCGAAGCTCACGAGCAGGAGCCCCCGCGCGGGCGCCCCGGCGGACGCCGCCCGCATCTCCTCGACCGCGCGAATGGCCGCCATGGCATTGGCCGCCGCGCCCAATCCCACATCCCACACCACCAGCGGCGCCGCCGCCGGCTCCGCCAGCCGCTCCCGCAGGCGCGATTGTTCCACGTAGAGCGAGCGCGCCTCCTCCGCCGGATCGTTGACCGAATGCATGACCTCACCCGATACCGTGTCGCGGACGTGCCCGACGCCCTCGCGCACGATGACCTCGTAACGGCCGAGCGTGAGCTTGAGCCTCTGGCGCTGTGCCTTCGTGATGTGCGTCGCCGGCCGCCCGTAGCTGTCGCGCGCGTCCAGCACCTCGCGTTGCTCGCGGTAAAAGGGCGGCCAGGTATCGGCCAGAATGTGTTCGCGCATCGTGCGCATGAGCTGCATGTAGAAGTGGATGTTGTGCAACCCGAGCAGCTGCCAGCCCTGCGGCTCCTGCACCTTGTGCAGGTGGAACAGGTAGGCGATCGAATGGGTCTTGCAGGTGTGACAGCCGCAGGCGGGGTCGATGGGGCCCTCCATCCCACGATAGGCGGCGCGGCGCAGATCCCGCCGGCCGAGGCTGGTGAAGGCCACGCCCTGCTTGGCGAGCGCCGTCGGCAGGATGCAGTCGAACATGTCGACGCCGCGGTGCACCGCCTCGAGCAGATCCCGGGTGGTTCCGACGCCCATGAGATACCGCGGCCGGTCCCGGGGCAGAATGTCGGTGACGATGGCCGTGCACTCCTCGCGCGCCGCGGACCCCTCGCCCACCGCCAGACCGCCTATCGCAAAACCGTCGAAGGGCATCTGGCTGATGGCGTGCGCGCTCGCGAGCCGCAGATCCGCGTAGCTCGCCCCCTGCACGATGCCGAATAGCGCCTGCGGTGAATCGCCGCGGGCCGCAAGACTGCGCAGGGCCCAGCGGTGGGTCAACTCCATGGCCTGCAGGGCCGCGGACCGCTCGACCGTGGACGGCACGCATTGATCGAGGACCATCATGATGTCGCTGCCGATGGCCCGCTGCGCCGCAATGCTGCTCTCGGGACTCAAACGCACCCGCGTATGGTCGACGTAGCTCTTGAACTCCGCACCCTCCTCGGTGATCGACCGGCTGCCGGGGAGCGAGAATATCTGGAAGCCGCCCGAATCGGTCAGCACCGATCGCGGCCAGTTCATGAACCGATGGATCCCGCCGAATTTCTCGAACAGCGCCGCTCCGGGACGCAGCATGAGGTGATAGGTGTTCGCGAGCAGGACTTGCGCTCCGGATTCCAGCACGTCCTCGCGCCGCTGCGCGCGCACCGCGGCGTGCGTGCCCACCGGCATGAACGACGGTGTCAGCACCTCGTTGTGCAGCGTCGTGAAGCGCGCAGCACGGGCCCGCGATCCCGTCGCGGT
Source organism: Nevskiaceae bacterium (assembly GCA_037445285.1). GTDB lineage: Bacteria > Pseudomonadota > Gammaproteobacteria > Steroidobacterales > Steroidobacteraceae > Bog-1198. The sequence goes on along the minus strand of JBBIKV010000042.1, from coordinate 22,088 downwards.
CGCTTCCAGCCTGAAATCGAGCCGCGTCATGCGGGCAGGGGCGCCATCAGGCGGCCGGCGACGCGGTCATGCGTCGCACACACCACGCGGATCGTGCCGGATGCCGCCGTGCACGACGCCGACGCAGGGATTTGCGCCGAGGTTGTAGCACAGCTCCGCGGGTCCTTCGATTTGGTACAGCGCGAAATCCGCCCGCTTGCCCACCTCCAGCGTGCCGGCCTGCGCCTCCATCCCCAGGGCGCGGGCAGCATGACGCGTCACCCCGGTGAGCGCCTCCAGCGGCGTCAGGCCGAACAAGGTGCAGGCCATGTTGAGCGCGAGCAGTATCGACGTGCACGGCGAACTGCCGGGATTGCAATCGGTCGCGACCGCCATGGCCGTTCCGGCCCGCCGGAGCGTCGCAACGGGCGGCGGCGTCGTCTGCCGCAGCGTGAAATATGCGGCGGGCAGGAGCACAGCCACCGTGCCGGACGCCGACAGCGCGGCCGCACCCGCCGCGCTCAGGTATTCGAGGTGATCCGCCGACAATGCGCGATGGGCGGCCGCGAGTTCCGCGCCTCCCATGTCGGAGAGCTGGCCGGCGTGCACGTGGGCCGCCAACCCCAAGCGCTGCGCGGCGCCGAGCAGTCGCGCGGTTTCGTCCAGCGTGAAGGCGATGTTCTCGCAGAACGCATCCACCGCGTCCACCAAGCCGGCGCCGGCGAGCGCTTGCAGCCAGGGCCCCGTGGCACGCTCCACGAACCCGGCCCGGTCCGCGGCGAACTCCAACGGCAGCGCATGCAGGCCGAGATAGGTGGTCCTCACCGTGAGGGGCAGACGGCGGCCCAGTTCACGCGCCACCTCGAGCAGGCGCCGCTCCGTCGCAAGCTCGAGTCCGTAGCCGGATTTGACCTCGAGGGTGGTGACTCCTTCCGACCACAAGCGTCGCGCCCGCCGCATCGCCGACTCCAGCAGCCGGCCGGCGCCGGCCGCACGCGTGGCATTCACCGTGGATTGGATGCCGCCGCCGGCACGCGCGATGTCTTCGTACGACACCCCGCAGAGCCGCTTTTCGAACTCCGCGACGCGGTTGCCGCCGTAGACCAGATGCGTATGGCAGTCGATCAACCCCGGCAGCATCCACAAGCCGTGGACGTCTTCCACCGGCACATCGAGCGCCCGCGCCTTGGCGGCCGCGGTCGCCGCCGGGCCGATCCAGGCGATCCGCCCCCACTTGACGGCCAGCGCCGCCTCGGCGAGGTTGCCATAGGGCTCATCACCGGCGACCATCGTTGCGATGTTCGCCCCGATCCAGACCCGGTCCCACTCTCGATCTCGTGATGACGCCACGTTACCGCCCGCTCTTGTATGTTCCGGCCATGATACGGCAAGCTAGCTTCCCTATACAGGTATAGCCAACATGACACGACAGTACGCATTGGAATCCGCCCTCCTGGAACAAGGCTGGGCCCGCGACGCACTTGTCAGCGTCGCCGACGACGGCCGCATCACGGCCGTGGAGGTCCCTGTGCCCGGCGCCGACCGGGGGATCGCGCCCGCCCACGCCGAGCGCATCGCCGGCATCGTCGTGCCCGGGATGGCGAACGCCCACAGTCACGCGTTTCAGCGCGGCATGGCGGGCAACACTGAATTTCGCCGGTCGGCGCAGGACAGCTTCTGGACCTGGCGCCAGGCCATGTACGCGCTGGCGAACCGGATCGAGCCGGACGATCTGCGCGTGCTCGCGACGCAGCTGTTCATCGAGATGCTGAAGGCCGGCTACACATCGGCGGCGGAATTCCACTACCTGCACCGGCGGCCGGACGGCGAACCCTACGGCGATCGCAATGCCTTGTGGGACGCCCTGACGGAAGCCGCCACGCTGAGCGGGATCGCGCTCACCTTCCTGCCGACGCTGTATCAGACCAGCGACTTCGGTGCGAAGCCCCTGAAGCGGGAACAGGCCCGGTTCCGCCTGGAGACGGATGCATTCCTGCGTGCGGTCGGCGACCGGGTCGACGCCGAGCGGCATGGCGCCGCGGCGACGCTGCGGACCGGTGCGGCCTTCCACAGTTTGCGTGCGGTGCCGCTCGAGACGTTGCGCGAGGCGGCACTGGCGCTGCGCCGGACGGATCCGACACTGCCGCTGCACATCCACATCGCCGAACAGACCCAGGAGGTGGAGGCGTGCCGGCGGGAGACCGGACGTCGCCCGATCGAATTGCTGCTGGAGACCGGCCTGCTCGATGCTCACTGGTGCCTGGTGCACGCGACACATGCCACGCCGGCGGAGTTGCGCGGGATCGCCGCCGCCCGGGCGGCGGTCTGCCTGTCCATCACCACCGAGGCGAATCTAGGCGACGGCTTCTTCGAGGCGGCCCGCTTCCTGAAGCAGGGCGGGCGCCTGTGCGTCGGCTCGGACAGCCAGGCCACGGTGTGTCCCGCGGAGGAGCTGCGTTGGATGGAATACCAGCAGCGGCTGCGCGAGCGGCGCCGCGGGGTGCTCGCGGATGCCGCCGAGTCGCATACCGGGACCCGGCTGTGGCGCCATGCCGCACTGCACGGCGCGCAGGCCATCGGCCGGCAGACCGGGGTCATCGCCGCCGGATTCCGCGCCGACTGGCTGGTCCTCGACGCGGCGCACCCCAGCTTCGCCGGCGCCCCGCTCGAGAATTCGCTGGACCACCTGCTGTTCGCCGGCGGCAGCGCCGCGATCCGCGACGTCATGGTGGCCGGACGGTGGGTGGTCAAGGAGCGGCATCACGCCGCCGAGCTGCCGTTGCTCGAAAATTTCCGCGAGTTGATGGGGCGGCTCGCCGCGACGCCGGCGTAACGGGCGCCCGGCATCCGGCGGCAATGCCAATCAAGGAGGCACGATGAAAAGAGTCACGAAAATTCTGGGAATCACCGGTCTCGCGATCCTGCTGGCAGGCGCCTATTGCGGCTATCGGATTGCATTTGGAAAACCCTTCACCCTGACGCAATTGGCGAACCGGCAGGCGTTGCTGTTTCTGGTGTCGAACCCCGAACTCTTCACCCAGGTGGGCATCGCCGACGGCACGATCTTCGACCGGCATTCGGGCAGGTTGTCCGCGGTGGGCGTCAAGAAGCGGGACGACGATTACTCGATGCAGGAACGCTTCGCGCGCGAGGTCAGGGAGTTCGACCCCGCCGCCCTCGGCCGTCAGGATAGGCTGACCTACGCCATTCTGCTCGACCTGTACGACACTCAACTCGCCTACCGGCGCTTCGACTGGCTGTCTTCGGAGGGGCTGTACCCCATCGCGCCCATGTGGGGCACCCAGGTGACTTTGCCGAACTTCCTCGAGACGCAGCACGTCGTCAAGAACGAGAAGACCGCGGTCAACTATGTGAAGCGTCTCGATGCGAGCGGCGACAAGCTCGATGCCGTCACGGCGGAAATGCTGCGGCAGTCGAAGGTCGGCGTCGTGTTGCCGGTGTCGCTGCTCGACAAGGCGCAGAGCGGCATCGCGGACACTCTGCGGCCGGCTCCGGAAGTCAACCCGCTGGTGACCACGTTCACCGCCCGCATGCGGGCTGCCAAAGGCATCGGGGAGACCCGACAGGCGGAACTCACGCGGCAGGCCGTCGTGGCCGTGAACCAAAGGATCTATCCCGCCTACCGCCGTATGCAGGCGGCTCTCGCGTCGCAGCGGCCAGCATCGCTCGACCAGGCGGCAGGAGTCGGCCGCCTGCCGGACGGCGCCGTGTACTACGCCGCCACGCTGCGTCAGATGACCACCACGGACTACACGCCGGAGCAGGTGCACGCCCTCGGACTGTCCGAAGTCGCACGCATCGATGGCGAGATGGATGCGCTCCTGAAGTCGCAGGGCCTATCCGACGGCACGGTGGCCGCACGCGTGCAGGCGCTGCACAAGGACCCGCGCTTCCTGCTGCCGAACACCGAGGACGGCCGCCGCCGGCTCCTGGCCCGCTACCAGCAGATTCTCGACGAGGTCAACGCGAGAATGCCGGAATACTTTCGGACGATTCCGACGGCGCGGCTGGTCGTTCTGCGCGTGCCGGCCGCGGCGGAAAAGGGGGCCGCCGAGGCGTACTACCAGCCCGCGGCCATGGACGGCTCGCGGGCGGGGGCCTTCTTCGCGAATCTTCGCGACGTCGGGGAGACGGCCACCTGGACCATGAAAACGACCGCCTATCACGAGGGCATTCCCGGGCACCATTTCCAGATCTCGACCGCCCTGAACCTGAAAGACCTGCCGATGATCCGCCAGCAGACACTGTATTCCGCCTATGCCGAGGGCTGGGCGCTGTACGCCGAACAGCTGGCCGCGGAAATCGGCATGTACAAGGACGATCCGCTCGGCGACCTCGGACGCCTTGAGGCCGAGATGTTCCGCGCGGCGCGCCTCGTCGTGGACACGGGATTGCACGCAAAGAATTGGACGCGCGAACAAGCCATCGCCTACATGACCGGCACCACGGGCATGAACGAGAGCTCGGTCGTGAGCGAAGTGGAACGCTACATGGGAATGCCGGGACAGGCCTGCGCGTACAAGGTCGGACAGTTGAAGATCCTCGAGCTGCGTCAGCGTGCCCGGGACGCCCTCGGCCCGAAATTCGACCTGCGGGACTTCCATGCGGTCGTCCTGGAGAACGGCGGCGTTCCATTGACGCTGCTGGACAAGCTGGTGGACGAATGGATTGCGGCGGTGCGGGCGCGGTCATGACCGCCCGGAACCGCGGCCCTTCATGTGCTGCGGCACCACTTGACCATACCTGTCTATACAGCTTACCCTTGGGGCCGATGAACAAGACCGCCTCGACCCTGCAGCCGCTCTACCTGAAGGTGAAGCGACATATTCTGGACAACATCGGGTCCGGCAAATGGGCCACCTCGACGCGTGTCCCTTCCGAGAACGACATCGTCAAGTCGTTCGGCGTATCGCGCATGACGGCGAACCGCGCGCTGCGCGAATTGCGCGACGAGGGGGTGCTGGTGCGCATCGCGGGAGTCGGCAGCTTCGTCGCGGACCGCCATGCGCACGCCCATCCGCTCGAGATCCGCAGTATCGCCGACGAGATCCGGGAACGCGGCCACGCGCACCGCGCCGAGATCGAGTCGCTGGAACGCATCCGCGCGGTGGCCGAACTCGCCGGGGACTTCGGCATCCCGCCGCGCAGCGAGTTGTTCTGTTCGGTGATCGTCCACTTTGAGAACGAGCGCCCGGTGCAATTGGAGGAGCGCTACGTGTCGCCGAAGCTGGCGCCGGACTACCTGAAGATCGATTTCAACCGCACCACGCCCCACGACTACCTGACCCGGGTCGCACCGCTCCAGGAGGCGCAACACCTGCTGCGGGCCGTCATGCCCGACGAACGCACCCGCAAGTTGCTGGCGATGAAGCGCGACGAACCCTGTCTGCTGATGATCCGCCGTACCTGGACCGCCGGCCAGATCGCATCCGTCGCGCGCCTCTATTACCCCGGTTCCCGATATGAAATGTCGGGACGCTTTCGACCCTGAGGAGACCCCATGCACGCCCCATCCAAGCACCGAATCATCCGCGCCGCGCGCGGCTCGACACTGACCGCCCGCTCGTGGCTGACCGAGGCGCCGCTGCGCATGCTGATGAACAATCTCGATCCGGAGGTGGCCGAGAATCCCTCCGAGCTCGTCGTCTACGGCGGCATCGGCCGCGCCGCCCGCGATTGGAACTGCTACGACCGCATCGTCGAGACGCTGAAGACACTCGGGCCGGAGGAGACCCTGCTGGTCCAGTCGGGAAAGCCCGTCGGCGTGTTCCCGACGCATGTCGACGCACCGCGGGTGCTCATCGCGAATTCCAATCTGGTGCCGCACTGGGCCACCTGGGAGCATTTCCACGAACTGGACCGCAAGGGCCTGGCGATGTACGGCCAGATGACGGCCGGCTCCTGGATCTACATCGGCAGCCAGGGCATCGTCCAGGGCACCTATGAAACCTTCGCCGAGATGGGGCGCAAACACTTCGGCGACAATCTCGCCGGCAAGTGGATCCTGACCGCCGGCCTCGGCGGGATGGGGGGCGCTCAGCCGCTCGCCGCCACGATGGCGGGGGCGAACATGCTCGCCGTGGAATGCCGCCAGAGCCGCATCACGAAGCGCCTGGAGACCGGCTACGTGGACGCGCAGGCGCAGTCGTTGGACGAGGCCCTGAAGATGCTCGATGCGGCGAAGGCGGCCGGCAAGCCTCTCTCGGTCGCCCTGCTCGGCAACATCGTCGATGTGCTGCAGGCGCTGCTGGACCGCGGTATCAAACCCGACGCCGTGACCGACCAGACCTCCGCCCACGACCCCGTCAACGGCTATCTGCCCCAGGGATGGAGCGTGGAGCAGTGGGACGAGCGCCGCGTGAGCGATCCCGCCGGGACGAGCGCCGCGGCCAAGGCGTCGATGGCCAAACACGTCGAATTCCTGCTGCGCTTCAAGGCCATGGGCCTGCCGGTGTTCGACTACGGCAACAACATCCGGCAGGTCGCACTCGATGAGGGCGTCGCCCGCGCCTTCGATTTCCCCGGCTTCGTGCCGGAATACATCCGTCCTCTCTTCTGCCGCGGAATCGGTCCGTTTCGCTGGGCGGCGTTGTCCGGCGACCCCGAGGACATCTACAAGACCGACGCGAAGGTCAAGGAACTGATTCCCGCCGATCCGCACCTGCACCACTGGCTCGACATGGCCCGCTCGCAGATCCACTTCCAGGGGCTGCCGGCGAGAATCTGCTGGGTCGGCTTGGGTCAACGGCATCGGCTCGGCCTCGCCTTCAACGAGATGGTCAAGAGCGGCGAGTTGTCGGCGCCGGTCGTCATCGGCCGGGATCATCTGGACTCCGGTTCCGTGGCGAGTCCGAATCGCGAGACCGAGGCCATGCAGGACGGCTCCGACGCGGTGTCGGACTGGCCGCTGCTCAATGCGCTGTTGAACACCGCGAGCGGCGCCACGTGGGTCTCGATCCACCATGGCGGAGGCGTCGGGATGGGCTACTCCCAGCATTCAGGCGTGGTCATCGTCGCCGACGGCACGGAGGCCGCCGGCCGGCGCCTGCGGCGGGTGCTGTGGAACGATCCCGGGACCGGCGTCATGCGGCACGCCGACGCGGGCTATCGCACCGCCATCGACTGCGCGCACGAACAGGGTTTGAACCTGCCGATGATCGAGCGCGCATAGTGGGCGCTCCCGTCGAATTCCTTGCGGGCGACCTGTCGCTGTCGACGCTGCGGCGGATCCACGAACAGCCGGTCGTCTTCAGGCTCGCGGCGCATGAACGCGAGCGCATCGCGTCGGCCACCGCCCTGGTGGACAAGATCGTGTCGGCCGGCGATGCGGCCTATGGGATCAACACCGGCTTCGGCCTGCTCGCCCAGACCCGCATACCGACGGAACAGCTCGAGCTGCTGCAGCGCAACCTGCTGTTGTCGCACGCGGCGGGCATCGGCGCGCCGCTGCCCGACGCCGTGGTGCGGCTGATCCTCGCCCTGAAGATCAATGCCCTCGCGCGCGGTCATTCCGGAGTGACGCTCGGCCTGGTGAACGCGCTGCTCGCGCTGCTCGAGCACGAAGTCTATCCGCTGATCCCGGCCCAGGGATCCGTGGGTGCATCCGGCGACCTTGCGCCGCTCGCCCACATGAGCGCGGTGCTGCTGGGAATCGGCAAGGTGCGGGTGCGCGGGAACGTGCTGCCGGCGGACGAGGGCTTGCGCCTGGCGGGCCTGCAGCCCCTCAAGCTGCATGCGAAGGAAGGCCTCGCGCTGATCAACGGCACGCAGGTCTCCACCGCCCTCGCCCTGGCCGGACTCTTCGGCGCCGAGGATTTGTTCGGCGCCGCGGTCGTCGCGGGGGCCATGTCGGTCGACGCGCTGAAGGGCAGCGACTCCCCGTTCGACGACCGCATCCATCAGGTGCGCGGACAGCCCGGGCAGATCGCCGTTGCGCGCGAGTACCGCGATCTGCTGGCGGGCAGCGCCATTCGCGCCTCGCATGTCGACTGCAGCCGGGTCCAGGACCCCTACTCCTTTCGCTGCCAGCCGCAGGTCATGGGGGCATGCCTGGATCTCATCCGCAATTGCGGCGTGACGCTGCGGCTCGAGGCCAACGCAGTGACCGACAACCCCCTGCTGTTCGTCGACCAGGGCGACGTGCTGTCCGGGGGCAATTTCCACGCCGAACCGGTGGCCTTTGCGGCGGACACGCTGGCGCTCGCAATCGCCGAGATCGGCAGCCTATCGGAACGCCGGATTGCCGTGCTGGTGGACCCGAAGATGAGCGGACTGCCGGCGTTTCTGGTCGAGAACAGCGGCCTGAATTCCGGCTTCATGATCGCGCAGGTGACGGCCGCCGCCCTCGTCTCGGAAAACAAGTCGATCGCCTCTCCCTGCAGCGTCGATTCCATACCGACGTCCGCCAACCAGGAAGACCACGTCAGCATGGCCACGCATGCCGCGCGCCGCCTCGGACCCATGATCGACAACGCGGCCGGCGTCGTCGGCATCGAATTGCTCGCGGCGGCGCAGGGCATCGACTTTCACCGGCCTGCGCGCTCCTCGGCGGCGCTCGAACAGGTGCATGCCGGCATCCGCGGCCGCGTTCCGTTCTACGCCGCCGACCGCTACCTCGCGCCGGACATCGAAGCGGCCCAAGGACTCGTGACATCGGGCAGCTTCTCGCCGTTCGTCAGCCGGCTGATGCCCTCGCGGGCCGCCTCTTGACCCGGACGGCAAGAGGACTGTGCCTGATGGCGATCGCCTGCGCCGCCCTCCTGGACGCGCCGCGCGGCCACGCCGCGCAATACAACCTGGCTGCCGTGAGCTGCGGGAAGTACGAGAACGAGATCCTCGGAGCGCCGGCCCCCGGTGAGGGCGCCGATCCCATCGACACGGTCATGTGGCTGTTCGGGTATGCCGTGGCCTCCTCGGGGGAGCGCGTGATGTACGGCGATTCGCTCTCCCCGTTTGCCTTCGCCCTGGACGCGGACTGCAAGGCCAATCCGACCAAGGGACTGCTCGAGGCGGTCACCACCGTCAAATCCAAGCGTGACAATCCGATGGATTTGACCCGCCTCGACTGCGCGACGTTCGCGGCGCGTCACGTGTCCCTGCGCAGCACCGATCCGGAAAGTGCGACCACCCTGACCATGTGGCTGTTCGGCTACGCGGTCGGACTGTCCGGCGGCCACGTCATGAATGCCGGCGCTGTGGGCCGCTTCAACGCCGCGCTGGAGGAGCGCTGCGCCAAGCATCCGGGCGAGAGTCTGTTCGACGCACTGAGCGCCGCCAACCCGGCGGTGCCCGCGTCGAAACCGGCGGCGCCGCTGCGGCCCTCGGGCACCCGAAACTAGGATCCCGACCTCCCTCGGCCGGAGGGCGTTGGGGTGTCAGTGGGCGCCGACAGGCGATTGCGCCGCGCGTGAATCGGGTCCGGAGCGTTGAACCGGTAGGCTCCCGGGATGGAGTGCTGCCGTGCACAGCCGCCCCGGCGGCCACCGGGAGGCTTGCGGTGAACGAAGTCGAATTGCCCTACATCTACGAAGCCGCCCTGCGGGCCGCGGTGAACCAGCGCTGCGCCGCAGCGCACGCTCACGACATTCGCGGCACCCTGCAGGCGCTGGTGGGCGCGGTCGAGCTGCTGTGCCGGTCGACGCGGGCCGCGGGCGCCGATCCGCGGCGGACGGAAAAGGCCTGCGAACTCGCGAGACGCGCCGTCAGCCATCATGAAAGGGCGATGATGAACCTGTTTCAACTGCTCACTTTCCAGCCCACGGAGCCCGTCACCGCGGACCCCGACGCACTCGTGGATGGGATCGTGCACTTGCTGCGCAACGAGGCGGGCGCCCGGCAGGTCGTGATCCGCACCCAGGTCGCGACCGGGGTGAACTTGCCGGTCGAGCGCGGGCGCCTGCATGCGCTGCTCACGGCCCTCGTTGCGGCGGCGATCGACGCCAGTCCGCCGGGCGCGGTACTCGATTTGAGCATCGACCGCCGGGACGGTCTGGCGATCATTGCGCTCGAGTCCATCGGCGGATACGCCGGCCACGGCGCACGCTCTCGCTGGCTGCCCGACGACCTGGCGTTCATCGTCGCGCGTCAATTCATGAGCGCCCACGGCGGCCGGCTGGAAATCGATTCGGACGAACCGCTTTCGGGCACGATGCGTCTATGCTTCCCGTGCGCGATGTCGTAGGACAGGGGATGTCGTGGAACTTGGGGAGAATTGTATGCATGCAGATCGCCCGAAGCGCAGGTTCGCAGGGTCCGCCGTCTTGAGGCCAGTGTGTCTGGCTTTTGGTCTGATTTGTCTGGGCGGCCTCACGGCGAGCCGTGCGGACAATTTTCGCCGGGCGTACTACGACCCGGCCACCGACGAACTGGTGCTGGTCGTCGTGTATACCGGAGCTCATCGCGACCACCAATTCAACCTGAAATGGGACCCGTGCAAGACCTTGGACGGCGGTGGGCGGGAGATGGCGGGCGAGTTGTTGGATCGGCAATGGGACGACGTCGGCCGCAAGAGCCACACGAAGACACTCCGCTTCAGCGTCGCGGACCTCAATTGCCGGCCGGCCGTTCTGACCGTCCGCACGGCGCCCCGCTTCTACGTCACGGTGACGGTGCCCGCCCAGGGCGCGAGCGCGCCCGCGCATTGACGCCGATGAGCCGGCGCGCGTCCGACCGGCGCGCGGCAGGCCGTCTCATCGATAAGGGGCTGTCGGGATGGATCGCCGATAGCGCGGCCAATGAGCCAGCAGTTCGTGAATCGCGGGCGCCCCCACCCGGTAATTCGACTCGTACGCGGCGACCTGGCCCGGCGCCTCGTCACCGATGCTCGCCAAGGCATCGACTCCCGGGGGCGGACCCGAGGCGTTGCTTGCCGTGCGCAGCACCAACACCCGCTGAGGGTCGACGAATCCCAGCTTGCCGAATCCGTCCATGGTCCGCGCCGCCGCCTGACTCTCCATGTTGGTCATGACGAAGGTGCCCTCGCCGTGGGTCCACAGTTTCACCCAGTCACGGGCCCATTGCGTCCGGCGAGGTCCGTGCCAGTACCGCACGGACCCCAGCGTCTCGCCGAGCAGCACGAAGGGGGGCCGCTGCGCATTGGGGTAGCCCGTCCACGCCGCACGCTGTCGTGCGAGCTGCGGCGTGTCGGGAATCTTCACGTCGCGGGTCAGATTGAACGCCCATTGCACCAAGCCCCGGTTCAACGGATAGGCCATGCCCAACTCATCGACCGATTCGACCGCTCCGAAGCTGTTCGGGTCGCTGGGCAATGTGTTCGGCCGCATCGAGCCGATGGCGAACAACCCGTAGGGCCAATCCGCCGGTATCTCACGGTCGTCGATCTCTCGTAGTTCGTCGCCGTTCACCACCCACCGCGCCCACGCGGCGCTGCCGACCGAGGCCGCTTGCGGGTCGGCGCCGGAGATTCCGGTGAACAGCCAGTAGGTATTCCTGAAGTGGAAGCGCGGGTCGAGCAGGAACGGCGTCAGGTTCTGCAGCAACAGGCCGTATAGGCCGTCGCGATTCCTGCGCACCGGTCCCGACGCGCCGCGGACCTCGAGGGTCTCATCCAGGTGTTCACGCTCCACCCAGAATTGATATTCCCCCGGCTTGTCGCCGCTGTCGGCGCCGTTCTCGAAGTTCGCGACCACGACCACCCGTACGTCCGTCGGATGCGACTCCGCCGCAAGGGACACGCTCCCCTGCGCCGCGAGGCCGCAGCAGATGACGAGGGACGCCAGGCGGGAACCATGACGCATGCGGGGGCCTTCCGGAGCAGAGGAGTGTGAACGACGAGACTTTTCACCCCGAGCATGCACAAGCCCAACTCGGGGCGCAACCGTCGCGCCGGCATTGCCGGCGTGGAAAATTCCGGACGCACTTTTCCCGGGCACACACGCGGAGGATTGCCCATGATTGGTGCACTCGATGCGGTATGAAGCCGCCGTCGAACATGCTGTAATGAACCGAGAGGAGGTGCGATGAACACGCGTGGATACAGGCGACGCCGGGACTGTCGGACGATCGTTGCAACGCTGGCGTTGGCATCGGCGTTTGTGTGGGGCCCGGCGCCGGTCACCGAGGCCGCGCCTGCCGCCGTCGCCCCACACAAACGGCTGGTGATCATCGACCAGGATGCGTACGGCCCCGCGGGGTCGAACATGCAGGCCATCCTGATGCTGCTCCAGGCGGAAGACGTCGAGGTGCTAGGCATCACCATCACCAGCGGTGACGGATGGCGCGACGAAGAAGTCGATCAAACCCTTCGACTGCTGGAGATAGCCGGGCGCACGGAGGTGCCGGTGGTGCCGGGAGCGGTGCTGCCGCTCGTCAACTCGCAGGCACGCACCAAGGCCTGGGAAGCCCTGTACGGCCGGCTGTACTACAAAGGCGCCTGGACGGAGAACTGGCCGGACCAGGGCGTGGTACGACGCACGCCCCATCCGCTGGATCCTTACCTCGTTCCCCCGTCTCCCGCCGGCAAACCGCACACCCGACCGTCGACCGAGTCCGCCGCAGAGTTTCTGGTGCGCCAATTACGACTCCATCCGGGCGAGGTGACTCTCATCGCGGCCGGACCCCTGACGAACATCGCGCTCGCCGCGCGGCTGGACCCCCGCTTTAGCAGTCTCGCGCAGGAGTTCGTGTTCATGGGGGGCAGCTTCAACCCGCGGCCCGCCGACAACGCGTTTGCCGCGGAATATGCCAACGCACCGCGCCGGGAATTCAACATGCGCTGGGACCCGGAAGCGGCCTCGCTGGTGCTTCACGAGCCCTGGAGGAAGATCACCGAGATCCCGGTGGATCCGACCACGGCAACCTTCTTCACACCGGCGATGATCAAACAGGTGAGCCTCGGCCGCGCACCGTTTGCGGCCTACATCGGCGAATTTGGACAGTCGTATCCCATGTGGGATGAACTCGCCGTCGCGGCGTGGCTCGATCCGTCCATCGTCACCCGCAGCGCGTCGCTGTCGATCGACGTGGACACCAGCTTCACGGCCGGTTACGGCAACACGTTGAGCTGGTCGATCGGCGAGGGACCCGGTCTCGGCGAGGACCCGGCGCAGGTCGTGCTCGACATCGACCGTGCGAAGTTCGAAGCGCTGGCGATGCGGTTGCTCGGGCGGGCGACCCGCCGTGACTGATCCCGCCATGCCTCAACAGCGAATTCGGAATTTGTTCATGCCTAAGCGCACGGGAACCTGGCTTCTTCTCGGCTTGCTGCTGACCTTCACACGGACCGCCGGCGCCGCCGAACAATGGTTCGAAGCGGTGAAGGCCGGCGCCACGCCGATGCAGATGTACCGGTTCCTGTACGCGCTTCCCAAGGGCGGGGACCTGCACAATCACCTTCCGGGCTCCGCGCGCTCGGAATGGATCTGGGATGCCGCCATGGCCGAGGAGGCGCGGGGCTACGTCTATTACACACGGGTGCGGATCGCCAACTGCGCGCCCTACGGGCATGACGAATTCGGACCCTCCAAGGCTCTGCTCCTGTTCAAGAACGTCCAGGCGTACACCTTTGAGAAACTGGACGCGTGCGGACGGTCCGAATTCAAACGCCTCCAGGACCTCGATGCCCGCGAGAAGCAGGCGTGGCTCGAGAGCCTGCGCCTCGATCAGCCCTACGAGGGGCGCAACGAGTTTTTCGACGCCATCTGGGATCGGATCAACGATCTGCTGAAAAACCCCCATCTGATCTGCGATATCTTGTTGCGCAACATGCAGGCCTTCGGACGGGAAGGCGTCGTGTACCTCGAGACTCAACAGGGCCTCGAGGGCGCGGTCGCGGCAGACGGATCGCCGTACACCGTGGATGAGGTGGCGGACATCTTCCGCAGCTTCCTCGCCTCGCCGCAGGCCCGCGCCACCGGCGTCGTGGTGCGGTTTCAAAATGCCCTGCTGCGGTTCGTGCCGAACGCCGAGCAACATCTGCGGGAACTGTACGCCATCACCGACAGCCATCGCGATTTGTATGTCGGCATCAACATGGTGGGGCGGGAGGACAACGACAAGGGCTACCCCCTGCGCTTTCTGCCCGTTCTGCGCGAGTTGCGCCACAAATATCCGGACATCAATCTGTCGATCCATGCCGGCGAGGTGGACGAACCGAATTTCCACGTCCGCGACACCCTGCTCCTCGGCGCCCAACGCATCGGCCACGGCGTCAATCTCATCACCGATCCGGATACCATGCTGCGAATGCGCAACGGCCCCTATCTGGTCGAGATCAACCTCATCAGCAATCTGCTGCTCGAATACGTCAGCGACTATTCCCAGCATCCGTTTCCGGAGTACCTGCGGACCGGCATCCCGGTGGCGCTGTCGACCGACGACCGCGGCATGTGGGACTCCAACATGAGCGACGAGTTCTTCGTGGCGACCCGCGAGTTCAATCTGTCCTGGGAGGAGATCGTCAATCTCGGCCGCAACTCGCTGCAATTTTCCTTCCTGGACGAACCAACCAAGCAACGGCTTCTGGCCGACTACGACCGGCGCGTCGCCGCCTTCGCGGCGCGGTTCCGGAAGGACGGATGGAAGTCGCTCGATGGAATCACCCCCGTGAGCTATGGATTCCTATGCCGCCACTACCAGGTCTGTCTCCTGCCATGAACCGATTCATCGACACAATGCCGAAGGCCGAACTGCACGTGCATCTCGAGGGCACGCTCGAGCCGGATTTGAGCTTTGCGCTCGCGCGCAAGAACGGCGTCGCGCTTCCCTACGACTCGCCCGAGGCGCTGCTTCGCGCCTACGATTTCCACGACCTTCCCTCGTTCCTGTCCATCTACTACAAGGCCATGGAGGTGCTGCGGGACGAGGCCGATTTTTTCGAACTGACCTGGCGTTACCTGCTCAAGGCGCAGGAACAGCACATCGTCTATGCGGAATTGTTCTTCGATCCACAGGCCCACACCTCGCGCGGCGTCGCGTTCGAGACCGTGATTCGCGGCATCCGCCGCGCGCAGAAGAAGGCGGCGCTCGAACTGGGCATCGAGACCCGGCTCATCCTCTGCTTCTTGCGGGATCTGCCGGCCGCATCGGCCATGCAGACCCTGTCCGAGGCGCTGCCGTACAAGCACTGGCTGATCGGCGTGGGACTCGATTCGGACGAGAAGGGCAATCCGCCGTTGAAATTCGCGGAAGTCTTCGCCCGGGCCCGCGCCGAAGGCCTGAAGCTGACCATGCATTGCGACGTGAATCAGGAGAACACGCTCCTGCATATCGGACAGGTGCTCAACGACATCCGGGTGGATCGGATCGATCATGGGATCAACTCGCTCGAAGACCCCGCCCTGTGCGAGATCATCCGCAGCCGCGGACTGGGACTCACCGTGTGTCCGGTCTCGAACCGCTTCTGCGTCCAGGATCTCACCGCGACCCACATCCGCCGCATGCTGCAGCTCGGCATGCGCGCGACCGTGAACTCGGATGATCCGGCCTATTTTCGTGCATACCTGAACGAAAACCTCCGGGCCCTGCACGAGGAGGGTCACCTCGACCGCGACGAGATCATCCAATTGGTCCGCAACGGCTTCCTCGTCGCATGGCTCGACGACGCCCGGCGCGCCGCGTATCTCGAGCGGCTGCAGCGGCACGTGGATCAGGCGGCGTGAGCCTCGGCGACGTTCATCAGGGCGCCGGCGTTCGACAGGCCTATTTCACCTTGTCGTAGTCGTACCAGACCGCCTCGATGTTGTGCCCGTCCGGGTCATACACGAAGGCCGCGTAGTAGCCCGGCCAATAATCGCGGTAGCCGGGTCCCCCGTTGTCCCGGCCGCCGGCCGCGAGCGCCGCCTCATGGAACGCCCTCACCTCCTTGCCGCTGCGTGCCTCGAACGCGAGGTGCAGCGGAACGATGGCGGGCTTATGGCTGATCCAGAAGTCGGTGTTCCTGCCGTCGTTGAAGCCGGCGCTCTCGCCGTACTCCATATTGTTGGCGTACCCCAGCGGCTCCAGCGCCGCCGCGTAGAAGCGCTTGGCGCGCGGATAGTTGCTGACGGGCAGGGTCGTGTGCGCGATCATGGGAGTCTCCTCGGGTACGGGCGGCAGGGTGGGGACCGATGATATGCTCACCTCGAACCATGTTCGCGCCGATTCACACTGAACGCCTGGTCCTGCGGCCGCCCCGCGCCGCCGATGCGCCCGCCTTGTACGAGATCGCTTCGTCGCCGGCGGCGACCCGACCCCCTACATGGCGTGGCCGCGCCATACCTCGATCGCGGACACCCATGAGTTCATCGCATTTTCCGAGGCTGAATGGCGTCGCTGGCCGGCGGGGCCCCTGGTGCTCGAATCCCGCACCGACGGCGCGCTGATCGGCACCTCCGGACTCGACTTCGAGACGGCATACCGCGCCTCGACGGGATATATATTCGCGGCGTCCTACTGGGGTCGGGGGCTCGCCACCGAGGCGCTGCTCGCGGTCGCGGACCACGCCGACCGCCTGGGTGTCCGGCGGTTACACGCCCACTGCCACGTCGGGCACGCCGCGTCCGCGCGCGTGCTCGAACGCGCGGGCTTCCTGCGCGAGGGCACCTTGCGACAATTCCTGGTCTTTCCCAACCTCGGGAACCCGGAGCCCCAGGATGTCTACTGCTACGCGCGGATCCGGTAGCGGCGCTCTCAGAGGAAGTCGAGCAGATACAGGGAGAATTTCGCGGCCTCGCGTGCCGCGATGGGTCCCAACCGCAGATAATCGTCGTTGGGCGCCTCCTGCGCCACGTTGCTGCCGGCGCGCACGATGAGGTAGGGCACCCCCAGCAACTCGCAAGTATGGCCCAGCGGGGCGGACTCCATCTCCATGATGTCCGTGTGGTACAGCGCCCGCAGTTGTTCGATGCGCTCCTGGGTGACGCCGAACAGATCCGATGAGGACACCACGCCTCGCCGCGCCTTGATGCGGTAGGTGGAGCCGTTCGCCGTGACTTCCGGTCCGCGATAACCCGCGAGTGCGGCATCCGCCCTGGTCAACAGACTGGCCGGGGGCGAGAAGGCATTTTCGATTTCCTTGCCGTCGTCCGGGCCGTTGATCGGGCGGTACACCATGCCGGTGCGGGTCAGGCTCCCATAGTCGTGCTCATGCGTCGTGGTGGCGACGATCACGTCGCCGGTGCGCAATTCCTGATTGATCCGCGCACCCGTGCCGCTCATCAGCACGAGCCGCGGCTTGAATTGCGTGATGAACAGCGTCGTCGTCATCGCCGTGTTGGTCTTGCCGATGCCGGTGATGGCCGCGATGACCGCCTTTCCCTTGATCGTGCCCCGAAAGTAGGGAATTCCCCACAACGTTTGCTGCGCCGGATTTCCCATGGCCGCCACGAACAGCGGAATCTCCTGCGGCACCGCCCCCAGAATCACGATGACGTCATCGGGTTTGTAATAGGTGGGGGTCGCCGGCGCCTCGGCCGCGCTCGCGGCCCCGATCGTGCACAGGCAGACGCACAGCACCCCCATCGACAGCCGAAATCTCATAATCCCGTTTCCCTCAGTGTGCCGCGGACGGCGCATGATCCCGATAGATCGACCACTTCCCCACGATTTCATCCACCACCACCGACCCCACCCGGTAGGCCGCTTCGACGGATGCCTCGAGGCCGGCGTAGCCGGCGTTCTCCTTGAGCAGATGCTCCGCGGCCGTCATGCCGGGCGGCGGCATCGTATAGTTGCTCGCGGTGCGCAGCACCATGACCCGGTCCTTGTCGACCTTCCCGGTGGCGCCCAGGTAGCTCAGCGACTGAAAGGTGCCGGTGTCCTCCATCGCGGACGTGACGAACCGACCCTTGCCGTCGGTCCAGTAATCCACCCAGCGCTCGGCCCACTCATTGAGGATCTTGCCGTGCCAGAACGTGCTGGCCGACAGCGTGTCGCCACGGAGCACGAAGGGCGGTTTCTGCGCGTTGGGGTAACCGGTGAAGCGGGATCGTGCCTGCTGCAGAGCCGGCCCGTCGCCCAGCGATACCTCCCGGGTCAACTCGAAGGCCCATTGCGTCAGCGCCGGATTCAGTTCGAACACCTCGCCGCTCGGCTGGGGCTTGTCCGGATCGTAGGGTCGGTGGGTTTGGCGCGCGAAGTAGCCGGTCGGCCAGTCCGCCGGTATCTCCCGGGCGTCGATTTCGTACGCGAGATCGCCGTCGACCAGATATTCGGCCCACGCCGCCGAACCCAGGGATGCGCGGTCCGGATCGACCCCGGCGATCCCGGCCACCAGCCAATACGCATGCGACAGGTCGAAGCGGGGATCCATTCCGAGTTCCATCACGGCGCTCGCCGAATTGACGTTCCCCTCACCCGTGACCATGCCGAGAACGCCGCTCTTCGGATTGAAATACAGATCGTGGTGATGGGCGAACGGATAACGGACGTCGAGATGCTGCCGCTCGTGCCACAGTTGAAATTCACCTGCGGCATCGCCGCTGTCCGCACCGATCTCGAACATCGTGACGACCACCACCTTGACCTCGATCGGTTTGGGGCCGGTGATCGGCGGCGTCGCGGCGCACGCGGCGAGTGCGCAGAGAACCGCCTGCAGGAACAATCGGCGCAGCATACCGCTTCTCCTCATGGCCGGTGCGAACCGGTCTTCAGCGGGCGGGCGCCGCACGGCGCCCGCCCGTTCGACACTTTACGTTTCGCGTCGCACTCAGAACTTGTAATTACCCGACAGCATGTAATTGCGCGGCAACTCCGGCAGCACCACGGAGTTGCCGAACAGGTCGGGGAAATTCGACCGGAAATAGCGGGCGTCCGTCAGATTTTTGATTTCGGCATTGAGGGCCCACCTGCCGCGTTCGAGGCGCACGCCCGTGTTCACCAGGGTGTACTGCGGCAACACGACGCTTTCGGAGAACCCCGAATACACCTTCGCCGAGTGGGTCACGGCGATCGTGCCGCTGAGGCCGTGAACCCAAGGGTCGGCACTGAGGTAAAGGTTCACGCTGTACAGCGTCTTGGGCAGTCCGGCCTTCAACGTGCCGCCGGTGGTGGACACGGGGAACAACGCCCCCACGGTGCCGCCGTAGAACAGGCCCGGATTGATGCCGGGCAGATCGCCGGCGCCCGCGAAGCTGAACTGCTGGCCGTTGGACGCCAGCGATTCGTTGTACACCGACATGCTGGTGAACGCGCCGGTGATGGTCACTTCCGGATTCACCACGTAGCGGGTTTCGAATTCGACGCCCTTGGCCTGGGTGGTGTTGTTGGACACGGTGTCCTGGGCATTGTAATCGACGCGTTGCTGGATGAAAAAGTCCGCCGCCGCGAACAGATGCCCGTCGAGCTGGGTGGTCTTGATGCCGGCTTCCTTCAGGAACGACGCCGCCACGGCATTGCCCTGGCTCAACAGCACCGGATCGATCTGCCCGCCCTGGCCCGTGATCTGCGTCGACTGATGCGAGTAGGTGACGTACGGCACGATGTGGAGCGGCAGATCGTAGGTGATGCTGGCATTGTATGAGAAGGCCGCCTTGGTCGCGGCCGCCACCAGTCCGGGACTGGTCAGCGAGTCCTGAAGTTCGCGCGAGTGCATGTCGAAATAGTCCCCACGGCCGCCCATCAGGACGCTCAGATTCTGGAACATCGTCGTATCGGCCAGGAAGGCCAGGCCGTAGTCCATGAAATGGCCCTTGATGTGGTCGGAATAGGGGTCCTGACCCGCCGTGGCCCACGTCCGGGCGTCCAACGGGCTGCTGGGCTGCGTGATGTCGCGCCGGTCGAAGTACTCCGCGCTGAAATCGTCGCCGGTCTCGTAGTCCGAGTAGCGCAGATCCGGTCCGAACTCGACATTGGTCTTCAGCCAGTCGCTCACCGGGATCTTCGCCGACACCACGAATTTATCCTCGACCACCCAGGTCTTGGCGTACTGCGAGAAGCCGTAGGTGTTTTCGTTGATGTTGTCGAGGTATTGGAAGAAGCTCTTGTTCTGAAGTTTCACGCCGTTCTGCAGGTCGCCGATGAGATCGAAGTACAGCGTCGTGACGTTGTCGCCCAGATCATCGTTGGGCCCCACCAGCACCTGATTGCCGTTGATGTGCGCGGTGCCCTGGTTCTGCAGGATGGTGTTGGGATTCGTCGACAGGGACGCCACCGTCGGCGGGAATTGCTTCGGATCGAAGGCGAAGTAGCACCCCAGACCGGCGGCGCTCGCGGCGGCCTGCGTGATGAGCCCCGCCTGGTTGGCGATCGGCTGCGCGACGCCGCCGGGTATCGGCGCGCAGGTGTTGGGATTGATCGGCACGTACGTCGACGGCGACTGGCCCGTGATGTAGGTCCCGTTGTCGATCAGCTGCTGGGTCAAACGGTTCCAGCCGGCGACCTGGTTGCTCCGGTAGTACTGGTACTGCGCACCGAACTCCGAATGCCAGTTATCCGAGAGCTTCAGGTCGAAGGACGCCTGCACGATGTCCTGGATGGTGTGCGTGTTCTGATAGTAGCTGTCCGAGTTTTCGGATTCGCCATACAACGAATATCCCAGGGGCTTGTCGAACAGCGAGAGGGGACCGCTGACCGAGGCGTGCAGCACCTTGTGGCCCCAGCTGCCTCCCTCGAAACCGATGTCCCCGGTGGGATCCGCCGTGTTGTTGGCGTCCGCCTTTTCGGACTTCGGATGGAAATCGAGATAGCCGCCCACCTTGGAGGGCCCGAAAATCGGCGACGCCGGCCCGCGCACGACGTCGATGCTGTCGCTGGCGGCGATGGGCGTCGCATAGTTGCCCGGATTATCGATCTCCTTCATGCCGCGGAAGTAGTTTTCGCCCGGCGTGCCGCGCACGTCGAGGGAGCCCGCGACGCCGAAGAAGGATTGCGTGAAGGCACCCGGGGACAGCGCCACCAGATCGTCGATGCCGGTGATGATGGTCTTGCTCATCAGATCGCTGCTGATGGTGGTCAGCGAGCGGGGCGTCTCCAGCACGGTCTTGCCGAAGCCGAACACCGAGTCGACGGGCTTGGTCTGCATGACGTCGAGCCGGTCGCCGGTCACCACGATTTCCGTGAGGCTGTCGTCCGCCGGCGCGATCTGCGCCAACGCCCCGTCAGGCGCCACGAACTTTCCGGCGGCCAGGGCCGCAACGAGACCGAAGCGCACCGCCCTCGGCAGATACCGTCCACGCGGCCCCTGCGACCGCTCACTGCGCTGCTGCATGTTGAACCCTCACTGTGTGATCCCTGGAATCTTGTTTTTTGACCGGGCAACCTTGCGGATGCACGCTGCAGGGAGGGTAGATGCAAGAAACGTGCACAGAACCCAATTTCCGCAATTGAGGCGCCAATCGCGGATGGGAAGGCGGCGTGAACGCCGATCGCGCACCAACCGGGGACACGGCACGCCCTACGGTCGACCACCGCGTTCACGCGATCAGGGCCGCCTGGATGGCCGAGGCCGCCTCGGCAGGGCTCACGGCATCGGTATCGATGGCCACGAGGGCCGTCGGCAGGGCGGGAAACCGAAAGCCGCCCGCCGCCCGGATCGAGCGATAGAGCCCCACGTCCCGCAGCTTGCCGAAGGCCTCGCGCGATTCATGGGCGAGGCGGGCCTCGACCACCTCGTCGCGGCAGCGCAATTCGACGAACCGCAGCCTACCACCATGCCGCGCCGTCACGTCCTGCAGCCGCCCGATCGTGCCCGGGTCCACGCTCGCCTCCGGAGCGAAGGTGAAGATGAAGGATCGTCCCGCCGCCGCCGCGGTCTCGAAGGCCGCCAGCCAGATCCGTTCGCGCAGCGCGACGAATCCCGGGGTGCCGAATTCGAACAGCGTGCCCACGAGATCCACGGTCAGATGATTGTGAAACAGGGGAATGCCCAACCGACGCTCGAGTTCCCGGCCGATGGTGTACTTGCCCGCCGCCGGGGGTCCGTGCAGAAAGATCACCTGCATCGCCTTGGCTCCCAATTTCAGGTTCCCTGGTTCAACAGCGCCGCATTGCCTCCGGTCGCGGTGGTGTTGACGGTCAAGGTCCGTTCGCTGGCAAAACGCTCCAGATAATGAGGGCCTCCCGCCTTGGGTCCGGTCCCCGAGAGCCCCGACCCGCCGAACGGCTGCACGCCGACCACGGCGCCGATCATGTTGCGATTGACGTAGGTGTTGCCG